>NZ_AWFA01000093.1 GCF_000682675.1 Hyphomonas pacifica | reverse complement strand
AATGGACGCGTCGTGCTGGTTCGCATCTGCGACACGCAGGCCGAGCGCGACGCCGCGCTGGCAAAGCAGAAACAGCAGGATCCGTTCAAATGGGAGCCATCAAAGGCCCTGACTGCCGCGCTTGATGGCAGTTCCCTCATGTCCGCTCACCCCGGCGAAATCCGGGGCCCAGGGCGTCAGGATACGTGCGCGCAGCTCTGC
>NZ_AWFA01000092.1 GCF_000682675.1 Hyphomonas pacifica | reverse complement strand
GCGCGCTCGCCTTCATGGCGGGCTATGGCATGCGGGCCTATCTCATCGCCCAGTCGCTGAACCAGATCGAAAAGGCCTATGGGCCGAACAATGCCATTCTCGACAATTGCCATGTACGCATCGCCTTTGCGACCAATGACGAGCGCACCGCCAAGCGCATATCTGATGCCCTCGGAACAACCACGCAGCAACGCGCGCAGCGCAACTATGCCGGCCATCGCCTCGCGCCCTGG
>NZ_AWFA01000091.1 GCF_000682675.1 Hyphomonas pacifica | reverse complement strand
AACCTTTAGCGCCGCCCCGATTCTATTCTGACTGTGCCGCCCTGACACGCAAACAGCCCCATTCGAGTCTTCCCGTCCCCCTTTTAGGCTTATTTTGCGAATGAACTGCCCCGAAAATGAACAGCTGAGGTGAGTATTTGCCTTTTACTTTCCCCTGACGCACGAAAAAGAGTGTCTAACTATTAATTATTCCCCGATTTTACGGTACAGAGATTGCAAACGTCCCTGTGTCCGTTTTCGAACGGTTGAGACACTC
>NZ_AWFA01000090.1 GCF_000682675.1 Hyphomonas pacifica | reverse complement strand
CAGAGTGTCTCAACCGTTCGAAAACGGACACGACGTAAGATTGTAGGGTGAAGCCACCCCCCCTCCCCCGCCAATGCCTGCGAAGGCAGGCATCCCTCGTCAGCACTATCCTCATGTGCCTTGGGATGAGATCGCTCTCTGGATACCTGTCTTCGCAGGTATCTGCGGCGTAGGAAGATTTGTCGGACAGGAGGAGGCCCAATCCCCCCAGCCCACGCTCGTGCTTCTGACCTGAGCCCCAAATGGTCCCGCATTTG
>NZ_AWFA01000089.1 GCF_000682675.1 Hyphomonas pacifica | reverse complement strand
AAGTATGGCTTGGGCGCCTATCAGACGGATTCGACTTACTGGGAGGGGGCTTGGCGGGACTGTGTCCACAGGGCGGGCCCGTGACCGGCGCGTCAGGGTTTGCGGGCGTAGTAGGCGACTGCGTAATCCGGTTTGTAGCGTTTCTCGCCGACGCGGACGAAGCCCATGCGGGCGTGGAATTTGTGGGAGAGCGGATTATCCGGATCCGTATTCACTTCGGCGCCGATCCAGTCCCGGCCTTTGGCCAGCTCGAAGGCGGCTTCATAGAGGTGCTGGCCGATGCGCAGGCCGCGCGCGGCCTCTGCCACGGCGATGCGGTCCACATAGCGCAGGCTTGCCTGTTCCTCTGCCATCCAGCGTTCAAACCAGCGGAGATTATCGCTGGCATAGGCCATGGTGCCGGGCTCGATCAAATTGATGAAGCCGAGCGGCTGGCCGTTCTCATCCTCGGCGACCAGACAGGTGCCGACATCGAACCAGCGCTTCAGTCCCTCCGGCGAATCCTCATGCCCCACACCGGGCGTACCGGCCTGATTGATGGCATAGAGGGCGGGGAGATCAGCGGGAGTGTAGGGACGAATAATCATCCACGTGATGTGGCGCACGAGGAAGGGAATGGCAAGGGGGGGCAAGGGATTAACCCGTGATCTCGAACCAGAGATCCTTCCAGTGCGGGTTTTTCGCTTCGATCAGGTTGATCTTGTTCTGGCGGCGATAGGATTTGAGCGATTTCTCGCGGGCAATCGCGCCCTCAACCCATTCGTGCACCTCATACCAGACGAGCGTCTTACAGCCATGTTTCTGCGTGAAGCCGCGGAAAATGCCTTCCCTGTGCTGCCAGATGCGTCCGACGAGGTTTGACGTGACGCCGGTATAGAGCGCGCCATTCTTCCGGTTCGCCATCATGTAGACGGCAATGATGCGATCCTCATTCGCCATGCGCGTTCCCCCATTTTTTGCCCCTTTTGTAGTGAAACGGCGCGCGCGGTGAAGATCAACCCTTTCCCCCAAGCGTCATCCCCGATGGCAGCAGGCCATCTGGGGACCCATCACTGAAAGCCACCACAAGTATGTCACGTCGCGATTGTACGTGTGCTTTCCACCGCGCTTACACCTTCCACCGCGTGTGACGCGCCCGGCTGCGCCGTTCAGAGCTGGGCCCCCAGACCGCTACGCGGTCGGGGGTGACGCGGGAGGGGAGGTGGCAGCCAGGCGAGCGAATGAAGTCAGTAAGAGCTCGCGATTTTTATATGATTTAGAATGACAGAGCCAAATATGTGCAACGTGCCCAAAGAAATCACAAACAAACATACGAGTCGGCTGAAGTCAGGCTTCCTTACGTTTTCTCGATAGAAAATATTACCGATATTGTCATTGAGTTCCTGAATCCAAGGATCCTCTTTATGTCTTCTTACGGAAAGATCGAGAAGCAAATGTCTGAAGGTCGATATCTCGGTCTGAATGTTTGGGTCAAATTCGACCGTTCCAGAAATTCTCCCCAAAATGTATTTGGTTTCTCTGGTATGATCTATTTCGCCTTCACTCAGATCTAGCACGCGCCTGATCCAATTTCGAACGCAATCAACGAATTCCTCGGTTTCCTTACTTGAACTTCCGAAGAGTGCCTTGCTTTCCGCTGCCTGAAAGATGAGGCTTATTGTTAGGCGCGGTGTGTTCTTCTTCTGGACGTAGTCAAGAAAATCATCCGCGTCTTTTGAGGATCGCACCATAGGTGGGGGACCCCAAAGGTACACCACGTATGCGGTAAGATAATAGTACGAGCCCCAATAGACCCCAACGATACGTTCTATGCACATTCTGATGAATTCAGAATATTTTCCGCTATCTGCAATAACTTCAGTTAGCGTGCCAATCTGAACAATCAGGAAACCAAGTATGGGAAGAAGTGCTACCACATTGAACAGTGGGGATTTAAAAAACGTTTTTATGAAGTCCCAATCGGGCGTGACGCGTGCCAGCCAAAAATAATAGTCTTTGAAACCCTTTTTGAAGGAGTCCCAAATGGCATGCATTAGCTGTTCTTCCCAAACTTCCGGTCTCTCCCAGCCAGCAACCGCAACCGCAAAGCGTTCAGTTTGATGAAGCCTTCGGCGTCTTTCTGGTCGTAGGCGCCGTGGTCGTCTTCGAAGGTGACGATTTTTTCCGAGTACAGCGAATAGGGGCTTGAACGGCCGATCAGATAGGCCTGGCCCTTGTAGAGCTTCAGCGTGACTTCGCCGGAAACATAGCGCTGGGAATGGTCGATGGCGGCCTGCAGCATTTCGCGCTCCGGGCTCCACCAGAAGCCATTATAGATAAGCTCTGCATATTTCGGCATCAGCTCGTCTTTCAGGTGCGCGGCGCCCTTGTCGAGCGTGGCCTGTTCGATGCCGCGATGGGCGACGAGCAGGATGGTGCCGCCCGGTGTCTCATAGATGCCGCGGGACTTCATGCCCACAAAGCGGTTTTCGAGCAGGTCCAGACGGCCAATGCCGTGCTTCTTGCCATAGGCGTTCAGCGCGGTGAGCAGCGTGGCGGGGCTCATCTCCTCGCCATTGATGGAGCAGGCATCGCCCTTCTCAAAGCCGATGGTTATGATTTCCGGCTCGTCCGGCGCGTCTTCCGGCGCGATTGTGCGCATATGGACGAATTCCGGCGCAGCCACGGCCGGGTCTTCCAGCACTTTGCCCTCGGAGGAGGAGTGCAGCAGGTTTGCGTCGACGGAGAAGGGGGCTTCGCCGCGCTTGTCCTTGGCGATCTCGATGCCGTGGGATTCGGCGAATTTCAGCAGGTCCGTCCGGGATTTGAAATCCCAGTCGCGCCATGGGGCGATGACCTTGATGTCCGGGTTCAGGCCGTAATAGCCAAGCTCGAAGCGGACCTGGTCGTTGCCCTTGCCGGTCGCGCCATGGCAGACGGCGTCGGCGCCGACCATGTCTGCAATCTCGATCTGGCGCTTGGCGATCAGCGGCCGGGCGATGGAGGTGCCGAGCAGGTAGACGCCCTCATAGACGGCGTTCGCACGGAACATGGGGAAGACATAATCGCGCACAAAGTCTTCGCGGACATCCTCAATGAAGATGTTTTCCGGCTTCACGCCGGCGGCGAGCGCCTTTTCGCGGGCCGGGCCCAATTCTTCGCCTTGGCCGAGGTCTGCCGTGAAAGTCACGACTTCCGCGCCGAACTCGGTCTGCAGCCATTTCAGGATGATCGATGTGTCGAGCCCTCCGGAATAAGCGAGGACGACTTTTTTCGGGGCGGAACCTGTCTTGGCCATGGGGCTGTACCTTTCTTGTGCACGCGCGCAACGGGTGTTGCCATAAGGTCCATTTGAGGCGCTGACAAGCGTCGCTCTGGGATCAAGGGGATGGTTTTGGCTTGGTTAATTAGTTAATATGAAAGGTGGACGCATTAAGCCTGATGCCAGACAGGCAAAGGCAATGGCCGAAGGGGTATTGAGATGTTCGAGACGAGACTGACAGAAAGTCATGAAACGACTCCCATGCTTCGGGGCCGGGAGCGCAGGTCTGACGGGGCATCCCGCCCGGAAAAGGCCGCGCGGCAACAGGCCGAAGCCGCCGCGCGTGGCTCGTTCCGCGAGCGCCTGGAAGCCCGCAAGGCCACACGGCCGCAATCTACTCTGGCGATTGATTCGGGCATTCGCTATCCGGCGCTGAAAGAAGGCCGCGTCACCCGCGCCCCGCGTGCCGTCAGCCCGGTGCAGCCGCCGTGCGCCGTACAGACAGAGCGCGCACCGCTGAAAATGACATTCGCCCTGCCAAAAGTGCCGGACATGGTGCTGAAGCGCACGCCCCTCAGTTCCATTTCGGCAGGCGCCCTGCCGCTGGCCGCGAAGGGCAAGGCGGGCCTCTCCGGGGGCGGACATGACGATGATGAGGCCGGCGTGCGGACACGTCTGGGCGATGTGTCGCAAATCGCGTTTGCCGGTCTGGCTGTGCTGGGCCTGGCAGGCCTGTCGGTCATGGCGGCGGACTCGGCGCTGCATGAGGATGATCCGAGCGATGCAGGATCAGGCGAGGCAGGTGGCAGTGATATAAAGCTGGCGCAGACGGGCTCTGCACTGGGCGGACAGGCGGACGCACGACCGGGGGCAGGGCAGACGTCCGCTCTGGCGCTGGCAGCGGCGTCTGAGCCGGTCGGCGCCGAGAGCCAGCCCTGGTTTGATTACAAGCGTCTCGCCGTTGAAATTGCTTCACGCCAGGAAGAGGCTGAAGCTGCCCGCGCACGGGCCGAGGCGAAAGCCGCTGAAGAGGCCGAGCGCCGCGCCGCTGCTGCGATTGCCGATGCAGAAGCCGCGCGTCTGGCAGAAGAGCAGCAGCTGGCCCAGTCCGCCCGTGAGACACGGCTGGCTGAGGAAGCCGCCGAAAAGAAACGCCTGGCGGAGCTGGAAGCCCACCGCGTGGCAGAGGCCGAGGCCCTGCGTCAGGCAGAACTTGAGGCCCGCCGCGTTGCCGAAGCTGAAGCCGAAGCCCGGCGTCTGGAAGAGCTGGAAGCGCGTCGTCTGGCCGAGGCAGAGGCCGAAACGCGCCGCCTGGCCGAACTGGATGCTCGCCGCGCGGCTGAAGTAGACGCGATGCGCCGTGCGGACATTGCCGCGAAACAGGCCATTCAGGAAGAAATGCGCCGGCAGGCGGGTCTGGCTGCTCAGACGCAGCCCACGGCTCCTGAAATCATTCAGGTATCTGCTGTGCCGGAGGAAGATGCGCGGCTGGTCTCTGCGGTCGGGATCACGGACCTCCCGCAGCCTGCGTCTTTGAAGCCGGCCTCCATTCAGGTAATAGCACCCGCACCTATGCCGGAAGCGAGCCGCCGGGCCGCGATCAATTTTGTTACCTATACCGGTGCGGTGCCTAAACCCGCCTCAATGAAGCCTGCCAAGCCATTGCAACTGGCGGCTGCCACACCGACAGAGCGCAGCGCGCCAAAGATTTTGACGGCAACAACGGCAGGTGTGCGCGCCTTTGACCGCCCTAGGGGCATGGCAGCGCCGGTTGAGCAGACGTCTCAAAAGGTGGAGGATTTCATTGTCCGCCGTGTTCAGGTAGCGTCGGATGTGACGTTTACGGAAGAGGCGCTGGACCCGCTGCGCGCAGATTTTCTTGAACTGGTGAATGGCGCGCAGGATGGCAGCCGCTCCATCTTGGTGACGCCAGATGGCCGACAGGTGGAAATCTTTATGGAGCAGACGCTGATCCGCGATGTGAACCGTCCTGTGATCCGCACGGTCAGCTATAGCGTCAGCCATTCTGATGCCATGCAGCGGTCCGTCGAGACGGCAGCAGAACGGGTGCCGGTCACGTGCCGCGATATTGCTTATGCCATTCCGGGCGCGGAACGGGGACGGTTTGCCGCCTGCGAATCCGGCAAGGGCGACTGGCTGATCTCCCGCGCGACAGACCGGCCCGGTTCAGACGTTTGAGGCTTTGGCCAATTCAACGGCCAGTTCGGCCTCATGCTTGCGGGCGCGTTTGATGAGATGCTTTTCCACGACGCGGAAATTCTTGCGGTGTGAGCGGAAGAAGACGTCAAAGACATCACCCGCCAACGGCACGGCGCCAATGGCCGCATCCGCGATGAGATTCCAGATGATGTGAATGTGCGCGGTGATGGGAAGTTTCAGGCGCGCGGCTGTGCCCAGTGCATAAAGGCCCATGGCCCCGGTGACGGCATCCCCTGCAACCGGCACAACCCCAATAATGGCGTCCAGCCCGATCGGAACCCCGGCGAGTTTGAAACGGGAATCCATCAGGCGTGAGAAGCGGTTGAAGCCGGCAATTTCTTCCCCAACAGTGCGGCCGGTCGGCAGACGCAAATCATGATGCTCAGATGTTTCGATACTGCCAGCCATTTTCATCCCCTGCAGGATATGACGTCAACACGGATTGCGCCTGGCGTCAAAGCCTGCTGAAACGCAGATCATGGATGACACACATGTCTTCAAATTGCTGACGGACGAGCAATGGCGTGAAGCTGAACAGACCGGGGCGACCAATGTGCCGCTGGACCGGGATGACGGCTATGTGCACCTCTCGACCGCTGCGCAGGTTGCGGAGACGGCGCGGTTGTACTTTTCGGGGCAGGAAGATGTGCGCCTGGTGAGATTCCCGGTGGACCGCCTGCCGCCCCTCAAATGGGAAAACAGCCGGGGGGGACAAATGTTCCCGCACCTTTATGCCCTGCTGCGTATTTCAAAGGCGGATGCCGTCTGGCGCCTGACGCTGGCAGAGGGTGGGGCCCCCATCATGCCGAAGGATTTGATCGCATGAGCCTGACCGATCTTGGCGTTGCCGCCATCAAGATGTTGCCGCCGGAACTGGCGCACACAACAACCATCCGTCTGCTGAAGACGCGTATAGGTGTGCCCCTGCGTCCGCCCGCGACGCATCCGGTACTGGCGGTGAAGCTGCCAAAGTCTGGCCTTGCCTTGTCTGGCCCTGTGGGGCTGGCCGCCGGGTTTGACAAGAATTGCGATGTGCCGGCAGCGATGGCCAAATACGGCTTTGGCTTTGTCGAATGCGGAACGGTGACGCCGCGACCTCAGCCGGGAAACCCGAAGCCGCGCCTGTTCCGCCTCAGCGAAGACCGCGCGGTGATCAATCGGATGGGCTTCAACAATGAGGGGCTCGACTATTTTGTTGGCAATCTGAAGATCTATAAGGGCGAAGTGCCGATTGGCGCGAATGTCGGCGCCAACAAGGAAAGCGATGACCGGATTGCCGATTATGTTACGGGCGTGACGGCTGTTGCGCCCCATGCGGACTATATCACGATCAATATTTCTTCTCCCAATACGCCGGGTCTGCGCGGTCTGCAGGACAAGGCCTCTCTGGAGGCACTGTTGATGGCATGCGGCAAGGCAGAGCGTGCGGACAAGCCTGTCTTCCTGAAAGTGGCGCCGGACCTGGACCCACAGGCGATCAGGGATATTTGCGGCGTTGTGCGCGGGGCAGGGGACTGGCTGTCAGGCCTGATTGTTTCGAACACGACGCTGGCGCGTCCGGACAGTCTGCAAAGCGCCGACAAGGGCGAGACCGGCGGGCTTTCCGGTGTTCCGCTGATGGAGCCGTCTACGGAGGTTCTGAAGGCGTTTGCACGGGAACTGAAAGGTGAGTTCGATCTGATTGGCGCGGGCGGCATCGCGAGCGGCCAGGATGCCTATCGCAAGATCAGAGCCGGAGCGCATGCAGTGCAGCTTTACTCCGCACTCGTCTATGAGGGCCCGGAACTGGCCGAGCGGATCAATCGGGAACTGGTCAGCCTGTTGCAGGCGGACGGGTTTACGACGCTGGCCGAGGCGGTCGGGAAAGATCTCTGAACAGGCCGGGCACATAAAGCCCGAGTGCAGTGGCGCGGAAAAGGTACATCAGCAGAAAAGCGGTCCACACGCCTGCATTGCCCATTTGAGGGCGCAGCATCAGGTCTGCGCCAATATAAAGGATGGCGGAGAGGATGCCGGCATTGCGCAGGGCGCGGCCTTGTGTGGTGCCGAGGAAAAGCCCGTCCAGCTGCCAGGCGGCGATGCCCAGAAGCGGCACGGCTGCGCACCAGGGCAGATAGGCGAGCGCGGCGGCGCGGGCCTCGGGATCGCGGATGAATATCTGGATGATCCAGCCGCCCCCCAACCAATAGGCAAGAGAGATAGCCGCGCCGGAAAGCAGCGCGAACTCCGTCGTCAGGCGCATGGCCCGGGCGAGGCGCTTGCTATCGCGCGCGCCATAGGCTTCGCCGGCCTCCTTCTCTGCGACAAAGGCAAACCCGTCCAGCACGAAGGCGGCGACCGTGATGAATTGGAGGAGAACCTCATTGCCTGCGGTGATGGCCGTGGAAATCATCGTGCCGGAACGGACGAACCAGGCAAAGCAGAACAGCAGCGCCAACGTTCGGATCATGATGTCTCTATTGGCGGCGAATAGCGCGGTCAGCCTGGCGCGGTCCAGCAGGCGGGCATGGCCGCGAAAGGCCGGGGCAACCAGGATGAGGCCGAAGACCAGTGCGACCCATTCGGCAATCGCTGTGCCGGCGCCGATCCCTGCCGGGCCCCAATCGAGCCTCGCGACGAACCAGGTGTCGAGCCCGGCATTGACGCCATTCATCACGATCTGAAAGGCCAGCATCTGGCCTGTCTTGCCCGTGCCGAGCATCCAGCCGGTGACGGCAAGGCCCATCAGATAGGCCGGCGCGCCCCAGATGCGGGCATTGAAATATCCCCCCGCCAGTGTCTCGACCGTCTCAGTGCCATGGAAGGCTGCGAAGATACCGAGTTTCAAGAGGGGGGAGACCAGAAACAGGGCCGCGCCTATGCCTGCACCCATCAGCAGGGCGCGCAGCAGGATGGCGCGCGATTCCGCAATGTTGCCGCCGCCATTTGCCTGTGCGGTGAGGCCGGTTGTCGACATGCGCAAGAAGCCAAAGCCCCAATAGATGAAGCTGAAGGCGACCGCGGCGATGGCCACGGCGGCGAGATCTGACTTGTCGCCAAAACGGCCCATAATGGCTGTATCGACGACGCCGGTCGTGGCGGTCGCGGCCTGTGCGAGGATCACGGGCGTGGCGAGGGAGAGGATCTTGCGCCGGGTTAACATCGCGCCTCGCTTAGCGCGATTGGCCGGGCCGGGCGAGACCTATTGCGCGTGCAGGGCTGTATACAGCTCCCGTGCATGGGGCAGCGCGATGAAGAGATAAAGCGGAAAGGCCAGCGTCAGGAGCATCAACGCGACAGGCACATGGCGTGCGGCATTCGGCAGGCGGTCGCCTTCGGTCAGCGCGGCAATGGCGGTCAGCATCAGCGCGGCCAGGGCGAGGCCTGCCAGCGTGTCACTTGGCCAATGGGCCCCGAGATAGATTCGCGATAGGGCGATCATGACGGCAAGGGTGGCAAAGGCCACGGCCAACAGGCGGCCCGGCAGACGCTTGAACACCGCCATGGAGAGCAGGGCCAGCGCGCCATAGATCAGCGCGGAATTGGTGGTATGGCCGCTGGGAAAGCTGAAGGATTCCACACCGCCATAAAGGTCCACCGTCGGACGAGGACGGGCGATGGTGGATTTGATCAGCTTAACGATGAGCGGCGTGAGGAGGAAGGCGGTGGCAAACAGGCCCGCTTCTTTCCAGGCGCGGGCAATCAGCAAGGCGCCGATGGTCACGAGGCTGACCAGGATGAGGAAGCGCGAATCCCCCAGTGCTGTGATAACCAGCATCACCTCATTCAGCAGCGGTGTGCGCAAATCTGCAATCTGGTCGGTGATCGCCCGATCCAGATGGTCCAGGGGCCAGATATTCTGCACGCCGAGGGCGAGAGCTGTGATGATGATCAGGGAGAGGGCTGCCGTCGCAGCATAAGGTTTCAGGCCTGTCATGGCGTCACAATGCCCTGACAGGCCTGAAGTTCCAGAAATCTGTAGCCGATCAGACCGGATCTCTTGCGCGGAAGACTTCCTCGTCGAACTCACCTTCCCATTTCGCGACGGCGGTGGCGACGGTGAGGTCCCCGGTCACATTGGTAACGGTGCGCATCATGTCGAGGATGCGATCAAACGGGAAGAGGACGGCGATCACGACCACGATCTGCTCCGGCGTTGCGCCGATCACGCTGAGTGTGGTGGCTGCCAGGAACAGGCTGACGGACGGGATGCCGGCGGTGCCGATGGATACCAGCGTCGACATCAAGATGATGGTGACATACATGCTGGCGGTCATCGGCGTGCCCATGGCCTGGGCGGCGAACAGGGCGATGACGCCCTGATAGAGCGCGGTACCATCCATATTGATCGTTGCGCCGAGCGGCAGGACAGAAGAGGCGACCGGCTTGCCAATGCCGAGGTTCTTCGTGGCGCAGGCGATCGTCATCGGCAGCGTTGCGTTGGAAGATGATGTCGAGAAGGCCAGAGCCTGGGCATCCACCGCGCCGCGGAAGAAAGGCAGCAGCGGTAGGCGCAAGCCCCCGCGAATGATCAGGCCATAGGTGATCAGAATATGCAGGCCGCAGGCAATATAGTGCGTCAGCGTCAGCTTTCCGAGGAAGATGAGAATATCCAAGCCGCGCTCGCCCAGCACCCAGGCCATAAGCGCAAAGACGCCAAAGGGAGCGGTTTCCATGACAATCAGGGTCAGCTTCATGACGGCTTCAGCCGCACTGTTGATGACATTGGCGAGCGGCTTTCCGGCTTCCCCGCACATCAAAATGCCTATGCCGAGCATGATGGAGAAGAAGATGATCTGAAGCACATCCCCATTGGCCAATGCGGCGACCGGGTTCGTTGGAATGATGGACAGAAGCGTGTGCATCAGCTGTTCGCCCACGCTGCCAGGCTGTGGGTTCGCGTCTAGGCGCGCCTTGGCCTCGGCAATGTCTGCGGCAGAGGCGATGGACAGATCAAAGCCGGCGCCGGGCTGGATGATCGTTCCCATCAGCAGGCCGAAACTGACGGCGACAACCGTCGTGCCCATATACATCATCAAGGCGCGGCCCCCGAGACTGCCGAGCTTTTTCGGGTCTCCCATCGCCAGCACGCCGGATAGCAGCGTGGTGAAGATCAGCGGGACAACCAGCATCTTGATCAGGTTGATGAAGGCATCGCCGAAGGGCTTTGCCCAGGTCCTGACGATATCTCCGGCCGCTTCGGCGCCCATGCCGTATCGCAGGCCGAGGCCAACAAGGGCCCCTAACACTAAGCCCGCGATTACGCGCTGCCAGAGATCAATTCCGAACCACCATTTCATTGAAGTAGACTCCTGCCCCATTCGTTGCGCGCGACGGTAGGGTGGACTGTGCGTAATGGCAATTGCGAGTCTGAACTTACTGCAGCTTGCCAGCTACGGGTCGAAACGCCTATCAGGCTTTGCGTGAAAAACGGTTTCCCTTCCCTCCCTATTGATGATGTTGTGGCCGAAATCCGGACGTCCATGCGGGATCATGCGCGTCTTGTGCTGGCGGCGCCGCCCGGAGCGGGCAAGACAACACGGGTGCCATTGGCGCTGGCGGGCCTGTTGGGAGAGCCTCCGGTTATCGAGGGCCGCATCATCATGCTGGAGCCGCGGCGCATTGCGGCGCGCATGGCCGCGCAGCAAATGGCGAACTCCCTGGGAGAGAAGCTCGGACAGACCGTGGGCCTGACCACGCGAGTGGACAGGAAAGTTTCTGGTGCGACGCGTGTTGAGGTGATCACGGATGGCCTGTTTACGCGGCGCATCCTGTCTGATCCTGAATTGAGCGGTGTCGGCGCAGTCATTTTTGACGAATTTCACGAGCGTCGCCTGAATTCGGATTTGGGACTTACGCTAGCAATGGAAACCCAAGGCGCGTTGCGGGATGATCTGCGACTCCTGATCATGTCGGCTACGCTTGATACGGAAAACGTATCCAGAGTGCTGGAATGCCCTATTGTGGAGAGTGAAGGACGCCAATATCCGGTCCAGACGCGCTATCTGGGCCGCTCTCAGGACCGTGAGCGGATCGAGGACCGAATGCCGGCGGCCATTCGTAAGGCGCTAAAAGAGGAAGACGGGTCTATTCTGGCTTTTCTGCCCGGGGCGCGTGAGATTCTGCGCACGGCGGACCAACTGGATGGCCTGCCCGAGAACATCCGCATTATCCCTTTGTTTGGCGCATTGACCCCGGCAGAGCAGGACGCGGCTGTGTCTCCTGCGCCAGAAGGCACCCGCAAAGTGGTGCTGGCGACGGATATAGCCGAAAGCGCGCTGACCATTGAGGGCGTGCGGATCGTCATCGATTCCGGTCTGTCGCGTGTCGCGGAGGATGCCGTTGGCGGGCTCGGCACGCGGCTCTCCACAGTCAAGGCCTCCCGCGCCTCGGTCGATCAGCGCCGCGGTCGGGCAGGGCGCCTGTCGCCGGGGGTCTGCTATCGGTTATGGGATGAGGCCGCGACGCGGGGCCTGATGCCGGCGCCGGTGCCGGAAATCCTGAAAAGTGACTTGTCGGGCCTTGTGCTGGCGCTGGCTGAATGGGGCGAGCGGGATGCTGCGCGCCTCACTTGGATGGATGCACCTCCTGCCGGGCGGCTGAAAGCCGCTCAGGATCTGCTGGTTACGCTCGGCGCGCTGGATCGGGAGGGAGGCCTTACGCCTTTAGGGGCAGAAATGGCGCGTTTACCCCTGCCGCCGCGTCTCGGGGCGCTGGTCGTAAGTGCGCCGACGCCCGCAGAGCGCGCGCTGGCCGCGGAAATTGCGGCGCTCGCCGGGGAGCGGGGCATGGGTGGGACTTCGCCCGACCTGCGGGACAGGCTGGCCGGATTTCGCAAGGATGGCTCTCCGCGCGCCCGCAGCCTGAAGGCGCAGGCAAAAAGCTGGGGCAAGGGTGCAGATCCCGGCGGAGACATGGCGAAATTGCTGGCGCGGGCCTGGCCGGACCAGATTGCCCGCAAGCGGCCGGGCAGCGGTGGCAGCTATCTCATGGCCTCCGGGCGTGCCGCGATGTTGCCGGACACGGATGCGCTGGCAAAGCATGACTGGCTGGTGATTGCCGATCTGGGCGGAGCAGCAAAAGAGGCGCGCATCTCTCTGGCCATGCCGATTGAAGAGGCGGTGGCGCTGGAGATTGGCGGCGTTGTGTCTGAAGACCGCGCGAGCTTTGACCCGAAGACCGGCAAATTCTCGGCGCGACGGGTGAAGGCGCTGGGCGCGATTGTCTTGTCCGAAGCGCCGCTGCCGAAGCCGAAAGCGGAAACCTGCGCGGCGGCGATGCTGGAGGCTATTCGCGAAGAGGGATTTGCCGCAATCGGTGCAGAAGATGTCGTAAGGGAGACTCTGGCGCGTCTCGGCATGCTGGAAGGGGTAGGCTGTATCGAGGCAGCAGGCATGAGTCTGAAGGGCCTGGCCGAGACTGCGCAAGAGTGGCTTTTGCCCCTGCTGAAGCGTCAAGGGGCCAGCGTGCCGCCGCCGCATGCGGTGCGAGAGGCGCTGATGGCGGGGCTCGAATGGCCGATACAGGAAGCGCTGCGCAAGGATGCGCCGCTGAATTTGGAACTGCCGTCCGGTCAGACGGCGCGGGTCGACTATCTGGATGATCGCGCGCCGCTCGTCTCTGCGCGGGCGCAGGCGTTTTATGGGCTTAGCGAGCACCCGAACCTGGCCGCAGGAAGGGTGCCGGTGACGGTGGAAATGCTGTCGCCAGGCATGAAGCCAGTGGCCACGACACAGGATCTCGGCAGGTTCTGGCGGGCGGGCTATGTGGACATGGCAAAAGACATGCGCGGACGCTATCCAAAGCATGACTGGCCGACCGATCCAGCCTCTGCCCGGGCCCATGAAGGTCGCACGAAGAAAAGATTGTAGGGAACCGGCGGGGCCAAGTGGCGTTTTCCAAGGGATAGCTGACCCAAAAGGAGCTCGCCATGAAAATTCTGAGCCTGACACTGGCCTCTGCTGTAACTGCAACGATGGCAGCCCATGCAGAACTGCCAGCCCCGCCGCAGAACCCTGTCATTTACAAGGATGCCCCGAAGGCCTGCACGACCGAAGAATTCACCATCTATTTTGAGCGAGGTGTGACCCGCCTTGGTGATCAGGCCGATGCTGTTCTGGATGCCGTCGCCGATGATCTCAGCGATTGCCGCTATGCCCGTATCGAAGTGACCGGCCATAGCGATGCCGCAGGCCCGGTGGATTTGAACCGCAAAGTCTCTGATCAGCGCGCGCAAGCCGTTGTTGAAGGCCTTAAGGCTCGTAACATCACGGCAGGCCAAATTGGTATTGAGCCCAAAGGTGAGGCCCGCGCCTATGCTGTGAATGGCTATGCCGAACCGCTGAACCGCAAGGCGACCGTGCGTCTGGTGCCGGTAAATTACGATCAGCGCGCATCTTAATACAAACCAGATTTAGACATTTAATTGGGGCGGCTATCTGACTGGCCGCCCCATTCCATGCCCATCGTCTTTTTCATCCAGTCGGCAAATGTGGCCGGCTTTTCAAGGGCCTTGGGATCAAGCGATCCATAGGAAACAAGCGGGCCATCGCGCGCTTCAAGACGCACGCCGCGCACATGCGTGTTGCCGAGCGCCCAGTCATTGTGGGCCCCGGTGTCCAGCAGCAGCATGACCTGTTCACCACCGCGACCTTCCTCGTCGCGCCCGAACACAAGACCATAGACCTTTTCCCGGCCCCACAGACCATGGCTGGAGGCTTGACGCTTTCCATTCAACAAAACTTCGTCCCACAGCAGATTCCGCCGCCATTGGAGAACATGCATGCGATCCTCCATGATGATCTTGATATCAACATGGTGCATGGACAGGCGAACGATCTCGGCGCGTAGCATGGGCAACTCCCTGGAATTATCGAAAAACGATAATACGGAGCTCGCGCACGGTCAAGGGACTTCAAAGGGGCAGGGCGCGGTGAAATGAATCGTGTCGCCTGTCCCCGGATGACGAAAGCCCAACTCGCTGGCATGAAGATGCAGGCGCCGCACCATATTGCGTGCCACATCATGCGCGTAAAGCTGGTCTCCCAGGATTGGGTGGCCAAGCTCTGCCATGTGCACACGCAGCTGGTGAGAGCGGCCGGTCAGCGGGGTAAGCTTCACACGGGAGGCGGCGGCATGGCGGTCGATGACTTCAAACCGTGTCTGGCTGGGTTTGCCAATGTCGTGATCGACCTTCTGGCGGGGCCTGTTTGGCCAGTCTGCGATGAGGGGCAGATCAATAAGGCCGGATGCCTCCTCCGGCCCCATCCAGACATCTGCCAGATAGGCCTTCTCAATCTGACCCTGTTCGAACGCCATTGAGAGGGCACGCTGAATGTCCGGCGTGCGGGCAAACAGCAACAGGCCGCTAGTTGCCATGTCGAGGCGATGGACTGTCAGGGCACCCGGAAAAGCTTCTTCAGCCCGGCTGCGGGCACAATCGGCTTTTTCAGGGCCGCGTCCGGGCACGGACAAAAGGCCGGCTGGCTTGTCAGCTACAATCAGCCATTCATCCACATGAAGAAAAGTAAGCGGATCGGAAGGCGGGATATAGGGCGTATGGACAGGCATGAGGTTTCGGAACCGTCTTGGCATTGGTGCGTTGGCATGTGGACGCCTTCATTGTGGAGGCAGATAAAGAGGAGCTTTGGATATGAAAAAACCAATTATTGCAATTCTACTTGGTCTGGGCGCTTTTGGTCTTGCTGCCTGTGACACCAATGACGGCCCTGCAGAAGAAATGGGTGAAGAAATTGATGATGCTGCCGACGATGTTGAAGATGAACTGAACTGATCGGTTCCATCCGAGAAGAATTAAAGCCAGCCCGCGGGCTGGCTTTTTTAATGGGAAGGTGATGGGCGACCGATCAGGTGGTCTGATCGTCTGCGTCTATGATATCGGCCTTTTCGCGGTTCAGATCCTGCGCTTCGGCAAAGGATTGCGCGTCCAGGTCCATGACATCAATCACCTCGCGTGTGTTTGGATTCAATAGGGCAAGCCGGTGGCCAAACCGCACGGTTTGAAGTTCCGTTTTCTTCAGGGGAGCTTCAAGGATAATGGCAAACTCTGCGGAGGTTGCAGGCATTTGCGACGGAAGAATCATGCCAGGTACAATGTGATCCTCGATGGGGGAGTCTGCGAGGCATATGCCTTTCTTCTGAATACCGACTTCGCACGACCGGCCCTTCAGGGCAAAGTCATGATCGAAGATCGCATAGTCCGCTTCCTGAAAATAATCGACGGCTTTGATGTCCGGTTCGGGCAGGGCAGGTTGCAGAATGACGGCGAGGCCGGCAATTGAGGCCGCACCAGCAGAAACACAAGCAGAAACAATCGTCTCGGGGGTCATAGGGTCCATCCAGCTTACTGATGGACTAATGCGCATAAGGGGCGTTTGGTTCCCGCAACACGGGATAATGACGATAAAATGTCAGGTCTTTGGCGGAAGGGTCAATCGAAAAACAGATCCTTCAGGCCCTGTAAAGGCCAGTTCCAGATTGCCGCCCATGGCTTCGGCCAGTTCCCGCGCGATGACGAGGCCGAGTCCTGTGCCTGTCTGGCGCGCTGTACCCGCAAAAGGCGTGAAAAGATTGTCAGCGGCTTTTTGCGGCAGGCCCGGACCCGTATCTGCAAACTCAACCTGATTATTCTCTGAGCTGACGAATATACGGGAAGGGGCAGAGCCCGCTGCCGTCATCGCTTCAGCTGCATTGCGGATGATATTCGCGGCTATCCTGTGCAAATGGTCCGGGTCTGCCGTCACCTGATCCAGCATGTGCACATTGTTGATGAATTCAACCGACGGCCATGCGGCGAGCGCCTCGTCGGCAGCCTCATCGAGCGCCTGCTTCAGGTATACCGTATCCGGTTCGGCTGGTTGTGGCGTGGCCTTGCCATAGTCTAGCGTTTCCGTTGCTAGCGTGATCGCGCGGGTCAGAGCCCGCTCCAGGCGAGGCGCAGCCTTCTGTACACGGATGTCTTCGGATCGCGCGAGTGTGTCCGAAACAAGTTGCGCCGAGGCAAGGGAATTGCGCAGGTCATGATTGATCTTGGCGACGGCCATGCCGAGCTCGGCAAGATGGGCACGCTGGCGGAAGCTGTCGGCGACCGCGCCCTCCATCTCGGACAGGGCATTCTGGGCACGGCCGATCTCATCTTTCCGGTGGGTGGGTGGCAGCCGTTTGGTCCAGCCGCCAGGGTCCTGACGGAATTGTTCCACGCTGAGGGTAACGCGCAGCATGGGGCGCACCACGAGGAGGTGTAGCAGAATGTAAATGATGGAGGCTGCGACCAGAGCAATGAACAGGGCCAGGCCCGCAATCCGGCGTGCATAGGCATAGAGGGCGGTTTTCATGGGAGCCTGCGGGACGACCACTTCGATCACCCGGTCAGGCTCTGACCCGACAGCGGTGACGACGAGGATGCGGTCATCCGGTGCGAAGAAGGCGCCCATCACATCCAGAACACGGCTGAGCGGTGTGGTGTCGCGCAGATCTTCTGCATGCATCTTGCCGTCCATCGGCATATGCGATGAGAGCAGCTGAAACCGCATTTCGTCTTCTGTTTCGGCCACGGCCAGCACGGCAGCATTTTCCAGCAATTGCTGGGACAGTTCTTCGGACACAGACCGTTCGGGCGCGGCGTCCAGGGCCAGAGCGGCAATACGGGCTGCTTGCACGCGTTCATTTAACCAGGCCATGCGAAACCCGGAGGCGCTGGGCACGAAAATGAAGGCCTCAACGATCAGGATCGCGATGACAGTGAGCGCAAACAGGCGAAACGACAGGCTGTTGAACCATCGCGCCGGAGCGCGGGTTACAGCAGTCTGAGGTACGGGCGCGTCAGGCGTTTCGGTCACGCGCCTGAACTAGCCTAGGGGATACGCTGGAGCAAGCCGACGAGACGTTTTGCGCCCTTCCCGAAGATAATGTCTGTGAAGTGCGCATTGGCGGCGCGTTTCACCACTTCTGCGCGTGTGGGGTAAGGCGAGATAAAATTGGTCAGATCCTTCACGTCCAGGCCGTTTGACATGGCAACCGAGACCAGCTGAAGGATATCGCCAGCCCCCTCACCAACGATCGACGCGCCGAGCAGCTTGCCCTTGCGAACGATCAGCTTGGCTTCGCCCAGCGTCTTGCCTTCGGCAATGGCGCGATCATTCTCGCTGAACGGGAAGCTCGGCGCGGAAACCGCCTCTGCCCCATAGCATTCGGTCGCTTCGGCTTCTGTCATGCCAAGCTGCGCAACTTCGGGGGAGGTATAGGTCACGGCCGGAATGGGCAGACTGGTGGCCTCGGTGAACTGTTTGAAGAAAGCGCGGCGGCTGAAGACTGAGGCATGCCAGCCAGCGACATGGGTGAATTGTTCGCGGCCTGCAACGTCGCCCAAAGCCCAGACATGACCATTGGATTTTGAGCGCAGATTGTCGCCTACGATAATGCCAGTTTCGTCATGATCGACATTGCCTTTCTTCAAGTCCAGCCCGTCCAGAACTGCGCGGCGGCCCAGCGCAACCAGCAAATGCGTGCCTTCAATCACGGATGTGGGCGAGCCGTCCTGGCGTTCTGTGCGGACGTGAATATCTTTTCCCTTGCTCGTGACGTGCACAGCCTTGTGCCCTTCCAGCAGCGTGACGCCTTCTTCCTTCAGCGTGTCGATGGCGATAGCGGCATGGTCAGGGTCAGACCGGCTGAGGGCGAGATCTTTCTCTACGACTGTGACCTTGCTGCCGAGGCGCGTAAAGGCCTGAGCCATTTCCATGCCGATGGGGCCGGCGCCAAGAATGATGAGATGCTCTGGCAGCTCAGGCAGATCGAATATGGTCTCATTGGTCAGATAGGGGACTTCGCTGAGGCCTTCGATGGGGGGCACAAAAGCACGCGACCCGGTGGCGATTACAATGCGCCGCGCAATGGTGCGGGTGCTGTCTGAGGCGATCGTCTTGTTATCCTCAAAGCGTGCTGTCTCGCGGATGACGGTGACGCCGAGACCTTCAAACCGTTCCTGGCTGTCGACCGGGGCAATGGTCTCGATGGCTGACTGGATATGCGCTTTGACCTTCTGCCAGTCCGTTCTGGGAGTACCCGCGGAGATACCGTATTTTTCTGCCTCGCGAACAGAGGCGGCTGCCTTTGCGGCGCTCAACAGGGCCTTGGAGGGCACGCAGCCATAATTCAGGCAGTCGCCCCCCATCTTGCCCTTTTCATAGAGCACCACAGACAGGCCGAACTGGGCAGCACCAGCCGCCGCGGACAGGCCGGCAGAGCCGGCGCCAATGACAGCCAGGTCAAATTTGCGGGTTTGCATCAGGCAGCTTCCTCAATCTTGCCCGCCTTGCGGGGGAACAGTTTTTTCCAGGCTACAGGGAGCAGGGAGACGATCACCAAAGCGAGCGCGGCCGGTAAAAGGTTCCGAAACACAGATGCAAGATCCGGGTCTTCACCCCGCGCAAAGGTGGCGCCAAGCCCTGCGCCGACCCAGGTATAGGCCACCACACCGGGAATAATGCCGAGGGCTGTGGTGATCACATAATCCCGGAATTTTGCCCCCAGAATGGCCGGCAGTACATTGGCAACAGCAAAGGGCATGGCTGGCACAAAGCGCATGGCAAACATGTAGGCCAGTGGACTGTCCTGAAATTCCGTGCGGACTTTCTCTGCATAGCCCCCCGCCATTTTGCGCAGGGATGCGCCAAAGGATGTTCGGGCGGCGAGGAACAGCAGGCTGGCGCCCAGGGTTGCGCCGGCAATCGTGGCCAGCGATCCGCCGACCAGCCCGAACAGAAAGCCCCCTGCGATTGTGACCCATAAGGCGCCGGGCATCATGAACAGGGTCGTAAGGGCATAGATGCCGATGAAGGCTGCAATCGCGAGGACAAGGTGGTCCTCGACAAAGGCGCGCAGTGTGGCCTGTTGCTGGCGCAGAGTCTCTAGAGAGAGGTAGTCAAAGACGCCGAGCGCCCAGGCTGCGATCAGACCGGCGGCGATCAGATAAAGCGGCCAGATGCGCAGCCATATCGGACGGGGTGTGTTGGGTGTCTCACTCATCGTTTCGTCTCCTGGCGAACCTCATTGAGGGACCAGTCATATTCATAGCCCCGGATACGCGGCGTCTGGCGGATGGCATCGGCCAGATCGGGCTCAGCATAGTCCAACAGGTGTTGCATCACGGCGGCTTTTGATCCGCCGAAATCGTCTTCGAACCAGTCATAAATGGTCGAGACGGTCAGGCCTCTCGGCCCGGCATGGACCCCGCGAGGGTGATTGATATAGGCGCGGGCGGCCGCATTCAGATCCCGGTCCAGTGTATCGCCCTTCCAGGCGACTGGCTGCAGGTTCGGGCAGGACCAGGCGGCGCAATTGATGGCATAGTGGACGCGCGGATCCTGGAAGCGCGGACGCAGCACATCATGCTCGATCCCATCAAGAGAGATTTCTCTTCCGTCTGCCGTGACCTTGATCTTCTTCCAGGGACCGCCGAACACATAGCCATCCCGTATAGAGCCGAGCGGGTATTGCTGCACGATGTAGCGCATGGTGACGGCGTTGTAGAGATTGGCCCAAGCGGCGAAAGTTGCGTCATCGCGGCCGGACAGGTCCATCTCCGCGAAGCGGGCAATGTAGACATCCAGCTCGGCGCGGTCAGCCTGATTGGCCTTCAGGGCGGCGTAATCGACCCGATTCACGCCGTCTTCCCCCTGCTCGACATAGTCCGACAATAGGCGTGTCCACTGCGCATGTTGCGCAGAGGCGGGCAGGCTAGCGCCAAGCGCCAGGACGCAGCCTATGAACAGGACTTTTGCGAAGGTCAGGATCGGACGGGTCATGAAGTGCCTAGTATGGGGCGAAAGTAGAAGTAACTGACGCATAGCCTGGCCCGCGGGAAAAATCCGTTCACGTCTGCGTGCGTAGCGCTAACGCCAGCCTGAGGGATGCTTCAGTGGCCTGCAGCGGATTTGGGTGTGTCGAGTTCCATCCAGTCATGGAAGGGCAGGCCATAGGCCATGTCCATCACCTCAAAACCGATGCCATTGGGTTGGCGGGCGCTGGAATTCCACAGGATGACAACGCCTGTATCGCGGTCCGGATCAAACAGGATGAACGAGCGGTAGCCCTCAACAGCGCCGCGATGACCGACCACGCGCTTCCCCGCCTCGCCATATTTGTAGATCCGCCAGCCAAGCCCGTAACGGGCGTCGCGCACGGTGCCCTGATAATGGCTGGACATGCGTGCCTGTTCACGCCTTGTGTAGATGCGCGGTGTTTGCAGCATGTCGAGCGCTGTTTCACTCAGCACGTCCGGTACAAGGCCCATATGCGCGCGCGCGTAGAGCGCCAGGTCACGGATCGAGCCATTGACCCCGCCTGCGGCCGGGATGCGGTAATAATCATCATTGACGGTTTTTTCCTGAGGGCGGCCAGGCACGCGCCCGCGTTTGGAGTAGGGGCGGGCCCAGGAGTGTGAATCCTGCAGGCCGCTGCGGCCGATACTGGCGGTCGCCATGCCAAGCGGAACGAAGACGGAGCGCTGCACGGCGTCGGCATATTTGGACCCTGTGACGTCTTCGACCACTTCGGCGATGCTGTCATAGGCGACATTCTGGTAGGTGTGACACTCGCCAATCGCACAGACGGGCTTCAGGAATTTCAGGCTTTCGCGGATTTTGGCGGGGGCCCAGCCATCTTCGAGGCGCGTATCATAGGCATTGGGCAGAATGCCGAGACGGTGGGAGAGAACATCTTCCAGAGTCGCGTGCTGTTCGCCGCCGCCGGGCAGGCGCAGGCTGGTCTTGAAGCTGCCGACTGTGTCCGTGATATTAAGGCGCGCCTGGCTGGCCAGAATGGCAATTTCTGTCGCGGCCACGCCTTTGGAGAGCGACGCCCAGCGAAACACCGTGTCACCCGTTACCGGCTCGCCGCCGATTTCGGTGACGCCATAGCCCTTTGCAAAGGCGATCCGGCCATCTTCGATCACCGCGACAGACAGACCGACAATGTCTTCATCTGCGGCCAGGCGGGTCAGCCGGGCATCGAGATGCTCATAATCCATGGTCTGGGAGCGCGCCGCCGCCGGAATGGCAAGCAGGGCAAGAAGACAAAGAACGGCAGAGCGCTGAAACCGCATGTGACCTCTTCGAAAATTTTACGCCCGCCCACATTGGCAGAGTGCGCGAGACTCTTGTGTTATGTAAAGAGTACGCCGCAGGGGCGTGCAGGAATGTGCTGTCTTCTTCTTCCCAGATGGCTTGACCTTGGCCATTCATGCCTGTATTGGCCCCTCTTTCCGAGATACTTAGCTTTCAGAGCAGACCGATGAAACGCACATTCCAGCCGAGCAACCTTCGCCGCAAGCGCACCCATGGCTTCCGCGACCGCATGTCGACCAAAAATGGCCGCAAGGTGCTGGCGCGCCGCCGCGCCAAAGGCCGCAAGTCGCTGTCCGCTTAAGAGCGGGGCCGCCCCCGTCTGACTTAAAGGACGGATGCCAGGCCATGAGCAGCGAAATGCAGAATTCCGAGATTGAGGTCGCCCGTCTTCGCGTGCGGCCTCAATTTCTTTATGTGCGCCACGGAAAGTCTGAGCGCCGCAAGGCACTCGTGATCCAGGCGCGCGCCAGGCGAGGGGACGTCGCTGGCAGCCATATCGGCGCCGGGTTTACCGCCACCAAGAAGATCGGAAATGCCGTTATCCGCAACAGGGCCAAACGCCGGTTGCGTGAAGCCGCGCGTGTTCTCTTGCCGCAGCATGGCAAAGCGGGGTGGGATTATGTCTTTATTGCACGTATGGAGACGCCTGAGATTGGCTGGGCACGTTTGCTTGACGATATGGAAAGTGCGCTGATAAGCCTCGCCGCTGATTAAACCCCCGCCGCCGAGTCGGTCGGGCTGACAAAGATTTTCCGGGATCCGCAGATGGAAAAAGAAGACCAGCGCAATTTCCTGATCGCCATGGTCGCGATGATCGTGTTTGTGTTTGCCTATCAGACCTTCATCATGAAGCCAGCGCAGAAGAAATTCGAGGCGCAGCAGGCGGTTGAGCAGGCAGAACAGCAGACCGCGACGACCGCAGATTCCAGCGTGCCGGCTGTCTCACAGATCAAACCGGTTGAGGAAGCCATTCAGGAGGATGCCCGGGTCGCCTTCAATGGCGATTCTGTCGACGGCACGATCCGCCTGTCTGGTTCCCGCATTGATGACCTTAGCCTGAAGAAACACTTCCTCACGGTCGAGAAGCTGAAAGAAGTCCGCCTGTTCCGCCCGGAGAACAGCGAGTACGGCTATTTTGCCACCTGGTATTGGGCGGATGGCTCCAAACTGGTCGCGGGCCGCAACTCTCCGTGGAAACAAGTGGGAGAGGGCGCTCTGACAACTTCCACCCCGATCACACTGCGCCTGGAAACGGATGGCCTGACGATTGACCGCGAGATTTCGGTGGATGACGATTACATGTTCACCTTCACCGATACGGTGACCAATACATCCGGCGCCCCACGTGAGCTGCGCCCGGTTGGCTCGATTGAGCGTCATGGTGACTGGAAGGGTTTTCTTGACGTCACCGATCCCGGCGCAGGCAGCCAAAGCGGTATTGCCCATGTTGGCCTGATGGGCGTGGTGAACAACGAATTGCGGATGAAAAAATACAAACCCCTGTTCCAGTTGAAAGACATCAAGGGTGAAACGAAAGAGGGCACGTTTCCGTCTGATCAGGGCGGCTGGTGGGGCTTGTCCGACAAGTACTGGCTTGGGGCGCTTGTGCCTGAGCAGGATCGTTTCTTTGCCGGCATGGTCGACAAGCGCAAACTCGCCCGCGGCGCCGGACTTGAAGTACGTGCAGAAACGGCGCCAGTGATCCTTGCGGCCGGAGCCAGCGAGACAGTTTCCAACAGCATCTATGCCGGGGCAAAACGTTTCGAAGTGCTGCAGCATTACCAGAATGATCTCGGCATCCCGCGCATGGTGGATGCGATTGACTGGGGCTGGGCGTTCTTCCTGACCAAGCCTTTCTTCTATGCCCTGGAATGGCTGTCGGGCGTGGTCGGCTCATTTGGCTGGGCGATCCTCGCCTTTACGGTTCTGGTCAAGCTGCCACTCGTGCCGCTTTACAATCAGAGCTACAAATCCATGGCGAAGATGAAGAAGCTGCAGGAGCCCATGAAGGACATCCGCGAGCGCTTCAAGGCTGACCCCCAGCGCCAGCAGCAGGAAATCATGAAGCTGTACAAGCAGGAAGGTGCAAACCCGATTGGGGGCTGTCTGCCGATCCTGTTCACGATCCCAATCTTCTATGCGCTCTACAAGACGCTGTATGTGACGATCGAAATGCGCCACACGCCCTTCCTGTTCCTGAAGGATCTGTCGGCACCCGACCCGACCGCGATTGGTAATCTATTTGGCCTGATCCCGTGGTGGTCCGCAGCCGATCTGAAATCCATTCCGTTCATAGGCATCGTCATTGGCATTGGCATCCTGCCGATCCTGTACGGCGTTACCATGGCGGCCATCCAGACGCTGAGCCCGCCGCCGCCAGACCCGACGCAGCGGCGTATCATTCAGGCAATGCCGCTGGTCTTCATGTTTGTGTTTGGCGGCTTTGCCGCGGGCCTTGTCATGTACTGGGTCTGGTCGAACCTGCTCTCCTTCGCGCAGCAATACTTCATTATGAGGCGCAATGGGGTGGAGACCGAGATAGGCAAGTTCATAAAAGGCCTGACGAGCGGCAAGAAGAAAACGGCGGATTAGGCAGATGGAAAACGGTGACGGCTTCAGTGAAGAGGCGCTCGAAGCCGGCCGTGTGCTGTTTGCCGGGCCGGTCGAGTTCGTCAAAGGCGTTGTAGACCTGAAAGGTCTTCCGCCTGCGGACCGGACCGAAGTCTGTTTTGCGGGCCGGTCGAATGTCGGCAAGTCCTCTCTGATCAATGCCCTGACAAACCGGGCCAAGCTGGCGCGCTCCTCCGCAGAGCCGGGCCGGACGCGCGAACTCAACTATTTCGATCTAGGCGAAGGCCAACTTTACCTCGTTGACCTGCCAGGCTTTGGCTATGCCAAGGTCAGCCGGTCGCAGGCCGAAAGCTGGATGAAGCTGACGCGCTCCTATCTGCGCGGACGGCCAAGCCTGCGCCGCGTCTTCCTGCTGGTCGATGCGCGAAGGGGCCTGATGGATACGGATGAGGAGGTGATGAAAATGCTCGACACCTCCGCCGTCACCTATCAGATCGTGCTGACCAAGGTCGACAAGCTGAAGAAATCAGAGGCCGATTCTGTGGCTGCGGGCATCGAGGCCAAGCTGAAAAAGCATGGTGCGGCGCATCCTCTGGTGCGGATGACCTCATCCGAAAAAGGCTGGGGCATTCCGGAGCTGCGCGCCGAAGTGGCCTCTCTGATATAGTCTTTCTCCGGATGGTATTCGTGCCAGTCCTGCAGGCAAAGTGAGTCTTCATCTTCCCGTACTGTGACGCTCTGATATTGACCGCTAGGCGCGTGTGAGCACTATCCGCTGCGATGCAAGAGGAGGGCAGTATGCCTTTGGAGATCCGGATTGATGATCTGGGCGGCGCTGAAGTTGCGGACCTGTTGACGACCCATGCGGATCTGATGCTGTCGCTCAGCCCGCCGGGGAGTTGCCATTTCCTGCCGCTGCAGGGCCTGAAAGTGCCGGAGGTGACGTTCTGGTCTATGTGGCAGGATGAGGCCCTAATCGGGTGCGGCGCGCTGAAGGATCTGGGCGACGGCACGGGGGAGATCAAATCCATGCACGCGCGCCAGCATCTGCGCGGCAAGGGCCATGGCCGTGCGATGCTGGAGCATATACTGGCAGAGGCCCGTGCGCGCGGCTATACGGCGCTCTATCTTGAGACGGGCTCCATGGATGGCTTTATTCCGGCTCGCAGACTTTATGAGGCCTATGGCTTTACCTATTGCGAGCCGTTTGGAAGCTATGTGGAAGACCCCCACAGCGTGTTCATGAGTCTGGATATGCAGGCTGCCGCCTAGCCGAGGAAGACCGAACCTTCGGGGTATTTCACGCGGGGCTGGGTCTTGGTTGCCAGGAAAAAGCCCAGCGTCAGCGGTCCGATCCGGCCCAGGAACATGATCAGGCAAATCACCGCGCGGCCGATCTCGTTCAGGTCTCCGGTAATGCCGCGGCTCAGGCCGACAGTGCCAAAGGCTGAGCAGACCTCAAACATCACATCCATGAAGTCCAGTTCGTGCGTGGCAGTGATGATGAACATGCCGGCGAAAATGGTGAAGACACTGACCGTCAGCAGGGCCATCACCTTGAGGCCCTGCGCTAGGCCGATTGAATAGCCAAAGGCGCGCATCGTGCCGCTGCTGCGGAAGAAGGCGAAGGTGGCCAACAGAAGGACAAAGGCTGTCGTCACCTTGATACCGCCTGCGGTAGAGGTACTGCCGCCGCCAATAACCATCAGCACGATGGTCATCAGTGTGGTGTCATGGCGCATGCCGCTGGTATCCATGGAATTGAAGCCGGCCGTTCTCGGCGTGACGGCTTCAAACCAGATGGCGTTCAGCTTTTCCGGCAATGTGTGCAGCCCTGCCAGAGTGCGTGGATTGCTCCATTCCAGCGCGGCATAGGAGAGCATGCCAAACAGGATCAGACCGAATGTGCCAACTAGCATCAGCCTTGTATGCAGCGACAGCTGGCTGATGCGCTTTGAGACAACAAGATCGGAAATCACGGCAAAGCCCAGCCCGCCGACAATGAACTGAATGGAAATTGTATAGATGACGATAGGGGAGCCAACATAGCCCATCAGGCTGTCTGGAAAGAGCGAAAAGCCGGCATTGTTGAAGGCCGAGATGGAATGGAAGATGGCCTGCCAGATGCCTTGTTTCCAGCCAAATTGCGGTACGAATTCAAAACTAAGCAGTATCGCGCCGACAATCTCGCAAATCAGGACGAAGCGGAAGATAAAGGAGGCCAGCTCCAGCAGGCCACTTATTGAGCGCAGGCCCATCTCCTCCCGCAGGAATTGCCTCTGGACGAGGCCGATCTGCATGCCCATGGAGGAGAGGACGACGACCGCGAAGGTCATCAGGCCCATGCCGCCGAGTTGGATCAGCACCATCAGGACGCCTTGGCCGAAATGCGTGAAGTCCGAGCCGGTATCAACCACGGCTAGGCCGGTCACTGTCACGGCAGAGGTTGCCGTGAAAAGCGCGTCAGACCAAGTGATGTCTGTCGTGGTGGAGATCGGCAGCTTCAGGGCGAGCATGCCGAGGAGAATCCAGCTGAGATAGACAACAGCTAGGAGGGCGGGGGTTGGCAGCCTGGAAAGGCGGTCTTTCAGGCTCAAGAGTCCGATCCGTCTGCGAAGCGCCGAATGTCGGCTCGGTTCCCAAACAAGATGAGCCGGTCATCTTCTCCCAGATTTTGCTCGCCATCTTCGATGGGAAAAACCTGCTTGTCGCGGATCACACCGAGACAGGAGAGGGCGTATTTGTCTTTCAGGCGCTGAGGAGAGAAGCCACGCGTGCTGAAGCGGCTCGGCACGCGGATTTCAGCCAGGAAGACTTCATCCCAGAGGCAGAGATAATTCCGCATCCGCGGATTGTGCACCAGCTGCGCCAAGTGAAGGCCTTCATTGGCCTCAGGTAGAACGACATTCTGGATGCCGATCCGCTCCAGAATGGTCTTGTGCGTATCGCTTTGCGCCTTCACCCAGACATCCGTGCAGCCAGCTTCCAGAATGTTCATCCCCGCGAGGATACTGGACTGCATATTCTCGCCGATGGAGATGATCACCGCATCATAGGCTTCGAGACCGATTTCGCGGACGGCCTTCATGTCTGCAGCATCTGCGACAAGGGCAGAGTCTATTTCATCTGCGATGGAGGCGACTTCCGCCTCTTTGACATCCACCCCCAGCACGCGGTCACCCATGCGGGTCAATTCCCGCGCGACTGCCATGCCGAAGGTTCCAAGACCAATGACCACTACATTGCGTCTGCTTTGAGCCATGGGAATAACCGTATCTGTTGGGGAGGAGGGCAATTGTCCAAATAATTGCGACGTCTGAAGCGTCTTGATCAGCGCATAACGCAGCATACGCCTGCCGGTTTCGTGATGCAGCAAAAATTCTCACCCCTTACCGAGCTGGAAAAACCGCGCTAAAGGGGCGCGCATGACAGACCAGATTTCCCCTGCCCAGTTCACCGCCCGCACACTTTCGGAAGCGCTGCCCTATATTCAGCGCTACGCCGGAAAGATAATTGTCGTGAAATATGGCGGCCACGCCATGGTGGATGAAAGCCTTGCCGCGATGTTCGCGCGCGATGTCGTGCTCTTGAAGACGCTGGGGGTTCACCCCGTGATCGTTCATGGCGGCGGCCCGCAGATCGGCAAGCTGCTGGACCGGTTGGGCATTGTGTCTGAGTTCAAGGGCGGCCTGCGGGTCACAGATGAAGCGACCATGGAAGTGGTCGAAATGGTTCTGTCCGGCCCGATCAACAAATCCATTGTCCGCGCGATCAATCAGGCAGGCGGCAAAGCGGTTGGCCTGTCCGGTTCGGATGGCAATCTGATCCTGGCCGAAAAGGCCAAGAAGACAGAGCGCGATCCGGACAGTCATATCGAGCAGGTTCTGGACCTCGGCTTCGTAGGCGAGCCGAGCGCCGTCGATACAAGTGTGATCGATGCGCTACTGAAATCCGATTCTCAGCTTATTCCTGTTGTTGCCCCCGTGGGCGCCGGGCCGGATGGCCACCGCTATAATGTGAACGCGGACACGGCGGCAGGGGCGCTGGCAGCAGCCCTTGGCGCAAGTCGTCTTTTCCTGCTCACGGATGTTGCCGGGGTGATGGACAAGCAGAAAAACCTGATGCGTGAGATTGCTGTCGATGACATTCCAGGTCTTATTTCGGACGGCACAGCTGCAGGTGGTATGATACCGAAGCTTGAAACTGCGGCCCAATCTGTAAAACATGGCGTCGGGGCGGCAGTCATCCTCGATGGGCGTGCGCCGCACGCCCTGCTCATGGAGCTTTTTACAGAACATGGCGCAGGTACGCTCATTTCTTAAGGGTCTCGTCTTTCTTGCGGCCAGCTTGGCCATGCCTGCCTTGGCGCAGGCACAGGATTCCGATGGCTGGAAACTCTGCAACAAGACGAGCTATATTATTGAAGCCGCTGTTGGCCGCCCTGTTGGCGGCAGCATCAATGTTGATGGCTGGTTCAAGCTGCAGCCGGGCTCATGCCAGTTGGCGCTGAAGGGGCCGCTGGAGCCGAAATATCATTTTCTCTATGGCCGTACATCCAGCGCGCATCGCGGCGGTGTTCGCGAATGGCGCGGTGAAACGGAACTGTGTGTGGACCCGACAGGTGGGTTCTCTCTGGAAAGCCCACCCAATTGTACCGCCATGGGCCTGGAGCCGCGTGGCTTTCGCCCTGTGCAGATCACCAATCGCACACGCTGGAGCACCAGTTTCACCGAGATTGACAATTATGATCTTGAAAAGGCGCGTACCGCCGGGGTTCAACGCCTTCTGGAAGAGGCCAATGTCTTCTCCGGCGCGATTGATGGCCATATCGGCTACAAGACGCGCGCGGCAATTGGAGACTTCCTCAAGAAGAACAACTTGCCTGCGGATACGTCGGACTCTGACCTGATCGACTTTCTGGAACAGGTTGCCAAGGATGCGGGCCGCAATGTCGGCTTCACGCTGTGTAACCGGACGGACAAGCGTATCTGGAGCGCCATTGCCCGGCGTGGGACCGAAGGCTGGGAAAGCCGCGGGTGGTGGATGCTGGAGGCGGGCGGTTGCGCGCGCGCCATAGACCGTGGCCTGCGGAGCACGGAATATTATGTCTATGGCGAAATGGAAGATGGCAGCCGAACCCGCACGCTGGCCAAGGCGTCTGATGCCTTCTGCGTCGGCCGGGCGAAGTTTGCCATTGTTGGCCGCGATGATTGCGAGGCCTCTGCCTATCGCACCGCGCTTTTTCAGCGCGCACCTGAACCGGTAGATCGCCGTCTGGTATTCGAATTCTTTGAACGTGATTTCGCCAAGGCGGGCACACAATGATTTCTTCCAAGGCAGGCGTGCACATTGCGCCATTCGGCAGTTTCGCTCATGTCCGGGATTGGGTGTTTGATCTCGACAACACGCTGTATCCGGCGGAGTGCAACCTTTTCGCCGAGATTGACACGCGCATGACGGATTTTGTCTCTCGGTTACTGGACCTGCCGCCCGATGAGGCAAGAAAACTGCAGAAGCATTACTATGCGACCTATGGCACGACGCTCTCCGGCTTGATGAAGGTTCACAAGATCAATCCGACTGACTTTCTGCATTATGTCCACGAAATAGACCTCTCACCGCTGCCGGATCTGCCGGTATTGCGCGATGCAATGTCGGCTTTGCCTGGGCGGAAATTCGTCTACACAAACGGCTCACGCCGTCATGCCGAGCGGGTGGTGGAGAGGATGGGCCTCTCGCATCTGTTCGATGGCAGTTATGGCATCGAGGATGCTGAGTACACGCCCAAGCCCAATCAGGTGTCCTATGACCGGTTCGTGGCTTTGCATGACATCAAGCCAGGTCGCGCGATTTTCTTTGAAGATCTTGCCCGCAATCTGCTGCCTGCAAAGGATATGGGGTTCACAACGGTGCTGGTGCATTCCGAAAAGGATTGGAGCCATGAGCCAATTGAAGCCCGACCCGCCAATCTGGATGACCTGTTAGGGGATGACGGCCCAGACCACATAGACTATGTCACGGGCGACCTTGCTGCCTTTCTTGAGGCGGCGATTGAAACCTTGGACTAAACGGCCCCGGAGAAAAAAATGACAGAAGCCCTTGCCGCCTCCATCGAACAGGCGTGGGAAACCCGCGACACGCTGACCACTGAAACACGCGGTGAAGTGCGCGATGCGGTCGAGGCTGCCATTGAGCTTCTCGATTCCGGGGACGCCCGTGTGGCAAGCCCGAATGGCGATGGCAGCTGGGAAGTGCATCAATGGCTGAAGAAGGCTGTGCTGCTGTCTTTTCGTCTGAATGCCAACGGCATGATTTCCGGTGTACCGGGTGGCGGCAATTGGTGGGACAAGGTGCCCTCCAAATTCCAGGGCTGGGGCACATCCGACTTTGAGAATGCCGGTTTCCGCGCTGTGCCGCCCTGCGCTGTGCGCCGCGGTGCCTATATCGCGAAAAATGCCGTGCTGATGCCGTCCTATGTGAACATTGGTGCCTATGTGGGCGAAGGCACAATGATTGACACATGGGCCTCTGTCGGCTCCTGCGCGCAAGTTGGCGCGAACTGCCACATCTCTGCCGGCACCGGCATTGGCGGTGTTCTGGAGCCGCTGCAGGCGAACCCGACAATCATTGAGGACAATTGCTTCATCGGGGCGCGCTCTGAAGTGGTTGAGGGCGTGGTTGTGGGCGAAGGCTCTGTCATCGCGATGGGCGTGTTCATCACCCAGTCCACCAAGATCGTGAATCGCCAGACGGGCGAGATCAGCTATGGCAAAGTGCCACCTTATTCGGTGGTCGTGCCAGGCACCCTGCCGGACAAGAATGGTGGCCCGAGTCTCGCCTGCGCCGTGATCGTGAAAACGGTCGACGCGCAGACGCGCTCCAAAACGGGCGTGAACGAGCTGCTGCGCGCCTAAACCTCAGACAAGAAGGCATTGTTCTGAAGCCGGGATCGCCCTAGATGTCTTCACTGAAGGAAACACTTTTCATGGTGATGGCTGTTCGTAACCTTTTACTGGTAGTGGCTGCCCTGCTGCTGGGGTCGCAGCATGCCATGTGTGCCTGTGCCGACCATTCTGACCATGGCCTCAGCGCCGCACATGCCATGGAGCTGCAGGCAGCATCCTCAGACCATTGCGCCGACATGGCGTCTGCGCCTTCGGACACACCTAAAGCCCAATGCCATCCGGACACACCCTTTCTGGCTAAGGCCGCGGATTTCAGTGCCAAGGGCGTGCAAGGTCCGGTGGTAAAGATTTTGCTGCCAGCGCCCTCAGCCCTGGTGTCGCAGGCGGCCTATCGTATTGAGGTACGCGGGCCACCCAGGCAGATGCCTGATCCGCCGACAATTACCCCCGTTAGCCTGAAGATCCGTCTTTTGAATTGATTGAAATGCGCAGGTTTGTGCGTCTCCGGTAAGGTTTTGCCTGCCGGAAATCTGCCTTTTGCGGAACACTTAATTCTCTGGATTTTCAAACATGTTGAACAGACGACAATTTATGTACGGGTCGGCCGCGTCCGGCCTGCTTAGCGGCTTGGGGGCGTTGCTGCCCGCTTGGGCGCGTAGTGCCAGTGATGGCAATCATGGTCTTCACCCTCACACGGCGACAGAGTTCGACCTGACGGTCGGGAAGTTTCCCGTGCGTATTGATGGCAAGCCAGGCGAGGCGACTGGTGTGAACGGGACATTGCCTGCGCCCTTGATCCGTTTCCGGGAAGGGGACGAGATCACCCTGAACGTCAAGAATACGCTGGATGTTGACACGTCTATCCACTGGCACGGCCTGCTCGTGCCGTTCCAGATGGACGGCGTGCCGGGCGTGACGTTTCCGGGTATCCGAGCTGGTGAAACCTTCACCTATAAATATGCCGTGCCGCAGTCCGGCACCTATTGGTATCATTCCCATTCAGGCCTGCAGGAGCAGGAAGGCCATTACGGGCCGATCATCATCGACCCTAAAGAGGCAGACCCGGTTGCCTATGACCGGGAATATGTCCTTGTGCTGTCTGACTGGAGCTTTGAGCGGGCAGAGCGCATCTTTGCCAAACTGAAAAAGTCGAGCGATACGTACAATTTCCAGCAGCGGACACTACCTGACTTTCTGGCGGATACCAGGGCGAACGGATTTGGCGCGGCCTGGTCTGACCGGGCAATGTGGAGCGCGATGCGTATGTCTCCGCGCGACATAGCGGATGTAACCGGGTCGACCTACCACTTCCTGATCAACGGACATTCCACGAAGGACAATTGGAACGGCATCTTCCAGAAGGGGGAACGTGTCCGCCTGCGGATCATCAATGCCTCGGCGATGACCATCTTCAATGTGCGCCTGCCGGATCTGCCGATGACCATCGTTGCCGCAGATGGCCTGAATGTTCAGCCACTTGAAGTGGATGAATTCCAGATGGGCGTGGCTGAGACTTATGATGTGATCATCTCCCCGCCGGAAGACCGGGCTTATGCTTTCGTTGCTGAAAGCATTGACCGGTCCGGACAGGCTGTGGCCACATTCGGGCCGAAGGCCGGGATGCGAGCTGAAACTCCGGCTCTCAGGCCTGTGCCGACATTGAGCATGAAGGATATGGGCATGGACCATTCGGCCATGGGTCATGGCAATATGGATGATGATGCGATGTCGGAGGATGCCATGGCAGGGACCATGACAGAGGAGGGTATGAACCACTCCAAAATGGACCATTCGAAGATGGACCACTCTGCCCATGACATGCCTGAGCATGACATGGGCGGTATGGCTCACGAAGACATGGTGAAGTCAGGTGGCTGGCCCGTGGAGTCCAACCCTGTGAAGCGTGGGCCAGGGGTGACCAAGGTTAATATGATGCCGATCAGCCGACTGGATGAGCCGGGCCTCGGCTTGGAAAATGTCGGGCACCGCGTGATGCGGTACTCCCAACTGCGCAGTCTGGATCCGAACCCGGATCTGCGTGCACCCGGACGGGAGATCGAAATTCATCTGACCTCGAACATGGAACGCTATATGTGGTCGTTCGATGGGGTGAAGTTCTCTGAAGTGACGGAGCCAATCGTCTTTCATGAAGGCGAACGCGTGCGGGTCAGTCTCATCAACTCCACCATGATGCCGCATCCGATTCACCTGCACGGCATGTTTTTTGATCTCGTCAATGGGGGCGGGGATCACTGCCCGCGTAAGCATACGGTGATCGTGAAGCCGGCCGAGAAGGTTTCCTTTGATGTGTCGGCGGATCATGTCGGGGATTGGGCATTTCACTGCCACCTTCTCTATCACATGCATGCTGGCATGATGCAGGTCGTCTCCGTTCTGCCATCGGATGACACGCCCCCGATGCAGGAGCATGAAAGCATGGATAACTCCGCCATGGGGCATGACACAATGGATCACTCCAAGATGGATCATTCCAAGATGGGGCATGACATGAAGATGGAGGATGACCAATGAAACCGGTTCTGATTTCCCTTTGGGCCATGATCCTTGGCATGTCCTCTGCCTACGCACAGGACCATTCTGGGCATGAGGATAATTCTGAAAATGCCCCTTGGTCTCAGGCAGATGCCTATTTTGACCCTGCTGAAATGGCAGCCTCCCGGTCGCATGTCCTGCATCACAATGGCGATCAGGCATTTGGCATGGTGATGCTTAACCGTGCCGAAGTGCAGATGTCTGACGATGAAGAGATCGGTGTGTGGGATGGCTCGGCCTGGTATGGCGGTGACACTGACAGGCTCTATCTGAAAACGGAGGGAGAATATTCCTTTGATGAGGGCGATCTTGAGGAAGCCGAAGTGCAATTGCTCTGGTCGCGCGCGGTCTCGCCCTATTTCGATCTGCAAGCGGGTGTTCGGTATGATTTTGAGCCGGAAGGCCGCGCGCATGCTGTGCTCGGCTTTCAGGGGCTTGCGCCTTACTGGTTTGAAGTCGATGGCGCTCTCTATCTCAGCGATGAGGGCGATCTGACAGCGGATCTTGAGGCAGAGTATGAACTTCTGTTGACCCAGCGTCTGATCCTGCAGCCGCGTCTCGAACTGGCCATGTCCGCGCAGGATATTCCGGAACTTGAAACCGGGGCCGGCTTCACAAGTGTGCAGGCGGGGCTGCGCCTGCGCTATGAGATCAAGCGGGAATTTGCGCCTTATGTCGGCTGGGAATATCACAGCGCACTGGGCGATACGGCCGATTATGTGGAGGCTGCAGGCGGTGAGAAAGACCAGGCCTATTGGGTGCTGGGCATCCGAACCTGGTTCTGATTGTAATATCCGGGAGCGGTGTTTTCCTGCTCCCGGTTCTTCAGCACGTCTCATCCTCTATGCACGCAACGAGCTGTTTCAGCGATGTCAGATGGCTCTCGACAGGAGGATTCTCGGCGAACAGAGGCAGGATGATCTCAGGTGCGATACCTCGCCCCTCATAGACCGTGCCGTCTGCAGACGAGAAGATCTCGTTTGATAGTTCAAGGTACCAGCCATTTGGCAGGGGCTTGGCCAGCGGGGTGGAGAAGGCTCCACGTGTTCTCCTACCTGCAACCGTTACATGTGGTAATTGCTGTAGCATCATTGTGGTGATCTCGCCGCCGGATACGGTGATATCACTGGTGATGACATAGACAGGCTTTATGTAGACCGGGCCATCACTATAAGGAGCAATAGTATAGGTGATCAGAGGGGTTCCCTCCCATTCCGTGCGAACGGAATAGGCCTCAATGGGCGCATCCAGGAAGCGGCTGGCAATTGCGCGCGTGATAGCATCATAGCCACCCCGGTTGTTGGAAAGATCCAGGATCAGAGCATCTGTATCGTCAAAGCCTGCAAAGGCCTCGTCAAACAGATTGTGAAGGGCCTTGATCTCGTCATTTGCCCATTCCGGCGTGCCTGCCTCATGCGCAGTCGTAAAGCCGCCCATGGTGAAGATCTGGATATAGCCAATATGTCCATTGACCGTGCCGTGGATAAATCGCTCATTGCCGGTCTGAACGGCGCCTTCGTCCAGCCAGGCCATGAGATTGTCCAGTATACCGACCAGCCAAGGAGACTCCCCTATACTTGCACGTACTTTTGGCAGCGTCTCGCCCAGCCCAAATTGAATTCGATGCGGCGTGCCATCAATTGTTGCGATCAGTTTTGTGTGGGAATCCTGAAGTGGCTCCAGCATTTCGGTGAAGACGCTGAGAAGGTCCTCTTCACTCGTATCATGGGAGATTTGTCCCCGAGCCTTTGAAGTTATCGCCTGCCAGTCGACCCCGCGTTGATCAAAAAAGACATAATGCTGCTGAAAAACTGAAGCAAAGATCTCAAACAAGGTGACGGGATCTATGATCGGCGTATCGCTACAGCGAGCTGGCATATGCTCCAACCGGGTGAACAGGGCATGTCCATCCGAAGGCAGGTATTCAAACTTAGCCGTGTCAGCATCTAAGGGCGTGAAATATCTGTATTCGATCTGTCCCATCAGTGTCGGGCCATCCTGTCGCGCGGGATAACAGGCTGCCGTTGTATCCTGCCAGCGCGTGATGCCATCTGAGGTGATCTCTAGTATCCAGCCGGATTCCTGAGAGCTCCATATGCCGAACGCTTCAGGCAGTATGGTGCCGTTCTGCGCAATGAGTTGAGTTTCAGGCTCAGGTGGAGCAGCTGGGGCTTGTGCGCAGGCAAAGAGTGCAAACGCCAGACTTAGCAGGATGGAGGGGAGACGCATGAAGAAAAAACTCAGAAAAAGTGACCGTGGTCACTTTTATGGGATTTGCACGCTCAAGGCAATCCCGTCCTCGCGGCGATACTGGCCAGGGCCTCAAATCGTCTTTTCAGGTCAGGAAGAATTTCTTCGCGCCTGCCTGTGACGACACATTGGCGGACCGTGCCGGTGAACAGGGTGAGATAGAGGTCTCCCAGCTTGTCCGGATCAGTGTCGGATGGCAGGTGGCCTTTGGAGATGGCGCGTCTTGCCAAGCGAATATAATGGTTGCGCACGGCCCGGTCATTTTCAGCTTCCACGGTCTGAATGGAGGGGGTGACAGGTGAAAGTTGTGTTGTGGCCTGCCAAAGCTGAGGAGAGGCCGCGCTCAGACTGATTGTCTGGTGCGCCACTTCCAGCGCGGCCTCTGCCAGGGGTAGGCTGTCATCTGTGGCCGGAGTGTCCATGACATCAGCCATGAGGCGTCTGTACCATTCGGCCAGGATATCTGCCTTGGCGGGGAAGTGGTTGAAGAAGGTACCCTTCGCAACGCCAGCTGCCCGAGTAATTTCAGAGACGGTGACCGCATCATATCCCTTGCTGTCGAATAGACGCAGGGCAGACTGATAGAGGGCGTCAAAGACTTCTCTTTTCTTCTGGTCGCGCTTGCCTGCCATAAGGTCCGGTCCTTGTCTGACAACGCAGAAAGGACCGGTTCTTGTCTCTAGTCAAACACGACGACCTGACGGGCGACTGTACCCTTATTGTCTTTCAAATTCTGCAGTGCTCCGGTGATGCCCTCGAGACCGATGCGGTCGGAGATCAAATCATCCAGATGCAGTTTGCCTTGCTTATAGAGTTCAATGAAGCGCGGGAAGTCTATGCGGAAACGGTTAGATCCCATCACCGCGCCCTGCAGGCGTTTTTCCGTCACAAGCAGCTCGATGCCTGGTACTTCAATATTTACGCCGGGTGTGATCATTCCGATCACAGTCGCAACGCCCCGTGGGCGGAGCATGTGATAGGCCTGTTCGGCGGTCTGCTTCAGGCCAACGCATTCAAAGGCATAATGAACGCCGCCCTTGGTGAGTTCTTTCACCGCCTCGATTGCGTTTACCTTGGCCGGATTGACCGTGTCGGTTGCACCAAATCGGACAGCCATCTGCAGCTTCTCGTCTGACAGGTCGACGGCGATGATGCGGCTAGCCCCGGCAATGGCCGCGCCATTGATGGCCGCAAGCCCCACGCCGCCGCAGCCGAGCACGGCGACGGTTGAGCCAGGTTCCACCTTGGCCGAATGGAAGACCGAGCCAACGCCTGTGACTACGCCGCACCCAATCAGGCAGGCGCGGTCCATCGGCATGTCCTTGTCGATGGCGCAAAGGGCGTTTTCGTGCACCAGGATCTGCTCTGCAAAGGAAGAGAGATTCAGGAACTGGCCGACTTTCTCTCCCTTGATCGACAGGCGCGGGGCCTCTGTGGGTGGGCGTTGGAATTTCTCTCCGTTCACGGTGTGACAGACAGACATGTGACCTGACAAACAGTACTCGCACGTTCCACAAAAGGGGGAGAGGATGGAGATGACATGGTCGCCAGGTTTCACGGCCGAGACCATGGAGCCGACTTCTTCCACGATGCCGGCGCTTTCATGGCCAAGTATGACCGGCAGTTCGGCAGGAAAGTTTCCGTCCCAGAAGTGAACATCGGAGTGGCAGACGCCAACGGCTTTCAGGCGCACTAGAACTTCCCGCGGGCCGGGTTTGGAAATGGTGACGTCTTCGATCGACAGGGGCGCATTGGGCGCGCGCATCACGGCAGCTTTCATGGGTTTCCTCCGGTTTTATGTTTTATGCGGGAAGCATTGCCGAGAAGTGCGGGGTTGGCGAGTCCTGCCGTTACGAGAGGCTGGGGCTTGTCAGGACACGCCAGGGGTCTGTCAGCAGCTTCCGGTCTCCCTGGGTGAGCAGGTCGGGTGCCCCAAGCGCCATGGCGACCTCGACAAGACAAAGGGCTGCACTTGCCCACGGCTCGACAAGATGGAGATCCGGATCTTCTTCAACCCCGTCTTCGGTATACATGGCGTCTTCGCCCTGAACGCGCCAAGCCTGTGCGACGACCGCGCCGAAGACTGTTCGCAATCCCCGCCCGACAGGGGAGAAGGGGGCCTCCACGCCAATCGAGATAATGCCTTCCCATTCGGTATATTCGCGGCTGGAGGGTGTCAGCCCGTCCCAATTCAGCCAAGCATTGGCATAGGCGCGTGCAGCGCCGGGCGCACGATGGGCGGTCAGCAAGTCGGCTTCTTCATAAGTCAGCCGGGTGGCGCGGTCCGCCACCCAGGCAACCGCCTCGCCATGCGGCCCAAACAGTGTGTGCGCAGGTAACCGCTCGACAAGACGTACCGCAGTTGCGCGGGTAAAGTCGCTTTCTTCTTCCTGCGCCGCACTATCCTCCACAACTTCGGCGGTCCACAGCGTGCCGGGCCAATCGGTCAGGATTATGTCCTCTGTCGTGTGGCTGACGACAATGAAGGGCGGCTCGGGGTTATCGTTCCGGATAATGTCACCCGGACGGGCCGTGCGGAACCGGTCATCCCGCTTGCTGTTGGCCACGTAAACATAGCCGGTGACCGGTCCATCTTCCCTGTAGGTAAACCTTACCAAACCTGCCCTTGTCCTTCATTCCGCTTCTTCTTCCGGGCCTGCAACAAGTCCGGAAGCTCTTCCCATAACGTGGAAGATCTCGTTTTGCTCCATCACGCCGGAAACAAGTTCGGAGCCGGGGCCCGTGGCAAAGATCGCCACATCGTCGCCGCCATGGGTTTCAGACGACATCAGGACCAGGGAGGGCTGATGGAAATCCGGGTCGGTCGTATCGACTTCAGAGAGGTCTTCACGTTCGCAATCCGGTTCACCTTCTTCTATACGGCAAGCGGTCATGCCACTCGCATAAGACAGGGTGGTGTAGGGCTTGCCATCCTGTGCTTTCATCGGGCTGTTGTCGAGGCCTGACACAACCTTGCCCAGTATCGGATTGCCACGCTTCGGATAGCCGGAAATTGTCATTGTGTGGGAATGGTCTGCCGTGACGATGATCAGGGTTTCATCGGCATTCGTCATGTCCAGCGCTGTCGCGATGGACTGATCGAATGCGTCGGTCTCATCCAGCGCGCGGGCCGCGTTCACGGCGTGGTGCCCGTGGTCAATACGGCCGCCTTCGACCAGAAGGACGAACCCTTCCGGGTTCTGGGACAGGCGCGTGATAGCGGCCTTAGTCAGTTCGGAAAGAGATGGTTCACCTGCCGGGTCATTCGGGCGGTCCATGTCATATTGCAGGTGAGAGCTGTCGAAGAGACCGAGAACTTTCAAATCTGAGGCAAAGTCGGTGGCTTCGAAGCCAGCAAGGTCGCTGATGTAGGCATGCTGGGAAGATTTCGCGACCCATTCCGCCGTCAGGTCACGGCCATCTTCACGATTGCCGGTGCGACCTTCTTCTTCCAGGTCTGCTTGCTGCTTAGTCGTGAATTGCGCGCGGCCACCGCCCATGGCGACTTCAAAACCATCGCCTTCCGGCCATTCGATCAGCTGGCGGGCAATGTCATGGCAGTCGCCTGCGATGCCTTTAAGGTTTGTGTCGTCTTCCCAGTCGCGGCTGGGGGTTTCGGAATAGGTGGCGCCCGGTGTGGCGTGCGTCAGGCGGGCGCTGGAAACGATGCCGGTGGCAAGGCCTGCGCGTTCGGCCAGCTCAAAGATCGAATCCGTCCCATTGCCTTCGATACTGGCGCAATTGCCGAAATAGGCATCCTTGCGCACGCCCAGCGTGCGGGAATTCACTTTGACACCGGTCATCATGGCCGTGGCGGTAGAGGCGGAATCTGCAACCTGGAAATCATTGCTGTATGTTTTGGAGAGCGCCATGTGCGGCAGCGTTTCCATCGTCAGGCTGTAGGACTCCCCATCCAGTCCGCGTTTCTGGCCGGCATAGATACGGGCTGCCGTGATGGTCGGAATGCTCATACCATCGCCTACGAACAGGATGACATTCTTAGCAGGTTTCACGCCGCGCGTTGCGATTCTGTTTTGAACGGAGGCCGCAGCGGACTGGAAGTAGGCATCTTCTGCCTGAACCGGTGTCGCACCATTGCGGTGCAGAGTCAGAGCAGGTTGCGGCGTATCTGCGACGGACACCGTTTCAGCAGGGGAGACACATCCGGCGACACTCAGGGCGGTCAAGGAAACAAGGGAAAGGGCAATGCGGCGCATGAGAGATCTCCGGTAAATATGACTTTGCGGCGGACATAGACGCATTTCGTGACAGTAATGCTGCGCACGGTGTTCAGTCCACCGCCTGCGGTTTGTGTCCACGCTGGGCCAGCCAGACGGCGAACAGGATCAGCACGCCGCCAGATGCCTGCAATGAGGTCAGCGTTTCTCCGAACATTTTCCAGGATACGGCGGCTGCGACGACAGGCTGCAACAGGATGATGACGCCTGCCACGGAGGTGGGCGCGCGGCCCAGTCCGGTGATGATGAGGCCTTGGCCGATAACATGAATGAAAATGCCGAGGACCATCGGCACTCTGAAGCCCGAAAGGTCTTCCGGCATGAAGCTCTCGCCAAAGGCCATGACCATTCCGGCCGCCACGACAGCCTCAACCAAGGTCAACCAGAACAGGGTTTCCAGCCCGTTCATGCTGCGCCGGGCCAGCTTCGAGCAGAGAAAATAGCCTGACACACACAGCGCGGCGATGATGGCGATACGGTCCCCCTCAAAGGAGGCACCCTTGTCTGTTTGTCCCCCAAGTGACAGCGCAGCTGCGCCGCCGACGGCCAGGATAACTGCCAGGAACCAGATTGGCGCGGGGCGTTCCTTCAGGAACAGCCAGGCCAGAAAGCCGACGCACACGCTGCCAATATTAACGATGAAGGTGGCATTGGAGACGCTGGTAAGGGTGAGGGACCAGTGCCAGAAGCCGATATCGAGCGCAAAGCAGATACCGGCCAGAATGGCGAAGATATTCGGTTTGGCCGGGGCCCGGCGCTCAAACAGCACGACAAGGATCAACAGGACGGGCAGGGCGAACACATAGCGCCAGAAGGCAATGGCCTGTGGACCCATATCCTCAAGACCAAGTCTCAAGGCGATCGGTGCAAAGCCAACGGCGATAGCGCCGCCCATCAGCATGAGCACACCGAGCCATTCCCGCTGGGCGGGGGGTGAAATATCTACGCTTGTCATGAAATGCCTGTCATTGCGCGAATGTCTTTCGGCGTCTTGCCGTCTTCGCGCCATGCACGCAATCCCCTGTCGCCAAACCGTTTGGACAGTTTCTTGCCATCTGGCCCCATGATGAGCGGATGAAAATGATAAAGTGGCTGCGGCCAATCCATCAGGGCCTGCAACAGGGTATGAACGGAAGTCATCTCCCTGATGTCCTCTCCGCGTATGATATGGGTGATGCCCTGAAGGGCGTCATCATGGCAGCAGGCGAGATGATAACTGGTCGGGGTTTCCTTGCGTCCCAGTACAACATCGCCAAACGGAGTGGGGTCTGCCTTAATGCTCTGCAAGCCATTCAGGCCGAATTCGGTAAAGGCGAGTTGGTTAAATGCTGGGCCAAGCGTGTCCCGCGCCACAGATAGGGATAGCCGCCAGGCAAAAGCGTCTCCGCGCTCAAGACGCTCTGCCTCCTCTGAGGGGGCAAGAGATGCGCCGATATAGGCGGTCGGATCTGAAGCCGGCTCGGCGTCAAGAATTTCCGCGATCTCGCGTCGTGTCTTGAAGCAGCGATAGATCAGACCACGCGCTTGCAGGCTTTCAAGGCAGGCTTCATACTCCTCAAAATGTTCTGACTGGCGCCGGATGGGTCCATCCCAGTTCAGCCCCAGCCAGGTCAGGTCGTCCAGAATAGAGGCCTCGTAATCCTGCTTGCAGCGTGTTTGGTCGATATCTTCCATGCGTAGTAGAACGCATCCGCCAGCGGCACGTGCATAGTCCCACACACAAAAGGCCGAAGCCGCATGGCCGAGATGTAAATGCCCGGTTGGAGAGGGCGCAAAACGTGTGATGAAATCGCCCTGTCGCATTACTGTCTTTCTTGCTCGAACTGTTGTCTCAACGGTGAGTGTAATCATCTGAGAGGCGAGCTGAACAGCGTTTATCAGTTGCATGCGGAGAGCAAGAACCGTATCGCACGGGTAGACAGGAGGTCCGCTCTACATGCCTGTGCTTGCGTGGTTTGATACAGTAGAGACCTGGGTGCAGGAGCATGTCCTGCCCGGGGGAGAAATGGCTGCCTTCGGCTTCCTGATGATGTTACTCATCATCGCTGCGGTCATTGTCATTCTGTTTGTATTGCTGGCCAAGGCCGTGCGGCGAGCGATGATGGAGTCAGGCCTGCGCCGGGCCGCGAAAGACAAATCTCCCGGTTATCGTATCCTGCTTGCCGCGCCACGCGGACTGTCCGGCCGCAAGGCAGGCAAGTGGCTGATGTCAGCGCTGGAAGACCATCTGGGCGCGTTCAATTTCGGAGCGCCATTCAAGCTGTTACGTACGTCGCCTATCCAGGGCGGATTGGAAGGCCGGGCGCTGGCCAGAGCACGGCGGCGGATGGTCGTGTCCCAGGCCGACATGTTCCTGTGGACAGAGCGCACGGGTCACCGCAATGAAGGGTTTTTGATCCACGGCCTTAGCCGCGGCGGTGGCCTGCGTGCGGAAGAGGCACGGCCTTTCACACTGGCCTTGCCGGGTCGCGTGAAGGATCTGGATGGACAGCTGCCGCGCATAGCGGCGTATTTCCTCGCCAGGGAATTGCAGCCCGCTTTGGCCAATCCGCAATCTTTCCGAGCGGAAAAGATGAAACTTTTGGCAGAAGCGCTTGGCGAAATGCTGGATGATTGCGCGTCATTGTCGCCCGCCTTGCTACGCAGACTGGAGGCAGACTTCTGTGCAACGGGCGTGCATGTTGCAGAGCAATCCGGGGACCTGGACGCGCTCGACCGGGTGCTGCGTCTGCGTCGGGGGCATCTGCAGGCTCCGCAGACCGACAGGGATTCGTGGCGGGTGGTTCAGTCCCACATGGATATCGGCCGCGCGCTCATTGCCCGGTCCATGGTGCAGTTCGACCGAAAACAGGTGGAAGATGCCATCTCCCACCTGTCAAAAGTGATTGAGGCCCTGCAAGCGGATCCGACGATCCAGCGCGCGCAAACGGTCTCTGACACGATGGCCAAGGCCAAGAATATGCTGGAGACGCGCAAGCGCTTTGCGGTGAATTTCGGCGTTTAGCCAGTTTCAGGATGTTACGCCGAGGCCTATCGGGCAGGACACGCCTATGCCACCCATCCCGCAATAGCCGTTTGGATTCTTCGCCAGATATTGCTGGTGATAGTCTTCGGCCAGATACACCTTGTCCAAAGACTTAACTTCCGTAGTGATCTGTGCGGCATGGCCGGACGCGGCAAGCGCCTTTTCATAGGTCGCAATCATCTCGCGTGCGGTTTCAGCCTGGGCATCAGAGGTCGTGTAGACGGCGGAGCGGTATTGTGTGCCGATGTCATTGCCTTGGCGCATGCCTTGGGTCGGGTCATGATTTTCCAGGAACAGCTTCATCAGTTCCGCAAAGCTGACTTCTTTGGGGTTGAAGATCACTTCCACGATTTCCGTATGACCTGTCCCACCGGAGCAAACTTCTTCATAGGTTGGGTTAGGCGTGATGCCGCCGGCATAGCCGACACGGGTCAGCCAGACGCCATTCTGTTGCCAGAACTTGCGTTCCGCACCCCAGAAGCAGCCCAGCCCAAATACGGCGGTTTCATATCCATCTGGCACAGGGCCTTGAAGGTCACGTCCGAAGACATAATGTGTACTTGCCGTCGATATGGGGGAAGAGCGTCCGGGAAGGGCGCTCTCGGCATCCGGCAGGGTCGCAGGTTTCTTTGAAAACAACATGTCAGTTTTCCCTTTCTGCAGCTGATATGGGTTTGGCTGCCCAGAACGGCAATCACGGTCTTGCGATCTGCATAGTCATCCGCTATTGGCCTCCATTCTGCTGAGCGCGGTGAGGTGGCCGAGTGGTCGAAGGCGCACGCCTGGAAAGTGTGTAGGCTAGCAATAGTCTCCAGGGTTCGAATCCCTGTCTCACCGCCAGCAGATCTTTCATATAGGATATAGCTTTTTGTCGCGGCATGCGTCTGGTGTGCTGGTATGCCATTATGCATATCTGCCAGTAGATGACAAAGCCTATCCGGCATGCTCTCAGGCTTGGTTCGAAATTCTGCCCTATCATCGGTAAAGTATGCCCAGCCGGGTAGGCACGACGCTATGCTTCAAAGGGAACAAATATGACAAACAGCCGAATCCAGCATCCCGCCTTGCGTGACCGTGTCATGAGCGCCGAAGACGCCGCGAGTCTGATCACCAATGGCACGACAATCGGGATGAGTGGCTTTACCGGCTCTGGTTATCCGAAATCCGTTCCGCTGGCCCTTGCGGCGCTTATTGAAGCGGAACACGCGGTGGGCAATCCCTTCAAGGTGAAGATCTGGAGTGGGGCGTCGACTGGCCCCGAACTGGATGGCGCGCTGGCTAAGGCTGACGGGATAGAGTTTCGTCTGCCTTACAATTCAGACCCCATTGCACGTGAAAAGATCAATGCGGGCGAGATGAACTATTTTGACCTACACCTCAGCCAGGTTGCGCCGATGGCCTGGCAGGGCTTTCTGGGAAAGCTGGATACCGCCGTCGTAGAAGTTTCCGGCATTACCGAAGACGGCGCGCTGATCCCGTCTTCCTCGATTGGCAATAACAAGACCTGGCTCGACCAGGCCGACAAAATCATTCTTGAGGTCAATCGCTGGCAAAGCGAAGCGCTCAACGGGATGCACGATATCTATTATGGCACGGCGCTGCCACCGAACCGGAAACCCATTCCGCTCGTGCGTCCGGATGACCGGATCGGGGAAAAGCATTTCCGGGTTAATCCGGACAAGATTGTCGCCATTGTTGAAACAGATGCGCCGGACAGGAACCTGCCCTTCGCTGAACCGGACGATATTGCGATTGCCATTGCCGGGCACTTGCTGGACTTCTTTGCCCATGAGGTGAAGATCGGGCGCTTGCCGCATTCCCTGCTGCCGTTGCAATCAGGTGTCGGCAATGTCACTAATGCGGTTCTATCCGGTCTGATGGATGCACCTTATGGAGATATGACTGCGTATACGGAAGTTATTCAGGACGGCATGCTGGACCTGCTGGAGGAGGGCAAGCTGCGTATGGCGTCTGCAACTGCGTTCTCACTGTCGCCGGAGGCTGCCCTGCGCTTCAACCGCGATGCGATGAAGTTCCGTGACAAGCTGATCCTGCGCCCGCAGGAAATCTCCAACCATCCGGAACTGGTTCGCCGGCTTGGCTGCATCGCGATGAATGGCATGATCGAGGCCGACATTTTCGGCAATGTGAACTCAACCCATGTCATGGGATCGCGCATTCAAAACGGAATTGGCGGTTCGGGCGATTTCGCTCGCAATGCCTATGTGTCTATCTTCATGAGCCCATCTACGGCCAAGCAGGGCAAAATTTCAGCTATTGTGCCGAAGGTGTCTCATGTCGATCATATCAATCAAGACGTGCAAGTGATCGTGACCGAGCAGGGACTGGCGGATCTTCGCGGCCTCAGCCCGAAACAGCGCGCCGATGTGATCATCAAGAATTGTGTGCACCCGTCCTATCGCGATGCGATCCAGGATTACTATAAGCGGGCAAGACAAAATTCTTTCGGCCAGCATGCGCCAACTTTGCTAAATGAAGCGCTGTCCTGGCATCAGCGTTATGTAGAAACAGGGTCCATGCTGTAGGGCGCCGGCGGGGTCGGCACGCCATTGAATGGAGCGTACAAAGATTAATCTGTTGAGGGGGAAATACTTTACGGATTTTGAGTTAATGTTAACGAATTGGGTGAATTCTGGGCATCTACCTATCAAGCCCTTGCCAAGGATTTTGCCATGCTGAAGCGTGCCGCCGCCTCTCTTGCCGGAACCCTCATGATCGGACTTCCGGCCCTCGCTCAGGATTTGGTCGTCGAGCAGACTGTTGAACGCGCCATCGTAATGGAAGATGAGGAAGGCGGCCTCGAAATGGAATTGCTGCCTGCGGACGAAGTGAAACCTGGCGAACAGCTTTTCTACTCGGTCACCTATATCAATGACAGCGAAGAGCCTGCGACGGATGTCGTCCTGACACTGCCTGTGCCGGAAGACGTCAGCCTGCTGGAAGATTCTGCGGTTGCAGAATATGATGAGGCGTTTGTGGATTTCTCGGTAGATGGTGGCAAGACCTACATTTCCGGCGCGCGCCTGGTGTCAGACAGCGCTACGCCAGCGCATCTGGAAATTCCTGAAGAGATCACGCATATGCGCTGGACCTTCAGCCAGGATATCGCGCCGAAGGATTCTGGCCGGATTTTCTTCGCAGCGATTCTTAAATAGATTTCTGGATTTAACCATGGGCAATTGACCCGCAGGCCCTGCCTGACGTAACGCCCTTGCCATGACCCAGGTAAAGATTTGCGGCTTGACCGATCCGGACCTCGTGCGCTTTGCGGTGCAGAAGGGGGCAGATTGGATCGGCTTTGTGTTCGTTGAGGCGAGCCCCCGTTATGTGACAGAGGCGGCCGCGGCGACATTGCTGATGCAGGTTGGCCTCGCTGTGCCTGTCGCGCTTCTTGTTAATCCGAATGACGCGCAGATTGAGCGGATTGTTGCGTTAGGTATCCGCGTCTTGCAATTGCATGGGTCTGAAACGCCCGAGCGTGTGGCGGAGATCAAGGCGGCGACGGGTGCAGAGGTCTGGAAAGCCCTGGGAGTTGCCACGTCTGAGGACCTAGAGCGCGCCGCACTCTATACGGCGGCAGATCGCCTACTCATTGATGCCAAACCGCCAGAAGGCGCTGACCGGACCGGCGGTCATGGCCTCGCTTTTGACTGGACGCTTCTGCAGGGTTGGGGTGCGCCGAAGCCGTGGCTGCTGGCCGGCGGGCTGACGCCGGATAATGTGGGCGAGGCCATCCGGTTAACCGGCGCGTCAGCCGTCGATGTCTCTTCAGGTGTCGAGCGGCTGAAGGGTCTTAAGGACCGCGCGTTGGTACAGGCCTTCATTGAGGCGGCGAAAGCGCAATAGGAAAGTGGCCGTGTCGCAGCCGGGCTTCATCGCTGCGCTTTCCTTGGCGAGCCCTTCGGTCTAAGTACACACGCGTGATTGCAAGGAAAGCAGGACAGATGGATTTGCGGAATACATGGGACCAATGGCCTGACGTGAATGGCCGTTTTGGAGAGTTTGGCGGTCGGTATGTGGCCGAAACGCTGATGCCGCTCATCCTTGAGCTGGAGGCCGAGTACCGCAAGGCCAAGGAAGATCCGGCCTTCAAGGCCCAGATGGACGATTTGTGGACCCATTATGTCGGCCGCCCGTCTCCGCTTTACTTTGCCGAGCGTATGACCGAGCATTTCGGCGGCGCGAAGATCTACTTCAAACGCGACGAGCTGAACCATACCGGCGCGCACAAGATCAATAACTGCCTGGGCCAGGTTCTGCTGGCCATGCGTATGGGCAAGACGCGCATCATTGCGGAGACCGGGGCAGGCCAGCACGGCGTTGCCACGGCAACCATCTGCGCGCGCTTTGGCCTGAAATGCGTGGTCTTCATGGGCGAAACCGATGTTGAGCGCCAGAAGCCGAACGTCTTCCGCATGCGCCTGCTGGGCGCTGAAATTGTGCCTGTCTCTTCCGGCACCGGAACGCTGAAGGACGCAATGAACGAAGCCCTGCGTGACTGGGTGACGAATGTGGAAGACACATTCTACTGCATCGGCACGGCGGCAGGGCCTCATCCGTATCCGGAACTGGTGCGTGATTTCCAGAGCGTGATTGGCAAGGAAGCGCGGGCCCAGATTCTTGAGCGGGAAGGTCGCCTGCCGGACGCCGTCATGGCGTGCATCGGCGGCGGGTCCAATGCGATCGGCCTTTTCCATCCTTTCCTGGAGGACGAAAGCGTTCGCTTGCTGGGGGTTGAAGCGGCGGGCCACGGCATTGAAACCGGTGAGCATGCGGCGGCCCTGAATGGCGGCAAGCCGGGCATCCTGCATGGCAACAAGACCTATCTTCTGCAGACGGATGACGGCCAGATCGTAGATGCGCATTCCATCTCTGCCGGTCTCGACTATCCCGGGATCGGCCCGGAGCACGCCTTCCTGCGGGATACAGGACGAGCTGAGTATCTTTCCTGCACTGACGCTGAGGCGCTTGAGGCGTTCCAGCTTTGCACGCGCCTTGAGGGTATCATTCCGGCGCTTGAGCCTTCTCACGCTATTGCGCGCGTGGGTGAGGCCGCCAAGGAGCTGGGGCCGGATGGCCTGATTATTCTGAATATGTGCGGCCGGGGCGACAAGGACGTGTTCTCCGTCGCCAAGGCGCTCGGTGTAGATATGTAAACGTGTTGGGGCGGCCTGTCTGCGCCGGTGCCCGAGCAGAAACAGCACAGGGACAGATGATCTCCCACATCACGCTCGGAACGAATGACCTGGACCGCGCGATCGCGTTTTATGAGCCGATCATGCAGGCGCTTGGTCATGTGCGCGTACCGTTTGAGCGTTCGGACCCTTTCACTATGTGGAAGAACCCGGCCATGGACCGGCCATTGATTGCGCTGACGCGGCCAACCAATGGCGCGCCGCATGAACCCGGAAATGGCCAGATGGTCGCCTTCCTGGCGCCAACCCGGTCTGCAGTCGACGCCGTTCACGCCCTGGCCATAGCTGCAGCCGCCCAGGATGAAGGCGCGCCGGGTTTACGCCCGCTCTATCATCCGAACTATTACGGCGCATATTTTCGGGATCCGGATGGCAATAAGATTTGTGTCGTGTGCCATGACGCGGTGGACTGAGACGAGGTAAGATGCTCACTGTGATTCATCTGAATGAAGTCTCTGGGGGATTGATGTGACAGACCTTCTTCTCATTCGCATTACCTGTCCCTCGCGCCGTGTGGCTGAAGAGATTGGCGATGCTGCGATTGAGCACCGGCTGGCAGCCTGCGCAAATCTGGAAGGGCCGGTGTCTTCCACCTATCGCTGGAAAGGTGTGGTGGAACAGGCATTCGAGTTCATTCTCTGGCTGAAAGCGCCCAAAGCGAACTGGGACCGTGTTGAAGCGCTGGTCCTGACACACCATCCTTATGATGTGCCTGCAATGGTGGCTTTGCCTTGCATTCAGGCGAATGCGCCTTATGAGGCGTGGGTTCACGAGAATACGGACACCTGATGCCTACTTCCCGAATTTCTGATGCCTTCGCCCGAGCCAAGGGCGAGAACCGCGCCGCTTTGGTCACTTACATCATGGCTGGCGATCCTGATCTGGAAACCAGTTTCGAGGCGATGAAAGCGCTGCGCGACAATGGTGCGGACATTATCGAGCTTGGCGCCCCGTTCACCGACCCCATGGCCGATGGTGCGTCCATCCAGAAAGCCGGCCTGCGTTCGCTGGCTAATGGCACGACATTGCGCGACACGTTGCAACTGGCTGCCCGCTTCCGCGAGGAAGACCAGACCACCCCGCTGATTCTGATGGGCTATGCCAACCCGGTCTTTCGTATGGGCTATGGCGAATTTGCCAGCGCAGCCGCAGAGGCAGGTATTGATGGTACGATTCTGGTGGATTTGCCGCCCGAAGAGGATGGCGAGCTGCGTGAGGAATACGCAAAACACGACCTGTCTGTCATCCGCTTGGCGACACCGACAACCCACGAAGCCCGCATGGCAAAAGTCGCCGAAGGAGCGAGTGGTTTCCTCTATTTTGTTGCTGTGACGGGGGTCACCGGGGCGGGAAGCGCTGATCCGAAAGCGATTTCCGGGAACATCGAAATGGCTAAACGCGTTTCAGGACTGCCTGTCTGCGTTGGTTTTGGGGTCAAAACTGGCGTACAGGCTGCAGAAATGGCTAAAATAGCCGATGGGGTTGTCGTAGGCTCCGCTTTCGTGGACCATGCTGAAAAGGCCCACGAGTCAGGGAATTTTTCCAGTGCGCCGCGGGGAATGGGCGCTCTGGCACAAGAGTTAAGCTTGGCAATCAGAACGATTGCCAAGCCCTAATAATAAATGCCGCCGAGGAGGTTGAGGCATGAACTGGATTACCAAGGTCACCCCGCCGGGCCTGAAGACCATGCTCGCAAAGAAGGACACGCCCGACGATCTGTGGGTGAAGTGTCCTATTTCCGGAGAGCTCGTCTATAAGACCGATCTGGAGGAAAACTGGTATGTCACGCCAGCTGGCGCGCATTTGCGTATCAGCCCGCGTACACGGTTCCGCATCCTGTTCGATGATGAGCGTTGGGAGCCAATCGAGCTGCCTTCCGTTCCGCATGATCCGTTGAAATTCAAGGATGACAAGCCTTATCCGTCCCGCCTCAAAGCGGCGAAGGCGAAGATTGCTGCGCGCGAAAAGAAGGAAACAGAGCAAGGCGGTGCCCCGCTGTTGCAAGACGATTGCATGGTTGCAGCCTATGGCAAGATCGGCGGCGCACCGACGGTTGTTCTGGTTCAAGATTTCGCTTTCATGGGCGGGTCTCTTGGCATGGCGGCAGGGGAAGGCTTCATCGCAGCCGCGCAAATGGCGCTGGCGCGCAAGGCAGCTTTTGTCGTCTGCACTGCATCCGGTGGCGCGCGCATGCAGGAAGGCACACTCAGCCTGATGCAGATGCCGCGCACGACTCTGGCGATCAATGAACTGGCCGAGGCAAAGCTTCCTTATGTGGTCGTCCTGACAGACCCGACCTCCGGCGGCGTTTCCGCCTCCTATGCGATGCTGGGCGACGTTCACATTGCCGAGCCTGGCGCGATGATTGCGTTCTCTGGCCCGCGTGTGATTGAGCAGACCATCCGGGAAAGCTTGCCGCAAGGCTTCCAGCGTTCTGAATTCCTCCGCGAGAAAGGCCAGGTCGATATCGTCTGCGACCGCCGCAAGCTGAAAGAGACCGTGGCCCGCGTGCTGAGCCTGCTTCTGCCAAGCACCCGACGGCGCGAAGATCGCATTCCGGCCTCGTTGACGCCGCCTAAAACGCATGAGACGCAGGCGGCGAAAGGGAAGGGCAGCACTGCTTGATTGGGAACAGTCCAGCCCTGGCGGAGGCGTTGGGGCGGTTCGAAGGGCTCTATCCTGAAACGATCCACCTCTCCCTCGACCGTGTTCTGAACGCGCTTGAGGCCATGGGGCGGCCGCAAGACAGATTGCCGCCTGTGATCCACGTCGCCGGTACAAATGGCAAAGGCTCTACCTGTGCCTTCATGCGCGCGATGATGGAAGCCGCAGGCCTGAAAGTACATGTCTTCAGCAGTCCGCATCTGGTGCGCTTCAATGAGCGTATCCGGCTGGCAGGAGAGATTGTTGACGATGAGCGCCTTATATCCTGGCTGGAACGTACCTATGAGGCAATCAATGGCTTTGAGATCACACATTTTGAAGCCACGACGGCGACTGCCTTGCTGGCTTTTTCTGAAGTGCCTGCTGATGTGCTGATCCTCGAAGTGGGGCTCGGCGGTAGTTATGATGCGACCAATGTGATTGATGCACCAGCACTCAGCGTGATTACGCCTGTCGATTTCGATCACAAGGCTTTCCTTGGCTCAGACCTGCGCAAGATTGCACGGGAAAAGGCGGGTATCATCAAGGCAGGGTGTCCGGCGCTTACGGCGATCCAGCGCAAAGTGTGCGATGAGGTAATAGCTGCGCGGGCCGAAGATGTGGGCGCGCCACTCTATCGCATGAAGGCGCATTTTATTGATGCCATGCCAGCGGATCTGGGCCTCATCGGAGAGCACCAACGCGCGAATGCGGCGCTTGCAGCCATGGCCGTACAGCTGTTTGGCAATTCCATACGCGTTAGTCAGGAAGAGATCTTTGCCGGGGCGCGTAATGCCAGCTGGCCTGCCCGGATGCAGAAGTTGAAGCCTGGCCCGGTAACTGCCTTGGCCGAAGGACGGGATGTCTGGCTGGATGGCGGACATAATCCGCATGCGGCACGGGCGATCGCCCGACATCTTCAGAAATTGCCCGGCAAGACCGCGCTCGTCTCCGCCATGCTTGCCTCAAAGGATGCGACAGGCTTCTTCATGCCGTTCCGGCAGGTGCGACCGCAGGTTTTCACCTTGCCAAATGCGCCAGGACATCAAGGGGCGGAGCCGCAGGATCTGGCAGAGGCGGCGACAACGGCTGGCTTGGAGGCGACGGGCTGCAAGAGTTTAGAGGAAGCGATGAAAGCCGCTGTCGAATCCGGTGCAGACCGTATTCTTATTTGCGGATCGCTCTATCTGGCGGGTGAAGTGTTGGCCCGTAACGGTGAGCCACCAAACTAGGCGCGCTATTCTGCAGCGAGTTTCAGGCCGGTGCCCTCATCCCCAAGCGTGTCGGCAATGCGTTTTGCCAGTTGCCGGGCGACATCTTCCTTGCCCATGCGCGGCCAGCGTTCAGAGCCGTCGCGCGTGATAAGGACGATCTGATTTTCTGCCCCGCCCATAACATCTCCGGAAACGTCATTGGCGACGATCCAGTCGCAATTCTTGCGAGCGAGCTTTGCCTCGGCATGTTCTTCGACATCATGCGTCTCAGCCGCAAACCCGATGACAAGGCCCGGGCGGTTCTTGCGCTTGTGGGCGATTGTTTTGAGAATGTCCGGGTTCTCGGTCAGCTCCATGGAAGGATGTTCACTGCCCGCGCCCTTGATTTTAAGTTTTTTTGTTGCAGCACGCGCCGGGCGCCAGTCCGCGACTGCGGCGACCGAGATAAAAACGTCTGCAGGCAGAGCGTCTTCGCAGGCCTTCAGCATCTGCCGGGCGGTTTCGACGGATACGAAGTTAACGCCAGCCGGGGGCGTCAGAGAGACCGGGCCGGAGACCAGCGTGACTTTCGCGCCGAGTTTTACCAGCGCATCAGCAATGGCATAACCCTGACGGCCTGAGGAATGATTTGAGAGGAACCGCACAGGATCCAGCGGTTCGCGCGTGGGGCCTGCGGTGACAAGGGCGTGCACCCTGTTCAGGGCATCTGCGGTGTCGCCCTCCAGGACACGCTTGATCTCAGACACGATGGCAGGAATTTCAGGCAGCCGCCCCGGGCCGAACTCGCCGCAAGCCATGGCGCCTTCATCCGGGGCCATCACGGTCACGCCGTCCGCGCGAAGGGTCTCGATATTGCGCTGTGTAGCGGGATGTTGCCACATACGGACATTCATCGCAGGCACCATAAGAACCGGCTTGTCAGTTGCCAGCAAGGTTGTCGAAGCAAGATCATTGGCGAGGCCTGCGGCCGCCTTGGCCATCAGATCTGCCGTTGCCGGGCAGGCGACGACAAGGTCAGCCGAGCGCGATAGCTCGATATGGCCCATCTCAGCTTCTTCATTCAGGTCAAACAGCTCTGTGTAGACCTTGTCACCCGACAGGGCGGAGACGGACAGTGGCGTCACGAATTCCTGGCCAGCCTTGGTCAGGATACACCAGCAGGCAATACCCCGCCTGCCCAGCTCGCGGATCAGCTCCAGGCTCTTATAGGCGGCAATACCGCCGGATATGATCAGGAGGATACGTTTCTGTGTCATCTTCCGCGCTCTAGGTCTGAGCTTGTTTTATCGCAAATTTCTTGCTGTTACCCCATGAAAACCCTGTGATTGTCGGCACTGCGTTAAGGAATACCGGACTTTCAGCAGGATTTGGGACCTGATTAGGCTTATTTGAAGGCCCAGACGGCCAGGCCGGCAAGAACGGCAATCAGGCCAAACCAGCCCCACCAGGGCGCAAACCTGCGTGGCAGCGGGGCAGGCGGTGGTGACGGTTCAAGAGATGCTTCGAAACGGTCCATCACTTCCGGCAAACGTTTCAGGCGGTTTGTCACTTCCCGCAGATTGCCGGAGATGAGTTTCGCCGCGCCTTCCGGGCCAAAGCTCTTGCGGATCCATCCGCCGACGACAGGTTCAGAGGCGGTCCAGATATTGTGGCTCGGGTCAATCGCCCGCGCGACACCTTCCACTTGCACCATGGTTTTCTGCAACAGAACAAGTTCCGGCCGTAGAGACATGCCGAATGTATGCGTATAGTCGAACAGCTGCAGCAGGATGCGCCCCATGGAGACATCCTCGGCCGGCTTGCCATGCACAGGCTCTCCGATGGAGCGCAGGGCCTGTGCAAAATCGCCGACAGACTGATGTGCGGGCACATAGCCTGCTTCGAAGTGCACTTCGGCAATACGTCTGTAGTCACGCTTCAGGAAGCCCCACAGAATTTCTGCCAGAAAGCGACGCTCCGTCATGCCGATGCGGCCAATAATGCCAAAGTCGACCAGCGCAATCTTGTTTTCAGGCGTGATGATGATGTTGCCCTCATGCATGTCCGCATGAAAGACACCATGCTCGATGGCATGGGTCAGGAAGCCCTGCGTAATATCATTGGCCAGCTTCTTGCGATCAATGCCGGGCCGGTCGAGCGCTGCCGGATCTGTCAGTGGTGTCCCGTCGATCCAGTCCATGGTCAGCACGCGGCGACCTGTCCGGTCCCAATCGACCTTGGGAACAATGAAATGGCCGGATTTCAAGCTGATTTCGCGCATTTCGTCCGCGCCGCCTGCTTCAAGGCGAAGATCGGTTTCGCGCATCATGGCGGCTGCGATGGTTTCGGTGAAGGCGACAGGCTTCAGGCGCTGGCTCTCAACTGAGATGCCTTCAATCGTGCGGGCTGCGCGCTTCATGGCGGACAATTCTGCGCTGAGACGCTTTTCGATGCCCGGCCGCAGGATTTTTACGGCGCGGTCGCCATCCGGCAGGCTCATACGGTGGACCTGTGCGATTGAGGCTGCGGCTATGGGGGCCGACAACTGGTTGAACAGCCGCTCGGTGTCTTCGGTGCCGAATTCCTCTACCAGAGCCGCACGCGCGTCCTTCATGGAGAAGGGGGGCAGCTTATCCTTCAGGCGGCCAAGATCGCCTGTCACTTCTGCGCCGAATACATCGGGCCGCGTTGCAAGGAACTGGCCCAGCTTGATGTAAGCAGGCCCCAGCCTCTCCAGAGCAATTGCCAGACGTTCGCCCGGCCTACCTTTTGCGCCGCCGCCGAAGACACGCAACGTGTGACCGGCGATGCGCGCTGGTAGGGGCAGACGGCTTTGATAAGCACCTGGCAGGATTACATCGTGACGCGCAAGCGCGATGCCGGCGCGCATCAGGCGCCGATAGTCTGAAATCACGCCCATATTGGCCCCTTTTTATGGCTGGGAACCCGAAACGGGTTAAGGCGTTTCCACACTGATGAAATATAACAAAAGGAGGCTGTCATGGCCGACATAAAATCGTCTGGAAACAATGGGTTGATGTATTTTTTGGCCGGAGGCCTTTTAGTCGGGCTGATTGCCTTTGGCGCCTATTACTATGCCGAACACTCCCCGGCAAATCAGGCCGATGTGACCATTTCGGTAAGTGAAAATGGTATCGCGATTGACGGCAATTAAGACTGCCTGACATCAGACCGCCCAGCCAAAATGCAGGGCGGCAATGCCTCCGGAATAATTGGTTACGGAAACGCGGGAAAATCCCGCGTTTTCTATTTCGCGCCGGAAGGTCTCCTGGTCGGGGAACTTCCGGATGGATTCCACCAAGTATTGATAGCTCTCCTGATCCCCTGCAACGAGGCTGCCAAGGCGCGGGATGACGTTGAAGCTGTAGGTGTCATAGGCCTGCTGAAGGGCCGGGGCCGTCATGTGGCTGAACTCCAGAACGCCAAGGCGCCCGCCGGGCTTCAATACGCGCCGGAACTCTTTCAGGCCTGCGATGCGGTCTGCAAAATTGCGAATACCGAAGGACACGGTCACCGCATCAAAGGTGCGATCAGGATAGGGCAAATTCTGCCCATCTGCGCAGACCCAGTCTAGCCGACCTGCCCATCTGTCATTGTCTCCGCGCGCTTTGCCAGCTTCCAGCATGGCGTCATTGATGTCGCAGACAATCGCAGTAGCGGATGTGTCTATGCCACGTCGTTTGCCAGCCTTGTCAGCCAGTTCCAGAAAGGCGCGGGCGAGTTCGCCTGTACCACCGGCTACATCAAGATGTTTTTCGCCGGGCTGTGGGTTGATCTGGTTCATGGCATCATGTTTCCACAAGCGGTGTACGCCCGCGGACATCAGGTCATTCATCAGGTCATAGCGTGAGGCGACCGAACGGAAGACACCCTTCACACGGGCGACCTTCTCGGATTCCGTTACTTCCTGAAAGCCGAATGAGACTTTGCGTTCTGTATTGCTGCCGTCGGACATGCACGCCACCATAGTTACCTGATCAGCCATAGACTATATGCGATAACGATGCCTGAATTACCCGAAGTAGAGACAGTTCGCCGCGGACTGGTCCCCATCATGGAGGGGCAGCGTATTGAACGCCTTGTTCAGAACCGCGCCAATCTGCGGTTTCCCTTTCCGGATGGCTTCGCTGAGAGGCTGACAGGCGCTCGCATAGACCATATGGGCCGCCGCGCCAAATTTCTGACGCTGACCCTTTCCACGGGCGAGATGTTGGTGATGCATCTTGGCATGACGGGCCGCTTCACCGTGGGGGGCAGTCAGCTAGGTGAGTTCCATCATGAAACGGGCACGGATGCTCGCCATGATCATGTCGTGTTTCATCTCGGTAGCGGCGCAACGGTCACCTATAATGATCCGCGCCGCTTCGGCTTTATGGAGCTTTGGCCCGCCGAGACGTTCCAAGCGTATCCAAGACTGATGCGCATGGGACCGGAGCCTCTGTCGAATGCGTTTTCTGCGGCCTATCTGGATGAGGTGCTGCAGGGCCGGAAGGCGCCTATCAAGGCAGCTTTGCTCGATCAGTCGATCATTGCAGGGCTCGGCAACATCTATGTCTGTGAGGCATTGTGGCGGTCCGGCATCTCTCCCAAGCGGAGGGCATCGACTGTGCCTGGCCAGCGCGCCGCGCGGCTGGCGCCTGCGATCAATGAGGTGATTACCGAAGCGATTGAGGCTGGCGGGTCTTCCATATCGGATTTTGCCAGCACGAACGGAGAGCTTGGCTATTTCCAGCATTCTTTCGCTGTGTATGCCCGGGAAGGGCAGGCCTGCCGGAATTGCGGTGGGCCTATCAAACGCTTGGTCCAGTCTGGCCGCTCCAGCTTTTTCTGCAGCACCTGTCAGCGCTAGACCTGCGCATCTCTGTCCGGGCCAGGCTTCATGGCGTTCAGCAGATGAACGGCTGCCTCAAGGTCGTCAGGGTCAGCCATGTTTGAGATCAGCTTGCGGGCCTTGTGCTGTAGGTCTTTGACCCTGGCGCGCAGTTCGGCCTCGGCGCTTTCTTCGGCCTTCAAATTGATAGGCTCATAGAAGAAATCAATGGATTTGCGCAGCACGATGGCAATCTCGCGCAGGCGTCCGGCTGTCAGGCGGCTATGCCCTGCTTCATATTTTTGAATCTGTTGAAAGGTGATGCCCAGCTGGCTGGCAAGGCCCTCTTGGGTCAGTCCTCTCTGCTTGCGGGCTGTGCGCACCTGGCGACCGGCATAAAGATCCGCATTGCTGGGTTTGCGGGCCTTGATGCCCGAAGACTCGTTTCTTGTTGCCATGGCATGTCCATAGGCTGAGACCATGGGCAGGCTGTGCAATCGAGCCCAGCCCTCTACCCCTGCGTGCCTTATAGGCTAAAAACTGGATCAATCGCAACCAATGGTAGTATTTATGCACAAGCTTACGACCAGCATAAGGCCACTGGGGGCAATCTGCGCCCTATTAAAGAAGAAGCTTATTACTTTTTGGGATCCAGACGGATGATATCATCTTGGTCTTGCGGTTCTGACGCCGACGCTGAGTCATTCAGGCTCAGCTCCAATTGCGGAGCGTCCTGAAAGTTTCCGCCACCAAAGCCGGACCGGCCAACCATAAGGTTGCCGCTGTCATCATTCTGGCCAATCCGCAGATTGAGGCTGCCTGTGCCTGCCTGATTCGAGGCTGACGTACTCGGCAGGTTCAAGTTGAGCGTTCCGGTATACTCATCCTGCACGGCGTCTGTCTGGGCAGTCGCCTGGGCGGAGGCAGTGTCTTGAGGCTTCGGCTCTGAACAGGCAACCCCTGCAACAGTCAGGGACATCAAGGCCAGCGCAGTCGTCAGTTTCATGTTCATCCCCTGATCTTGCAGCGACCTTTAGCGGCCCGCAAGTTTCTCTTGCACACCGTCCCAGAAAATTTCCGTGATATCAATGCCGCTTAATTTCTTGATGGCTTGAACACCTGTGGGGGAGGTGACATTAATCTCCGTCAGGCGCCCTCCAATCACGTCGATCCCCGTCAGCATCAGGCCGCGCCGGCGCAGTTCCGGGCCAATAGTTTCGCAGATCTTCTTGTCAGCGTCGCTGAGTTCTGTGGCTTCGGCAGTTCCGCCGACCACCATGTTGGAGCGGATCTGTCCATCTTTTGGGCGACGATTCAGCGCGCCTGCTGCCACGCCGTCTATCAGGATGATTCGCTTGTCGCCTTCGCTTACGGCGGGCAGGAAGGCCTGTACCATCACAGGCTCGCGGGAGCGGGTGAGGAAGATTTCTGTCAGCGAGTCAAAATTGGGATCATCTTCCTTCAGACGGAAGACACCTGCGCCGCCATGTCCGTAAAGCGGCTTGATGATAATGTCTTTGTGCTTTGCTCGGAAAGCTTCGATGGCCGTCATGTCGCGGGAGACCAGAGTTGGCGGCATCAATTCCGGGAACATCAGCGGAAAGATTTTTTCCGGGCTGGAGCGCACACCGGCAGGGTCGTTCAGCACCAACGTCTCGCCGGAGATCTCCTCCAGCAGGTGACAGGCGGTGATATAGCCCATGTCGAAGGGCGGATCCTGGCGCATCAGGATGACATCGACATCCTTTGCCAGATCCAGTGTGATGGCCTCTTCGAAGATGCCGGGCGTTCCCTTGACGCGCTGGACCTTTGCCGGGCGGACGCGGGCGGTAACGCGGCCTTCCTCATAGCTCATGTCCTGCGGGCCATAGACGAACAATTCCATGCCCCGTGCCTGAGCCGTTTCAGCCAAGGCGAAACTGGTATCGCCTTCAATGTTTACAGATTCCAGCGGATCCATCTGGATCGCGACGCGAAGACTCATGCCGTGCGCTCCTGTTTTGGGATCGCAGAGCTACTGGCCCCGATCCCCTTAATAGCTTGCGCCGATGAGTTCAGCATCGGCCCCAGTGTCATATGAGGCATCAGGTGTGGTTTGGGTAGAGGGTGACCTCTGTGTTGTAGGCGCAGCACGCCCGACAGTGTCTCCGCGAATACGCACATAGGAGACAACTTGCTTTACGCCGCCGACGACGCTGGCCTCTTCTGCGGCACGTTTCAGCTCTTCGGCAGACCGCGCAATTCCCATCAGATAGACGACGCCATCATAGGTCTCGACATTGAAGTTCAGGCTTTTGACCGTGCTGGAGCCGATCAAGCGGGCCCGGACGCGGCCTGTGATGATTTCATCGGAAACATTAGCCAGAAAACCGCCTGGTGGCTCAATACGGATCTCATTGGCGACATCCTTGGTACGGGTAGAGGTCCATGCGATGCCTTCAGCCTTTACACGTTCTTCAGGTGTATTTACCCGGCCGGAGAGCAGCACCAGGCCGCCGGTGACTTCAACATCCACCTCGCCAAAGCTGTTGGCGCTTTCAGACAGCAGCTTGCTTTTGATCTCATTGGAGGCCGTGGCGTCGTCAACAGCTTCGCCCATAGTCTTTTCCTGAGCGGCGGTCAGTCCGACGGCGCCGGCTGTTCCAATGGCTGCAACAGCGCATCCGGTCAGGGGTAAGGACAGAAAAAGAACGGCGATCGCGAGACGTTTTTGCATGAAACTATACTCCATCAGCAGGATCTGGCTTGCCTGTCTGCCAGCAGGATACGGCAAAATTCTGGCAAGCAGGCCGTTCTTTGCAGGCCCATCAGGCTTTTAAACATGCGTAAGCTGCGGGTTTGCCCGCAATTGGCTGGTTGTTTGGGCCTTCAGATTCCATTATCTTGTCCGGGCAAACCATAGAAGGAATTGAAACCCTGACTTCCAGCGCCCCGCGGCTCCAGTCCGCCAAGCCGGCCACTCTCGAAGAAATCCGTGCCGTGGCTGAATCACTCGCCCAGGCACTTGAGGATGACAAGGCCGAGGACATTCTGTTCATCGACCTGGAAGGCAAGTCTTCCCTTGCCGATTTCATGATCATCGCTTCCGGTCGTTCAGGCCGTCATGTTGCGGCTCTTGCAGATCATATTTCACAGGACGTGAAAAAGCTGACCGGCAGACCGGCCAGCGTGGAAGGTATGCCGAATGCAGACTGGGTGCTCATCGACACAGGGGATGTGATCATCCACCTGTTCCGTCCTGAAGTTCGTGAGTTCTACAATCTGGAAAAAATCTGGGCTTCCCAGACCCCTTCCTCTACCCGATCTGTCAATTAACAGGCCATGCGCCTGATCTTCCTTGTTGTGGGCAGGCTGAAGTCTGGCCCGGAACGCGAACTGGCGGATGAATATATCAAGCGCGCAACGCCGATTGCACGTTCACTAGGTTTTCGCGGTATCGAAGAGATTGAAGTGGCCAGCGGTGGCGGCCTTGATGCCGAAGCCGAGCGCATTCTGGCGAAAATTCCCTCAGGTGCGAAATGTATCCGGCTCGATGAATTCGGTCGCTCCCTGAAATCAACGGATTTTGCAAACCGGCTCGGCGGATGGCGTGACCAAGGCATTCCGGATCTCGTTCTCCTCATTGGTGGAGCTGAGGGCTATGGTGAGGCCGTGCGCTCGCAGGTACCAGATACGATGGCCTTCGGTCCGCAGACTTGGCCGCACCGTTTGGTGCGCGCCATGCTGGCAGAACAGGTCTACAGGGCTGTTTCCATCCTTGCTGGCACGCCTTATCACAAGGCGTAGGGGCATTTAGCCCGCATAGATGGATGGTTGTGGGGCCAAGATCATGGCAAACACGGCTGCGGCCAGAACACCGATCACTATGACAGACAGGAATCTGCTAAGTGTGACTGGGTGGTTCATAATGGTCTCCTTGCTGTGCTGAGGCGCTCTATGATGAGTGCCTGCGATCACAAATGAACCTTCCTTAGCTAAATAGGTTCCATGCTGGGTCGCACAAAATCATTTTACGGCCCGGCCGACACTTGATTGATCCTGAGCTGAAGCCAGCCTACAGCAAGGATGTCGAGTATATTGCGCAAGGTGGAGGCGATATCTATGTCGAGCTTGCGGGATTTCCTGAAAGTCTACTGGCCGCTGGTCATGATCGCGCTCGGGGGCGTATTGCTTGCGCTGATCCTGATGGATCCGGCACCGCCCAAGCAAGTCCGTTTCGCGGCGGGGCCCAACGGCGGGGCGTATCATGCGTTTGCGGAACGCTATAAACGGCTTCTGGGAGAGCAGGGGGTGGACGTCATCCTGATTGAGACGGCCGGCTCTATCGACAACCTTCGTATGCTTGAAGACGATGATGTGGATGTCGGCTTGGTTCAGGGCGGTCTTGCAAAGGCTTCAGATGCTAATGATCTTCGTTCTCTGGGTGGCCTTTTCCCTGAACCCTTCTGGGTGTTTGTGCGCCAGGATGTGATGGCAGACGATTTCGCTGATCTGCGCAACAGCCGTGTTTCAATCGGCGGATCAGGTTCCGGCAGCCGTATTCTGGCGACTCAGCTACAGGCAGAATATGGCGGTGACTGGCTGGAGACAACGCGCCTGGACCTGGCGGGGATGGAGGCCGCAGATGCTCTTATTGCCGGGGAGATTGATGCGGCCCTTTTCACTGCCTCCATTCAGGCGCCCTATATCGACAGGCTACTCAATACCCCGCATGTGCGCGTGCTGCCCTTTGAACGCGCACCTGCATTGTCCCGTCGCATTCAGGCCCTGTCTGCGGTTAGCTTGCTGCGAGGTGTCGTGGATCTGGGAGAGGATATCCCGTCTACAGATGTTCCGCTTGTTGCACCGGTTGCGCAGCTGATCGTGAACAAGGAATTGCATCCGGCGATTGAAGCCATTCTGATTGATGCGGCCTCGCAAATTCATTCTGAGGGGACGCTTCTGGCAGAGGCCGGGGTTTATCCTGATCCTGATATTACTGACCTGCCCGTGTCAGAGCAGGCCCGGCGGTATTATCAGGATGGGCCTTCTTTCCTGCGCCGGTATTTTTCTTTCGATGTCGCCAATTTTCTTGAGCGGGCTTGGGTACTGGCAATTCCACTTCTGACCCTGCTGTTCCCCCTCGTTCGCGCGGCACCGCCGATTTACCGCTGGCGTGTGCGTCGCAAGATTTATGTCTGGTATGCAGATATACGAGATCTGGAACGGCGAGGCCGGTCTACAGAGGGAGATCAGGCGCGCGGCAAGGTGCTGGAGGATCTTGAGCGCTTGCAGGCAGAGATTGGACAAGTGGAGGTTCCGCTGTCCTATACGGATGATCTTTATCGCCTGCGCAGCCATGTCGAGTTCGTGAAGCAACTGGTTTGCAACAAGAACCCTGTGAAAGTTGCAGGCTGATTGCCGACGGGATGCTTGTGTGTTTCAGGCGATGAGCAAAATGATCACGCTCATATGTTAGTTTTGAGACAGAGCCTTCAGGCGATAGAGCATGTCCAGGGCCTCGCGCGGCGTCAGGGCGTCTGGATCAACCTGTTGCAGTAATTTGTCCGCCTCGGAAGGTTCTGCCTGATGTTCGGGTTCATCTTCATTCGGTGCCGGAGCAAATCCAGCGGCGGCAAATAGGGGGAGGCTTTCCGGGGCGCTGGGTTCGGCCTCGAGCTGCTTGAGGATTTGTGCGGCCCGTTTAACGGCTTTTTTGGGTAGGCCAGCCAGTCGGGCGACCTGCACGCCATAGGATTTGTCCGCCGGCCCGCATTGTACCTCATGGAGGAAGACCAGGTCGTCTTTCCATTCCTTTGCCCGTAGCGACGCGTTTGCTGCGCCTGGCAAGTCATCCACCAGCTTGGTCAGTTCATGATAGTGCGTGGCAAAGAGGGACCGTGCCCTGTTCACCGAGTGCAGATGCTCCACCGCGGCCCACGCAATGGCAAGGCCATCCCAGGTGGAGGTGCCGCGCCCCACTTCATCCATGATGACAAAGCTACGCTCGGTAGCCTGATTGAGAATAGCAGCGGTTTCCACCATTTCCACCATAAAGGTCGATCGGCCGCGGGCCAGATCATCAGAAGCTCCAACACGAGAGAATACGCGGTCAGTAAGGCCTAGTGTCAGGGATCGTGCCGGTACAAATAGGCCAGCCTGCGCCATGATGACGGCCAACGCCGCCTGTCGCAAATAGGTCGACTTACCCGCCATGTTCGGGCCGGTAACGAGCAAGAGGCGCGTGGTGGCCTCCTCAGTCGCTGACAGGCTGAGATTGTTCGCTGTGAAGCCTTGTCCTTCTTTCTTCAGGGCGGCCTCTACAACGGGATGGCGCAGGCCGTCAGCCTCGAACATAATGCTGTCTGATAGGGCAGGGCGCACAGCGTCTGCTACAAAGGCCCACTCAGCCGTAGCGGCGGCTACGTCCAGTTCGGCGATGGCGTTCGCCGTATGGGCAAGCGTGCTGCTCAGCGCTTCAATCCGTTTACAGAACTGGTCGAAAATGGCAATCTCGCGAGAGCGTGCTTCATCTTCCGCGCGGGAGATGCGACCGGCCAGCTCCGACAGCTCCTGTGTTGAAAAACGTACATTGCTGGCCAGGGTCTGGCGGTGGATGAATGTCTCCGACAGCGGTGCCTTCATCAGCAGGTCGCCATGGCGGGCTGGCACATCCACGAAATAGCCAAGTACATTGTTGAACTTGATTTTTAGGGCGTTAATGCCGGTCAGTTCGGCATATTTAGCCTGCAGGCCAGCGATGATCTGGCGACTGTCGTCTCGTAGACTGCGGGCTTCATCGAGTGCGCTGTCCCAGCCTTTGTTGATGAACCCGCCTTCGCGCGCCAGTGTAGGCGGATTCTCTGTGATGGCGGTTTCCAGATCATCTGCCAGCTGACGAAGGTTCAGGCTATTGGAAAGGTTCAGGGCCTCTGCTGCGTTGGCAATCTTGCCTGGCAGGGCCGAGACGTCTTCACCCAGTCGGGTGGAAGCTTCATGCGCCGCGATGAGGGCGCGGGAGATTGCCGCTAGGTCCCTTGGACCGCCGCGCCCGAGGCGCAAGCGCGTGCGGGCGCGCTCAAGGTCTGGCGCAGCCTTCAGGCTGGCGCGTACGGTTTCAACCATGTCGCGATCATCTGCAAACCAGGAAGCGGCATCAAGGCGCGCTTCAATCTCTGCGCGGTCAACCGATGGCCGGGAAAGTCGTGCAGACAACAGGCGTGCGCCCGGCGCGGTCACGGTTCGGTCAATCGTGCCGAGCAGGGATCCGTCTCGTTCGCCCCGCATGGAGCGGTCAATCTCCAGGCTCGTTCGGGTTGCCGGATCAATCGCGAGGTGGCCATTGGCCTGTGCGCGTATAGGCGGGTCCAGGCGTATGTCCGCGCCGGCCTGTGTTAGCTTCACATAGTCCAGCAAGAGGCCGACTGAGGCGAGTTCGGCACGGGTAAAGTCTCCAAACGCTTCCAGAGCAGACACGCCAAAGGTTTCCTTCATCAGCGTCTGCCCAGAAATGTGAGAGGCGGCGCGTGCAGGCCGGAATGTTACGGGCGCGGCAGAGGCGGCGACGGCATTTGCCACGGTGGGCTTGTCGAGGTCTCCCTCCGAAACGAGCAGTTCTGAGAGAGGGTAGGCCGTGAGCGTATCGGCCAGCGCATCTGCGGCCAGCGCCGAGACATCGAACCGTCCGGTTGAAACATCACACACGGCTATGGCCGCTTCGGTGCCGCCTGCGCCAAGGCTGATGGCGCACAGGGCCTGGCCCTGCCGGGCAGGCAGCAGGGCGTCTTCTGTCAGCGTGCCGGGGGTTACGATGCGAACAATGTCGCGGTTAACAATGGCTTTTGAGCCGCGCTTCTTCGCTTCGGCAGGACTCTCGGTTTGTTCGCATACGGCGACCCGGCATCCCGCCTTGATCAGCCGCGCCAGATATCCTTCCGCAGCATGATAGGGCACGCCCGCCATGGGAATGGGTTTACCATCATACTCGCCCCGTGCGGTGAGGGTTATGTCAAGGATGTCAGCCGCCTGAACGGCATCTTGAAAGAACAATTCATAGAAGTCGCCCATCCGGAAAAACAGCAAGGCGTCTTCATGCCTGGCCTTGATGGACAGGTATTGCGCCATGAAAGGGGTCGGTGCGGACGCAGGTTTCTGAGGAGATGCGGTGTCAGCCATAACGCCGGACGCTAGCGATTGCGCAAGAGATTCGCAAAGTCTCAAACCAGCTATGACGCGACAAACTGCGCAATAGGACAAGATTAGTTCCCTTTTGCGGTTGGCAGGCTGTACGCACCGGCCTAGTTTGCCGGCCAATTCAAAATTTTGCAGACGGATTTCCCGCGATATGACTAGCAAACGGCCCAGCTTCACAGATGAAGAAGCTCTGGATTTTCACTCCCAGCCTCATCCAGGCAAGATTTCCATGGTGCCAACCAAGCCGATGGGGACTCAAAGGGACCTGTCGCTGGCATATAGTCCAGGTGTTGCCATTCCTGTTCTTGCGATCTCCGAAGATGAAGACAAAGCCTATGATTACACCTCGAAGGGCAACCTTGTTGCCGTGATTTCCAACGGTACAGCCATCCTCGGGCTGGGTAACCTTGGGCCTATGGCTTCCAAGCCGGTGATGGAAGGTAAATCCGTTCTCTTCAAGCGTTTTGCGGATATCGACAGCTTCGATATCGAGGTCGACACGACCGATGTCGAAGAGTTCATTTCCACAGTGCGTAATATCGGCTCCACTTGGGGCGGCATCAACCTTGAGGATATTTCCTCACCTGACTGCTTCATTATCGAGAGTCGCCTGCGCGAAGAACTCGATATCCCGGTCTTCCATGATGACCAGCATGGTACGGCAATCATTGCCGCTGCGGGTCTGATCAATGCCTGCCACATCACGGGGCGTAATATGGAAGACTTGAAGGTTGCCGTCTCCGGTGCCGGCGCTGCAGGTCTTTCTGTTGCAGGCCTTATCCGCCATCTCGGCGTCAAGGCCGAGAACATTGTGATGTGCGACTCCTCCGGCGTGGTCTATGAAGGTCGCACCGAGAAGATGGACCAGTTCAAGTCTGCTTTTGCGATAAAAACATCGAAGCGCACGCTGGCGGAAGCGTGCGAAGGCGCTGACTGCCTGCTTGGCCTCTCCGCCAAAGGTGCGGTGACCAAGGACATGGTGAAGTCCATGGCCAAGGACCCGATCATTTTCGCTATGGCCAATCCGGACCCGGAAATTACTCCGGAAGACATCAAGTCTGTTAGGGATGATGCCATCATCGCGACAGGCCGCTCGGACTATCCGAACCAGGTCAATAATGTTTTGGGTTTCCCGTACATTTTCCGCGGCGCTTTGGATGTCCGTGCACGGGGCATCAATGAGGAGATGAAGGTTGCAGCCGCTCACGCCATTGCTGAACTCGCGCGTGAGGATGTGCCGGACGAGGTGGCGGCTGCCTATCATGGTGCCCGTCCGAGCTTTGGCCGTGAATACATCATTCCGACACCGTTCGACCCGCGCCTGATCAGCTTTATTCCGCCTTTCGTGGCACAGGCTGCCATGGATACCGGCGTAGCCCGCAAGCCGATCAATGACATGGAAGCTTATCGCCACTCGTTGGCCCGCCGGGCGGATCCGTCTGCGGCGTTCATTCAGGGCGTTCAGGCGCACTGCAAGGAAAACCAGCGCCGAATCGTGTTTGCGGAAGGGGAAGAGCCTGCCGTTGTTCGCGCTGCGTTCAGCTTCAAGAATCAGGGTCTGGGCCATCCGATCCTGATTGGCCGCGAAGCCCAGGTGCAGCGCGCCATGGAGCAGATGGGCATCCAGCCCGGCTCGCTCGAAATCATCAATGCGCGTCTGTCAGACAATAATCCGCTTTATACGGATATGCTTTATTCCCGCCTTCAGCGCGATGGATATCTGAAGCGTGACGCCCAACGTCTGGTCAATCAGGACCGGAACGTGTTCGGCTGCTGTATGCTAAAAAATGGCGATGCCGATGGCATGGTCACCGGCGTGACGCGGAACTACGACGTTGCGCTCAATGACGCGCTCCTGGTTCTGGACCCAATTCCAGGGCAGGCCATTATCGGTATGTCCATGGTCATCAACCGTGGGCGCACCGTCTTCATCGCCGATACCAGCGTGACTGAGCTACCCCAAGGCCAAGATCTCGCAAACATCGCCATCGAAGCCGCGCGCGGCGTGCGTGCACTCGGCTTCACGCCGCGTGTGGCCTTCCTGTCCTACTCGACCTTCGGCAACCCGATGGGCGAACGTGGCGAGAAGGTCCGCGAGGCGGTCGCGATTCTCGATAGTATGAAGAATATCGATTTCGAGTATGAAGGCGACATGAACGCCGATGTGGCCCTGAATACCGGCCACAAGCTGCTCTACCCGTTCTCCCGTCTGACGGGGCCGGCCAACGTACTTGTCATGCCAGCCATTCATGCTGCGTCGATCTCGACTAAGCTGCTGGAATCGATGAGCCGTGCGACGGTCATCGGTCCGATGCTGTTGGGTCTGGAGAAACCTGTCCAGATCGCCTCCCTGGGTGCGACTGTGGGCGATATTGTCAACCTGGCGACCATTGCCGCCTTTGACGTGGATGATGTTCATACAAGTTGAACATCGGGCAAGTTACGGCGTGGGGTGAAATTCCCTCGCGTCAGGACTCGCCGCTGACCGGTGCCGCCCCTATAGTCTATAGTGACTATGGACCATAGGGAGGCCCGAACAGCATGAAAGAGTATCTCAAATTCTACATCAACGGCGAATGGGTAGACCCCGTTGAGCCGCGCACGCTGGAAGTCGAGAACCCGGCGACTGAGGAAAACTTCGCAGTCATTTCGATCGGCTCGCAGGCGGATGTCGACAAGGCTGTTGCCGCGGCCAAGACGGCGTTCCCGTCCTTTTCCCAGACAAGCGTCGAGTATCGCGCTGAGCTGCTGGAGAAAATTGCGGAAGGCATGCAGAAGCGCCTGCCGGAACTGGCCGAAGCCGTTTCCAACGAGATGGGCGCACCGATGTGGTTGGCCAATGCTGCGCAGGTGCCAGCTGGCATGGGGCACTTCGCCACGACAGCAGCCATTCTGCGTGACTATGAGTTTGAAGAGTTGAAGGGGACGACCCTTCTGCGCAAGGAACCCATCGGGGTTTGCGGCTTCATCACGCCCTGGAACTGGCCGATAAACCAGATCGCCTGCAAGGTTGCCCCGGCCATCGCTGCAGGCTGCACGATGGTTCTGAAGCCTTCCGAGATTGCTCCGCTTGACGCCATGATCCTGACGGAGATCATGCACGAAGCTGGCGTCCCGAAAGGTGTCTTCAACCTCGTGAATGGCGACGGCCCAGGTGTGGGCGCATCGCTGTCCGCGCATCCGGATGTCGACATGATGAGTTTCACTGGCTCAACCCGTGCGGGCGTGCTCGTGGCTCAGGCCGCCGCCCCTACGGTCAAGCGCGTGGCACAGGAACTTGGTGGTAAAAGCCCCAATATTGTCCTGCCGTCGGCTGACCTGAAAAAGGCCGTTGGCGGAGGCGTGATGCAGATGATGACCAATTCGGGTCAATCCTGTAATGCCCCCTCCCGGATGTTTGTGCAGAAAGACCAGCAGGAAGAGGCCATTGCTATCGCCAAGGCGACAGCAGAATCCATCAAGGTGATGATGCCGGCCGAAGCTGAGCCAGGCGCAATTGGCCCGATCTCCAATGGCAATCAGTACCAGAAAGTTCAGGATCTGATCCAGAAAGGCATTGAGGAGGGCGCAACCCTCGTTGCAGGTGGCCCTGGTCGTCCGGAAGGTTTCAACAAGGGCTATTTTGCCCGTCCAACCGTGTTTGCGAATGTCACCAATGACATGACCATTGCACGGGAAGAGATCTTCGGCCCTGTGCTCGTGATGATCCCGTATGAAGATGTCGATGATGCTGTCGAGATGGCCAATGACACGGTTTACGGCCTTGCCGGCTATGTGCAGGGACCGGAAGACGAAGCCCGTAAAGTGGCCAACCGCATCCGTGCAGGTCAGATCCAGGTCAATGGCGCACGCCCTGACTTTACCGCGCCATTCGGTGGCTATGGCCAGTCCGGCAATGGTCGCGAATGGGGTGAACACGGCTTTGAGGAGTTCCTCGAAGTCAAAGCGGTGATCGGCTATAAAGCCGCCTGATCTCACGCGGAATATTTGTTTCGAAAAGGGCGGCCTATGAAGTCGCCCTTTTTGCATCCTGTAATGTGCCGGGGATAGCTCGCCAAATTGTGAAGCGAATTCAACTGGCGTTCAGGTGGCTTCATCCATACATTACAAGGGAACTCATATTCGGAGGGTAATGACTCATGCCCAAACTCAAGACCATCGCCGGGGCGGCCGCGCTTGCCATTTTGGCCGCATGCGCGACGGCTACGCCTTATCAGGCAGCAACTGACTCCAATCGCGGCTATTCAGAGCAGCAGATTGAAGCCAACCGTTTCCTGGTCCAGTTTTCCGGTAACACACTGACGGATCGAAAAACGGTTGAGACCTATCTGCTCTATCGCGCTGCCGAACTGACGCGAGAGCGTGGATTTGACTATTTCCGTGTTGTGCGCCGCGATACGGATGCCGAGAGCCGTCTGGTGCCAGTCGGCGGCAGGCCCTATTCGCCTTTCTACGACCATTTCTATCTGGACTACATCTATTACGGTCCGCACGCGCCATATTATCGCGATCCCTTCCTGCGGTCGCGCTATCCCTACTCATGGAATGTTTCGCCGTTCGGCTATTATGATCCCTATTGGGGGGGGCCGGCGGAATATCGAGAGCGCACCAGTTATGAGGCGTCCGCAGAGATTCTTATGGGCAAGGGCGTGAAGCCTGATGATGCAGCCTTTTTCGATGCCGAACAGGTGTTGTTCAATCTTGGCAACAACATTCTGCGCCCAGAGCCGAAATAGGCATTTGCAACAATTGCAGATCAGCCCCGTCCGAAAGGGCGGGGCTTTTTATGTGAGCAAGACTGGTTATTTCATACCGAGTGTTCCAGATAGGCTGCTCATCCGATTATAGAAAGGCATCAGGGCGTATGCCGGACAGTGAACCCATTCCTACAGAACCCGTGAGAAGTGTTGGCGCCCATGGGCGTCCTGTGCCTGGTCGTACGGAAATGGTGATCATGGTGGCAGGTCTGATGGCGCTCAATGCGCTGGCTATCGACATCATGCTTCCGGCCCTGAGTCAGATTGCCCAGTCCATTGGACTGACGGGTACATCTCCGGAAGATGCCAACCGCCAGCAGCTGATTGTCTTTTCCTATGTCCTCGGTTTTGGTGCGCCGCAGCTCGTCTGGGGGCCGATTTCGGACCGGTTCGGCAGGCGCGCCCCTCTCTTTGTGGGTCTGATTGGCTATGTGCTGATGGCGTTGCTGTGCATCACCATAAGGGAATTTCATGCCCTTTTGGCAGTGCGGTTCATGCAGGGCGTCTTTGCCTCTGGCGCGCGACTGGTTGCAGTGTCCGTTGTACGTGACCTTTATGCGGGGCGGCGTATGGCAGGCTTCATGTCGCTGGTCATGACGATTTTCATGGTCGTGCCGATGATTGCGCCAGCTATTGGCCAGTTGATCCTGTTCGTTGCGCCATGGGAGTGGATTTTTGCTGTGCTCGCCGTGTTCGGCTCAGCCTTGCTGGTATGGACATGGCTTCGCCTGCCCGAGACCCTTGCCCCGGAGAACCGTAATCCCCTCAATCTGGGCGCTGCTGCCCGCAGCTACATGGCGGTGATCCGCAATCGCACGACCTTTGGCTATATGTGCGCCTCCGGAGTGATCTTCGGCGCGCTGTTTTCGTTCATCGGTTCGTCCGAGCAGATCTTCCGGGATGTCTTCAAACAGGAAGAAACCTTCGCCTTCTGGTTTGCCGGCGTTGCGGGTGCGCTGGCCTGCGCGAATTTCTTAAACTCCCGCATTGTCGAGAAAATTGGCATGCGCCGGATCAGCCATGCGGCGGTGATTTTTTTCACCCTGATGTCTGTCTCACTGGCGCTCGTGACCTACATGTTCGGCGAAAGCCTGCTGTGGTTTTTCCCTATGTTTGCGATCACTTTCGCCTGTTTTGGCCTGATGGGGGCGAACTTCTCGGCGTTGGCGATGGAGCCCTTGGGCAAGATCGCAGGTACGGCCTCAGCGGCCTATGGTTTTGCCACGACAACCGTTTCCAGCCTGATCGGTATTATGATCGGCCGATTCTATAATGGTTCCACGCTGCCGCTGATTATCGGCTTTGCGTGTCTTGGCATTGTGTCCTTCATCATTGTCTTAGTGACGGAAGAGGGAAAGCTTTTCAGTTCGCGCTGAGCTGACGTGCACGTCGGCGCGTTTTTGCAGCAGGCTCGCGGACACGGGAGAGAGGACGTACCTGGCTTTCCAGATGAGATATGATCAGCCCGGCAATATCCTTGCCGGTCGCCGTCTCAATCCCTTCCAGCCCGGGTGAAGAGTTCACCTCCAGAACCTTTGGCCCGTCCTTTGTCTGCAGCAGGTCCACACCTGCCACTCTCAGGCCCAGCACGCGGGCAGCTTCGCGCGCGGTATCACGTTCTGCCTTGGTGAGTTTGACGGCGGATGCCGTGCCGCCCCGATGAAGGTTGGAGCGGAACTCTCCCTTTTGAGCCTGACGCTTCATGGAGCCGACAATTTTGTTGCCGACGACGAAGGCGCGCACATCGGCTCCGGCGGCTTCCTCGACAAATTCCTGTACCAGGAAGTTTGCCTCCAGCCCCCGGAATGCATCGACCAGGCTTTCGGCGGCCTTGCGCGTTTCAGCCAACACAACGCCTTTCCCTTGCGTGGAGGAGAGCAGTTTCACGACAACCGGCGCGCCGCCCGCCAGAGAGATGAGGCCCTTGGTATCCTTCGGGCTGTGGGCAAAGGCCGTTATCGGCATGCCGATCTTGGCGCGTGCCAACATCTGGTGGGCCAGCAATTTGTCGCGTGAGCGGCCAATTGAGCCAGCGCCATTCAGACAAAAGGCACCCGTATTCGAGAATTGTCGAAGAACGGCCAGGCCATAATCGGTAATGCCGGCCCCTATGCGCGGGATGACTGCATCATAGCGGGGCAGGGCCTTGCCATCATAATGGACTTCCGGATCCAACGTGCCGATCTGCATATAGCAGCGGGCCGTATCAATGGCCTCGATGACGTGGCCGCGTTCTTCAGCGGCTTCGATCAGGCGGCGGCTGGAATAATTGTTTGGCTCCCGTGTCAGTAGGGCGATGCGCAGCGGGCGTTTGACGGGCTTTTTCTTGGGCAGGCCGGCATAGGCCGCGTACGCCAGCTCCGGTTGCTGGAAGGAGGCATTGGCATCGACAATCATATCCGGCTGGATCGCGCCACGTCCAAACAGCATGCGATAGCTCATCGTCTCGCGATTGGTTAGCGTCAGCTGAATCGGCCAGCGGCGTTCGCCCATCTGCACGTCCGTCTGGATCACATAACGCAGCTCGGTGTCGCCATTGGAACTGGTGACTTCCCGCCGGTCCACGACAGGTGCCGAGCAGGTGATCTCAAGCCCCGGATCGGATGGGTCGGGCTGGATCAGGAAGCGAACTTGCGGCGCATCAGGCGGGCCGAACGTCTCGATAACGCTCGCATGCAGGGCGGACGTGCGCGCACCGGTATCCACCTTTGCCTTGATCGCGGGCAAGCCGAGATCCGGTAGCGACAGCCACTCTTCCCAGCCGAGTTCGAACGGTTCTGTGTGCGTCATGAGCCAAAGCCTTCTTGCGAGTTTGCGCCGGATAGAGGCGAACAGGTTAGCATTCAATCATGGCAGTGCAGAAGAATGCGTCAGGCAGGCGTTAGCCACGCGTTTTCCACGATTTTCACGACATCCCCCATGATCTCCGTGATCTTGAAATCCTTGGGTGTGTAGACTCGGGCAATGCCCATCTGCTTCAGCGCCATGGCATCTTCCGGTGGGATGATGCCGCCAATGATGACCGGCACATGGCCGAGGCCAACCTTGCGGAGTTCCGCCAGTGTTTCGCGGGCCAGGTCCAGATGGCTACCGGAGAGAACCGACAGCCCTACAACATGCGCCTTCGCGTCTTTGGCTTGCTCGGCAATCTCTGCCGGCGTGAAGCGGATCCCTTCATAGACGACATCCATGCCGACTTCCCGTCCGCGCGCTGCAATCTGTTCCGAGCCGTTGGAGTGTCCATCCAGGCCCGGCTTGCCGACCACATAGGTCAGGCGGCGGCCCAGCGCTTCGGACACCCGGTCGACTTCCTTGCGGACGGCATCAATGTCTTCGCCGACATCGCCGCGCGCAATCGTGGCGACGCCGGTTGGGGCGCGATACTCACCGAATACTTCGCGCATCACATTGCCCCACTCGCCGGTTGTCACGCCGACTTTGGCGCAGGCGATGGACGGCTCCATGATGTTGCTGCCTTCGCTAGCCGCCTGTCGCAGGCCCTCCAGAGCAGCATCGACGGCGACCTGGTCGCGGGATTTGCGCCATTCCTTCAGGTCGCGCACCTGGGCGGCCTCTTCTGCCGGATCGACCGTCTGGATTGCGCCTTCGCCAGCGCCCAGCGGGCTTGCCTCGGATTCAGTATAGCGGTTCACGCCCACAACCGTTAGGTCACCGCTCTCGATTGCCTTGATGCGGTCGATATGTGCGCCGACGAGGCTCTCCTTCATATAGTCGATGGATTGTGTCGCGCCGCCGCGCGCATCAATGTCGGCCAGTGTTTTGCGGGCGAGCTTTTTCAGCTCATCGGTCTTGGACTCGATCACATGGCTGCCATCGAAGATGTCTTCATATTCCAGAAGGTCTGTCTCATAGGCCAGGATTTGCTGCAGACGCAGGGACCATTGCTGATCCCATGGACGCGGCAGGCCGAGGGCCTCATTCCAGGCGGGCAATTGTAACGCGCGGCAGCGGGCCTTCTTGGACAGCGTTACGGCCAGCGACTCGATTAGGATGCGATAGACATTGTTCTCCGGCTGTGGCTCTGTCAGGCCAAGCGAGTTCACCTGAACCCCATAGCGAAACAGCAGCGCCTTGGGATCACTTACGCCATAGCGCTCGCGGCCAATCTCTTCCCAAAGTTCCACAAAAGCACGCATTTTGCATAGTTCCGTTACGAAACGCACGCCAGCGTTCACGAAGAATGAAATGCGTCCGAAGACGGTTTCAAAGTCTGAATCCGGAACTTGCCCGCCAGCTTTCACCGTATCCAGCACCGAAATCGCGGTCGCCAGGGCATAGGCGAGTTCCTGTTCCGGCGTCGCACCCGCTTCCTGCAAATGGTAGGAGCAAACATTCATAGGGTTCCATTTAGGAACTTCTGTGTAGCACCAGCTCACCATGTCAGAGATCAAGCGCAGGCTCGGCTCTGGCGGGAAAACATAGGTGCCGCGGGAGAGATATTCCTTCACGATGTCGTTCTGCGTCGTGCCGCGCAGCTCCTTGCGGTCATCGCCGCGCTCGTCCGCCAACGCGACATACAGCGCCAGCATCCAGGCCGCCGGGGCATTGATCGTCATGGAGGTGTTCATTTCCTCCAGCGGCAGATCAGCCATCAGCGCGCGCATGTCGCCCAGATGCTTTACCGGCACGCCAACCTTGCCGACTTCGCCGCGCGAAAGCACATGATCGGCGTCATAGGCCGTCTGGGTCGGCAGATCGAAGGCGATCGACAGGCCGGTCTGGCCCTTTGCCAGATTGCCGCGATACAGCGCGTTCGATTTCTCTGCGGTAGAGTGCCCGGCATAGGTGCGGAAAATCCACGGCCGGTCTGGCTTGTGCTGATATGATTTATCCATGTCTGCCACGGAATTCTCCCCTGATTATGTTGCGCCGCAACATGCCGCGTGAGACGTAACAAGGCAAGCATTCCGTGCTTGCCGCTGCCCGCCTGAACAACCACATGACCTGAAACAGGAAATGAATGTGATACAGTCTTCTTCTCCCCTCAAGACCGTTCTGATCTTGCGGCTTGTTGCCCTGCTGGCTTTCCCGGCGGGCGTCGTACTGGCCGCCATTATGGAGCGTAGCGCGCTGATGGTGGTGGTGCTGGCCATCGGAATGCTGGGGGTCAGCTGGGTAGAAAGACTGCGCCTTATTCGGCTTGCCGGAAGTGAAGACCGACCTGATTTCTCAGGATTTTTGCCGGGACTTGCCTGGCGTATTGGCCTGCTGGCGGGCGTTTTCATTCTTAGCCTCGGTATCCTCGCCCTGTTCCGGGATGTGTCATTGGCGCGTGGGCTGGGCTTGCCGGATCTGATCCTTCTTCTCGCTGCAGCAGGGGTTGCGCTCACCGCAAACCGGGTCAGCGCATCTATTGCGGGGCGCGAAATGGAGGGGGCTCTGGCGCAGGTGAATGCGGCGTTTGGTACCAGTGGCGCGAATGATAATATCGGCGATGGCCAGCCTGGAAATGGCGACATCATTGAGGGCGAAATCATCGACCGTGATTGAATTCCGGCATTTTACCGCTACCACACATCAGCTAGGTCTCATCCAAGTTTCCGGAGATACAGGATATGTCTGACTCTATCGGCCTTTTGGCGGCGGCCCTGACAACATTGTCTTTCCTGCCGCAGGCTTTACTTGTGATCCGCACGCGTCAAACCAAGGGCATTTCGCTGATCATGTACATTATGTTCACGACGGGCGTCGCTGCATGGCTGGTCTATGGCATCATGGAGCAATCCCTGCCGATGATCCTGGCCAATTCCGTCACCTTGCTACTTGCCATGGTGATTCTGAGTCTCAAGATCTGGCACTTGCTTCAGGCTAGAACCCAGGGCGCGACAGAGTCCACATCCGCGCCAATCGCTTCGTAATAGGCCTTCTGCACCTTGCGCGTGACAGGCCCTGGCTTGCCCATGCCGATGGGCTGGCCTTCCAGCATGATGACGGGCGCGATCATGGCTCCCGCGGATGTCGTGAAAACTTCTGCTGCGTTCAGGGCTTCGTCCGGCGTAAAAGCGCGCTCTTCCATTTCAAGTCCGGTCTTGTCCAGCAGGCGCAGAACGCCTGAGCGGGTGATGCCGGGCAGGATGTCCGCGGAAAGATTGCGGGTGATCAGCCGGCCCATCTCATCCACGATCCAGGCGTTGGCGGAAGCGGCCTCTGTTACCTTGCCGTCCTGCACCAGAAAGGCTGTATCTGCCCTCGCCTGCTTGGCCGCGCGATAGGCGAGGGCCTGCGACAGCAATTGTACCGTCTTCATGTCACGACGGGCCCAGCGTGTGTCATGCATGAAGATCGCAGCGATACCTCGCTCGGCCCTTGACCGATCAGAGGCTTGGTATCTGCATACATGAATATGGTCGGTTCAAACGTATCTGGTCCGGTATAGTCCCGTGCCTCATAGGCGCCGCCCGTGACCTGCAAATATACGAGCCCCTCGTTGATGCCATTCGCGTCAATCAGCTCCTGATGGATACGCGTCCAGTCGGCATCGCTGTGCGGATTGGGCAGGGCGATGCCATCCAGAGTGCGCCTAAGGCGCAGCAGATGGCCGTCCAGATCCACGAATTTGCCATTATAGACAGCGGTCACTTCATAGGCGGCATGGGCGAACAGAAAGCCCCGATCGAGAGGCGAAATATAGGCTTCGGAGAGCGGCACGATCTGGCCGTTAAGATGCACCTGGTCACCTATTGGCATTTTTGCCATGCCTCCCTGTAAAGAATTGTGCAGCGCAACAAACATCTTGCAAGCTTACCGCCGAGCGGCCAAGGTGGCGCGAGCCGAGGAATTTGTGAAGCCACTCCGATAAGTGCGCTCATAGAAATTTGGCAGACACAATTGGAGGAGGGCACCCCGATTATGGCGAGGGAAGTTAAGGATATTTATGAGGTAGGTGAGATTCCACCGGAGTTTCACGTCCCCAAATTCATGCACGCTTGGGCAATTCGCCGCGAGCGTCATGGCCGCCCATCAACGGCAATGCAAATGGAGCAGGTTCCGGTTCCGGAAATAGATTCCGACGAAGTGCTTGTGCTCGTGATGGCCGCAGGCGTGAACTATAATGGAATCTGGGCCGCCTTGGGTGAGCCAGTGTCTGTGTTCGATGTTCACAAACAGGATTTTCACGTTGCCGGCTCTGACGCCGCAGGCATTGTCTGGGCCGTTGGTCGCAAGGTGACGCGCGTGAAGCCGGGCGATGAAGTCGTTATCCATTGTAACCAGGATGATGGCGATGATGAGGAGTGCAATGGCGGCGATCCGATGTTTTCGCCCAGCCAGCGCATCTGGGGCTATGAGACGCCGGATGGTTCTTTCGCGCAGTTCTGCCGCGTTCAGGCTCGTCAGTGCATGCCGCGCCCGAAACACCTGACCTGGGAAGAAAGCGCCTGCTACACGCTGACATTGGCCACCGCTTACCGCATGCTGTTCGGCCATCGTCCGCACATCGTGAAACCGGCCGACAACGTGCTGGTCTGGGGCGCGTCTGGCGGTCTTGGCAGTTTCGGTGTCCAGCTTTGTGCGGTCACCGGGGCGAACGCGATCGGCGTCGTCTCCAGTGACGACAAGAAAGATCATGTGCTCAGTCTTGGCGCCAAGGGCGTGCTGAACCGGAAGGACTTTAATTGCTGGGGCCAGCTGCCCACGGTAAACGGCCCCGAATTCAAGGATTACATGCGCGAGAGTCGCAAATTCGGCAAGGCGATCTGGGAGATCACCGGCAACAAGGATGTCGACATCGTGTTCGAACATCCTGGCGAGTCGACTTTCCCGGTGTCTGTCTTTGTCGTGAAGCGTGGCGGTATGGTTGTGATCTGTGCCGGGACAACCGGCTTCAACCTGACCATGGATGCGCGGTTCCTCTGGATGCGCCAGAAGCGTGTTCAGGGCAGCCACTTCGCAAATCTGAAACAGGCCTCTGCGGCGAACGATCTGGTCATCAACCGCCGGATTGACCCTGGCATGTCGGAAGTCTTCCCATGGTCCGATATTCCGGCGGCGCATGACAAGATGCTGGATAACAAGCACTTGCCCGGTAACATGGCCGTGCTGGTGACGTCTCCGAAGCCGGGCCTGCGCACGGTGGAAGACATTCTGGCCGTCAGCGGTCAGGGCTGACAGGTCTGCTGTCATGGCAAGGCCTGACCCGGAAAACTTCGCCCGAGACTGGGTCGCGGCGTGGAATGATCACGATCTTGATGCGGTGCTGTCGCACTATGCAGACGGGATCGTGTTCCATTCTCCGCGCATTGCGCAAGTCCTGGGCACGGGCTCAGGCAGCATCATGGGCAAGCCAGCCCTGCGGGAATATTGGGAGAAGGCCCTCGCCATGGCGAGCGGCCTTTTCTTTGAGCTGGATGACGTATTGACCGGATCGGATGCCATCACCGTGCTCTACACCAATCATCGCGGCCAGAAGGCCGCCGAAACCTTTGTGTTTGATGAGGATGGCGAGATTTTCATCGCAATCGCAGCCTATCGCTGAATCCGCACCGTTTGGCCGGGCAGGGGGGGCTAGATCTCGTCTGCTCCGCCCGGATTGCGGCGGCGGCGTATCAGCCAGGTCACACCGCGCAGATCCGAGAACGCATCGTTCAGGCGTCCGAAATTGGTGTAGTTGGACGTGCCCGTGCCGCGTTCGCGGTGATTTACATCCCGATATTCGACATCAAAGCCCTCGGCCCGCATCAGCGCCGGCATGTAGCGGTGCATGTGATCGAAAAAGGGCAGCTGGATATAGGCGTCGCGCTTCATCGCTTTGATGCCACAACCGGAATCGTCACAATCATCCTTCAGCATGCGCTTGCGGATATTGTTGGCAAAGCGACTGCCAAAGCGTTTCCAGGCTGTGTCCTTGCGCTTGGCACGGCGGCCCATCACCATTTTCAAATTGTCCGGTGCATCGGCGCGGGTCAGCTGACGGTAAAGGTCCGGCAGGTCTGCCGGATCATTCTGTCCGTCCCCATCCAGCGTACCGATCACCGGCGCACGCGCGGCCAGGATACCAGAGCGGATCGCACGGCTCTGGCCGGCATTCTTGCGGTGACCCAGAACGCGCAGCATCGGGAATTTTCCTTTCAGCTCAGCGAGCTTGGCACGTGTATCGTCGGTGGAGGCGTCGTCCACGAACACCATTTCAAAGGCCCGGCCATCCAGGGCCCTGGCGATCTCTGTGATCAGGGTCTCGACATTGCCAGCCTCATTATGGACGGGAACAACGACGGAAAATTCAAGTGACTGGGCCATGTCTGGCACCTTTCAGGCTATTCGCCCCTGATGTCATGGGGCTTGTTTTGCACGCTCATACAAAGCGTTGGCCCTCAAGGCGAGACCCGGTGCGCATTTCCGGCTGCGATGCAAATTACGGGCAAAATTGCAAGACGAATGCGCCCGAACACGGTAAATGGCTGGCATGACTTTGCTAGACCGACTTTCCGCTGGCTGGAAGCCATGGGTGCTCCTGTTCGTGCTGACCTTTGGCGCTGCCGCGCCAGGCGTGTTTAACCTTCCTGCTCTGGACCGCGATGAAAGCCGTTTCGCCCAGGCCTCCAAGCAAATGCTGGAAGAGCATGACTATATCCGCATCCAGTATCAGGATGAGCTGCGGAACAAGAAGCCGGCAGGGATTCACTGGTTGCAGGCGGGCGCAACGGCCGTTCTCACCGGGCCGGAAGCCAAGCAGATCTGGACCTATCGCGTTCCCAGCTGGTTGGGCGCGGCCTTCGCGACGCTGGCCTGTTTCTGGGCCGGGCTGCCACTGATTGGCCGGCGCGCCAGCTTTGTCGGCGCGGCGACATTTGGGGCAACCCTACTGCTGACGTCGGAAGCGCATATCTCCAAGACCGATGGCGTGCTCGTCTTTCTGACGACGCTCAGCATCGGGGCGCTGGCGCGGCTCTACATCAACAAGGACCAGTCCAAAAAGATGGCGCTGCTTTTCTGGTTCTGCATGGGGGCCAGCTTCCTGATCAAGGGGCCGGTCACGCCCATGGTTGCCGCCTATGCCGGCATTGGTGCTTGGGTCTGGACCAAGGCGGCAGACGGGAAGGGGGGAGACTGGTGGCGTGTCCTGCTCTGGTGGCCGGGGCCGGCGATCTTTGTGGCGATGGTGCTGCCCTGGTTCCTGTGGATTCAGGCGGCGACCGATGGCCAGTATATCAAGGGCGCTGTCGGGAAGGATCTGAAAGACAAGTTCACCGGGGCCTCTGAGGGTCATGGCGGCTGGCCCTTCTACCACCTGACACACCTGCCGGCCTGGTATTTCCCGGCGACATTGTTCCTGGTGCCAGGCTTTGTTGCCGCCTGGAAAGCGTTGAAGCCCAACGGGCCTGAAGGCCGGAAATGGATGCGACACATCCTGTTGGTCTCAGCCGTGCTGTTCGTAGGCCTTCTGGCACTTAGTTATCTTCTGCCGCTGCTGCCGCGTCCTTCGAGCACAGGCATGGTCCCTCAAGCGGTCAATACGATTGCCACCCTGAAGCCACTGCCGGTCTGGCCTGCCTTGCTGCTGGTCACGCTCGGCTGGCTGGCCAGTCAGCCGAAATGGCAGGATCGCTGGCCCATTGGCGAAAGCGTTTCGACCGATGAGATGCGCGGCCTGCGCCTGATCGTCGCCTGGGCCGTGCTGACCTACGCCTTCTTCGAGTTGATGCCGACCTTGCTCAGTCACTATATTCTGCCGGCCTATCCCGCCTTTGGCCTACTCGGCGGGTATGCGGCGACAAGACTGATGGATGGCGCGAAATGGCCGGTGACCCGTTGGGTCTCGATTGCCCTGTTCGGCCTGGGGGCAATCCTCTTGTTGGCGGCGTCCTATCCGGGCGTAACGACCTATTTCATGGCCGAGACGGCAGGGGACTTCACCACGGTTTCAGCCGATGAAGTGCTCGCTTCCTGGTCTCAATACCGGGAATTCCCTCTCTGGCTTTGGTGGCCTGGCTTTATTCTCTGCGGCGTGGCGATTATCGAATTCTCACGCCGGCATGAATGCAATGCGGCGCTCTTTTCCATCCTCGCCAGCGTGCTGATCGGCTGGCATGTGCGCATCTACATGCTGCCCAGTCAGGTCTGGGTGCAGCCGACGGAAACCGCGCGACTGGCCCTGGAAGATGTCTGCGGTGTGCCGGGTGAAGATTGCAAATGGCAGACGCCTGCGCGTATTCTGGCGCTCGGCTATGCAGAACCCTCCTATGTGCTGACGCTCGGCACACAGAATTTGCATCCACCGGAAACCCCACTCGATCTTCCATCGGACCCGTCCGCCTATCCGGTGGTCTATCTGATCAATTTCGAAGACCGTAAGGCAGAGCCTGCGGTCACGGAAGAAGTCGCGCATCTGCGCCAGCAGGCCGAGCAGATGAGTTTGTGCGTGACAGAGACCGAGTCCTATTACGCGCTGAACTATTCAAACGGAGACCCGGTGAATTTCCGGGCTTACCGGTTTGATCGTGGCGGCTGCCCGGAAGGCTAGGTCCTAGAAATCATAACCGATCCGCACGCCATAGGTGCGCGGGTCGGAGCGGAACGTGTTATAGCCGATAAAGCCATAGCCGGAGACGGCATAGTCTTCGTCGGTCAAATTCCGCCCCCATACGGTCAGCGTCACGCCTGTCTCGACAAAGCGCAGCCCCGCTTCACCCTGCACGGTCGTGAAGCCCTTTTGCATGCGTGTGTCCAGACCTTCCGGGTCAAGATAATATTCGCCGCGATATTTCAGATGTGCGGACAGCGTGCCTTCCACCCCTTGCGACAGCGTGTAGGCATACCGTCCGCCCAGCTTTGCAGAGACATCCGGCGCGAAGGGCAGAGGATTGCCGTTAAATTTTGTAGAATTGCCGCCCGTATCTGAAGACTGGTCAATCTCTGTCTCCAGTAGGGTCAGGCCCGCTTCCAGCATGAAGGCTTCCGTGGCCTGCCAGGTTAGATCGGCTTCGAGGCCATAAGACGTCGCCGCATCCAGATTGGACAGGGAGTTGGACGTGATGCTGCCCCCGCCCGGCAATTGGAAGTCCACAAAGATGCGGGCCTGCGGGCTGTCATAGTCCTGATAGAAGGCGGAAATATTGTAGGTCAACGTCGCACTCGGCCGGCCCTTATAGCCCACTTCATAGGCAGTGACGGTTTCGGCATCGAACAGTCCATCATCGGCGAAATGGGTCACATTGTTCTGCACCTCGCCATTGAAGCCGCCAGATTTATAGCTGTTGGCGATGGAGGCATAGGCTGTACCGTTTGCCATTTTGTAAGACAGCGCCAGATTGCCACTCAGCTGCGTGTCATCAATCTTGTTGCTGCCTGCAGCAAGGCCCAGGCCGTTGACATTATTATAGCCAATTGTGCCGTCATCAAAAACATGCCGTCCACTGCCAATGCCTTCTATCTCTTCATGCGTCAGGCGTGCGCCCAGCGTTGCGGTCAGGCGGTCTGACAGGTCGAACTCATTATAGGTGAAGGCGGCAAGGCTGGTGCGCTCCTGGCGGATGTCCGTCACCAGCGTCATGGCCGTGCCATCCGATATCGGATCAGGGCCCGCGCGGCTGCCCGCGCCCACATAGGCGCAACTCCCAATCAGGGTCGCTGGGTCCAGCTCTCCGCACCAGATTGTATAGGTCTGGCTGAAATCTTCCTGAGAGGCATGAATGCCGAACAGGCTGCTGCCTTTGTCCCAATCGGTCTTCAGGCGTACTTCCTGTGTGTACTGACGGAAGTCGCGGATATAGGAGAGGTTCGCGCTCAGCGCTGGATCGCCATACAGGGCGGCCGCGCCGTCAAAGTCAAAACCGTAATCCTGGTTGTATCCTTCAAAGGATGTCAGGGAGGTCAGCGTCCAGCGGCCCAGTGCGCGTTCATACTCGGCAGAGATGCCGTAGAACTCATTGTCCGTATCTTGCAGGCCGTCACCGGACGAGGATATCTCGTGATCGCTGAGGTTTAGCGTGTCATTGCGCGGTGTCGCGTTGACGCCATTGTCTTCTTCATAATGCGTGCGGACCAGCAGGCTGCCGCCCAGTGCGCGTTCCCAGTTCAGGCCAAGGCGCAGGCCGAACTCATCGCGCACACCGCCCGCATCTTCCGGGCCGTCTACATTGTCCAGCACAGCATCGCGGCTCAGATACCGTCCGGCCAGGCGATAGCTGAAGCCATTGTCGAGGCTGTTGCCATAGGCGCCGTCGAGATCCACGCGATTGAAATTGCCATAGCCTGCGCGGACATAGCGGCGCTGGTCTTCTCCGGGGCGCACGGAAATGAAATTGATCGCGCCGCCAGATGCATTGCGGCCATACAGCGTGCCTTGCGGACCTTTCAGAACCTCGATCCGTTCCAGATCGTACAGCATCATCCCGGTCTGCACATTGGTCGCCAGATAGACGCCATCGGAATAGACGGAGGCGGCAGTTGGCGTCAGCGCCTGATGGTCTACTGCCCCGATGCCGCGGATCTGGAAGGCCACCTGCGTGCCATTGGCCACGGCCGCTTCCACGCCGGTCAGCAGGTCGGTCACATCCTCTGCGCCGACATAGGCATCGGTCAGGGAAAGGTCCGCCGCGCCGATAACACTGACGGACATGGGAATATCGCTCAGCGGCGTTTCGCTCGCGGTTGCCGTGGTGACGACCGGGTCAAGCCGGGTTGGGGCATCATTAATCTGGCCGAAGGCTGGCGCACCGATGGCGGTCAGGATCAGCGGTGTGGTCAGGCAGTGGAAAGTTTTCATCTGCCGCGCTTACCAGTCTCTGAGAATCGCTTGCAATGCCTTATCGTCGCATGGAAGCCATGCCCCAGAGATGAGGTCACACAGTGACGGTCGCCTTGCAGAGCTTATCTCGGGGCGCGCTTGGCCAGAATACGTTGCAATGTGCGGCGGTGCATGTTCAGGCGGCGGGCCGTTTCTGAGACATTGTGATTGCACAGCTCATACACGCGTTGAATGTGTTCCCAGCGCACCCGATCTGCCGACATCGGGTTTTCCGGCGGTGCAGGTTTTTCATCGGTAGAGGCCACCAGAGCGCGGATAATATCTTCCACATCCGCTGGCTTGGACAGGTAATCCACGGCGCCAGCCTTTACGGCGGCCACGGCGGTGGCAATTGCGCCATAGCCGGTCAGGATCACGGCGCGTGCGTCCGGGCGGTGCTTGTGCAGTACTTCCACCACATCCAGGCCGCTGCCATCTTCCAGGCGCAGGTCCAGAACCGCAAAGGCGGGCGGGTTCAGGCGGGCAATGTCCTTGCCCTCACTGACGCTGGAGACTGCGGAAACCACAAACCCCCGCTGTGCAAGCGCACGTGCAAGTCTTTGCACGAACGGGCCGTCATCATCCATGACAAGGCACGAGCGATCCTCAATATCCTTGAGACTCTCATGCAGGTTTACATTTACTGGCCGATCCATCGCCAAAACCCCTGAACTAATCCTGAACATATAGGCCAGTTGCGCCTACTATTCCAAGTCAGACACCTGCAAAAGACGCAAAGGCCATAAAGTTTGTACGACCGCGCCCTTCTTCGGCGGTGTCCGGTTGCGGGTTGCAATACGCCCGCCAGTGCGCTCGATCAGCGTTTTTGCGATGAAGAAACCGAGTCCCATGTCGCCGCCGCCAAGATGGGCCTCGCCGCGCTGGGAAACATAGGGTTCGCCCAGTTTTGGCAGCACTTCGGCAGCAAAACCGGGCCCGTCATCACTGATTGTGACCGTCATCTGCTCCTCACTCCAGGTTGCAACGACATTCACGCTTGTATCGGCAAAGCTGACGGCATTTTCAATAAAGGCGCCCAGGGCGTGCAGGATTTCCGGGCTACGCTTCAGGACCGGGGGTTTGGCACTGCCGCCATCGCTGGGCTCGGCTCTCACGCGCAGATCCACGCCGAGGCCCTTGAATGGCGCGGCTGCCTCCGTCACCAGCGCATCCAGCGGGATCTGTGCGTGGACAATGTCCGTCGCCTCGCGCGCTTCGCGGATTGTGGCGAGGATATTGCGGCACCGGTCGGCCTGTTCGGCAATCAAGGTAATGTCTTCTGCGCGAGGGTCATCCTTGCTGAGTTCGGCCTGCAATTCCTTGGCGACCAGATGGATCGTGGCCAGCGGCGTGCCGAGTTCATGTGTGGTCATGGCCGACATGGCGCCAAGCGCAGAAAGGCGCTGCTCCCGCGCCATCACCACGCTCGCAGCGTCCAGCGCCCGCACGAGGCGCGCCTCATCCTGACTGACCCGCGCGGCGGAAAGGGAGAAGAAGACAACGCCTACGGCCAACGCCGAAAACTGGCCCAGCTGGAACAGGGGAGGCAGGGAGATCGCATTCGCCACACCCCAGGGCAGGGGCAAGTGCAGCACCGGCATCAGCGCCGCCAGTATCAGCGCCAGCAGCGCCACCAAAGTGGCCCGGAACGGGCTGAGGCTGAGCGCGGCGACAGTCACAGGAGCAACCAGCAACAGCAGGAACGGGTTCGACAGGCCGCCTGTCGCTGCGATCAGCGCGGCCAGCTGCATCGTGTCGAAGAAAAGTTGCAGCGTCGCTTCCCATCCGCGCGTCAGGCGCTGGCTCTGAAAGGCAAAGGACAGGAAAACGTTCAGCCAGGCGGACGCGGCGATGATCGCTAGGCACAGCGCCAGTGGTAGCGTGAAGCCAAGCCCGAAAGCGACGAAAAGGACCGCTGCCGTCTGTCCGGCCACCGCCAGCCAGCGCAGCGTGATGAAAGTGCGCAGGCGCGTGCGGCCCAGTGCAGACTGGGCAGAGCCTAGTCCTTCCGGGGGCAAGGTGAAGATCGCATCATCAAGATCGAACTGGGCTTCGCGGGACAAATCATCCATCTGCGCCTTATGCGGCAGCGTGACGCTTGCGCCAAGCGCCTGTTGCGTTCCATATCACTGCCATGACAAGACATATGCCTGCGCTGCTTGGCGCCTCCGCCCTTCTTGCCGTGCTTTCGGCCTGCAGCCCGTCTCCTGCCGCGACGAATGGAGAGACAAAAACCGATATTGCCGTCTCCGGCGGTAACACGGCGGACTGCCTCAGCCGGGCCTATCCGGAAATCGGCGGGCCGATCTCGCTGACCGATCAAACCGGCAAGGCCGTAACGCAGGATGATTACAAGGGCCAGTTCACGCTTATCTATTTCGGCTTCACCTATTGCCCGGATGTCTGTCCGATGACCCTGGTCAATGTGGAGCGCGCCTATGAGCAGCTGCCGGACGGTGTTGCGCCGCCGCAGACCCTGCTTATTTCGGTGGACCCGGAACGGGATACGCCGGAGGCGCTGGCCTCCTATGTGGAGGCACCGCGCTTCCCTAAAAACCTGACCGGCCTGACCGGCACGCCGGAACAGATCCGCAAGGCGGCTGATGAGTTCGTGGCAGACTATTCCCGTGTCGAACAGCCTGACAGCGCCTCAGAATACACGATGGACCATACGTCTCTTCTGTATCTGATGGACAAGGATTGGCAGCTGAAAACCTTCTTCACACATGAAGACACGCCGGAAACCATCGCGGCGTGCCTCGGGAAAGTGCTGCAGGAATAGGCGCTACTGCGCGACCCAGCCGCCATCAATGGACAGGTCCGCGCCATTGATCTGATCTGCATCCGGTGAGCAGAGGAAGGCCGCAAAGCCGGCAATCTGTTCTGCCGTGACGAATTCTTTGGTCGGCTGGGCGGCCAGGATCACATCCTTCACGACCTGGTCGCGGGTCATGCCTCGTGCCTTGGCCGTATCGTCGATCTGGCCATCAACCAGTGGTGTGTGAACATAGCCAGGGCAGATAAGGTTGCAGCGCACGCCATGCTGTGCGCCTTCCAGCGCCGTCACCTTGGTCAAGCCGGCCAGGCCGTGCTTGGCCGTGACATAGGCTGACTTGTAGGGGGAGGCGACCTTGGCGTGGGCGCTGCCGGTATTGATGATCCGGCCCCAGCCTTTTTCCTTCATCGGGCCGATGGCCATGCGGATTGTATGAAAAGCTGCGCTGAGGTTCAGCGCGATGATCAGCTCCCATTTGGAGACCGGAAAGTCTTCCAGTGGTGCAACATGTTGCACCCCGGCATTGTTGACCAGAATGTCTGCGCCGCCGAAATCGCGCATGACATAGCCCATCATGCCTTCAATGGCGTCCGGATCGGTCAGGTCCGCATTGGCATAGCCAACTTTCACGCCATGTTCTTGCTCCATGCTTTCGCGTTGGGCCTCGATGGCATCGTGGTCGCCAAAGCCGTTCAGAACGACATCACACCCCTCCCGCGCGAGACGCTCGGCGATCGCTTTTCCGATCCCGCTTGTTGATCCGGTAACGAGTGCAGTTTTACCTTTGAGCATGAGATGTCTCCTTGAGGCTGTGCCAAGCTATGGCTAGGGATGTGTCAGGCTCAAATGGGGCTGACATGTCGTAGAGGAAAGAGCGAGCTCCGTATGGGTGGTGAAACTCTGGCATTTGTCGAGGCGTTTCCGCGCTTCCTTTTGTGGACCGGTGCGGCCGGCATCATGCTGGTCATTGCCAGCACGATTTATGTGCTGCTGACGCCATGGAAAGAGCTTGCCCTTGTAAAAAAAGGAAATTCTTCTGCCGGATTGGCGCTGGCGGGAGCTATAGCCGGGCTTGCCATTCCAATTGCATCTTGTCTCGCCTCCAGTGTCACGCTGATGGATCTGGCGATCTGGGGCATCGTGTCACTGCTTATTCAACTCATCGTGTATCGCCTCGTCGACGTCATACTGACGGACATTCCAAAGCGAATCGAACAAGAGGAGGCTGGCGCAGCCATCGTCTTGATTGCCGCAAAATTATCCTCAGCTCTTATACTTGCAGCCGGTCTATGGGATCCGGCCTTGCAACGATTCTGAAAAGGGAGCCTGGCTTTGCGTTCGTTTGACTGGGTGATCTATATGGCGGTTCTGGCGGTCTTCGTCTGGACGATGTTCGCGCAGGACCCTAAAGCGGACGCCCCGGAACCTGCGCCAGCGGTTATTGAAGCCGATGGGCCAACCCTGCCGCCCCCCTCTCCGCTGGACGAACAGGTTCTGGTTCAGGTCAATGAACCCAAGGACGGTATTGGCACGGCCTTTGCCGTCAACAAGTCGGGCCAATGGATCACCGCGCGACATGTCGTGGATGGCTGCAACTCTGTCGGCCTGTTGGTTGCGCCCGGCCAGTATGTTCCGGTCGAGAGCATTGTCGTGGACCCGGATCATGATCTGGCGCTGTTGTCTACGGGCCGCAGTCCGAGCCCGGTAAAGTTCGACCTCGATTCACCGCTGCGTATCGGCGCGCATGGCTATCATGTCGGCTATCCGCAGGGACGCCCGGGAGAGGTTGCGACCAAGCTGATGTCACGCTCGAAACTGATTACGCGCGGACGACGGGAAGGGGCCGAGCCCATTCTTGCCTGGGCAGAGATTGGCCGCACGCGCGGACTAACCGGCTCTCTGGGTGGCATTTCCGGCGGTCCGGTGTTTGACAATAAGGGCGAAGTCCGCGGCGTGATCGTGGCTGAAAGCCCACGCCGAGGCCGCATCTATACAGCGGCGCCGACCTCTATAGATGCCTTCCTGACAAGTTTGAGTGTGGACCGCGAAGACGGCCCGACAGAGATATTCCAAGAGGAGACCTACGGTCCCATGTCAGACAATGCGCGACGTCGCCTGCAGGTCGTCAAAGTTGCCTGCCGGGTGAGCCCATGAGCGATTTTGCCAGCCGCCTGATTTTGGGCACGCGGGAGCTTGGGCCCCTCTGTGTCGGCATCGATCCACACCCCGGCCGCATTCCGGATCTGTTCGGCGGCGACACGCCAGAGGGGCTGGCTGACTGGGGTGAGGCTGTGGTGGCAGCTGCGGCTGGCCGCGTCGCTGTAGTGAAGCCGCAAGTGGGCCTTTTTGAGCGTCACGGACCGGACGGGATGCGCGCCCTGCAGCGTGTTTGCGAAGCCTCCCGGGAGGCGGGCCTGCTTGTCATCGCGGACGCCAAGCGCGGCGACATTGGCACTACGGCCAAGGGCTATGCGGCCGCCTATCTTTCTGTGAACGCACCGTTCCCATCCGATGCCGTTACTGTGAACCCCTATATGGGCCTTGATACGCTGGAGCCTTTCCTTGAACAGGCCGAAACGACAGGGAAGGGCGTCGTCGTACTGGCGCGCACGTCGAATCCCGGCTCTGCGGATTTCCAGGCCCGGGATCTGGAAGGTGCACCGCTCTATGCCCGCGTGGTTGAGGCGCTTGCCCCGGCGATTGAGCGGCTGAAGGGCGCGGAAGGCTGGTCCAGTCTGATGCTGGTAGCGGGTGCAACAGGTCCGGACGAGGCGCGCCATCTGCGCAGTCTGGCGCCGCAGGCCCTGTTCCTGGTGCCCGGCTATGGCGCGCAGGGCGGCGGCGCATCGGACGCGCTGGCGGGTTTCACCCGTATCGGCAATCGCCTTGAGGGCGGTACGGTAAATGCGTCCCGCTCGGTCACTTTCCCGGCAGGCAGCGATACTGCCGCCACAAAAGCAGACTGGCGTAAACTGATCGAAGCGGCGATTGATGACGCGCAGGCCGATCTATCCCGACATGCTGGCAATTCGGCGGTCAATGCGGGCTGACCTAGAGACAGGTCTCGACAATCTGCGGCCATCCTTTAGCATCTCTCCATTAAGGCGGCATCAGACCGTCCTGCATGAAAATCAAAGGGGAGCGAAACGGCCATGAGGAATTGGCAGTCTACCTTGATTGCGGGGGCATCGCTCGCAATCCTAACCGCCTGCGGGCAGGCAAAAACCGAAAATACACCAGAGACACCTGCCGAGCCGGAGGCTTTCGCCGCTGTCGATACGGCTCGCATCGAAACCGCCAGCGGCGGCGATGAATGGCTTACCTATGGCGGAACCTATGATGAGCAGCGCCATTCCACACTGACTCAGATCAGCAAGGAAACGATCGGCGATCTCGGTGTGGCTTGGACATATGACCTCGCTACAAATCGCGGCGTGGAATCCACACCGATCGTCGTCGATGGCGTCATGTACGTCACCTCGGCCTGGTCCATCGTCTACGCGCTTGATGCGAAGACAGGGGAAGAGCTGTGGGTCTATGACCCGGCCGTTGACAAGTCTGTCGGCGTGAATGCCTGCTGCGATGTCGTGAACCGCGGTGTCGCTGTCTATGATGGCAAGATTTATGTTGGCGTCATAGATGGTCGTCTGGAAGCGCTGGACGCCAAGACGGGCGAACGCCTGTGGAGCACGGTCACGGTCGACCAGTCCAAGCCCTACACGATCACCGGCGCGCCGCGTGTTGCGAATGGCAAGGTTTTGATCGGAAATGGCGGAGCGGAACTCGGCGTACGGGGTTATCTTTCCGCCTATGATGCCGAAACTGGGGACCGGATCTGGCGTTTCTACACCGTCCCCAATCCCGAAAAGCAGCCAGATGGCGAAGCGTCCGATGCCGCGTTTGAGAAAATCGGCAATGTCTCCTGGGGGGATGAGGGCGCCTGGGTCACAGATGGTGGCGGCGGCACGGTCTGGGATTCCATCGTTTATGATGATGTGAAAGACCAGATCATCTTCGGTGTCGGCAATGGCTCGCCCTGGAACCGCGCCTATCGGGACCCGTCCGGCGGGGACAATTTGTTCCTGTCTTCCATCGTCGCGGTGGACGCTGAGACAGGTGAATACAAATGGCACTTCCAGACAACGCCAGGCGACAATTGGGACTATACTGCCACGCAAAGCATCATTCTCGCAGACTTGCCAGTAGGAGAGGGCGGTGCTACTCGCCGTGTTGCCATGCAGGCTCCGAAGAATGGCTTCTTCTATGTGATTGATGCCGAGACGGGTGAGTTCATCTCCGGCGATGCCTATGTGCCGATGAACTGGGCCACCGGCCTTGATGAGAATGGCCGACCGATCGAAATTGCCGACGCGCGCTATGGTGATACGCCCTATCTGCAGACGCCCGGCCCGCTGGGGGGCCATAACTGGCACCCGATGGCTTTCAATCCGGACCTGAATCTCGCCTACATTCCGGCACAGGAAATTCCGCAGGCCTATGCGCGCGACAACCGTTTTGAATCAGAGCCTGTGGGCTGGAATACCGGCGCAGACTTCTCCGCAGGGGTGCCGCCGATTGCCCCTCCGGAAGTCGCCAAGATGCTGCGTTCGACCCTGAAAGGTCGTCTCATCGCCTGGGACCCGGTCGCCCGTGCCCCGCGTTGGACGGTAGAGCATGGCAATGCCTGGAATGGCGGCGTGCTCTCCACAGCGGGTGGCCTCGTCTTCCAGGGCAAGCTGACCGGCGAGTTTGCGGCTTATGACGCGGCGACCGGCGACAAGGTGTGGAGCCATGATCTGAAAGCGGGCGGCGCCTCCGGCCCCGGCACCTACATGATTGATGGCACGCAATACGTCACCATTACCACGGGCTGGGGCAGCGCCTTCGCGCTTGCGGCAGGCTTTGGATATGACGAGACGGTTCCCTCTACCGTCGGCAAGGTGGTCACCTTCAAGCTGGGTGGAACGGCAGAGATCGCTGATCCGGACTTCCCGATGATCGACAAGACCCCGAAAGGGGAGGCGTTCGGCGATGACGCCATGATCGCGGAGGGCGCAGTCCATTTTGCCCGCAATTGTGCGGTTTGCCATGGGCCGCTTGCGGTCAGCTCCGGTGTGCTGCCGGATCTGCGCTGGTCTGCAATCACCGGCAATCAGGACGCTTTCAGGGGCGTTGTCATCGACGGAAACCTGGCTGCCAATGGCATGGTCTCCTTTGCGGACGAACTGACACCGGAACAGGCCGAAACCATTCGGGCCTATGTTCTCGCCCAGGCATATGCTGCCCAGCCGGCTGAAGAGCCGTCCGAGGAAGATGCCGGGGAAGAATAAAGGCCTTTGACTTTGGTGTGGCGCGGCTCTCAAGGCCGCGCTACACATGCTTGATGCAAATCCTGATCCTCATATTGGGTGTACTCACAGTCATCTGGGTCTGGACCTGGCGGATTCACATGGCGCGCCAGGGGGCCAGGGGCGCGCTTGATGCTGCCCGCACCGTTGCCAATGCGCCGCGCCGCTTCGCTTTCCGCTACAAAGCCGGACAAAATGGCATCAGCTTGATCACAGATCCCAGAGAAGCGGCCGCCATTATGATGATGGAAGTTGCGCGTGCCCGTGGAGGCCCCCTGACAGAGGCTCAGGCGCGCACTTTGAAGGAAGAGATCATGCAGCATTTCAATTTCACGCTGGCCGAGGCCGAGGAATTGTCTGCCCATGCGGCCTGGGTGACAAATACCGCACCGGACCCACGCCAGACCATGCGCAGGCTCAGTCACCTGATTGTCAGTGCACCGCAACTCGGCCCCAAGGAGATTGTTGATCTGGATGCCATGCTGGTTTCTGTCTCAGAAGCAGAGGGCGTGCCGACGCGTGAGCAATTGGCCGTGCTGCAGGTGTTCAGAGATAAGGCAGGACTGAAGATCTGAAGCCTTTTTCTGCGGTAGTCCGTTGCCACGGATGTGCGGGAATAATATGTCAGAGGTGATGCCAAATCGTCTCCCCGCCGAATATCGCGCCAAAGCCTTGAATGAGGCGTGGACAAATTTCTCCATTTTGCGGCACGGTCGTTTCGACGGCATATTGGTGACGTCCAAGAATTCCGGCACGCATTGGCTGAAATATATGCTCGCTGTGGCACTGGCGGAAACCTATGATATTCCGCACCCAACCTACTTCTCGGAGAATGCGGTTCGACCTTACATTGGTTGGCCTAAGGATGATGTGACCTATCCTGAGCTTCCACGTCTGGCGTTCAGCCATACGATTCCGCATCATCTGGCAGATGTGGGCTGGGCGCGCAGCCTGGCCGGGCTGCCGCCTTATGTGCTCGCCGTGCGTCATCCCATGTCGATCCTCGCCAGCCATTACGCCAAATGGGAATATGACATTGAGGTGGATTGGCTGACCTATCTGAAGGGGGACCCCGGCGGGTCGCGGTATCGTTGCGACCTATACTGGCTCGCCCGCTTCTGGAACCGCTGGGGGGATGTTTATGCCCGGCATCGCGACACGATCCTGTTGGTTCATTATGAGCAGACCCAAAAGAATCCCCGCGCGATTCTTGAAGCCGTCTCTTGCCAATGGGGCCTTGATCTCACGCCCACCGCGATCAATGCCGCTCTTGCTGCGGGGACGAAAGAGGCCATGGCCAAGAAGGTGGATCCTGCGGGAGAGCCTAATGTACTGCAAAACCGGAAAACGCCATTGGACGAGCTGTTCAGCGGTGAGGCTATGGAGATCTATTCAGATTATGTCCGGACGCTGTTCCGGCATGACCTAGGTTATGATCTGCTCAGCTTTCCGTCCTGACATAGCCGCTTGAACGTCCGTCTGCAGTGTATTTGATCCACCACGGTTCGGCTTCGGCCTGCTTTTCCAGCGTCTTGAAATCCGGATCTTCCAGAACGGTATCATAATAGTCTTTCGCGGCGCCGGTTAGCTTGAGTCCGTAAGTGCGAAACCGCGTCACAACAGGCAGATAGAATGCGTCTGCCGCGCTCCATTTTCCGAACAGGAAGTCTCCGCCTGCTCCATATTCTTCGCGCAGTCTGCTGAATATATTCTGTATGCGCATAATATCGGAATGGAGCGATTCTGTCATTTCGGGCATTTCCTCGCGCCCGCGAATATCCATCGGGCAGGCCTTGCGCAGGGCTGGGAAGCCGGCATGCATTTCGCCGGCTACGGCGCGGGCGATGGCGCGCTTACTGCTGTCTTCCGGCCAGACAGTGCCGGCCGGGGCCCACTCGGCAATCCATTCCGTGATCGCCAGGCTTTCCCAGACAGTCACATCACCCCATATCAGAAGCGGTACCTTGGCCGTCGGGCTGATCTCTTTCAGCTGGGCGGACGTTTCCGGAAAATCCAGAGGGACGATTACTTCCTCCACAGGCAGGCTCACCTTGCGGGCAACCATCATGGGACGGATTGACCAGCTGGAATAGTTCAGATTGCCGAGGACCAGCTGTCTCATGCAGGCTTTCCTGGCCCGAGGAGCCACTTTACTTCGTTGATTTGGACATCCGCGAACAGGCCTGCCTTTGCGTATGGGTCTTGCTGGCCCAGTTCCTTTGCCGCATCCAGACTTTCGGCTTCGATCAGAAAGAGCGAGCCGATCATGCGGCCATCTTCTGACATCAGCGGCCCTGCCATGCGAATGCGCTCTCCCAAAGTGCCGGCCCATTCCAAATGGGCAGGGCGGTTGGCTGAGCGACGCTCTGCGCCATGGGTTTCATCATCAAGGCAGTGAAAGCAGTAAAGGGGCATAAGGTTATTGTCTCCATATCTGTATCAGACCGGGCATCCCTATGGCACGATTGGGCTCTTTCCTCCAATCGGCTGAACGGAAAAAATGCGCTGAATGAATCATTGATCCTTCAGAAACTGAGAGTATGCTTGCGCAATGAGTGATACAACAGATACCCGCCAGCAGATCCTTGAGGCTGCCATGGAGCGCATCGTTCATTATGGCTATGCCAAGACAACGATGTCCGAGATCGCCAAGGACTGCAACATGTCCGCCGGCAATATTTATCGCTTCTTCGCCTCGAAACTGGATATCGCCGAGGCCATTGCCCGCAAGTTCAATGCAGAACTCTACCAGTCCTATGCAGGCATATGCCGCCAGAAAGCGAGCGCGGCAGACCGGTTACGGCGTTTCTTCGAGTTCAGTCTTGTTCGTACTTATGAGGCACTCGAGGAAAAGGACAAATTGATCGAGCTGGCCGAGACGCTGGGCGATGAGCGGCCGCTCTTCATGAATGAACAGCTGGCTCAGGAACGGGTCTACCTGGTCCAGATCCTGGAAGAGGGGATCGAGTCTGGTGAGTTCCGCCCGATCGAGCACAAGGAAGATGTGGCGGAGATGATCCAGGCATCCCTGATGAAATTCCGCTTTCCGCAGATGTTCTCACACCTCACCCTGCCGAAATTACAGCGGGAACTGGCCGGTGTCATGAATCTTCTGCTGGCCGGATTGTCGGCCGGGGCCGTCGTGCCAGAACGACATATTGAGTGATGATTGAATAAAATATAAATTGTTCATTGAATTTTATTCAGGCGCTTGCTATATGCAGGGTATGGACGGCGCTGTCTGCCGTTCACCTGCTAGAAAGTGCCTTGAAAAATGACCCTGTCCAAAACCGAAACGCGCCAGGCCCTGTTCTCTTTTGCGGCTGCCATTCCGATGGCCTTTGCCATGCTGGCGGCTGTCGTGGCGCTCGTTGAATACACGGTTTAAGCCCCGTGACGCTATATCAGGCCTTGGCGCCCCGACGTCCTGTCTCATAGACGGGAGAGGCTTTCGCCGCCGCTTCATCCAGCGGCCAGCGTGGTCTTGCCCCGGTGCCAAGGTCCCCGGCCTCTCCTGAGACGAGGCCAGCTGCCAGTCTTTCTGCGCCCGCAAGCGCGATCATGGCGGCATTATCCGTACAATGTCTCAGCGGCGGCGCAATCAGCCGCGCCCCGACCTCAGCGGCAACATGTTCCAGCGCGGCCCGGATAGCCTTGTTGGCTGCGACGCCGCCCGCCACGACAAACCTCTTCTCCTGGCCTTCGCCCGGCTCGAACGCCTCCAGCGCCCGCCCGGCCTTCACCGCCAGCACATCCGTCACCGCTTTCTGAAAGCTCGCGCAGAGATCGCGCAGACGATCCTCCGTTTGCGGCGCGTCTTCTGCGGCGCGCGCCACGGCCGTCTTCAGGCCGGCAAAGCTCATGTCCAGTCCGGGCCGGTTCAGCAGGGGGCGGGGCAGGTCGAACGCTTCGGCATTGCCGCCTTCGGCAAGACGCTCCACCGCCGGGCCACCCGGAAAGCCGAGGCCCAGCGTCTTCGCGGTCTTGTCAAAGGCCTCGCCCACGGCATCGTCAATCGTGGAGCCGAGGCGGCGATACTCCCCCAGGCCCCGGACTTCAAGAAACTGGCAATGCCCGCCGGAGACCAGCAACAGCAGATAAGGGAAGGGGCAGTCATTGCCGAGCCGGGGGCTGAGGGCGTGCCCCTCCAGATGGTTCACCGCGATGAAAGGCTTGCCCGCCGCCTGCGCGATTGCCTTGCCGGTCATCATGCCGACCAGAACGCCGCCAATCAGGCCGGGGCCAGAGGTCGCCGCCACGCCGTCAAGGTCAGCATAGGAAAGGCCGGCCTCATGCATTGCCGCCTTCACGGTCAGGTCCGCCAGTTCGGCATGCGCCCGCGCGGCAATCTCTGGCACAACGCCCAGATAGGGCGCATGTTCTTCCAGCTGCGTGCGGATCACATCAGAGATCAGCTCCGCGCACCCATCCTGCAAGCGTAACACAGCCGCCGCGGTTTCATCGCAGCTTGTCTCGATACCCAATATGGTCAGCGCCTTGCTCATGCCAGGCATGTAAGCGCCCCGGCCCGGTTTGGAAAGCCTTCCCCGCAGGGGCGCAAACACGGCCATCGCCTGAAAGACCACGCCGGATCTGCATTTTCTGTCGCAAGCGTGTAAGAAAGGGGCAGGGCAGGGGACTATTCAGATATGGAACACGCTCAGGATCAGGATGCGCTCTATCGCGAAGCGGCTGAAACATTCGGGCCCGCCATGCAGCGTCTGGCGCGCGCGACCGAGGCCAATGCCGAGCGCCAGAGAGATCTGGTGCAGGACATGCACGTCGCCATCTGGCGCAGTTTTGCGCAATTCGACGGCCGTTGCAGCCTCCGCACATGGGTCTACCGGGTCACCCACAATGTCGCCGCCAGTCATGTAGCCCGCGAAGCGCGCCGCAATCGGGGCACGGTTACGCTGGACACGATTGATCAGATGCCGGACGGGCGCAGCCTGTCCGGCGAGATGGAGCAGGCCGATGCACTGGGGCGTTTGATGACCTGGATCAGGCGGCTCAAATCCCCTGATCACCAGATCATGACACTTTACCTTGAAGACCTCAGCGCTGCAGAGATTGCCGATATTACAGGCCTAACGCCCGGAGCTATCGCTACACGTATTTCGCGTCTTAAGGCGTACCTGACCAAGGATTTTCAGGAGACAGACAATGCCTGATCTCGACAGACTGCAAAAACTCTGGGCCACCCAGCCGGTGGAGCCCTTCAGCCTTTCTCCGGAAGAGCTGCGCCAGCGCGCGCGTAAATTCCAAGCCAGCCTCCGTATACGCAATATCACGGAATACCTTGCTGCACTTCTGGTTGTCGGCGTCTTCGGCTGGATGGCCTTTCTGATTCCTCAACCTGTGGTGAAGCTCGGCGCGGGTCTCATTATTCTGGGCGCGCTCTATGTCAGCTGGAAGATGCACACTTATTCCGGCGTGAACATGGCGCATGGCGGCGACACAGCGGATAGTCTTATCGGCTATCATCGCGGCGAATTGGTGCGCCAGCGCGAGGCCCTTGCCAATGTCTGGCGCTGGTATTTGCTACCCTTCCTCCCGGGCGCTCTCTTGTTCGTGAGCGGCGTATCCTTCGCGCCGGATACGGGACTGCCCTTCCTCTTGGCCTTGCCGGGGTTCCTGTTCAGCCTCGTTATCATGGGCGGCATCGCCTTTGGCATCATCTGGCTGAACAACCGCGCCGTCAGACAGATCGATGCCGAAATCGCCGAACTGGACAAGGCTGCAGAGGGCTGACTGCCCGCCCTCAGAAGGTTTATTTTCGCAGGAATGATGTAATTGCCGCAATCCGCCCCATATTCAGTGGACTAGTCCATCAGAGTGGAAGCGAAGCTCATTCTGTTCCTGGCCGCGATGTACCGGCCGGAAGCGTTGAGAAGGCATCAGACTGCCTGCCACATAATATTTGTACATTGTGGCCGTCAGGGCTGCGTTGCACCGGGCATCTTTCTTGTGCCCTGAAACGGGACCACCCAAACATGGCAATCGGCATTTCAAGAAAGCTGTCTCAGCTGACCCTTTCCCTTCATTACGGCCTCTCCGCGCGGCCGCACAGGCCCGGCTGGGTGACGCTGCAACTCGTCTGCGTTCTGGGCCTTCTGGCCCTTTTGGCCGTTTCCTTCGCCATGCCGGCTCGTGCTGAAGAGACGCTGCCGGAGAATTCCTCTTCCAAATCCTATGGCTCCGGCTGGGCGTGCGATATAGGCTATCGTGCCACGTCCGCAGAATGCGAGAAGGTGGTTGTTCCGCCCAATGGTTACGCCACTGATACGGCCTATGGCCGGGGCTGGGAGTGCGAGTATGGATATGTCCGCAAGGGGATGAAGTGCCAGCTGATTGCCGTACCCGAGCATGGATATCTTGATTCCTTCGGCACCAGTTGGTCTTGTGAGCGCGGCTATTCCTCAGACGGAACCGTCTGCCAGGAAATCCTGGTGCCGGATAATGCCTATCTGACGGATACGGAATATGGCACTGGCTGGGAATGCGCGCATGGCTTTGTCGCCAATCATGATCGCTGTGATGAGATAAACGTGCCTGCCAATGGCTACCTCACCAGCAGTTCCTATGGCTACAGATGGGAGTGCGATCGCGGCTATACCAAGGAAGGCGACCAATGCGCCGCCGTCCAGGTGCCTGCGAATGCGCACATCAATTATGGCGGCGACGGCTGGACTTGCAACCGCCCCTATGAACAGGTCGGCGAGACCTGCGAACTGCCATAAACAGCGTGGGTGGGGGCTTTAATCCCCATCCATCCGCAGGGCTGCGACGAAGGCTTCCTGCGGGATTTCCACCTTGCCGAACTGGCGCATGCGCTTTTTACCGGCGGCCTGCTTGTCCAGCAGTTTCCGCTTCCGGCTGGCGTCACCGCCATAGCATTTCGCTGTCACATCTTTCCTCAGGGCGCTGAGGGTTTCGCGGGCGATCACCTTGCCGCCAATGGCTGCCTGGATCGGGATCTTGAACATCTGGCGGGGGATCAGATCCTTCAGGCGCTCGCACATCTGGCGGCCACGGCTTTCGGCGCGGTCGCGGTGTACCAGCATGGCCAGCGCGTCGACTGGGTCATCATTCACCAAGATCTGCAGCTTGACGAGATTCTCGGCGCGGTGGCCGATAATGTCGTAATCAAAGCTCGCATAGCCGCGGCTGATCGATTTCAGGCGATCATAGAAATCGAACACCACTTCGTTCAGCGGTAATTCGTATTTCACCATGGCGCGCCCGCCGACATAGGACAGTTCTTTCTGAATACCGCGCCGGTCCTGGCACAGTTTCAGAATGGCGCCCAGATATTCATCCGGCGTGTAGATCGTCGCGTCGATCCAGGGTTCGCGGATTTCCTTGATCTTGGTCACTTCCGGCATGTCCGCCGGATTGTGCAGCTCGATCTCTTCACCATCCGTCATCGTCATTTCATAGACAACGCTCGGCGCAGTGGCGATCAGGTCCAGGTCGAATTCGCGGCTGAGACGCTCCTGGATGATTTCCAGGTGCAGCAGGCCCAGGAAGCCGCAGCGGAAACCCATGCCCAGTGCGGCAGAGGTTTCCATCTCCCACGTAAAGCTCGCATCATTCAGGCGCAGCTTGCCCATCGCCGCGCGCAGATCGTCAAAGTCTGCCGCGTCGACCGGGAACAGGCCGCAGAACACGACCGGCACAACTTCCTTATAGCCGGGCAGGGGCTTGTCGGCCTGGCGTTTTTCTTCCGTAATCGTGTCACCAACCGCCGTGTCGGCCACTTCCTTGATCGAGGCGACGAGGAAGCCCACTTCGCCGGGGCCCAGCTCTTCCACATCGACCGGCTTCGGCCCGAAGACGCCTACCTTGTCGACCTCATAGGTCGCGCCGGTACGCATCATGCGGACTTTCTGCTTCTTCTTCAGCACACCATCATGCACGCGCACGATGACCACGACACCCAGATACGGGTCGTAATAGGCATCCACCAGCGCGGCCTTCAGCGGCTTGTCCGCCTCGCCAGACGGGGGCGGGGGCAGGCGCTTCACAATGGCTTCCAGCACATCCGGCACGCCAAGGCCGGTCTTGGCGGAAATTTCCAGCGCATCGGAAGCGTCGAGCCCGATGACATCCTCTATCTGTTCCTTCACGCGGTCCACGTCAGCCGCCGGCAGGTCCACCTTGTTGAGGACGGGCACGATCTCATGATCCTGATCAATCGCCTGATAGACGTTGGCCAGCGTCTGCGCCTCAACCCCTTGGGAGGCATCCACCACGAGAAGCGAGCCCTCGCACGCCGCCAGGCACCGGCTGACCTCATAGGAGAAGTCGACATGCCCCGGCGTATCCATCAAGTTCAGGACATAGGTTTCGCCATCTGCGGCCGTATAGTTCAGCCGCACGGTCTGCGCCTTGATAGTGATGCCGCGCTCTTTCTCGATGTCCATCGAGTCGAGCACCTGTTCCTTCATCTCGCGGTCCGTCAGGCCACCGCAGGTCTGGATCAGGCGATCCGCCAGCGTGGACTTGCCGTGGTCGATATGGGCGATGATGGAAAAATTCCGAATTTTGTCACGTGGTGTCATGGGCGGGATATAGCCGTGCTTTCGGCTTGCGGGAAGCACTCTCCTTCATGCGCCGCGCGCGCAAATGCCCCGAAAGCGCGAATTCGGGCGGATTTCCATTAATAACAGGCAATTCTCGGAACGATGCAGCGCCTCTCCCATTGATTATGTGTACGCAATCAAGAAGGAGACGCCCCATGAGCATTCAGACGCTCCAAGATCTATACATCGACCAACTTCAGGACCTTTACAGCGCCAACCGTCAATCAAAGAAAGTGACGGAACGGCTGCAGGAAAAGGCCCATAATGACGAGCTGCAGAGTGCGCTGAAGCGCGGTGTCAGCGGCATTGAAGACGGCGTGGAGGCCGTCGAATCCCTGCTGCGCCACCACAAGGCAGACCCGAAGGGTGAATTCTGCCAGGGCATGGAAGGCCTGGTGAAAGAGGCAAAAGCCCACGCCATTGACGCCGACATTGCCGATCCGGATGTTCGCGACGCCTCTATCATTTCGCAATATCAGCGCATGACCCACTATGCGCTGGCCGGTTACGGCACCGTGCTGGCCTATGCCCGCCGTCTCGGCTTGGAAGACGACGCCAAAAAGCTGCAGGTCTGTCTCGATAATACCTATTCAGGCGACCGGGAAATGTCCCAGCTCGCCGAAGGCGGAATTAACCGCGTGGCCGCATAAGCTGCATGAAAAATTCGGTTCTCCGGAAGGCAGGCCGGTGAATCGAAGTGGGGAACCCGGTTTGGCCTACGTGTCAGACCGGGTTTTCCTGTGCCGGGTGCGGGTGTAAGCAGGTCGTATGGCTGACTCCTCTTCCTCCGCGCCGCAACAGGCGGCTTCCGCATCGACAGGCAAAGTCGGCATCACGGATGATGGCTATCTGACGGATTCCTGGTATCTCGCCGCCCCGTCGGATGAGCTGAAAGCGGGCAAGCAGCACCGCGTCATGGTGCTGGGAGAGCCGGTCGTTGTTGGCCGTACGCCGGCAGGGGAGGCATTTGCCCTGCGCGACATCTGCCCTCACCGCCTGGTGCCGCTGTCTGCCGGTCAGCAGCTGGAAACCGATGGCGAGTGGACGCTGCAATGCCCCTATCATGGCTGGCGCTTCGGCACCGATGGCGGCTGCAAGCACATGCCGAGCCTGACCGATGACAGCCCGTATGACCCCTCCCGCGTGAAGGTGCGCCGCTATCCGGTGCATGAGGCGAACGGCGCGGTCTATCTCTATGTTGCGCACAATCCGCGCAGTGATGCGCCGCCCGTCGTGCCGCCGCCGGAATTTGGCCCGCTGCCGGAAAAGCCGGGCTTTGTCATTCATGACGTGTTCAACGCGCATATGGATGATGCCGTCGTCGGCCTGATGGACCCTGCGCATGTTCCGTTCGTGCACAATCAATGGTGGTGGCGCCCGCCCTCGGCCGGGCTGAAGCTGAAGGAAAAGCCCTTTGTGCCGACAGAGCGCGGCTGGGCGATTGACCGTCACCAGCCAAGTTCCAATTCAAAGCTCTATCGCTGGGTGTTCGGCGGCAAGGTGGAAACGGAAATTCGGTTCCAGCTGCCGGGCTATCGCTGGGAGATCATTTCCAATGATACTGCGCGCCTGCTGACACTCACCTGCCTGACGCCAGAGGCACCCAAGCGTACACGGATCACCCAGTTCACCTGGTGGACCGGGGCGCCGCTGCTGCATCTCGCTGTGCCGATCGCCAAGCCCATGGCCCGCAAATTCCTCCGCCAGGATGGCGACATGGTAGATTTGCAAAACCAGGGCATGGCCCACCAGAAAGCCATGCTCTGGATCGACGACATCGACGTCCAGGCCAAATGGTACCAACGCCTCAAACGTGAGTGGACGGACTGCCGCACCGAAGATCGCGAATTTGCCAACCCGATCGAACCAAGGGTTCTGAAGTGGATGAGTTAGGGACGCTACAAAGAAAGCTTGAGAACTAGTTTTTGACCGTGGTGTTGCAAAATGGATGGGTCATTTGAGCATTTTGTTTTGCTCCATCTCCCCCAATTTTTTTTGGGATAATATGATCGTATGATACTGATTTCGAGGCATCTACTTTGCCTCCGCATATTGGGCACTCAAGCGCGTTCTTGAGTGTGGCTTCTAAGAATATTGCTGATTTTGTGTCGGAAGAGAAGGATTTAGGATATTCCAGATACTCAATTTCCGCGACCTTTCCCTTAAGTCCTAAGTGGAAAAGTGTGCGTTCTGCATTAACTTCGGCGTTGTCTTCTAGATCTTTCAGTAATCCCGACATCAAGTTATGTACACGGTCAATCCGCTGGCCGCTGTTAACATTAGCCAGGGCTTGGTTGATGAGGACCTTTTTCTCAATCAAATGCGATTCAAGCTTTTTCCGGACTGCGATGAACCGTGTAGCGGTTCAGCGACCGTGAGACATTTT
>NZ_AWFA01000088.1 GCF_000682675.1 Hyphomonas pacifica | reverse complement strand
CCTGGCAGGTTTTCCCGAACGAAATCAAAGCCTGTGAGAATAGTTTTCCGCCCCCCTCTCTCGCGAGCGTATACTCATGCCTGTCGCGGCCTGTGACATGGCTCGCGGCGGGTCCGAAGCTTTCGGGGACCCTCCCGATTATCCCCTCGGCTTCACGCGGATGGACGGCGCCCATGTGCACAGGGGCGTAGCAGATCCACTCCAACCCATGAATTTGTCCCTGTCTCACATGGAGCGCTGCTCCATCTGCAAGGACCGAAAATGCAAAAA
>NZ_AWFA01000087.1 GCF_000682675.1 Hyphomonas pacifica | reverse complement strand
GGGCGCTTCATATGTGTAGAGATTTTTCGGTTTGGGCTTTCGAACGTCCGACACGTATTTGATACGAACAAATCCGCAGCGCGTGACATTCAGCAAAAAGTCCTGACCCGTCTCTTTTTGATGCGTCGCGATGGCCCACAGCTGCAGCCAGAGCCACGGCCAGAAGACCGGGTGGACATAGGCATAGACCGGGGCGAAACGCGGATCAGACATGGGGGCACTATACACCGGGGGCGGAGGGTGTCGGAAAAGTTTATTTTTAGGTCAGTGTTTTCTACAGGTTG
>NZ_AWFA01000086.1 GCF_000682675.1 Hyphomonas pacifica | reverse complement strand
CATGTTGGACGAGGGACAAAGAGCGGGAGACGAGCGGGGCGGTCTGGTAGCCCTCGCCGTCAAAGCCGGTGACGCGCAGCGCTTCTTCAACGCGGCGCTGGCCGCCCGCGCGGCTCATGAACACGACCACGTCAATCGCTTCCGCGATGAGGTCGAAGGGCGCGCGGGGCGTCGCTTCCAGCGTCAATTGTTCAAGCCGGGCCAATGCGCCGTGGGCGGAGTTCGCATGCAGCGTCGTGATCCCGCCGGGATGGCCGGTGTTCCAGGCCTTCAGGAGATCGAGCGCTTCGGCCCCGC
>NZ_AWFA01000085.1 GCF_000682675.1 Hyphomonas pacifica | reverse complement strand
CATGTTGGACGAGGGACAAAGAGCGGGAGACAAGCGGGGCGGTGTCATAGCCCTCGCCATTGAAGCCGGTGACGCGGAGCGCTTCCTCGACGCGGCGCTGGCCGCCTGCGCGGCTCATGAACACGACCACGTCGATGGCCTCGGCGATGAGATCGAAGGGCGCGCGGGGCGTTGCTTCCAGCGTCAGCTGCTCAAGTCGCTGGAGCGCGCCGTGTGCGGAGTTTGCATGAAGGGTTGTAATCCCGCCCGGATGGCCTGTGTTCCACGCCTTCAGGAGATCGAGCGCTTCGGCCCCGC
>NZ_AWFA01000084.1 GCF_000682675.1 Hyphomonas pacifica | reverse complement strand
CATTATGATATTTTTAGGGATGAATCTTCTTGCGGCTGTTTCTTGGAGGCCCTAAGCCAATGCTCCGAACTAAGGAGTGCCCCTATGGCAGAAAGAATGCTGCAGTTTACGCATGTCGAACGCAAGATGCCGGACAAGCGCGAGGCGAAAGCGCGCGCAGACGATTTTGCGGAAATCTATGCTGAATTCAGCAAGGAAGCTGCTGGCGCGCAGGCGGCCCGCTGTTCGCAGTGCGGCGTGCCCTTCTGTCAGCAAGGCTGCCCTCTTTCAAATAACATTCCCGACTGGTTGAAGCTGGCGGCCGAGAACCGGCTGGAAGAAG
>NZ_AWFA01000083.1 GCF_000682675.1 Hyphomonas pacifica | reverse complement strand
AGGATGCACGGCCGCTCTTGCTGAGCGCGCTGTGCGATGCCTTGCACACGGCCCTTGCAGACCTGCGCGCAGCATACCGCGAGCCTGCGCCCGACACCTCCTGATACGGAAATTCCTGCCCGAATTCAGCTCACCTCACCGGATGGCCCCGCCATGCCGGGCAAAAGTGCTGGTGGAAAGGTCAGTCCGCTTATCCAGCGGCCTGTTTCTTTCAGTCCGCGATTTTTTTCGCCTAATACGAGAGTTGTTTATAGTAAATAGATAGTTGAAATCATCTGCCTCATCTGATTATGACTGAATTCCATGCTTTTTGAGACTTTTTAACCCTAGGGACGGGGGAAGAGTGCTCTGCCCCACTGAGGTGGTCCATCGGCT
>NZ_AWFA01000082.1 GCF_000682675.1 Hyphomonas pacifica | reverse complement strand
CCCCGCACATTACCGCCGCAGCCGCTGTCGCCGCCCACCGGCTCGACATTGCCACGCCCCGCAAGCAGCGCTAATCCCTCCCTCATGACAGACAGCCCTTCACCGGACTCCGCCCGCCTCGACGAGCTTGAAATGCGTGTGGTCCATCAGGACCAGACGATTGAGGATCTGAACGAGGCCATTACGGCGCAATGGAAGCTGATCGAGCGGCTGGAGCGGCAGGTTGCGCGCCTCGCCGAGCGTGTTGCGGACGCCGAACAGTCCGCCGGCCAGGCCGCCCCCGTCGACCGCCCCCCGCCGCATTATTAGGCAAGCAGGCTGGCGGCAGGCACAGCCCCCTCCCCGTGCAAACTGCAGCATAGGGGTGCTCCGCCTTGCGACCCTGTCATCCCCCAAGGCACCAATCCCCCTCTCCCGCGAGAGGAGGGCCAAAAGACCGTGACCTGAGCCCCAAATGGTCCCGCATT
>NZ_AWFA01000081.1 GCF_000682675.1 Hyphomonas pacifica | reverse complement strand
TGCGCCATTCCTGTGCAAAAGCAGGCACTAACTCACCGCTCACCGCATATGGCATGGCCTGATAGGCGATCCCATCCTTTGGTCCGCTGATTCTTATCTGTTTTTCACCAACTTCGATCTTGCTGACGAGGGTGCGGACATAGGCTTTGGCTAACTGGCGATTGTCTGGATTTCTGAGGACCTGCGAAACAGCAGTCCCGAACTTCTCAACGACCTTGTCGCTAAGCTGATCGACAGGCGCACTCCGCTCCTGACCTAGCTTGAATCGGGATATAGATTCAGCAAAACGCAAACTTGCAGAGATAAAGGTATTTTGTGGAGCGCTGCCAGCCAGAAATGACTCCGTCACGTTTTGTAAGGAGTTGCCAAAAAGTTACCTGAGCTTGATCTTCTGATTACGGATATGTCTACTAAATTCGGGCGGCGAGATAAGATGGTTCAATGATTTGTATGCTGTCAAATATCAGCAAGAAGTTACGTGCTCTCGTGCCAATTATTTGCGGTTGGCTCACACTTCCTGATCGGCTA
>NZ_AWFA01000080.1 GCF_000682675.1 Hyphomonas pacifica | reverse complement strand
AGACCTGGATCGCGTTCACATAGCCATCGACGGATGGCTCGATCCGGGCCTCGGTCGTGCCCTTGCGTATGGTCTCGGTTGGTGACGTGTAGACGCGGGTGACTGTCCGCTTCGTGCCTTCGACCGGTTTCATCTGGCCGGGCAGCGGCAGCACCGTCGGTGTCTCGACAATCTCGACCGGCCGCTCTGGCACGTCTTCAACGAACGCAGCTTCGACAAAGGCCGCATCCTCGATGACGGGCTCAGGCGGAACGCTCGCGCAGGCCGTGGTCAGGGCGAGGGCGGATACAAGGCTCATTGTACGGATCATTTTGTGTCTCCTGTGACAAGGTCTTCGCCCCAATTGAGGCTGTGGATGTAGAGGCCAAGAGGATTGGCGCGGAGCGTTTCGGCATCGCGCGGAGGGGAATTCACAATGGTGAAAAGCCCGGTGAAGCGTTTGACGCCGGTCAGCGCGCCATTCTCATAGGTCTTCTCGAGCCAGCGCGCCTGGAAGGATTCCCCGGACACCCGCACGACGCTCACGACATCGACACTGCGCGAGCGTCGGCCGATCTCGGCGAAAGGATCATTGTCGCGCGCATAGTCGCTGAGCGTGATCGCGGCCTTGTCGGTCACATAGTCATAGGCCGCGAGCCAGTTCTGCCGGACAATCACGGGATCAATCGACAGGCTCCGGACATCGGAGATGAAGTTCGCCAGATGATGCGCGATCTGCGCGTCGGTCGGCTCATAATGCGCAAGCGCTGGCCCGACCGCCTTCACCGCACCCGTATCATCAACCTCGACCACATAGGGCGTGACGGTCGATTGCAGGCTGCGCCAGACGAGGGCGGCGGACGAGGCAGCCAGAAGCCCGAGCAGTCCCAGCGCCATCAGCCGCCAGTTCTTCGCCTGCACGCGGG
>NZ_AWFA01000079.1 GCF_000682675.1 Hyphomonas pacifica | reverse complement strand
GCCGCCAGTTCTTCGCCTGCACGCGGGCCGAGCCGATGCGTTCGTCCCAGACCTGGCCCGCCTTCTGGTAGGGTGTTTCGGGGTGCGGGCTTTGCCCGTAATGGGTGGAGGTGCGCCGGAAGGCCATGCTCATCAGTCCTCTTCGTTTCGGAGTTTCGGATTGTCGCCCGCCATGCCGCGATCACCATCCTTCAGGGCGTGAACCGTGATCGCGCCGGCATGCTGCAGGCGTTGTTCTGTACGAAGGCGCTGCGCCCAGGCGGGGCTGGCAGAGCCGGTAGACGGCGCGTCGCCTGAAGCGGCCGACATGGTGCCGCCCGTCGCCGCAAAAGCCGCTTCGCTGCCGCGCCGATAAGCATTGCCGATCGACGCAAAAGGCCGTCCTGCCATCCGGCGGAGCGTATCGCCTCCAGCCTGCGCGACGCCTGCGACACCTGCTGCCGCCTCGCGCCAGCCTGTCCGGCCAGAGGCCATGCGGCCAAGGTCATAGGAGGTGCGGGCGCCGCCGCTCATCGACGCGCCCGCCTTAACAGCGCCGGATACACCGCCGAGCGCTGCGCGGCCTGCCGCGACTGTTCCCGTCGTCGCCAGCACAGCGCCTGCACCGACTGCGGCGGTTGTGCCGACCACAGACCCCGCGCCAAGTTGAGGCGCGCCGGTCACAAGGCCGGAGGCGATGCCGGGCGCAAACACGCCCATCCAGAGAAAGACGATGGAAGCGAGAACGGTGCCCATCACTTCAGCGAGGGTCACATCACCGGGACCGCCGAAGGCGTCCGTGATCGAGGTAAACAGCGTCGATCCAATCCCGATCACAATGGCGAGCACCATCAGCTTGATGCCGGACGTGACGACGTTGCCGAGGACGCGTTCAGCCAGGAACGAGGTCTTGTTCCAGAGCGCGAAGGGCACGAGCACGA
>NZ_AWFA01000078.1 GCF_000682675.1 Hyphomonas pacifica | reverse complement strand
CGAAGGCCAGTCCGGCTTTAGGCGCAGGAGGTGAGGGGCAAATCCCAAAGCAAAGGAAACACAATGACAAAGACAACTGGCAGGCCGCCAGGAAAACCGGTAAGGCCGGTACATGCAGGCGGCGCAGACATACGACACCATCGTCCTTGGAGCGGGGGCCGCGGGGCTGGCTCATGCAGCCATGTCCGGCCGCAATGGCCGACGAATTCTGGTGCTGGACCACGCAAAACGGCCGGCTGAGAAAGTTCGCATTTCAGGGGGCGGACGGTGCAATTTCACCAATCTGGAAACACGCGCCGACCGCTTCCTCAGCCAGAACCCCCATTTCGCGAAATCCGCCCTGGCGCGCTATACGCCCTGGGATTTCATTTCCCTGATGGCGGCGCATGGGCTCACCTATACTGAAAAGCACAAGGGCCAGCTTTTCTGTGATCAGAAGTCTGGCGCGATTATCCAGATGCTGCTGGACGAGGCCGCCAGCGTCGACGCCGAAATTCGCCTGTCTACGGAGATTTTGGCCATACATCATCGCGATGGTCGCTATGATGTGGAAACATCGGGCGGACCATTTCAGGCAGAGCGCCTGGTCGTTGCCACCGGCGGCCTGTCGATCCCCAAAATGGGGGCGAGCGGCCTTGCCTATGACATCGCCCGCCAGTTCGGGCATGACATTGTTGAAACCCGAGCAGGCCTTGTCCCCTTCACTTTTTCAGGGGAGCTGGGCGAGAAATTCGCAGCCATCTCCGGCGTCGCCGCGCCTGTGCGCGCCAGCGTCTCCGGGGTCAGTTTTGACGAAGACCTGCTCTTCACCCATCGCGGGCTGTCCGGGCCGGCCTCCCTGCAGACCTCTTCCTATTGGCATCCGGGGGAGAGCCTGACCCTCAGTCTACTCACAAAGTCTGATCTTGCGCAAACCCTGCGCGCGGCCAAACAGGCCCGGCCGAAGCAGACCCTCGCCAAGGCGTTGGAAGACCTCTTCCCTGCCCGGCTCGCCGCGCTGGTGGCGGATATCGGCCCCTTAAGCGCAGAGATGCGTCTGGCGGATCTCTCCCACGCCGTGATTGACGATTTCGCCGCCTTCACCCGCGCCTGGACCCTTACGCCCATGGGCACCGAGGGCTATCGCACGGCAGAGGTGACCGTGGGCGGCATCTCAACCGACGGGCTGGACCAACGCACGATGGAAAGCCGCCATGTGCGCGGCCTCTATTTCATCGGTGAATGTGTGGACGTCACAGGCTGGCTGGGCGGCTATAATTTCCAATGGGCCTGGGCCAGCGCCCATGCTGCCGCCAGCCCATAGGCACGGGTATCAGAGCCTCGTCAGAATGGCTCAGTTCACGAAAACGCGGCTCGGCTCAAACCGTCCGGCCCGCACATCGCCCATCGCGACAGCCTTGCCGGAGCAGATGGCTATCGCCGCCCGGTCATATTCCTCCGCGCCGGCGGCGGCTTCGCGCCACTGCTCTACAATGTGCGGCAACAGAACAATCGCGCGGCCCTGACGGATTTCCCGCGCTTCATCGCGGGAAATGTCAATCTGGGGAATGTCTTCCAGAATGGCATGAACCGGCTGAAGCAGGGAGAGCAGCTCTTCCTTGTCCTCTGTCTCTTCGATACGCGACATCGGCACAGCCTGCGGCGCGCCGAACACGCCGACACGCGTGCGGCGCAGCTGGCTGATATGGCCTTCACAGCCCAGGTCACAGGCCAGGTCCCGCGCCATTGCCCGCACATAGAAGCCCTTGCCAGAGGTGACATGGATCACCGTATGGTCCGCATCCGGCATCCCGATCACAGCGGCTTCATAGACCTGCACCTCGCGGGAGGTCAGTTCGAAGTCTTCCCCGTCCCGGGCCAGATCATAGGCGCGCTGGCCGTCGACCTTGATGGCAGAGAATTTCGGGGGCACCTGTTCAATGGTCCCGAGATAGTCTTTCAGCAGCTCTTCCACCTGCTCCCGCGTCGGACGGGTATCTGAGGTGGCTGTTATCTCGCCTTCGGCATCCTGGCTTTCGGTCGAGACGCCCCAGCGGATGGTGAAGACATATTCCTTTTCAGCGTCCATCGCCCACTGGACCGTTTTGGTGGCTTCTCCAAAAGCGATGGGCAGGATGCCGTCGGCAAGCGGGTCCAGCGTACCGCCATGGCCCACTTTCTGCGCATTGTACTTCCGCTTGAGAATAGCGACGGCCTGGGTTGAGGTCATGTCCACGGGTTTGAACAGGTTCAGCCACCCGCTGATCGGGTCACCTTTGCGTTTTCTTTGGCGGGCCAATGTAGACTCTCTTTATCTGCGCGGCCCGACGGTTCGAACGCGGGCGGCGACGGTCAGTTGGAATAGAACGAAGGCGGGGCCTTACGAAGCGCGCCTGTCTGCGTCAAGTCATCAGCGGCAAGCAGGAGACATCATGAAGCAGTCTTGATGTCTTCAGAGTCCAATTCGCGCTCGAAAAGTACGTCACGTTCTTCTGCTTCGGCCTCTTCCTGCCGCTCCGGCACGGCCCCAGCTGAGCGCACCGGTTCAGCCGCTTTGGCTGGCCGCTCGGCCTGTGTCGGCAGGCGCAGATTGACGAGATCCAGGTCCAGGTCGAAATCCCCGCGCATGTCTCGGTCGCCTGTATCCATCTTGTGCCGCACCACGTCGCGGATACGCAGCAGAATGTCGCGATTATTGTCAACCAGCGGAATCTGACGCCCATCCGCAGCGCCGATGACCAGCCGGAAATAGGCTTGCCGCTTCTTCAGGCGCATCGCGACCTGGATCACCCGCAGGCCCAGGAACAGCGCCAGCAGCATCAGGCCGCTGCCAACAGCCAACGCGACCATGCCGGAAGGACGCTGGGGTGTCAGGCCCCACCAGGCCAGCGCCATCATACCGAAGAACAGGCAGACGACAAACAAGGTGGCATAAAGGCTTTTGGTACGGCGATTGACGGGTGTATCCCACGGATAGAAATCCACGGACTCGACGGACATGGTCGCGATGCCCTGAATGGCGATCGTATCATCACCCATCTGCAGGGACGCAGCCGAAATCTCGCCGCGCCGCGCGCCTTCCATATCAAGAGTCTGACGATCCATTGCAGGAGTCCCTGTCTAATTCATTACAGGGTCGCAACGTTATCCGGAGCTGTCAAATTACAAGCGATCCAGACAGGACCGGCCGGTGCTATTCAGGCTCCAGATCGCGTTTTACACGTGGATCGGCCAGAAGACGGTCAATCGCGGTTGCTTCATCATACGATTTGTCAGCGATAAAGTGCAGCTGCGGTGTGAACTTCAGATCAATCTCACGGCCAAGACGCCCGCGCAGGAAACCCGCCGCGCGGTTCAGCGCTTCGGCCAGCGCCGTGCGTCCCTTTTCCGTGTCATCGCCCAGCGGGGAGACAAACACATTGGCATGACGCAGGTCGGGAGAGCAACGCACCTCCCCCACCGTGACGATCACGCCAACCAGCTCCGGATCGCGCAAATCCTCGCGCGCCAGAATGTCTGAAACGGCATGGCGTACCAATTCGCCGGCACGGAGCTGGCGCTGGGTCGGCATATTGCCGGAAGGGGAAGATTTACGTGCCATCAGCTGCCTGTCTTCTGCATGAGCTCTTCTGTGAAGGCCTTGCGGGCCGTCTTGTCCTTGTTGAACCACGATGCCGGAATGATCACGGCATCCCCGCCACGTATCCGGACTGTTGTATGTCCACGATGCTGTTTCACCTCTTTGATGGCGTCCCAGCTGATCCGGGTTTCAATGCCCCCCCGGCGCACCTGCAGCACATCCTCCAGAAGAGTGATCTCCGCCTGCCGTGCCACCTCATCCTTTTCTTCTCCGCTGCTCCCGGATGACCAGCGCATGAAGATGAGATACCACGAAATACCGGCGAATGCCGCGACAAGCGCCGACAGAAACCATTGCCAGTAGTCACTCAGACCCGCCATGTCCGCCGCATTATGGACCATGAGAGATATGCTGGCCGAAATGACCGGGGCCGTCACCCCGGCATAATACACCGCGGTAGGCCCTACCGTGCCGCCCCGACTGAGACGCGCAAGACGTTTGAGGTCTTTTTCGGCCAGTTGGCCCGAGACAATGACAGGTTCACTCATAGGTGACCTGTTCTAGTCGAGTGTTCTTGCGATTTCCTCAACCTGGAAGCACTCGATCTTGTCGCCGACACGGATATCGTCATAACGTTCGAACGCCATACCGCATTCCATGCCGGAATTGACCTCATTGACCTCATCCTTGAAGCGCTTAAGCGTTTTCAGCTTGCCTTCATGGATCACGACATCATCCCGCAGCAGGCGAACGCCACAGCCGCGAAGCACTTTGCCTTCGCTGATCCGGCAGCCTGCAACTTTGCCCACTTTCGTGATGTTGAAGACTTCGAGGATCTCGGCATAGCCGATGAAGGTTTCGCGTTTCTCCGGTGCCAGCATGCCCGACAGGGTCGCTTTCACATCGTCGATCAGATCGTAGATCACGGAATAGTAGCGGATCTCGACGCCTTCCTTCTCTGCCAGATCGCGCGCCTGCTTGTTGGCGCGGACGTTGAAGGCAAAGATGGGCGCGTTGGACGAACGGGCCAATAGAACGTCGCTTTCGGAAATACCGCCCACGGCGCCATGAATGACACGGGCACGGACTTCTTCGGTCGACAGCTTGTCCAGCGATTGGGAAATCGCCTCCACAGAGCCCTGAACATCACCCTTCACGACCACCGGCAGCTCGGACGTCTCGACAGAGCCATCCTTCAGCTTGCTGAGCAGCTGATCCAGTGAGGCACGCGCCGCAGCACCCGCCTTGCCGGAAACCTGTCGCTTGGAGCGGATACGGTATTCGGTGACTTCACGAGCACGGGCTTCGGTGTCGACAACCACAAAGGAGTCACCCGGATCCGGCGCGCCATCCAGGCCGAGTACCTCGACCGGCTGGGACGGCCCTGCGCCCTTCAGCTGTTGTCCACGCTCATCAACCAGAGCCCGCACCTTGCCCCATTGCGAGCCGGCCACGACGATGTCGCCGCGTTCCAGCGTACCGCGCTTGACCAGCACGGTCGCAACCGGGCCGCGGCCCTTGTCCAGCTGGCTTTCGATCACCACGCCATCTGCATCGCGCGACGGGTTGGCTTTCAGTTCCAGAAGTTCCGCCTGCAAGGTGATGGCATCTGTCAGCTCGTCCAGGCCCTGACCCGTCAGGGCAGAGACTTTCACAGCCTGGGTTTCACCACCCATGCTTTCAACCTGAACATCATGCTGCAGCAGGTCTGTCAGCACTTTGTCGGCATTGGAGTCGGGCAGGTCGGTCTTGTTGACCGCCACGATGATTGGAACACCGGCCGCCTTGGCGTGATTGATGGATTCAATCGTCTGCGGCATCACGGAGTCATCCGCGGCCACTACCAGAATGGCGATGTCGGTAGCCGTCGCACCGCGCGCACGCATGGCCGTAAAGGCCGCGTGGCCCGGCGTATCGAGGAAGGTGATCCGCTCACCGGATTTCAGCTTCACCTGATAGGCACCGATATGCTGGGTAATGCCGCCCGCTTCGCCAGAGACCACATCGGTCTTGCGAAGGGCGTCCAGCAGAGAGGTCTTGCCGTGGTCAACATGGCCCATGATCGTGACGATAGGCGGGCGCGGCTTCAGGTCCTTCGGGTCGTCATCCTCACCTTCCAGGCCGATCTCGACATCGGATTCGGCAACACGTTTCACGGTGTGGCCAAATTCCTCGGCGATCAGTTCAGCCGTGTCAGCGTCAATAATGTCATTGCCGCGCAGCATCTCGCCTTGCTGGATCATGAACTTCACAACGTCTGCGACGCGTTCATTCATCCGCTGGGCCAGATCCTGCAGCGTGATTGTTTCCGGCAGAGTGACTTCGACAGACACTTTCTCGCGCTGTTCGCCACCGCCTGTGCGGCGTTCACGTTCACGCTCACGCGCACGGCGCAGGGAGGCCAGCGAACGCTGACGGTCTGCATCATCGCCAAGCGCAGAAGAAATGGTCAGCTTGCCACGACGACGCTCACCGCCACCACCACGGGAGGAACGGCTCGGCGTCTCACGGGCACTGCGATCACGGTCGTCCTTGGATTTGCGTTTGCCGCCACCACGCGCCGGGCCATCGTCCACCGCAGGCGCCGCCGCAGCCGGGCTGTCAGCCGGGGCAGAGGGCTTGCTGCGGGTTTTTGCGGCGCGGTCGACGCGTTCTTTTGCGGCGGCCTCTTCGGCCTTGCGAGCTTCTTCCTCGGCCTTGCGGCGGGCTTCAGCCTCTTCGCGCTCTTTCGCTTCCTGCAGTTTCTTTTCCTGCTCGGAGCGAAGACGGTCCTGAGCCTCTTTCTCGCGCTGTTCTTCTTTGGCGCGGGCCGCAACTTCGTTCTTGCGCTCCAAGAGAGCCTTCTGACGTGCTTTCAGCTCGTCTACCGTAATACCCAGCTTCTTCGCGGTCGCGATAAGACGGGCCTCAAGGGAGTCGTTCGCCTTTGGTGCGTCCTTGGCAGGTGCGGAGGAGGAGCCGCCAGGGCCTACCGCCCGGCGCTTCTTCGTCTCAACAACCACCTGCTTGGAGCGGCCATGGCTGAAGCTTTGCTTCACCGTACCGGAACTTTTCCGGGATACGGTGAGCGGTTTGCGCCCGCCTGAATTGCCACCAGTGTCTTTCGTATCGCTCATGCGTTCTTCATACCACGTTTCTTGCCGATGCGCGCCATTGCGCCTCAGCTTTGTTTTCCGCTACCGATCCTGATCCGGAAACCAGTCCAGTTCGGGCCGTGTGCGAAATCCGGCAAGCCGCCGGTAGGCAAGCCGTACAGCCTTCGCAATTGGCCCTTTGCGGACGAGACCGTGTATCACACGCTCGCGCCCAAACGCCACGCCCAATTCCTCAGAACTGAGCGCACCGGCAATTTCCACGTCGCTATATAGTGCTTTTGCAAGGAAATACACCTTTGAGCGGCCATCTTCTGCACCATCGGCCGCCTCAAGCAAAAGCCCGGGACGTTTCTTCTGGAGCGCATCGCGCACCTGATCAAAGCCCAGAACGATTTCACCGGACTTCTTGGCCATACCCAGAAGCCCCGTAAAGCGTTGCAGCAAGAGCGCCTCGATCTGATCCATCAGACCATCCGGCACCTTCACCTGAGTTTTGAACCCACGGGCAAACGCCCCTTTGCTGATCGCTATCTCAAGCGTCTGTCGATCAGCCTTCACCCAAACGCCCCGTCCAGGAAGTCGGGAAGAGACATCTGGCGTCACTACACCCTCAGGGGAGAGCGCAAAGCGCACCATCTCTGTCTGCGGAAGACGTTCCCGCGTCACGGCGCATTGGCGGACAGGGGCCTCCCCGTCCGCCATGCCAGATCTGTCAGTGCCGGTTACCCGCGCATCAGTCTTTCGGTGCGGCTTCGTCATCGCCGCCCTCCGCTGCCAGGGCTTCGAGATCAAACTCGAGCTCTTCAAGGGCCTCATCGACCGCCTCTTCAGAAGCATTGCTGCCGAGATCGCCCAGCGCCAACAGCGCGCGTTCTTCTTCGGTCAGTTCCGGGACTTCTTCTTCAGCCTTTTCAGCGAGCATCTTCTCGACAGCATCCGGTTCAATCCAGCCTGCGGCAACGCGGGCCTTCATGACGAACATCTGCGCGTCATCCTTGCGCATCTCGCCCTTCTTCAGAATGCCCTCAACCCAGACTGGCTTGCCATCCGGGCCCGGCTCGCGCCAGCCCGTGATGTCGTCCGGCACAAGGCCAGCCACATCGTCCAGCGTCTGCACACCTTCTTCGCCAAGACGGACAGCAAAGGACGGCGTCATGCCTTCCAATTCCATCACGGCATCTTCAACGCCCAGCTCCTTGCGCTTGGCATCATTCTCGGCGGCAACACGGTCCAGATATTCACGGGCACGCTCCTGCAGTTCAGCGGCCACATCCTCGTCAAAGCCTTCAATCGTGATGAAGTCTTCCGGAGCCACATAGGCGATCTCTTCGACTGTCTCGAAGCCTTCAGAGGCGAGCAGCTGAGCCAGCGTTTCATCCGCATCCAACGCTTTCATGAACAGGTCGGTACGCTCCTGGAACTCGCGTTGATAGCGCTCGGAATCGGCGCTTTCGGTGACGAGGTCGATCTGCCAACCGGTCAGCTGGGAGGCAAGACGCACATTCTGGCCGCGGCGGCCAATGGCCAGCGGGAACTGATCGTCTGCGACCACCACTTCTACGCGGCGCTCATCTTCATCCAGCACCACTTTCGACACCTCGGCCGGTTGCAGCGCGTTCACGATGAAGGTCGCGTCGTCATAGTTCCACGGAATGATGTCGATCTTCTCGCCGGAAAGTTCGCCAACAACGGCCTGGACACGTGCACCGCGCATACCCACACAGGCACCGACCGGATCAATCGAACTGTCATTGGAGATGACGCCGATCTTGGCACGGCTACCCGCATCACGAGCACAGGCCTTGATCTCGATCACGCCTTCATAGACTTCCGGCACTTCCTGCGCGAACAGCTTGACCATGAAGTCAGGTGCCGAACGGGACAGGAAGATCTGCGGGCCCTTGGTCTCGCGGCTGACCTTGTAGAGATAAGCCCGGACACGGTCATTTGTCTGGAAGTTCTCGCGCGGGATACCGTCATTGCGGCGGATGATGCCCTCTGCGCGACCCAGGTCCACGATCACATGGCCATATTCGACCCGCTTGACGACACCAGAGATGATCTCGCCGACGCGATCCTTGTACTCATTATACTGACGCTCACGCTCGGCATCACGCACCTTCTGCATGATGACCTGCTTGGCGGTCTGGGCAGCTACACGACCGAAATCGAAGGGCGGGAGCTCTTCCTTCAGCTCATCGCCCACCTCAAGGGAGTCATCGATCTTCTTGGCTTCCGACAGACGCAGCTGTTTGGACTCGTCCTCGAACTCATCGTCCCGCACGACCGTCTGGATCCGCCACAGCGTTTGTTCGCCGGTCTGCGCATCGATCTTGGCACGAATGTCGTGCTCCTGGCCGTATTTTGCTTTCGCGGCCTTCTCGATGGCTTCCTGCATAGCCTCGATGACGATCGTCTGATCAATCGCCTTCTCTTCAGCGACCGCCTTGGCGATCTGCAGGATTTCCAGCCTGTTGGCTGAAACGCCGATGGTATTCATTTGACGTCTCCCGTCTCTTCATTGGACTCGGTGTCTTCATCGCTCTCGTCGACTTCAAGATCGCCGAGATCGTCTTCATCAGGTTGCGGCGGCAGATTGCCGGAGGCGCGTGCCGCTTCAATCAGTTCATCTGTCAGGATCAGGCTAGCGCGGCTCATCTCATGGACGTGCGCGACCAGTTCGGTCTCGTCGTCCAGCTCCAGATGAGCGCCATGCTCGTCTTCGCCGGTAATGATGCCAGTAAAGCGGCGGCGACCATCAATCGGGCGTGCCAGTTCCACTTTTGCGGCATGGCCTACCCAGCGGCCAAAATCCCCTTCCCGTGTCAGCGGGCGGTCAATGCCGGGCGTGGAGACCTCCAGCGTATAGGCTTCCTTGATCGGGTCATCCTCTTCCAGTACCGGGCCCAAGGCGCGTGACAGCCGCGCGCAATCCTCGACATTGGTCGGGGCGCCGCCAGCTTTCTCCGCCATGATCTGAAGGTGCGGGCGTCGTCCGCCCTGAATGCGCAGGCGTACGATTTCCAAGCCAAGGGACTCCGCCACGGGCGTGGCGAGAGCGAGAATGCGACGTTCCTGTTCTGTCAGAGCGATCATGCGTGTGGGGGAGTATTCCGGTAAAGAAAAGCGGCGGCCCCGTTTCCGGAACCGCCGCCGATATGTTTCGACTTGGGATACATATAGCGCTCTCTGTGCTGCCTGTCGAGTATGCGATGCTGTAGACACGAAAACGGCGGCTCCGCTGCCGGAACCGCCGTCTGAAATTCTCTCGAGAGAATTCTGTCTTAAAGAACTTTCAGGTCAACAGCCGAGGTTTTGCCGCGACGTTCGTCCTTGTAGAGTTCATAAGATACTGCCTGGTCTTCAGCCAGCGTACGCAGGCCGGAGCGCTCAACGGCTGAAATGTGAACGAAAACGTCCGAGCCGCCCTCATCAGGTTTGATGAAGCCAAAGCCCTTCTGGTCATTGAACCATTTCACTTTGCCAGTTGCCATTACTTGTAGTCCTTTACGTTCAATTGAAGCGGCCCGGTCCGGATTTGGACCAAGTCCACCTATCGAAACGGGAGGGAAGGAAAGTCATGGCCGCCGGTCTGACGGGGTCTTGATATTTCAGACCGACCGAATTCGATGGCGCTATTAATTCACGGGTGCGACATTCCGTCAAGTGAATGCTTTGTGTCAGCTGCGAATGAAATCCAGCCAGACTGGGGCGCAATCGCCCAGTTTCTTGCTTTCATAGCGGGTTGTAAGGTGGTCTTCTGGCGGTGTACGCCAGTCATCCGCCCGCTCTGCCTGCCAATCAAATCCGCCATGCGCAAGGAAACGCTGCAAAGCCTCATCGGCATAGCTTTTCACGTCGGTTGCAAACCGCACTTTCGCCCCAGGCTTGCAGATGCGGTGTAGAACCACCAGAAATTCCGGCTGGATCAGCCGACGCTTCTGCTGGCGTTTCTTTGGCCACGGGTCGGGAAACAGAATGAAGGCTCGGGCAATACTCCGATCCTTCAGAGAGGCCATGACAGGCCGCGCATCTTCCATCACCAGCCGCACATTGGTCAGGCCTTGCGCCTCAATGCCGGTCAGCGCCTTGGCCATACCCTCGATAAAGGGCTCACAGCCGATAAAACCCACCTCCTTGTGCAGGCCTGCCTGTCCAACCAGATGCTCGCCGCCGCCAAAGCCGATCTCTAACCACATATCGCGCGCATCCCCGAACAGGCCTGCCGGGTCCAGCGTCCCCTCCAGGGCATCCGGTACCTGCAAGGTCGGCAACAAGGTGTCGATCAATCCCTGTTGACGGGCAGACAGGCCACGCCCGCCTGTCCTGCCAAATGTCCGCAAGGGAGTATGCTTGGGATCAGTGTGTCTGTCAGTCATCGCGCCGCCTGATGCCCGAGAGCGGGCGGCGGATCAATCCTCAGCCTGCTTGTCGTCGAACGCACTGGCCGCCGCCTGCACGGTTGCAAGCAGGGATTTGCGCAGCGAGACATCCTCAATTCGCTGAAAGGCCGCGATCAGGTCCAGCACTTCGGATGTCATTATCGGCGCGTGGATATCATCCCCGTCTTCAGCCACCTGAAGCGCCTCATGCTGCAGATAGGCCTCCGCCCCATCGAAGAAATAAGTGACCGGCACGCCCATCGCGGTCGACATTTCATACAGGCGGCCAGCGGAAACGCGATTGATGCCTTTTTCGTATTTCTGCACCTGCTGGAAAGTCAGGCCCAGCAGGTCGCCGAGTTTTTCCTGGGTCAGATTCAATTCCTTGCGGCGCCAGCGAATACGCTGGCCCACCACGCGGTCTATCCCGCTCGGAAGTTTACTATCCGACATTCCCCATCCAATTCAGATCCTGAATGAAACGATAGGTCTACCGCCGCCACGTCAGGAAAGCCAGTCCGACAAAGAGACTAAGCGTTAACCAGAAAAGCAACAGGCCGAGCCGTGTCTGGTAAAGCGTCACGGGCGCAGGCGCGGGAAGTTTTCCACGGCCAAAATCCGTGTTCCAGCCACTCGGTGCATCTGTAACAGGGGCTGCACGAAACACTTCACGGCCATAGCCATCAACCACGGCAGATGCGCCGCGGCTGGCCACGCGCGCCAATGGCAGACCGGTCTCGATCGCGCGATACCGGTTTTGCGCATAATGCTGCGCCGGGCCCATTCCGCCGCCAAACCAGGCATCATTGGAGATCAGCACCAGCCAGTCCGCCCGCGCACCCAGGTTCGCATTACGAGGAATGGAGGGATAGAGCCCCTCATAGCAGATCATCGCAACAAAAGGCGGAATATCATCGGCATAGATCACCGCCGGGCCGGGGCCTGGATGGAAGCCATCCCGCGCCATGCGCTGGATCGCGCCCGGAAGGATGCCGGAGAGCGCCCCCCCGAACGGAATGATGCGCGCGGCGGGCAATTCCCCGAATGGCACCAGACGGTGTTTGTCATACAGCGCCACAGGCCCGGAGCGGATCGCCGTGTCATCAATGACGGTCAGGCTGTTGTAATAGTCGCGCGTATTGTCGCCGGTAATCTCATACCGCGTTGTGCCGGCAATCAATTTGCGCGGCCCTAGATATGCGCCCACGGCGTCCAGCGCATTGGCATCCTGCAGCAAGGTCGTGGGCAGGGCCCCTTCCGGCCAGATCACGATGTCGCCGGGCTCTCCTTCCTGATTGGACAACAGGCGCAGATATTCGATGAGGATCGGGTCTGGCCCGATATCCCATTTTTCGTCCTGCGGCACGCCGGAATCCATCAGCACAATAGTCTGGTCTGTCATTGCAGACGGCGTTGCAATGCGTTGCGAGCCCCAGCTCCAGCCCAGCGCCAAAAGGATCACCGCGGCAAAGGATGGCGCAATGCGCAGCATCAATCCGCGCGCTTCGCGTGTGTCCACCAGTGCTGCAGGGGCCGACATCAGGAAGACGGTAACAAGCGTCATCCAGTAGACCCCGCCAAGCGATGCGCCCTGAGACAGCGCGCCACCCGGCACCCAGCTCGTGCCCGGCAAATTCCAGGGAAAGCCGCCAAACAGGTGCCCACGCACATATTCGGCCAGCGCAAAGAAAAAGGCGAAGACAAAGATGCGCGACGGAGACGCAGACCAGAAAGCCCCCGCCATTGCGCCAAAGACACCCCAGATGATCGCCATCCCGCCCGGCAACAGTACCAGCGGCATCCACAGGAAGATGGCGTGCTTTTCCGGCTCTACCAGGAAGGGCGCGGCCGTCCAGTGCATGCTGATCAGGAAAAAACCGACGCCAAATGCCCAGCAGCGCAGAAAAACCGCCTTGCCCCATTTGCGATGACCGCGCGCGCCATCCAGCATCCAGACCAGACCGGTGAAGGAAATCACCAGTACCGCGCTGAAATGGAAGGGCGCAAAGGCCACAGCGGAAAACGCACCCAGCAAAATGCAGGTCGCAACCGCCGCCCAGCCTGTCAGGCGAGCAAACGCCTCGTGCAAGGGTCCAAGTGCCGTGAACCCGTGACTCCGCACCTCGTGTTTCATGCTTTACTCCTGAGAGGCGGGAGCGGGCTGTTCCGGTGTCCGCAGGCGCACACGGCGAATTCGCCTTGCATCCGCATCCATGATTTCAATCTCGACCCCTGTCGGGTGACGCAGAACCTCGCCGCGCACCGGCACCTTGCCCGCAAGGGCAAAGGCCACGCCGCCCAGCGTGTCGAAATCTCCGTCATTATCCTCGATTGAGAGGTCAATGCCCGTTTCCTCGGCAAAATCGTCTATCTCGGTTCGCGCATCCGCTTCCCAGACTCTCTGGCTGCGGCGCACGAACATCGCTTCTTCATCATCGTGTTCGTCTTCGATGTCACCGACGATTTCTTCAACCAGGTCTTCCAGGCTGACCAGACCGTCGGTGCCGCCATACTCGTCTACCACGAGCGCCAGGTGAATACGCGTGGACTGCATTTTCACAAGAAGATCGGTCAGCTTCATCGAAGGCGGCACATACAGCGCCTCCCGATGCAGCCGCTCCAATGGGCGTTTGGCCGGCTCGCCATCCTTGGCCAGTTCGGTCACGACATCCTTGATATGAATGAAACCGATCGGATCATCCAGCGTCTCGCGGAAAACCGGCAGGCGCGAATGCGTCACTTCAGCGAAATATTTCAGCAGGTCAGGAAATTCCGTGCCGACTTCAATCGCCTTGATCTCGGCGCGCGGCACCATGACGTCTTCCACGCGCATGTCCTGGAACTCAGCCAGGCGCAGGCGCATCTCGTTTGGATTGTGCTGCGGATCGTCTCCATTGGCATGGTCCGAAGACGATTCAACAGCCTCGTGCTTTCGGCCAAAACCGAAAAAGCTACGCAATCGGCCGCTCGGCGGCGCTTCAGAAGAGTCAGGGTCGCTCATGGCCTCAGGTGATTCAGTCCGTCAAATATGGATTAGCAATGCCCAGGGATGCAAGCGCCTTTATTTCCAATGCTTCCATAATCCCGGCCTCTGCCTGTGTTTCGTGGTCATGCCCCATCAGATGGAGATACCCATGGATCAGCAAATGCGTCAGATGGTCCGCAAGGGTCTTGCCCTGCGCATTTGCGTCGGCAAGCGACACACCATGCGCCACGGCAATGTCGCCCAGCAGGGGACGGTCCATCGCATCCGCCGGAAAGGACAGCACATCCGTTGGCTTATCCTTGCCGCGGAACTGGCGGTTCAACTCATGCAGCGCATCATCATCGGCCAGCATCAACGACACAACGCCGTCGGCTGGCTCCACCTTGCGCGCGGCCTCGAAAGCGGCCTGACAAACTTGCTCCAGATCCGGAATGGCCTGCCAGCTGTCATCCTCCAGGATGAGATCAAATTCAATCATCGCAGCGCGTTTAGCCCTCGCCCGCCGCCGCATAGGCGTCGATGATCCGGCTCACCAGCCCATGACGAACAACATCCGCCGCCGTCAGCGTATGTACATTCACGCCTTCGATATCGGCCAGAATCTGGAGCGCATGTTTCATGCCGGAGGGCTGATGTCCCGGCAAATCTACCTGTCCGGGGTCACCCGTGATCACCATGCGGCTATCGCGGCCAAGGCGCGTCAGCACCATTTTCATCTGCGGAATGGTTGTGTTCTGCGCTTCGTCCACGATGACGAAGGCATTTTTCAGTGTACGCCCGCGCATGAAGGCCAGCGGTGCGACTTCAATCTCGCCGCGCGCCATTCGCCGTTCCATTTGCTCCTGCCCCATCAGCTCGCGCAGCGAGTCCCAGATCGGCAGCATATACGGGTCGACCTTCTCCTCCAGCGTGCCTGGAAGGAAGCCCAGCTTCTCACCCGCCTCAACCGCAGGCCGTGTCACGATCAGGCGCTGGCGTGCGCCGGTCAGCAATTCCGAAACGCCCGCCGCAACGGCCAGAAAGGTCTTGCCGGTGCCGGCCGGGCCGACACCAAAGATCATTGCATTGTCAGGATGCGCCAGAAGATCAATATAGCGGGACTGGCCCCGCGTTTGCGGCGTCACGGGCTTTTTCAGCCCCCGGAAGGTTCCGAAACTCTGCGCAGGAGTCTGCGCCGCCTCCAGCGCGCCATCGACATCCATATCGGTAATGTCCATACCCGTGCGCAGACGGCGCTCCAGCTCTGCAAGTACGGCCTCGGCAATCGACACGCCTTCCGCCATGCCGACCAGCAGAACGCCGCCGCCCTGGCTTTCCGCCCGCAGGCCAAACTCCTTCAGCCGCGTTTCCAGCAATTGCAGGTGGCGGTGATGGGGACCGCAAAGATCGCGCAGCGTTTCAGCATTGCGGACTTCATAGATGCGGCTGATCGGTGCCTCGGGAGAGGCAGAGGAACGGCGCTTAACGCTCACAGGGCAACCTCGCGGGCGCGCACCAATTCTCCACTCAGGGAGTTCAGGCTCGCGCCTGTGATCTTCACATCAACGATTTCGCCGGTCAGCTCGGCTGGGCCATTAAAGTGAACGGCTTGCATCCACGGAGAGCGGCCATGCGCCTGGCCTTCAAGGCGTCCACGGCCCGTCACCAGCACGGCCACGGTATGGCCAATCTTGGATTCATTGAAGGCAATCTGCTGTTCCCGGAGTAGTTTCTGCAGGGCCTGCAGGCGGGCATCCTTCACCTCTTCCGGCACCTGACCGAACATTTCCGCCGCCGGCGTGCCTGGACGCGGAGAATATTTGAAGGAATAGGCAATGGCGTAATTCACATCGCGCACCAGCTGCATCGTCGCTTCGAAATCCTCGTCGCTTTCACCGGGGAAGCCCACAATGAAGTCAGACGCCATGGCAATGTCCGGCTGGGACTCGCGCACCTTGCGGATGATCTCCCTGTACTCATCTGCCGTATGGCCACGATTCATGGCCTTCAGGATACGGTCAGATCCCGACTGAACGGGCAAGTGCAGGAAGGGTTGCATTTGCGGCGTGTCGCCATGCGCGGCGATCAAATCATTATCCATGTCACGCGGATGGCTGGTCGTGTAGCGAATGCGCTCAATGCCGCCAATCTTTGCCAGATGGCGCACCAGCTGACCCAGCGTCCAGTCAGACTCATTGGTTAGTGCAGGTGATGCGCCATGGAAGGCGTTGACGTTCTGGCCCAGCAGCGAAATTTCCCGTACGCCCTGTGCGGCCAGCGCACGCGCTTCCAGGGTGATGTCATCCACCGGGCGCGACAGTTCGGCACCACGCGTATAGGGCACGACACAGAACGTACAGAACTTGTCACAACCTTCCTGAACAGACAGGAATGCGGTCGGCCCGTCAGCCTCGCGTGTTTTCGGCAGGGCGTCGAATTTTTCCAGCGTGTCGAATTCCGTTTCCAACCGGTCACCGACGGCGCGGCTGGCACGGGCGATCATTTCCGGCAGTTTGTGATAGGCCTGCGGGCCCAACACCAGATCCACCGCGGGCTGGCGTCGCATGATTTCCTCGCCTTCGGCCTGCGCAACGCACCCGGCCACGGCAATCGTCATCTTGCCACCGGATTCTTCTTTCATGCGCTTCAGCTGGCCAAGCTCGGAATAGACCTTTTCAGTCGCCTTTTCGCGAATATGGCAGGTGTTCAACACAACCAGGTCAGCGGTCTCCGGACTATCCACCGGCGCATAGCCAAGCGGACGCAATACATCCCGCATGCGCTCGGAATCATACACGTTCATCTGGCAGCCATACGTCTTGATGAAGACGCTTTTGGCGGTCTTGGGGGTGTCTGCTGAACTCATTTGGGCGCTTATGCCTGAAAACCCGTCATTCATCCAGAACCTTCATGCCGATCGCCTGCAAACGCAGTTCATCCTGCCCTTTCGTCTGAGACAAACGCTTCACATGTGCCCAAAGCTGGCTAGTGTCGCGCCAAGCAATCAAAGGAGCCGGGGAGGCCCATGGAAACTATCGTTACATTAATTCAGAACATCGCCGGATTTATCTGGGGTGGCAAATGGGGGGACACAGTTGTCATCCCGGGAGAGATGGGCCCGCTGGCCATCCTGCTGCTCGGAACCGGCCTTCTTTTGATGATCCGCCTTGGCGGCCGACCCGTTCGCCGGTTCATTCCGGCACTCGTTGAAGTGTGGCAAGGCCGTAAGGCGCAAGGCGAAGACGGGGCCATCACACCCTGGCAGGCCTTGTCCACTGCGCTGTCCGGTCAGGTCGGCACGGGGAATCTCGCCGGTGTGGCCACCGCCATCGCCATGGGGGGACCGGGAGCCATTTTCTGGATGTGGGTGACCGCGCTTTTCGGCATGGCGCTCGCCTTCTCGGAAAGCTCACTGGCCATCAAGTATCGCGAAACCGATGAATATGGCCGCATCAATGGCGGTCCGATGTATTACATCAAAAACGGTCTCGGGAAGAAATGGGGCTGGCTGGCTGTCATATTCTGTCTCGGTACGCTGTTTTCCGCCATGGCGACCGGCTCCATGATCCAGGCCAACTCCATCACTCAAACGGCTGTTGAAACGGCCCGCGGAACATTCGGCCTATCGCTGCCAGCCTGGCTGTTCGGTATTGTAATTGCAGGCTTGGTCTTTGCCGTCATCATCGGGGGCATCAAGTCGATCGGCTCGGTTGCCGGCAAGATTGTGCCGCTCATGGCGGCGGCCTATGTGATCTGCGCCCTGATTGTGCTGATCCTCAACGCCTCCGAAATCCCGCATGCCTTTGCGGTCATTTTCAAGTCGGCGTTCGGACTTCAGGAAGTCGTCGGGGGCGCCGCAGGATACGGGATGATGCAGGCCGTTCGCTTTGGTATAGCGCGCGGCCTTTTTTCTAACGAAGCTGGGCAGGGCTCTGCGCCGATTGCCCACGCTGCCGCGCAAACCAAAAATCCTGTTCAGCAGGGCGAGATCGCCATGATCGGTGTCTTTATCGACACGATCGTGATCTGCACCATGACGGCGCTGGTCATTCTGACGGTTTCAGGAGACTTCAAACGCAACCCGGCTCTCATCGCTGCGAACCAGTGTATCGTCGAAGGCCATGCTACCCTGCCTGAAGGCGCAAATGTGGAAGAGCTGTTCCCATCTGCCTACACGGAAGGTCGCGAGGCCATACTGGCCGACAAGGGTGGAGACGCCCAAGGTTTCCTCCAGGCATGCCGCGCAGCAGGTCTGGACCTAACGAAAGATCTGCCGTCAGGCACGACAGCTGAAGAGGAAGAAGCCTACTTCCAGAAGGCGTTGGCCGCTGCGGCGGACGGCAATGTCCTCAACGAAGTGCGCTATGTCTATGAGACGGATGCGGAATCCTCCGGCATTACGGCGCGCGCCTATGGCACGGCCCTGCCGGGCGGGGAGTGGATCGTTACCATCGCCCTGTTCTTCTTCGCCTTTACCACGATCATCGGCTGGTCGTATTACGCCGAACAGGCCCTCACCTATCTGGTTGGCGAATGGGCAACCCACCCCTTCCGATACATCTGGGTTCTGGTCGTGTTCGCCGGAACGATTGTCACCAACACAGACGCGCTCTGGCTGCTCGGGGATATCGCGAACGCCTCCATGGCCTTCCCGAACCTGATCGCCCTGCTCGCTCTGTCAGGCGTCATCTATGCGATGCACAAGAATAATGGCGATCCGGATGGCGGACACCCGGTACATGACTATCGGGAAGAAGAGCGCCATCCCAAGGAAGACTAGGGACTGATCCGCCCCATAGAAAAGGCCCCGCCCGGTATCTTCCAGGCGGGGCTTTTTCATGGGGCCATAATGAGTCTGTTTTGCCCGTTTTCGGGGTTCTTTTGGGCCCCTTTTGGGACTGTTTAGGAGCACTTTTAGGAGCTGTTTTTGCCTTACCAGGTGCCGATGTTTTCCGCGCTGGCCCATGGCTCTTTCGGCGCCAGGGCATCGCCCTTCTGCAACAGCTCGACTGAGATCCCGTCCGGAGAGCGGACGAACGCCATGCGGCCATCACGCGGCGGCCGGTTGATGGTCACGCCCAGCGATTGCAGGTGCTCAACAGCGCCATAAATATCGTCGACCAAGTAGGCCAGGTGCCCGAAATTACGGCCGCCAGCATAGTCTTCCGGGTCCCAGTTATAGGTCAGTTCCACCATTGGGATATCGGTCTGCGTGGGACTAACGCCATCCGGCATGCCGCCCATGCGCTCGACATCCTTCGGTGTTGCCAGGAAAACCAGCGTGAAGCGCCCGGCCTCGCTGTCGACGCGCGAAACCTCTTTCAGGCCCAGCCCGTCGCAATAGAATTTCAGGGACGCATCAATGTCTGCAACGCGAACCATGGTGTGCAAATACTGAATCGTCATGAGTGACCTCCATTCAGGTCGCGGATGACCTGTTTAAGTGTGGGTGGCATCACGGCGTAATAGCGGTGCATGGCGGCGGCCAGCAGGGCGATTGCTACCAGCATGAATGCCAGGAAAATGGAAAAGGAATGGATAAGCGTACCGGTCTCGAAGACAGGGTTCTGGCCGCTCAGGCGCCAGATCAGGCGCCATAATTCATTGAATAGCGACACGAAGGGGGCCAGGAACACCAGCATGAACGCCCCGCAGACAAAGAAATAGGTCGCGGCGCGCGGGCCTTCGCTGCGGACATAGAGGTCTGTGAAATCCGCCACCGAAACATCGGCGGGCAGCTCGCCTTCCGCCTGCTTTGTGGCCAGAACTTCCGGCGCAAAGTCGCGCGTCTGCTTCCACCGCCAGCCGAGGTGAAGACCCCAGGCGACCAATCCAGCCAGAGCAGCGAAAAAGATAATCATAGATAAGGCCGGGCCCGGTTCCTGCGGCAAAAGCCGTCTGCCCATCAGCCTGATCAGGCCGCATGGGCGCGTTCAAAAGTGAGCATGGCGCGTTTGCGATCCACTCCCCAATGATAATTATGGAGCCGACCGTCCGCTGCAAGGGCGCGGTGACAGGGAATGAACCAACTGATCGGGTTTGCGCCCACGGCTGCGCCCACTGCGCGGGCAGCTTTCGGATTGCCGCTGGCCTTTGCGAGCGCTCCATAGGTGGCAGTTCTGCCAGCCGGAATCTCCAGCAGGGCCCGCCAGATCTGGCGCCGGAAGGGCGTGCCATAAAGCGCTACCGGCAGGGGCTCTCCCTGCTCGAACACTTGCCGCGCCATCTTCAGCGCGGCCGCATCATCGCGGCGGATGTCGGCCTGCGGATAGCGACGGGCAAGATCAGCAAAGGCGTCAGCCTCTCCCCGCCCCTGATGTTCAAATCCTGTTCGGGCGGGGGCATCCTCATCAATGAAGCCCAGCGCGACCAGACCGCGCGGCGAGACCAGCCACGCGCCTTCCCCGAACGGCGTAGGTGCCCGCCCGATCAGCAGGTCTGCGCCGCGTCCGCCCGCCTTGGCCTCTCCGGGAGTCAGCCCTTCATGGGCAATGAACAAATCATGCAGCCGGCCTGGCCCGGACAGGCCCGCCTCAAGCGAGGCTTCCAGCACGCTCACGCCGTTACGCAGCAGGTCGCCTGCGGCGGCATGCGCCAGAGCTGCCTGGAACTGCTTCGGGCTGACGCCTGCCCACCGGGTGAATTCGCGCTGAAAATGGCTGGGCGACAAATTCATCTGTTGTGCGACGGAGGCAAGATCCGGCCAGTCCCGCCAAGTATCTCCCAGATATTTCAAGGCCCTGGCCATTCTCTCATAGGCCGCAGCGCGTTCATCAATAGGGGCAGTCGTCTCTGTCATAGGCCCTTATTTGCCGCTTGAGGACGGCAGCGGCCACCCGTTTCTTGCGGGCCCGCGCCAGTTTTTGAGACTTCCCTGCAACACAAAAGCCCGGCAAGAGTAGTCTATAGACAAGCTGGGAGCGAATTTATGGCTGATGCGCGCAGTATTATCCTGCATGAATATCCGACATCCCCTTGTGCAGAGAAAATACGTCTGGCGCTACGCCTGAAGAATCTCGCCTATAGCCGGGTCGAGATTCCGGTCATCATGCCCCGGCCGGATTTGATGCCGATGACAGGCGGATACCGCCGCACCCCGGTAATGCAGATTGGCGCAGATATCTATTGTGACACGGCCATCATCCTGCGCGAACTGGAAGCCCGCTTTCCGATGCCCGCCCTGAAACTGCCCGGTCATGAGGGTCTGGCCCAGATGGTGGCCGGCTGGACGGATGGCCGCTGGTTCCAGAGTTCGGTTGCTGTCATCTTCGGTGAGAAAGGCGATCAGGTGCCTGACGCCTTCAAGAAAGACCGCGAAGAACTGTCCGGGCGTCCCTTCAATACCGATGCCATGAAAGCAGTGGCGCCGATGATGCGGGATCAATGGCGCGCACGACTAATGCTGCTGGAAGAGCGGCTGCAGGGCGGTCAGGGCGCCGGCGCCGGCCTCTATCTGATCGGCATGAAACCGGGTCTGGTCGACATCCATGCCTATATGAATGTCTGGTTCATGGAGCAGAATGTGCCGGACTTTCTGGAACAATGCTTTGAACGCGCCGACCTGACCAAGGCCTGGTATGAGCGACTGAAGGAATTCGAGGGCCAGGAGCCTGAGACCATCACCTCCCGCCAAGCGCTAGACATTGCGCTGTTTGCTGCGCCGCGCCTGGTTGCGGCCACCACGCGCAGTGAACCGCAAGGCCTGAGCCCTGGTGAAGACGTGGCTGTTGCGCCGGATGATTATGGCCAGGTCTGGGTAGAGGGCGAACTGGTACATGCCGACTCCCAGCGCATTATCCTGCAACGCACATCGGAAGAAGCCGAAACCGTGCACGTTCACTTCCCACGCGCCGGATATCTGGTGCGACGCCTGTAGCCTGCCTTGTCTGGCCGCCCTGCCCGGCTAGTCTCAGGCTGTGACATTCAACACAAGGGAGCCCGGCCATGGACCGCAGACTATGCCTTATTACGGGTGCCTCCGCCGGGATCGGCGCTGAGTTTGCCCTCCAGTATGCAGCCCTTGGTTGGGATCTGGCGCTAACCGCCCGGCGGGAAGACAGGCTGACAGAGCTGGCGGATGAACTGCAGAATAAGCACGGCAACAAGGTGATCTGCATTGCGCAGGATCTGGCCCGCGCCAATTCCGCCGACAAGATTATCACCACGCTGTCCGAACAGGGCCGTCATGTGGACGCGCTGGTCAATAATGCCGGGTATGGTCTGCCGGGCACCTTCTTCAATACCAGTTGGAAATCACAGGCGGACTTTATTCGCGTGCTCTACACGGCGCCAATCGAACTGGCGCACAAGGTGCTGCCGGGTATGGCGGAGCGCGGCTATGGGCGCATCATAAATGTCGCCTCCCTAGCGGGCTATGCCGCTGGCAGCGCAGGCCATACGCTGTATGCCAGCGTAAAATCCGGGATGATCAAATTCTCCGAAAGCCTGAATGCCGAATGCGAAGCGCTGGGCCATGCTGACATTTACTGCACAGCCCTCTGCCCCGGCTTCACCTATAGCGAATTCCACGATGTCAACGGCACACGCGACAGCATGAACAAGATGAGCAAGCGCATGTGGATGGAGGCCGGACCGGTTGTGAAAGCCGGGATCGACGCGGTCAATCGCGGCCAGTCCGTTGTCGTGCCCGGCATGGTCAACAAGACGATTGCCTCGCTGACGCGCATCCTGCCCGAGCCGCTGGGCCGTGCCATGGTGAGCGCACAGAGCAAGCGTTATCGCCGCCTCGATTAGTCGGTGGAGGTAGAGGCAATCTCGTCACGAATGCGGTCTGCAGTGGGGGTTGTGTCGGACTTGCGCCAATCCGTTGCGCGGCGGCGCGGAACAATGCCACCCTCTTCCCGCTCGCGTCCTGCCGCGGATTTGCCAAAGCGCGGGCCTTCTTCACTGCGCGCAACCGTGACAATCGGTCCTTCATAGAAAGCAGCCCAATATTTCGCGAGGACGTCGCGGCGTCCTTCGAGGGACCGTAAGTGACGGCGCTCACGCCAGCTGGTCAGCTTGATACCTTCGGTCTTCACGCGCTTGTCGGCGCCGAGGGTCTGCAGACAGCCGGAATACCGCTTGGGCGCGCCGCCGGTCAGATCAAACTGGATTTCGCCAATGCCTTCGGCCTGTTTACCGGAATCAGCCGGCAGGGTTTCGCGGAATTTGAACTCAAGATGAGGCCAGCTCAGCTGATAGAACTCCGTCTGGATACCGCTTTCGGCTTCTCCGCTACGGGTCAAACTGGTGGAGGACAGGAGCAGGCCGTTGCGGGAGGGCTTCAGCGAGACAATCGCGATGCGCGGCCCGTTGGGTCCGCCGCGCTCGGCCTGGATCCAGCTGCCCTCAACATAGGCGCTGCCCAGCACCAGACGGCGCAGTCCGCCCAGCTTCAGAATGGCTGGCAGAACAATCTCCGCCATGACGCCCCACAGGATCACCAGAATCGCGCAGAGCCCGGCCAGCAGGGCCCACATGCCTACTTTCCCACTGCCCGCCATGACCTCAGCCGCCAGCGCGCGAAGCATAGGACCAAATGCAACAACTGCGCCCAGAATAGCAACCGCCGCAATCAGATTGGGGAGGCTGTGAAAACGTTGATAAGGGTTCATAAGAAGCGCCGCTCCATTAAGGCATTCCGCGATGTGCCCGCATTTAGGCGCCATCACCCGAAATTTTGGTTAACGCAATGCAAACACACCCACATCCGTCGCAGCCTCAGACGAGACGATTTGTTGCAGCGCACAAAAGCCGCATGACTTGTACGAGGCAGTGCCCTATATCTATGAAAAATATTGCATAGCGGAGGAATACAGCATGGATGCAGTTGCGGCGGACCCGACCCAGAAACCGGTCATCATTCCGGACCTTGTAGCCCTGATCGGCAAGGCCTGCACCGCGATTGACGCCTATGCAGATGCCGCGCGCAGCAAATGCCGCGCTGTCCTCGTAAAGGAAGACGGCCGCACGGATCGCCGCGCCCTGGAAGCCGAACAGCACATGGCCCACGGTCTGTCTTGGGTCGTCACCTATGCCGAAACTCTCAAGCAGGTGGCTGACTGGGCAGGCCGTCTGGATGCAGACGGCCATTTTACCGATGTTGAAGCCCTGCTGACGCAGATCCTGTTCGGGGATTATTGTGCGCAACTGGTGGGCGGCATTCCTATGAACCAAGGCGAGACCATTCGCCCACACGAACTGGGCACGCTGGAAGAAGCAGATACCTTATTTGCTGATCCTGCCGTCCGGGAACTGATCCTCAAAGGCAAGACCGCAGGCTCGCTCGCCGCTGCGGCCAAGCTGCTGCCCGATGCCCTCAGCCGTAACACGGTCGAGAATACCGGTCTCGACGAAACCATGACCATGGTGCGCGAGCAGTTTGCAAAATATGCCAGCGACAAGATCAAGCCGCATGCCCATGAATGGCACCTCAAGAATGAGTACATCCCGATGGATGTGGTCGACGAGATGGCAGAGCTAGGCGTTTTCGGCCTGACCATTCCGGAAGAGTTTGGCGGCTTCGGCATGGGCAAGACGGCCATGTGCGTTGTCTCTGAAGAACTGTCGCGCGGCTATATCGGGACAGGCTCTCTCGGCACGCGGTCCGAGATTGCGGCCGAACTGATCCTGATTGGCGGCACAGATGACCAGAAGGAAAAGTGGCTACCGAAAATTGCCAGCGGCGAAATTCTGCCGACGGCAGTGTTTACCGAGCCGAATACGGGCTCTGATCTTGGCTCTTTGCGCACCCGCGCCGTGAAGACCGAAGACGGCGAATATTACAGTATCACCGGCAACAAGACCTGGATCACACACCCCGTTCGCGCGGACCTGATGACCCTGCTTGCGCGGACTGATCCGGCAACGAACAATTTCTCAGGCCTGTCCATGCTGCTGGCCGAGAAGCCGCGCGGCGATGATGCCAACCCCTTCCCGGCCGAAGGTATGACCGGCGGCGAGATCGAAGTACTCGGCTATCGCGGCATGAAGGAATACGAAATCGGCTTTGACGATTTCAAGGTGAAAGCAGAAAACCTGCTGGGCGGCGTTGAAGGCCAAGGCTTCAAGCATTTGATGGCCACTTTCGAAAGCGCCCGCATTCAGACGGCGGCACGCGCCATCGGCGTTGGCCAGAATGCTTTCGAAACAGGCCTGCAATATGCACTGGACCGCAACCAGTTCGGCAAACCGATCTTCGAATTCCCTCGCGTGGCCAACAAGCTGGTCATGATGGCAGCGGAGCTGGTTGGCGTTCGTCAACTCACCTATTATTCTGCGCGCCAGAAGGATGGCGGCAAACGCTGTGACCTGGAGGCCGGCATGGCGAAACTTCTGGCCGCGCGCGTAGCCTGGGCCGCCGCAGACAATGCCGTGCAAATCCATGGCGGCAATGGCTTTGCGCTGGAATATACGGTTAGCCGTATCCTGCAGGATGCCCGTATCCTGAACATCTTCGAAGGTGCCGGCGAAGTTCAGGCCATGGTCATCGCTCGGCGATTGGTGGAAGGTGGGAATTAAGCCGCCTTCCCTCACCTATTTCGTTCTGGGAATCTCGACGCGCTCATAAACGCGCACCCAATCCACTAGAAACCGGTCCGGCATACGCTTGGGATCGGGCATCTCTGACCACCATTTGTGGGCCGTGGATTTGTGCGTCGAGATCTCGCCCGAGAACTTGATCCAGACAGGTGTTTTCGACACCCCACCCGCATCGCTGCGCCAGACTTCCTGTCCGTCAATGAACCAGACATATTCCGTCTCGCTCCATTCCAGCGCATAGACATGCCAGCCTGAGCGAATGCCGGGACGGAATTGCTTGTGGTGCGCGCTCTGGTGGGCCTTGCCATAGCCATCCCAGTGCAAGGCATGGTTGACGACATCCGTCCAGCCAAAGCCTTCCATGATGTCGATCTCTGTACCATCTTCGCCTGAACCATCTTCGTGATGCACACGATCAGAGAATAGCCAGAAAGCCACCCACCAACCCGGATCCTGAGGCAGTTTCATGCGCGCTTCATAGCGCCCGAAGGTCGGCTCGAACTTGCCCTCGGTTGAGACCATGCCGCTGGCATAATCATACGGGTCATCATCCTGTTCAGGATTGCGGTTCTCGATCTTGGTCGCCAGGATTTCCAAGTGGCCATGGCCGGTCAGTCGGACATTGTCGCGCAGCCACCATCCATCCGGACCATCCTTGTTGGACTTGCGATTATATTCCTGAGAAATCCATTTGTCCGGGTCCGGGCGGCCATGGCCGGAGAACTCATCCTGGAAGACCAGTTTCCATTTGGAATCCCGTTCATCAAGGACCGAGGAATTGTTGCCATCACTCGTGCACGCCACCAGTGCTGCCGCGGAGAGTAAACCCGCGTACAGCCAAAGCGGCCATCTCATTGGATTACGCCTTGAAGCGGATCAATATCCCTTGGCTCGTGCTGAATGATGACAGTGGCGCCCAGTTCTTTTGCGCGGGCTTCAAATGCGTCCATAGAGGCCAGCGTCATGGCTTCATCATAATTGAAACGCGGCACACGCTTCAGCTCACGGCTTTCAGAGCGATGATACAAATCCCCCGCCAGCAGGACAGGCCCCGCTTCAGGCATCATCAGCTGCAGCGATGTATGGCCGGGTGTATGTCCTGGCGTTTCGAAGATGACCACACTGCCATCGCCGAACACATCATAATCACCGCGGAAGGCTTTCCGCTCCAACGGATTGAACATCGCGAACAGGGCCAATTGTTCAGGTGTTGCGACCTGCGCCGTGCTGCCATCTGGTGGAAACATGGCGTTCAGTTCGTCTTCGTGCACCAGCCACAAGGCATTCTGAACCTGATCCGCCTGGCCGATATGATCGAAATGGCTGTGAGAAATGGCCAGATAATCGATGTCATCCGACGTCATGCCGAGATCCTTGAGATGGGCGGTCAGGGTCTTATCGAGAGAGACCGTAAAGATCTGCAAGGTTTGCGGACCTGATGTGGCCAGCATGCCCGGCAATCCAAGATCCCATAGCAAGATACCTTGCGGGTGACGGATCAGAAAACATGTATCGGTAAAGGTGTCGGTCTGTCCGGCATAATCACCCGCACTCGAAAATGCGTCGAGATCGGACACTTCGATCTTGCCGCAATCCAGCACGTCGACATGCAACGCGGCTTCGCTGACATCATCGGTCTCACTTGTCTGCGCAGTATCCGCTGCCGCAGTGCCATCCGCTGGCTTACTTTCAGTCTTGCCGCATGCTGCAGCGAGGACCAGCACGGACGCCATCATGGCTGTCGCGAGTCTGCCCATCTTCACCCCCTTCTGGTTGTTGGTCAGCCTTCCGAATCCATTTCTGGCAGCAGAATGAGCTTTCGTCCATCACCGGTTACAATTCTGTAGAAACAAGATTCCCGGCCCGTATGGCAGGCTCCCCCTGTCTGACGAACCTTCATCAGCACCGCGTCCTGATCGCAGTCAATCCGCAGCTCTACGACATCCTGAAAGTGACCTGAAGTTCCCCCCTTCACCCAGAGAGCCTCGCGCGAGCGAGACCAGTAAGTCGCCCGCCCGGTCTCAATCGTTGCCGTCAACGCGTCGGCATTCATCCAGGCAAGCATCAGCACTTCACCCGTCGAAACATCCTGCGCGATGGCAGCGATCAAGCCGTCTGCATTGAAGCGGGGTCTCAGCTCCAGAACCTCGTCCTGGGCACTTCCAGACAGGGGGGGATCAAAATCAGTCATGCCTGTTCCGGTGTGGCACCGTGGCAAAAGAGTCAAGCAGACATGCTTGCAGGAAGCACAAAGCTGGGCCACATGATGCTGCATGAGCAGACGTATAGACATTGTAGAAGTTGGGCCCCGCGACGGGCTGCAGAATGACCCCGCCAATCTCACGACCGAAACGAAGCTTGAGTTTATCTCTCGTCTGGAAGAGGCTGGGGTTAGGCGGATGGAGTCCGGCAGTTTTGTCAGTCCCAAGGCTGTGCCGAAAATGGCCGATTCCGCCGCCGTGTTCGCAGGGGTCGACCGCTCGCGCCCGACCCGGCACATCGCTCTTGCCCTGAACGAGAAGGGTGTGCGCCGCGCCATTGATGCAAAAGCGGACGAAATCAATTTCGTGCTGGTGGCTGGCGAAACCTTTGGCCGCAAGAATCAGGGGATGAGTCCCCAGGAAAGCGCCGACATGCTGGCTCAGTGTGCACCTCTAGTGCTGGAGGCCGGCATTCCCCTTTCGGCGACAATTTCTGTGGCGTTTGGCGACCCCTATGAGGGGGATGTCGACATCAAAGTCGTGGGAAATCTGGCCGCTCAGGCCCAGCGCGCAGGTGTCGGTGAACTGGCCCTCGGCGACACGATCGGCGTGGCAACCCCTTGGGACGTCCGCGCGCGCATTGACCGCGTCCGCATGGAAGCGCCGGATGTGTTCCTGCGCATGCATTTCCATGACACGCGCGGCGCGGGCCTTGCCAATGTCGCCGCCGCGGTAGAGGCCGGTGTGGATGTCATTGATGCGAGCTGTGGCGGGATCGGCGGCTGTCCCTTCGCCCCGGCCGCAACCGGAAATGTGGCGACCGAGGATGTCGTCTACATGCTGGAGCGCGCAGGCTTTGAGACGGGCCTCGATTTAGGCAAGCTGATCGAGACAGCTCACTGGCTGGAAAAGGCGCTCGGCCACCCGGTCGCCTCATCGCTCAGCAAGGCTGGCGCGTTTCCACCAGCCTGATTGGCTAAGGCCTTACGTCTTGGCGCCTTTGACTTCCTGCAGGCTGGTTGTCTTTACGGCGCGGCCGATGTCGACCTTCTTGCCCCGGCCATAGGAAGGCGCGCCACTGGTTGTACCGGAGACTGCGCTGCCACCACGCACCGTCTTATCCGTTAGCGGAGGAATGGACATGGCCTTTGGTTCCGGCCCGTTCTCGTCAAACAGGCTGGCCAGCTGTTCCGTCATCGCGCCGCCAAGTTGTTCCGCGTCCACAATGGTCACGGCGCGCTTGTAATAGCGAGTCACATCATGGCCGATACCAATGGCGATCAGCTCAATCGGGCTTCTGGTTTCGATTTCTTCGATCACCTGCCGAAGGTGGCGCTCAAGATAATTGCCGACATTCACATTCAACGTGGAATCATCCACAGGCGCGCCATCGGAGATCACCATCAGGATTTTGCGCTGCTCCGGCCGGCCGAGCATGCGGTCATGCGCCCAGAGCAGAGCCTCTCCGTCGATATTCTCCTTGAGCAGACCTTCTCGCATCATCAGGCCGAGATTCTTCCGCGCCCGGCGCCACGGCGCATCCGCCTGCTTGTAGACAATATGCCGTATGTCATTCAGGCGTCCCGGTTGCGGAGGCTTGTTCGCGCCCACCCAGTCTTCACGAGCCATACCGCCTTTCCAGGCCTTGGTCGTAAATCCCAAGATTTCTGTCTTGACGCCGCACCGCTCCAGCGTGCGCGCCAGAATGTCCGCACACAAAGCAGCCACCATGATCGGGCGCCCGCGCATGGAGCCGGAATTGTCCAGCAACAGCGTAACCACCGTATCGCGGAACTCTGAATCATCTTCCTGCTTGAAGGACAGCGGGGCCGTTGGGTCCGTGATTACGCGCGTCAGACGGGCTGTATCCAGCACCCCCTCTTCCAGATCAAAGCTCCAGGACCGATTCTGCTGCGCCATCAGACGACGTTGCAGTTTGTTGGCCAGTTTGGAAACTGCACCCTGCAGCCCTTGCAACTGATGATCCAGATAGGCGCGCAGGCGGGTCAGCTCTTCGGGATCACACAAATCCGGCGCATTGGCGACTTCGTCATGCTCCCGTGTGAACACGGAATAGTTGAAACGGTCACGATCATCACCATCCCGGAAGTTCGGACGAAGCGGCTTGGTGCCCTCTTCATCATCCGGCGTGTCATCGGCCTCGGCATCAACATCCATATCGACGCTGACATTGGCCTCTTCGCCATCCATTTCTTCCGTATCACCCGCATCCAACTGCTCAGTTGATGCACCCATCTGCTCCTCTGGCTCCATGTCCTGGTCGCCTTCGGAATTCTGTTCGCTTTCGTCTTCCTGGTCAGCTTCGTCCTGGTCTTCTGTTTCGGCGTCTTCACCGTCCACTTCACCCGCGGTCAGATCCCGGATCATTTCGCGAACAGTTTGGGCGAAGCCTTGTTGGTCGCGAAGCTGCGCGATCAGCTTTTCCAGCGCGCCGCCCGTATCGGCCTCTACCCTGTCGCGCCAGATGTCCGCCACGCGCTTGGCGCTGTCTGGCAGCGCTCGCCCGGTCAACTTCTCGCGCAGAAGGAATTCCAGAGCCGGAGCCAGCACGGCCTCGGCATTCTCCGAACCCATCGCAAATTCACCAGACTGGCAACGATAGTTCAGGACAGCATCCAGATTGTTTGCAGTGCCCCGCATGGCATTGATGCCAAGGCTTTCGATCCGCGCCTGCTCGGCCGCATCATAGACCTTCCTTGGCAAATCCCCCTGCGGGCGGTGAACCCGGTGCGCATCAGGATTATGATGGGCGCGGCGCAGGGCAATTGCATCCGCCTCCCCCCGAATCCGCGCGGCCACTTCCGGCTCGATCTGTTGCGGCGGCGGGCGCAGGACAATCGCCTCGCCACTGTCTCCGGCATCATTGCCAAAGCCAACTTCCACGTCCCGGTCGGCACTCATCGCCTTGGTCGTGGTGGCAAGCGCCTGCTTGAACAATTCCTGCGGGGATGCGTCCTTCGCCATTCAGCGGATCAGGGCCTCGTCAAAAAGTTTCAGTGTACGCTCAAAAGCCAGTTCATCGGCCTTGGCATCATAGTCATCAGAGCCCTGACGGGCGAATCCATGGCCAGCGTCATAAATATAGGTCAACACATCATGGCGGGCCTGCTTGAAGGCCTCAACCCCCTCCAGGGGGATGTGGGGGTCATGCTTGCCGAAATGCGCAATGGTCGGACATTTCGGCTCATTATCCTTCGCCTGCGGCAACAGACTGCCATAGTAGCAGGATGCGGCAGACAGGCCGTCCAGCTGGCAAGCTGCGTGATACGACATCGAGCCACCATAGCAGAAACCGGTGATGAAAACGGGCCCTTCGAGCATATCAATGCAGGCGGCAATATCGGTCATTGCATTCTCAAGACCATTGGCACGAGCATGCCCCGATCCGGCGACAAGCGCCGCCTGATCATGACCTTCGCGGACAAAGCCCGTTTCCTGACGGTCGAACATGGATGGCAACAGCACTTCAAAGCCTTCGGCGGCAAACCGGCGGGCGGCGGCAAGCATGAAAGAGTTCAGGCCGAAGATCTCCTGGATCATAACCAGCCCGCCCTTGCGTGCGCCTTCTGCAGGAACGCGCACCGCATCGAAAACGAAGCCGTCAGAGCCTTCTATCTGTTCCTTGTCCATGATCAGGCCTTTTCGTCAGATCAGGCGACCCTTACCATAAGGGCGCTTTCGGGCAGCTCTTCCGCAAAGCAACGCTGATACATCTCTGCCACAAGCGGACGCTCAAGCTCGTCACACTTGTTCAGGAAGGTCATGCGGAAGGCATGGCCCAGATCGCCGAAGATAGCATAGTTTTCCGCCCATGTGATCACAGTCCGCGGGCTCATCACGGTGGAGAGGTCGCCCGCCATAAAGGCATTCCGGGTCAAATCGGCCAGCGTCACCATCTTGGACAGGGTGTCGTCATCGACGCCCGTGGCCTTAGTCTTAACAATGGCGACTTCGGCGTCATGCTCCAGATAGTTCAGCGTTGTCACAATGCTCCAGCGGTCCATCTGGCCCTGGTTTAGCTGCTGTGTGCCATGGTACAGACCGGTCGTGTCGCCAAGCCCCACCGTGTTGGTGGTGGCAAACAAGCGGAAATACGGGTTCGGCGCGATAACGCGGTTCTGGTCCAACAGGGTAAGCTTGCCGCTGGCTTCCAGCACACGCTGGATCACGAACATTACATCCGGGCGGCCGGCATCATATTCGTCAAAAGTGATCGCTACCGGCCGCTGCAGGGCCCATGGTAGAATACCTTCGCGGAATTCGGTGATCTGCTTGCCATCCTTCAGGACAATCGCATCCTTGCCGACCATGTCGATCCGGCTGACATGGGAGTCGAGGTTAACCCGGATCATCGGCCAGTTCAGGCGGGCGGCCACTTGTTCAATGTGGGTGGATTTACCTGTGCCGTGATAGCCTTGCACCATGACGCGGCGATTGTGCTGAAACCCCGCAAGAATCGCCATCGTGGTCTGCGGATCGAAGCGATAGGCCTCGTCAATCTCGGGTACATATTCGGTTCGTGTCTCGAAGCCGCGGACGACCATGTCCGTGTCGAGGCCAAAAACCTCGCGGACATTGATCTCGACTGTCGGCTCCATGCCATCCAGCACATCGGTATCGCTCATTACGGTCATGATTGTATCTCGGGCTTCGGGAGGTTGTTTCGTTCAGAATGGGTTTTAGCACGGTAAAGGCTCACGCCTAGTGCGACGTAGCGTAAGAAGCTGTTTCGGCAACAGAAGCCAACCGCTACAGGCAATTATTCAGAGGCAGCCGACTGTCGCCAGACAACATTCCCCCCGACAATTGTCATCACAGCCTTCGCCTCAAGAATTTCGTCTTCAGGAATGGTCATCAAATCACGGTCAAAAACCGTGAAATCCGCCAATTTTCCAGGTTCAATCGTGCCGAGATCATCCTCCTGAAACGCAGCATAGGCTGCAGAGGAGGTGAATAGGGCGAGCGCCTGCTCACGCGCCAGGGCCTGTTCAGGGTGCCAACCCTCCCCTGTTTCGCCATTGAGCCCCTTGCGGGCAACAGCGGCATAGAACTCTATCAGCGGCGAGCCCACCTCAACCGGCGCATCTGAGCCACCGGCAACGACGGCACCGCTACCCAGCATACTTTTCCAGGCATACGCGCCGCCCAAGCGGTCCATGCCAAGACGCGCAGGCGCGAACTTCAGGTCTCCGATGGCATGGCTGGGCTGCATGGACGCGATCAGGCCCAACTGCCCGACACGGGCAATGTCTTCCGGGGCCAGGATCTGCGCGTGCTCAATACGCCAGCGCAGTTCCGGGCCATAGCCCAACTCTTCATATGTATCGAGAATACGCCGATTGGCGAGGTCTCCGATGGCATGAATGGCCAATTGGATCTCATCCTCCTTCGCATCCATCATCAGATTGTGGAGTACATTTTCATCGAGGATTTCCAGCCCATTTGTGTCTGGTCGGTCCGAATAGGGCTGGATCAGCAAAGCCCCACGGCTGCCGAGCGCGCCGTCGATGTAAATCTTCACAGCTCGGTTCTGGATCGTATCCGTCTCATATTGGTGCTTCTTGGCAAGGTAGAAGCCATTCTCATCATAGGCATTATAGAGCCGCAGCGGCATCAGGCCCTCATCATCCAGAGCCTTCAGCAAGGCAGCATGATTGCGATCCACGCTCATATTGTGCGTGCCGGTCCAGCCGCGCGCGACATAGGTTTTCGCACCGATCTCGTAAGCCTTGCGTATATCCGTATCGCTGGGTTCAGCGACCAGCTGCAAGACCGGATACATGGCTTCGTCTATCACCATGCCGGTCGCTTTGCCGGTGCCTTTGCCGCGCTCGACCCGGCCGCCATCACTGTCGCCTGCAATGTCGTAGACGTCCGCCGCTTTCAGGGCCGCAGTATTGGCAACGAGGGCATGACCATCGGCGCGCATCAGGATCACCGGATTGGCCGGGCTGACGGGATCAAGATCGGCAGCCGAGGGCATGCGGTCCTCCGGCCAGTCCGTCTCAATCCAGCCTCGGCCAAAGATGATCTCGCCTGGGACCTTGCCTGCGACTTCGTCGCTGACACGTGATACCAGGCTCTCAAGCGAGGGCGTGCCCTCTAGACTCAGCATGATTTCCCGCTGGCCAATGCCCAGAAGGTGCGCATGGGCATCCGTAAAGCCGGGAAACATGACCCCACCGTCGAGGTCCACCATTGTGACCTCATCTTCACTCCAGTCTTCGGAAGTGGGCGGTGCAGTTGCGATAATGCGGCCATCTTCGCCAACAATCACGGCGTTTACCTTGGGCTGATCCGCCAGACCGGTGTAAATTGTGCCGCCCGTGAAAACGGTGACCTTGCCCTGTGCGGGAGTCTTCTGGGTTGCTGGATCATGACAGGCCGCCAGCAAGCCCAAGGCTGCAATGGTCAAGAATGTGCGCATGATGTCCCCCTGATTCCAAGGGGAGTCTTTTGCCATGCGGTTGCTAGCGCGTCCAACCGCAAGACACAGAAAAGCGCGCGAAGCCCAGCCTCGCGCGCCTGTATTCTTGTACCCAAAGGCAGACGCTTAAGCGGCAGCTTTCTTCGCAATGTCACGCTTGATTTTCAGCGCTTTCGTGGAAAGGCTGTCATCCTTCGCCTTGGCGAGGAACGCATCAAGGCCGCCCAGCTTGTCTACCGTGCGCAGAGCCTTGGCGGCGATGCGCAGACGGAAGTCCTGCTCAAGCGCTTCAGAGTGAAGCGTAACCTGAACGAGGTTCGGGCGGAAAAGACGCTTGGTCTTGATCTGGGAGTGGCTCACATTGTGGCCAACCATCGGCTTGGTGCCGGTAAGTTCACATTCGCGGGACATGGCCTCGCTCCGATAGGTGTCAATAATCTCGAAGGCGCGTCGTTACAGGGCAGATACCCCTCATGTCAACTGCGAGCATCAGGCATTTCGGCAGTTTTACGCTTGCGGGAGTCATTCGTTGTCATACTTCTTGAATGCAAACCACTCCGGAATGAGGCATGATCGGGGCAGGACTGTTCAGATTGGGTTGGTGATGACAGGTTATAAGGAGTGCCAAACGAACCGCTCCGGAAAGGATTTTGTCCTGATGAAACGTGCATTTCTACTGGCAACTGCCGCGGCCATGACCGCAGCCGGCCTGTCTGTGGCCGATACTGCGCCAGCGAGCACGGCACCCACGCTGTTGGCAAATATCAAATCGGGCGAGCCGACGCGAATGATCTATGAATTACAAGCCAAGGCCTATGTGCTGTTCATTCCCGCAACAGGCCGCGCCTCTTTTGAGGTCGAGATGCGCCCGGACATCTACAATATCAAATCGCGCGTGAAAGTGACCGGTATCGCCGACTGGTTCATCAATTATGACATGCACCTTCAGGCCTCTGGCTATACACGCGAAAACGGGCTGAAGACGTATAATTACGTCTCGCAGAACCGTGACGGCAAAAAGAACCGCCGCGTAGACATGATCATGACAGCGGATAATTTTGAGATGACCGCCAATCCGAAGTTCGGAGATCTGGGTGATCCGCCGGCCACACCGGAACAGGCCGTAAAGGCGAATGACCCCATCACGGCGCTCATCACCTTCGCGTTGGAGCCACGTGCACCAGGTGCTGACCCCTGCGGCGGACCGATCCGCATCTTTGACGGACGCCAGCTGACCTATCTGCATTTGAAGAATGCCGGTACCAAGCGGGTGAACACCAAGGTCTGGTCTGGTCAGGCCGTGGAATGCCATGTCACGATGGAACGCATTGCGGGCTACGACAAAGACGAGATGAAGGACAATGACAATCTGTCCGCGCTCAACGGTCCGCTGCGCATGTGGCTGGCCCCACTGCCAAATGGCGCCTCCGTGCCGATCAAGATCGCGGCGGAAACCGACAAAATTGGCGATGTAACCCTGACGGCAACCAAATTGCAGTTTGAACCGCTGGTCGAGTCGGGCGGGAACTAGGGCAATCTCAGTCGTCTGTCGGCAATTTTCTCAACGCCGCGATCAAGTCCGACATGTCTTCCGGAAGAGGCGCTTCAAAACGGAGCGTCTCTTTCGTTATCGGGTGCACAAAACCCAGCACAGCGGCATGCAGCGCCTGGCGCGGAAAGGCGCGCGCGGCTTTTGTGCCTTCAATATGCGCTTCGCCCTGGCCGTATGAGCTGATGCCCTTCTGACGGCCATAAACCGGATCACCGATGAGCGGCACGCCAATATGGCTCAAATGCACGCGGATCTGGTGCGTACGGCCTGTTTCCAGTTGGCATTCCACCAGCGCGGCAGCGGGAAGGCCCGTTCCCTTATCGCGAAGGCCGAACATTTCAATGGCCCTGTAATGCGTAATTGCATGCCGCCCTACTCCGCTTTCGGGATTGCGCACGACCGCCATTTTCTTGCGATCCCCGGTCGAGCGGGCAATTGGCTCATCCACTGTACCCGATAGCGGACGCGGAGCGCCGCGCGTAACCGCCAGATATTTGCGCTCAATATCGTGAGTCTGAAAAAGCTCTGACAGGCCGAGATGCGCCGACTCGGTCTTTGCGACCACAAGCACGCCGGTCGTCAGCTTGTCGATCCTGTGCACGATGCCGGGCCGCTCCACACCGCCAATGCCGGACAATTCGCCCTGGCAATGATGCAGCAGCGCATTGACGAGCGTCCCGTCCCAGCTGCCGGGTGCGGGATGTACCGCCATGCCGGACGGCTTGTTCAGTACAATCAGGTGCGCATCCTCAAACAGGATATCGAGCGGAATGTCTTCCGCTTCAGGCGTCGCAGGCACCGGGTCTGGCAGGGTAATCCTGTAGACGGCGCCGTCCACAGCCGGCTTTCGTGGATCGGTTTCGGGGGTGCCGTTCATGCTGACGGCGCCTTCAAGGATCAGCGCCTTCAGACGCGACCGCGAGAGCGAGTCCGCCCGACTGGCAAGAAAGCTGTCCAGCCTTTTGCCCTCATCAGCTGAGGTTGCAGTGATTTCAAGATGTTCCATTGCGCGACTTATAGACGAATAGCGTGGTGATCGTCATGCTATTGTCAACAGACCGGACTAGGGAGATCCGGAACACGGGAGACAGACATGACCAAGATTACCCGCCGCGGCCTGCTGGGCGCCGCAGCCACCGGAACCCTCAGCCTCGCCGCCTGCGCCACGACACCTGTAAGCGCGCCGGTCAAGACGGAGGCTTATGAGGGAGAGATCGACTTCCTGCACGGCGTTGCGTCAGGCGACCCGCTGGCAGACCGCGTCATCGTCTGGACCCGCGTAACCCCGAAGAGCGGTACCGGCCCTATCCAGGTAAGATATGATGTCTTCGACCCCGCCAACCCGGCCACTCCGGTCAGCAGCGGTGTCGTCACCACATCCGAGGCCCGCGACTATACAGTGAAGGCCGATGCCAAGGGCCTGCAGCCTGGAAAAACCTATACCTACAAATTCACTGTACTGGCATCGAATGGCGAGGTGACCTCTCCTGAAGGGCGTCTCAAGACAACCGCCCTGTCAGGTGACACACCGGTGCGCATGGCCGTTGTCTCCTGCTCCAACTGGCAATTTGGATATTTCAACGCTTATGACGCGATCTCGCAGGAAGCCGATCTGGACGCCGTGGTCCACCTTGGCGACTATCTGTACGAGTACGGCATTGACGGTTATGCCAGCCCCGAAGCCATGGCACTTGGCCGCACGCATGATCCGATCACGGAAATGGTGACGCTGTCTGATTATCGCACACGCCACGCCCAGTACAAGACCGATCCGGCCCTTCAGGCCGCGCATGCTGCAGCCCCCTGGATCTGCACATGGGATGACCATGAGAGCGCCAACAATTCCTACCGTACAGGTGCCCAGAACCATAATCCGGAAAATGGCGAGGGGGACTGGAGCGACCGTAAACAGGCCGCCATGCAAGCCTATTTCGAATGGCTGCCCCTGCGCGAACCGGTTCCGGGCGAGGTTACGTCCGCAGTCTGGCGCAGCTTCAATTTCGGGGATGTTGCCACAGTTATTGCGCTTGAGAGCCGCCTGACAGGTCGCTCGCCCGACATCAGCTGGTCAGATGCGCTGGCAGGCGCAAGCGATCAAGCCACGATCATGGCGCGTGTTCAGGAAACTATGCAGAAGATCAACAATCCGGAACGCACCATGCTGGGCGCCGAGCAGGAAGCCTGGCTGACCGAAGAACTGGCGGCCTCCGTCAAGGCCGGCAAGCGCTGGCAGGTGCTGGCCAATCAGGTCGTCATGGCCCGGACGAAACTACCAAACATGCAGGAAGTTCTGACGCCGGAGCAGGTCGCGGCGCAGACCAACCCCTATGTCGCGCAAATGGTGCCCTTCTCTGCCCTTGGCCTGCCGTTCAATCCGGATGCCTGGGATGGCTTCCCGGCAGCGCGTGAGCGGCTCTATGCAGGCGCCGCCTCTGCCGGAGCAAGCCTGGTCACGCTGGCCGGAGACACGCACACGGCGTGGGCAAACACCCTGTATGATGCCGCTGGCGAGCGCCGCGGTGTTGAGTTCGGGTGCACCTCCATCACGTCCCCCGGCACCGGTGCCTATATCAAGGACGTTCCGAACCTCGGCCAGTTGTTCGCAGACGCGAACACCGAAGTTGAATGGCATGACCCGTTTGGCCACGGCTATACGCTGGTCACGCTGACCTCCGACAAGGCGCTGGCCGAGTACAAGAAAGTCTCTGACATTCTCAGCAAGATGTACACGCTCGACACGGTCGCCGTGTTTGAGACGGAAACGGACACCAACCCCGTTCCGGGCCTGGCTCAGGTCAGCTGATCGCTATTCCAGAATACCGGCGAGTGCGGAGCGGCCCCCATCCAGCTTCAGTATCTCGCCGGTAATGAAGGCTGCGTTCGGTGAGGACAGAAACTGGGCGGAGTCGGCAATCTCATCTGCCAGGGCGGCGCGTCCCAGCGGGGTACGCCGTACTGTCCAATTCTCCAGCTTGCCTTCACGGGGGCGGATCGCAACGATGCCGTTCACACGAACGGCCTTCTCGGCAAGCTCAACAGCCCCGGCCTTGATGATCCCCAGCACAGCGGATTGCGTGACGGTCTCGGTAAACCGTCCCGGCATGCTGGCAAGCGCCGAATAGGATAGGATGAACGTCACCGTCCCCTTCTGACGGATACGTTCCACACCTGCCATGGGCAGGTCTTCCTGTTCATCAATCTGGTCCGCAAATACCTTCAGAGCCAAGGCCGCCCCTCGGCTGGCCCGGGCAATGGATTTGTCGAACCGCTCAGGTGCAAAATCCGCCAGCGTATCCGGTTCTTCGATCTCGGGAATGACGATCAGATTATCCACCCGGCCAAACGCCTCGACAGCAGCCGTCAAAGCATTTCGCAGCCCCAAGCGCGTATGAAGCTCACCATGGTGCAGAAGCACATCCTCCGGCATGGCATTACGGGCAATCCCGATACGCTCTTCGGACGGGTCTGCGGCCACAACCTTATGGCCATGTTCATTGAAACGGCGGGCGACAGCATCGCCCACCTCACGGCCAAGGCCGAGTATAATGGTGACTGGATCGGCCATGAGGTATCAGGCTTTCGTATCGGAGGCGGGCACCTTGCTGCGCTGGCTGCGCAGGTCATCGCCGAGAATGGAGAGCCGGTCGTTCAACCTATGACTTGCCGCCAGAATCTCTCCCAAGAAGCGAACAACCACATACATAAAGCCCAGCACAGCAAAACTGCCGATGATACGTGTAAGACCCGCAAAGACATGGCCTTTGAAGATCCAGCCGAGACCGGACAGAACCGCGAATACCGCAGCAATGAGGAAGATAACCGCAAGTATGGCGGTCGCCTGCTTCACGGCACCAAGGGTCATGGCCCTGTCCTGATCAAATAGCTCACGCATGCAACATCCCTTCGCCCGTTGCAGATAAGACTAGGACAAAAAGATGAAGGCTCCGTTGCGGCTTACTAGCTAGCCTCAAGCCAGTGCAACTCTTCCTTGATCTTCAATTTCTTGCGTTTGAGGTATTTCAATCGGAGTGCATCTGCCGCAGGTCTTTTTTGTTCTTCGGAAATCTTTTCGTCCAGCTTGCGGTGCTTGTCTGCGAGCTCAGTGATTCTTCCTTGAAGCGACATGTACGGTCTCCTTCTTCGCTGTTAAGAGTTGTGACTTAACAGCAACAGTTAAGCACAAGAGCCTAACCTCGTCACGGGGGAGAAAAGCCGGAATCAGGCTTTCTCCCATGAAATATCCTTAAGTTGCCTGCCGCCCGGATTTTCTGCGCGCCTTCTGTGCAAACATGGCCTGATCCGCTGCAGATATAAGGCTTTCCGCCACTTGTCCGGTCTGCCATTCGACGATTCCGCAAGAGGCTCCGATGTGTATTCCTGGCGAGGACTCTCTCGTTCCGCACCGCACCATCAGCTGGTCCACTTCATAGCTGAGTTGCTCTGCCTTGTGGCGGCTGTCCTCCGCCGTGGCCTGAGCCAGGACGATGCCGAATTCATCGCCACCGAGGCGTCCGACAATATCGGTCTCCCGTGTCAGGCGCAGTAATATCTCTGAAACCCGTATCAATACTTCATCGCCAGCAGCATGGCCGAAGGCATCATTGACCTGCTTGAAATTGTCGAGGTCTATGTAAATCAGAGACAAGGGCGTACGAAACCGCGCAGCCAAGGCAATCTCACGCCGAATTTCCCGCTCGAAGGCCCGTCGGTTGAAGACAGGGCACAGGGCGTCATTATCTGCCAGAGATACGGCCTCGTCCAGAGCATCGCGCAACTGGCCCACATCATCCCTCAAGACCAGCACTTCATCGCATAAAGCCTCAAGCGCCGCGCGCGTTCGCAAGTCCAGGGAGAACAAATCCACGCCCAGCACATCCAGCAGGGCACGCCGTTCATGGGCTTGAGGAGAGTAGAGATCGTCCGCCATGGCGCAAGGTTAAGCATTTCTTGCGCCAAGTTGAAGCCATTCCTTCGAGCCGACCGATCATTCCGGCAGTTGACGCAGCATCCGGCTTACCTATGTTGCGCGCTTTCCAGCGGCGAGGCTTCCATCATGGACACGGATTCCCCCAAGGTCGGCATTATCATGGGCAGCCAGTCCGACTGGCCGGTCATGCAAGCTGCATCTCAAATTCTGACGGATCTGGGCGTTGCCCACGAAACACGCATCGTTTCGGCCCACCGCACGCCGGACCGCTTGGTTGAATATGCCAAATCGGCAAAAGGACGCGGCCTGAAGGTGATCATTGCCGGCGCTGGCGGTGCAGCCCACCTGCCCGGCATGACGGCAGCCATGACCCCGCTGCCCGTTCTGGGCGTTCCGGTTCAGTCCAAGGCCCTCTCTGGCATGGACAGCCTGCTCTCGATTGTTCAAATGCCGCGCGGCGTTCCTGTGGGCACACTGGCCATCGGCGAGGCTGGCGCCATGAATGCCGGCCTGATGGCGGCTTCCATTGTTGCGCTGGAAGATGGGGCTGTTGCCGACAAGCTGGATGCCTTCCGCCAGAAGCAAACTGACAGCGTTGGCGAGACACCGGTTACATGACGATGATTGCCCCCGGCAGCACGATCGGGATTTTGGGGGGCGGCCAGCTGGGACGTATGCTGGCTGCCGCCGCGAACCAGCTTGGCTTTGACGTTCACATCTATTGCCCTGAAACAGACGCTCCAGCTTCACGCGGTGCTCGCAGGACATGGACGGCCGAGTATACCGACAGGGATGCCTTGCGTGAATTTGCGGCATCTTGCGACGCGGTCACGCTCGAATTCGAGAATATCCCTGTCGAAGCCGTGGAGATCATCACCCAAACAGGCGTTCCACTTCATCCGGGTACCAAGTCTCTCGCCGTCTCTCAGGATCGGGCTGAAGAGAAGGCCTTTCTGAACAGCATAAACATTCCGACCGCGCCTTATGAACTGATCAATTCCGCCGACGACATCATCGCCGCCCTCAACACGCTCGGCACGGAAGGCATCCTGAAAACCCGCAGGGACGGGTATGATGGCAAGGGTCAGGCGCGCGTACAGGACGCCAAGGGCGCAGAGAAAGCGTGGACTTCCATCGGACAGGTTCCAGCCGTTCTAGAAGCGCGCATCCCGTTCGAGCGGGAAATCTCCGTGATCGTAGCACGCTCCAGTCGCGGCGAGACGAAGAGCTGGGCTCCTCCTCGTAACATCCATGAGAATGGTATCCTCTCACGCTCTATTTCTCCCTCCGGTCTGGATCTGAAGATCGAGGCTGACGCCCGCGAGCGCGCCGTGCGCCTGATAGATGCGCTGGATCATGTTGGCGTGCTGGCTCTGGAGTTCTTTGTCTTGAAAGATGGCACATTGCTGGCCAATGAGTTTGCCCCGCGGGTGCACAATTCAGGCCACTGGACCCCGGAAGCCTGCCAGACAGGACAATTCGAACAGCACATTCGGGCCATATGTGGCTGGCCGCTGGGCGATACCCGTCGCCTGTTTGATGCGGAAATGTATAATCTGATCGGCGAAGATGGCCTGATTGATCCGGCTGGCCTGCAAGCAAACGAAACGCTGACGCTGTATGGCAAACGGGATGCCCGTCCTGGCCGCAAGATGGGGCATATCACACGCCGCCTGGCGCCCAGAAAGGACTGATACTCATGCTGCTACCTGTTTCGACCTGGCCAGATATCGAATCTTGGCTGAAGATATCAAAGACCATCGTCGTGCCGATTGGCTCCATGGAACAGCACGGGCCGAACGGCTTTATTGGTACAGATGCCCTGTGTCCGGAAATCATCGCACGTCATGCCGAAAGTCTTGCGCCGGACGACATGCTGGTCGGCCCCACCTTTTCCGTCGGCTGTGCACAACATCATCTCGGCTTTCCGGGAACCATCACCCTGCGCCCATCCACAATGATCGCAGCCATGATGGACTGGACAGAAAGCCTGATGCGGCATGGTTTTGAGCGCATCTACTGGCTGAATGGCCATGGCGGAAACATTGCCACGATTGAGGCTGCCTTCTCCGAGATCCATGCCCGCCGCAGCTTCGATCCGCGCGGCGAGGACAATCGCCCCGGTCTCAAACTGAAACGCCGCGACTGGTGGGATTTTAAATCCGTGATGACTCTCTGCAACCAGCTCTATCCGGTCGGGCATGGCAGCCACGCGACTGCGTCCGAAGTGTCCGTGACCTATTATGGCTATCCAGACCATGCCCGCACGGATGTGGAGATGTCGCCCAAGATCGCCCCGAACGGCACGATTAGCGATGCGGTTCAGTATCGCGGTGACTTCCCAGACGGCCGCATCGGCTCTGACCCGACCCAGTCCAACATGGAAGATGGCGGCAAGATCGTTGAAGCCGCCGCAAAGGCCGTTCTTGAAGAGGTCCGCCGCTTCTCCGCCTGACATTATGATTGCATCAGAGCCACTGGCCAGACCGCATGAACAACGGTATCAGAAGGCTCCCCCGGAAAGGATCGTGACGCGAAGAATGCTGGACATTCAGAAGCTGGTAAAATCCTTTGGCACCAAGCGTGCCGTGCAAGGCCTGTCATTCACTGTCAAAAAGGGGACAGTGCTTGGCTTTCTCGGCCCCAACGGGGCGGGCAAGTCAACAACCATGCGAATGATTTCTGGCGTTCTGGAACCGGATTCCGGTGACGCCCTCATCGCCGGAAAATCTATTGTCTCACAGCGCCGCGAAGCACAGGCCGCGCTCGGCTATCTGCCTGAAGGTGCGCCTCTTTACGACGACATGACGCCGCCGGAATTCTTGGCCTTCATGGCGGCTGCCCGCAGCCTGCCCAGGTCAGAGCGCAAGTCTGCAATTGAGCGGGCGATTGCAGACTCCCGAATTTCCACCGTCTGCGGACAAAGGATTGGATCTCTTTCCAAGGGCTACCGTCGGCGCGTTGGCCTGGCAGGCGCCATTTTGCATGATCCGCCTGTTCTGCTGCTGGACGAGCCCACCGATGGATTGGACCCGAACCAGAAACGCGCTGTGCGGGCGCTCATCGCGCGCATGGCGCCCACCAAGGCGATTGTCATCTCCACCCATACGCTAACCGAAGTGCCCGCCATGTGCACGCGGGCCATCGTCATTGACCGCGGTCGGATCGTTGCGGATGAGACGCCGGAAGGCCTGCGCCAGTTGTCATCGGACGGTACGCTGGAAGGTGCCTTTACCAAGCTGACCGATCAGGCGGAGGCCGAATCTGCATGAATTATCTGCGTCAGCAACTCGGCAGTTTTGTGCCAGTCTTCCGCCGGGAGATCGGGGCGTATTATTCAACGCCCATGGCCTATGTTTTTCTGGCCGTATTCCTCCTCGCTCTCGGCATGTTCACCTGGGAGGCGTCAGGCTTCTTCGATACTGGCACAGCAGACCTGTCACCCTTCTTCGTCTGGCATCCCTGGCTATACATGATCTTCCTGCCTGCGCTGGCCATGCGCCTTTGGGCCGATGAGACGAGTGCCGGAACCGATGAACTGTTGCTCTCTCTACCCCTTGGCATGCCGGGCCTTGTTCTGGGCAAGCTGCTGGCGGCCTGGTCTGTCGCCGGAGTCTGCCTGCTGCTGACCTTCCCGATGTGGCTCACCGTGAACTTTCTGGGTAAGCCTGACAATGCCGCAATCATCCTGACCTATTTTGTCAGCTTCCTGATGGCCGGATCTTATCTATCCGTTGGCGCGGCTGTATCAGCCCTGACACGCAGCCAGGTCACGGCGTTTGTCATCAGTGTGGTCATTGCTTTCATCTTCACTGCCGCGGGCTGGCCGCTCGTCCTGTCGGGCGTCAAGAGCATTTTCGGGGCAGGCTTTGCTGACCTTGTCGCGCAGTTTTCGTTCCTGTCGCATTTTGAAGCAGCACAACGGGGCGTCCTGGAATTCCGTGCCGTTCTGTTTTTTCTGGGCTTCATGGCCCTGTGGACCATTCTGAATGGCCTGTGGGCCTCACGGCACAGGCTGGGCTAGAACATGCGGGCAAAGCATTATCTTATTGCCGCCACGGCGCTGACGCTGATCATCTTCGTCACGGCCAACCTTCTTGTGCAGAAGGTGTTCACTGGCGTGCGGCTCGATTTTACGGAGAACAATCTCTACACGCTGTCGGATGCCACAAAATCAACGCTCGACAATGTGGCCGAGCCAGTTGAGCTGACCTTCGTGTACACACGCAACACAGGACAGGATTACCCCTCCATTCGCGCCTATGCCGCCCGCGTGCGCGAGCTACTGCACGTTTATGAAAGCCAGTCCGGCGGCAAGCTACATGTTAAGGAAATTGATCCACTGCCCTTCTCTCCAGCAGAGGATGAAGCCCTTGCTGCAGGGGTCACGGCCGTCGACACGAATGGCAATGATCCGCTCTATTTCGGCATTATCGGGCGCAACTCAATTGATGACCAGCGCGTCATCCCCTTCCTGGCACCAGACCGCGAAGTCACCCTGGAATATGACCTGACACGCATGGTGGACCGGTTGGATGATCCGGACCCGCCACGTGTTGGCATCCTGTCCTCCTTGCCTGGTATGACTTCGCCGGGCGGTGAAGGAGGCTACGCCCTTCTACGCGATATTGGCAAATCCTTTGAAATCGTACCCATTGCGGAAACCTTCCAGTCCCTGCCGGAAGATTTGGACGTGCTGCTCGTCGTGCAACCTCCCGAACTAACCGAACGCCAGAGCTGGCTTATTGACCAGTTCATCCTGCGTCGCGGACGCGCTGTATTCCTGATGGACCCGGCGGCGAAGACTGTCTCAGGCGGCGGCATGTTCTCCATGGGAGAGCCCCTGACACATGCCTCCCTTGGCACACTGCCTAGCCTGTGGGGCGTTTCGCTGTCGAATCAGGCGGTTGCAGACGCGGCCAATGCGCTGCCTGTTCCAGTGGATGCCGGCAATGGCCGCGTCGAGGAGCTGGCCCATCCGCTCTTCATCGGCATCCCAGCCGGAGACATGAATCAGGATGATCTGATCACGGCAGACCTCAGTCGCAGCATCAATTTCGGTGCACCAGGCGCATTTGATGCATCCGACTTGGACGAAGGGACAGAATTTACACCGCTGATCACGACGGGCCCAAGCCCATCCTTCATTGATGCCGACAAGGCCATGACCGAGCTGACGCCGCAGGCTGTCCTGCGCGAATATCAGACAGAGCCCACAGCCCTCGTGCTGGCCGGACGTCTCTCCGGGAAGCTGACAACGGCCTTCCCAGAGGGCGCACCCCCTGTTGAAATTCCATCCGACCCAGTACTCGCAGAACTGGCCATGGCCGAGGCGCAAAGCGTGCCGCCGCACATCTCTGAAAGCGAGACGGAGGCCCAATTGGTACTGATCGCGGATGTCGATTTCATCTCGGATGATTTCTACATTGTGCCCGGCAATGAGATTGTCGTGGCAGACAATGGCGCGCTGGTGCTGAACGCGCTGGATGCACTGGCGGGTGGCGGTGAGCTGTCCCGCTTGCGCTCCCGTGCCCCCAGCCTGCGCCCTATGACGCGGATTGACCGCATGCGCGACAAGGCTGAAGCCATCTATTTCCGCCAGCAGGCCGAACTGGAAACCAACCTCAAAACCGCTCAGACCCGCCTGGAAGAGCTGCAGGCCATTGGCTCCACAGACGGCTTTTTCTCAGGTGATCTGGAAGCAGACTTGACCGATCAGGAACGCACAGAGCTTTTGGAGCTGCGCGAAAGCATAGTCGATCTCCGCCAGCGCTTGCGTGAGGTCGAGCGCGATTATCGCCGCGATATTGACCGACTTGAAGGCATGCTGAAAGCCATCAATATCTGGAGCGGCCCGCTGATCGTTGGGCTAATTGGACTGTTCGTCTGGTATCGCCAGAAACGGAAGGGCCGGGCATGAGCCAGATTCGCACACGTCAGCGCATGCGCCGACTACAGGTCATGGCTGGCACGGCTGGAGCGCTGACACTGCTCACCGTGATCGCCTATTCCATGGGGGGGGCGCATAAGGCTTCAACTAGCCGAGTGGGCAATCCGGTGATTCCGGATTTTGCCTCCATCCGCGCCGAGGCAAACAAGATACGGGTCACGCTATCAGATGAATCCTATCTGCTGGTCAACACACTGGATGGCTGGAAGATGGGAACGGAAGACGGCTACCCGATCCGGCCGGACCGTCTGGCCACACTCGCAACAGGCCTGGGTGAGCTGACCTGGGGCGAAGGACGTACACGCGATCCGGACAAGCTGAACCGAATTGGCCTTGGTGATCCGCGGAGTGGAGGAACGGGTGCCCTAGTCGAGATCATTGATGAGACTGGCAAGACAGAAGCAGCCCTGATCACCGGACGAAAGGGCGAACATGTCTATGGCCGCCTCCCGGGTGAGGAACAGGCCTTTCAGGTAAAAGGTGACCTGCCGCCTCTCTATAATCATGATGCCTGGTTGGATTTTGACATTGTCGAAATCAATTCAGATGCCATCTCGGCGGTGCGGATTTATGACTCCATGGGCGAGAGCCTGTATTTGCAGCGCTCTGTCGGCACCAGTGACCGCAGTTTTGTTCCGGGCCCGCCCTATCAGGATTTCAAACTGGTCAGCCGGATTGCCGCTTCAACACCCGCTTTGGCGCTGACACGCTTTGCACCGATTGGCGTCAAGCCCGCCAGCAAGCTGAAAACACGTCCTGTCGCACGCCACATCACCGAAACGCATGATGGACTGGAAGTTGATGTTTCAGCCTATCGAGAGCCCGACGGGTATTTTGTGACCCTGCGCGCCATTGAAGCAGGTGAAGGCGCCCAACGCGGCAGCACCATCAACGAAAAAGCAGACGGCTGGGCTTTTCAGTTGTCGGAATATGACTGGAAGGAATTCACGCCGCGCGTGTCTTCGATTGTCCGTCCACCCCTCATGGCACTGGACACTGAGACGGTACAGCCTTGATCAGGGCTGGACGACCAAAGTTTCAAGGATAGGGCCGAAGCCCGCTTCCTGCACAATGATGGCGCAACCGGATTCGCAATGCGGCTTGTTCAGCTGAACGTCATTGCCCAGCCACGGTCCAAGTGCAGAAACGCGGGTGACAGGATGCACCATATTCGTCGTGTTCGCGGCACCTGAAAGATAATCTATCAGCCAGATATCGGTCAGGCTGGTCGCCGTACCTGACAGCAATATCTTGTCGCCCTTTACGGTCAGCTTCACATCCGTATCAGGACGCTCTGAAGCCTTTTCCAGTGCCCTGTCGACATATGAGCGCCTGCTGCCAGCACATTGCTCTACCCCGTCATAGACCGTCTGGGGGGTGTAAGGTCCCCGCAGATGGAAGCGGTCAACATAACCGCGCTGACGTTCCTTGGATTCCACCATCGCCATTGGGTCCTTGTCGCCAAGGTAATCCCAGTAATCGACAGACCAGGTGAGGATTAGGACATCGTCACGCTCATCATCAAGCGCCTTCAGAACCTTGTGCGCCTTGGGGCAGACGCGACAATTCTGTGAAGCGAACAGCTCCACAAGAACAGGCTCCTCTGCTCCAGCGACAGGCAGCAGGCCCGCGAAGGCGAGGATCAGAGAGAGCAGCATGCGTTTCATCAAGATCATTTATAAAGCCAGACCTCCTCCTGAAACAGTCACAGGGATGTGAGCGCTGTAAAAAAGCCCCCACAGCACATGCTGCAGGGGCCTTTCAATATCATGAAAGCCTTAAGGATCAGGCTTCTGCACGCGCAAGATTGCGCAGAACGAAGTGCAGGATGCCGCCATTGCGATAATAATCCAGCTCGTTCTCGGTATCGATGCGCACGCGACATTCGACATTTATGGAAGACCCGTCAGCCTTTGTGATGCTGACATTCAACATCTGACGCGGGTTGATGTCGGAGATACCTTCGATCGTGACAGTCTCATCGCCCTTCAGGCCCAATTTCTCCCAGCTTTCGCCTTCCTTGAACTGCAGGGGCAGCACGCCCATGCCGATCAGGTTGGAACGGTGAATACGCTCGAAGCTGCCAGCGATCACGGCGCGCACGCCGAGCAGGATCGTGCCTTTCGCAGCCCAGTCACGGGAAGAACCCGTACCATACTGCTCACCGGCAAAGACAACGAGATCCTTGCCTTCTTCCTGATACTTCATCGCGGCATCATAGATGTCCATCTGCTCGCCAGACGGATAGTGAATTGTCACACCGCCTTCGACACCCGGAACCATCTGGTTCTTGATGCGGATGTTCGCGAACGTACCGCGCATCATGACTTGATGGTTGCCGCGGCGCGAGCCGTAAGAGTTAAAGTCCATAGGAGCGACCTGATGCTCCTGCAGGTAACGACCTGCTGGGCTGGATGCCTTGATCGAACCGGCCGGGGAGATGTGGTCAGTCGTGATGGAGTCACCGAACAGGCCCATGATGTGAGCGCTATTGATGTCCTCGGTCGGCTCCGGCTCAAGACCCATGCCTTCAAAGTATGGCGGGTTCTGAACATAGGTGGAGCCCGCAGGCCAACCATAGGTGTCACCACCGCTGACTTCAATGGCCTGCCAACGCTCGTCACCCTTGAACACTTCGCCATAGCGAGTGGAGAACATTTCCGGCGTCACGGAAGAGCGCATGACTTCGGCTATCTCCTGGTTCGATGGCCAAATGTCTTTCAGGTAAACCGGCTTACCGTCTTTGCTGGTGCCCAGCGGGTCGGTAGTCAGGTTGATATGCAGGGAGCCTGCAATCGCATAGGCAACGACCAGTGGCGGAGAGGCCAGATAGTTCGCGCGGATGTCCTGACCGATGCGGCCTTCAAAGTTCCGGTTACCGGACAGAACCGAGCAGGCGACCAGATCATTCTCGTTGATCGACTTGGAAATCGCCGGCGGCAGCGGGCCGGAGTTACCGATACAGGTGGTACAGCCATAGCCGACAAGGTTGAAGCCGAGAGCATCCAGATCATCCTGAAGGCCAGCCTTCAGAAGATAATCCGTCACAACCTGAGAGCCTGGCGCGAGAGACGTTTTGACCCAAGGTTTGCGCGTCAGACCCAATTCATTAGCTTTCTTGGCCAGAAGGCCCGCGGCGATCAGCACGGAGGGGTTGGACGTATTCGTACAGGAGGTGATGGCTGCGATCACGACAGAGCCGTCATGCAGGTGAAAGTCTTCCCCTTCAACAGCATAAGGCGACACGCCATAATCTTCCGGAGCGGTGTAGATATTGTTGGCACCCTCATCGACGAAGCGGCTTTCGCCTTCCGTCTTCGGCGTGGCTTCTGGATTCTTGCGGCCGCCGCGAATTTCATTCAGCGCGTCACGGAATGCGGTATCGGCTTCAGACAGCAGAACGCGGTCTTGCGGACGCTTGGGACCTGCCAGCGACGGCTTGACGTCGCCAAGGTCCAGCTGAAGCGTGTCTGTGAAGACCGGCTCGGCCATGTCCGGGCGCCAGTAACCCTGAGCCTTGGCATAGGCCTCGACCAGCTGGACGCGCTCAGGATCACGGCCCGTGTCGGACAGGTAGGAGATGGTTTCTTCATCAACCGGGAAGAAGCCACAAGTTGCACCATATTCCGGCGCCATATTGGAGATTGTGGCTACATCTTCCAGCGTTAGATTTGCGAGGCCCTCGCCATAGAATTCGACGAACTTGCCAACAACACCCTTCTTGCGCAGCATTTCCACAACGGTCAGCACGAGGTCTGTTGCGGTCGCACCTTCAGCCATCTTGCCGGTAAGCTTGAAACCGATGACTTCCGGAATCAGCATGGAGACCGGCTGGCCCAGCATGGCCGCTTCAGCCTCAATGCCACCAACGCCCCAGCCGAGAACGGCCAGGCCATTGATCATCGTGGTGTGAGAGTCGGTACCGACGCAGGTATCCGGATAGGCGACAGTTTCGCCGTCTTCATCACGGGTCCAGACTGTCTGGCCAAGATATTCCAGGTTCACCTGGTGGCAGATACCCGTGCCTGGCGGCACAACCCGGAAGTTTTCAAAGGCCTTGGAACCCCAACGGAGGAATTCATAGCGCTCGCCATTGCGCTCATATTCCTTTGCAACGTTCTGCTCGAACGCGCCCGGACCGGCAAAATAGTCAACCATCACGGAATGGTCGATGACGAGATCAACCGGAACCTGCGGGTTGATGGCCTGCGCAGAAGCGCCCAGCTTTTTGGAAGCATCGCGCATCGCAGCTAGGTCAACCACGGCTGGAACGCCGGTAAAGTCCTGCATCAGAACGCGAGCCGGGCGATAGGCGATCTCGTGATCGTCCTTGCCTTTGCTTTCCAGCCAGTTCTTGAAGGCCATGATGTCATCTTTGGTAACCGTTCGGCCATCTTCAAAGCGCAGCATGTTTTCGAGAAGAACCTTCAAGGACGCCGGAAGACGGGACACATCACCCAGACCATTTTCTGCTGCCGCAGCAAGCGAGTAATAGGTATAGGTCTTGCTTCCTACCTGAAGCGTACGTTTTGATTTAAAGCTGTCGAGGGACGGCATGGGGAGGGAACCTCGCGTCTGGAATTGTCATCTGCGGCGAAGGGCCGCCGCGCTGGCCTGTCTCATATAGCCCCTAATGGATTGAGGCAATTGGGACAAAGGGTCTAAACGAAACATATGAGTATCGGAGCACTCCTTTCTGCGACAGATCTCGGCATGATTCGGGGCGAACGCATTCTTTTCCGGAATGTGTCGCTCGCCGCACATGCCGGGGACGCCATTGTGCTACGCGGCGCAAATGGGGCCGGCAAGACAACCCTTCTTCGCATTCTGGCAGGCCTGACCCGCCCGGAAACAGGCAAAGTGGACCGCTCCGCTCCACATCACTGGATTGCCCACCGCGAAGGCCTGAAGCCTCATGAAACCCCTTTCACGCATCTTGGCCTTTGGGCCAGGGCTTGGGGCACGTCAGCGGGTCAGATTGATGCAGTTCTGGACAAAATGGCCCTGATCCGTCCGTCCGGCGTCTCCGCCCGCCACTTGTCCGCCGGGCAAAGGCGTAGGACAGCCCTTGGTCGCCTTCTGTTACAGGAGAGACCCATCTGGCTGCTGGATGAACCCCTCACAGCGCTGGACGCAGATGGACGGGAATTATTGCTGGGTATGATTTCCGAACACAGAATGCGTGGCGGTGCGATTATCGCGGCGATACATGGTGATGCGGGTTTTGACTCCACGTGTGAGGTGATGATTTGAGCGCCGCGCCAATCATTTCTGCCTTCCGACAGGCACTTACCGAAGCCTGGGCTGGCGGCGCAGGCGCACTGATGCCGCTCGGCTTTTTTGCCGGCGCAGCCGTGTTGGTGCCACTCGGCATCGGAACCGATCCGAATACGCTGCGCGCTGTTGGGCCCGGCATTCTCTGGGTCGCCCTGGCACTGGCAAGCCTGGTCACACTGGAGCGCATTTTCCAGGCAGATGTCGAGGATGGCGCACTGGACCTGTGGCTGCAGACGGGGGCTCCGGCTTCCATGATCGCTGCTGCCAAGGCCTTCGCCCACTGGCTGACCGCTGGTCTTCCCCTTGCGATTCTCTCGCCTGTTTTTGCGGTGATGTTCCAGGCCAAGGCAGACACCAGTCTTCTGACTCATATGGGGCTGTACGCTCTTGGAGGTCTCGCCTTCTTTTTCTGGGGAGGCGTAGGTGCTGCCCTGTCAGCCACTGTACGCCGCGGCGGATTGCTGATCAGCCTGATCGCGCTGCCACTGTATGTCCCAACCGCGATTTTCGGGGCGCTGGCGATGAGCGGCGGCCCCGGCAGTACGGGCGCGCCGCTTTTCCTGGCGGCCTCAACCTTGTTCGCACTGGCGGTTGCCCCATTTGCCATGGGTGCAGCCTTGCGCTTGGCGGCAGACTGAAGCGAGGGTATTCCGAACGCGATGTTTTCCTGGTTTGCAAACCCCCACCGGTTCCTCACCCTGTCCAGCTGGCTGGCTCCTATCTGCTATGCGCTAGGTGCCTTGCTGATTGCATGGGGGCTCTGGCAAGGGCTCTGGATTGTTCCGAAAGATGAATATCAGGGCGGTGACATCATGCGGGTGATGTTCCTGCATGTGCCGGCCGCCTGGCTGGCCATGGCCAGCTATATGGGCATGGCTGTGATGAGCTTCATCTGGTTCATATGGCGACATGAAGTGGCCGACATTGCCGCAAAGGCCATTGCGCCGCTTGGCGCGACCTGGACAGCGCTTTGTCTTGTTACCGGGTCGATCTGGGGAAAGCCGACCTGGGGCACATGGTGGCAATGGGATGATGCACGCATGATGTCCGTGCTCTTCATGTTCTTTCTGTTCCTGGGATATATGGCCCTGCGCGGGGCTATGGACACACGCCAGAAAGCGGCCCGCGCCGGGGCTATCCTCGCCATGGTCGGCGCAATCAATGTTCCGCTCATCAAATTCTCCGTAGACCTCTTCACCTCCCTGCATCAGGACGCGAGCGTGATTACTGTCGATGGGCCGAAAATGGCAGCCGTCTATCTCTGGCCCCTGCTAGCAAGCGGTCTGGGACACTCCCTATTGTTTGCAGGTCTGGTCATGACATTGATGCAGGCAGAGATCTGGCAGAGGCGCGCGGCACAGATTCGTGCTCGGCTGATCGCAGGAGACTGACATAATGATACCTGAATTCGACAAAAATGCTGCTTTCATCTGGGCAAGCTACGCGCTTGGAGCAGTCATGATTGGCGGCGCCATCCTAACCGTGATGATAAAAGCCCGCCTCGCCCAGGCTGAACTTGCCCGCACGCAGGCACGCACTGAGGAGGCCAGACGGAAATGAGGCGCTGGCTGGCAGCTATCCCGGTGGCGGTACTTTTGATATTCAGCGCGCTGGCTGCAAACCAGCTGATGAATCCCGAGAAAGGTGATTTTGAACGTGTGCTGCGCGATGCGCCGGACACCAGCTTTGAGACCATGGGCGGCCAGAAAATCCAGTTTTCGCCACCCCCGACAGGCGGTGCAATCGCGGTAAATCTGTTCGCCAGTTGGTGCGCTCCATGCGAAGCAGAGCACAAATACATCATGGCGCTGTCAGAGGCGCATCCCGACCAGGTTTTCGGTGTGCTCTACAAGGACAAGATATCCGCCGGGCAGGAATTTCTGGACCGGCTGGGCAATCCCTATACGCGGATCGCGCTGGACCCGGATGGTCAGGGCGGACTTGAATTCGGCCTGACAGGGGTGCCGGAGACATTTGTCATCTCTCCAGCAGGTGACATCATCCTGCATATTGATGGTCCGCTGAACGAAGCCTCGGCCAAAAAAATAGGCGAGGCGCTGGAAAGCGCCCCGCCCAATTAAATCCGTCAGATTCGGATTATTTTTTTGCCTTGGTGGCTTTCTTCGCAGGAGCCTTTTTAGCCGGAGCCTTCTTCGCAGCCGGAGCAGGCGCAGCAGCAGGGGCCGGGGCCGGAGCAGCGGCGGCTTCAGCTTTCTCGGCTTCGGAAACCATGTCTTTCAGACCGGAGACCAGAGCGGACTGCTTCGTTTTCGGCAGGGCTTCGAAGATGGCAGCATCAGCCTTTTCGACAGCCGGCAGAGCTTTCTCATAAGCCTTTTTGCCTTTCGCCATCAGCGAGACAACTTTTGCGCGCTTGTCGGTTTTGGAAGCAACGCGCTTGATCAGGCCGGCTTTCTCCATACGGGCGACCATGTCAGCCAGCGTGGAACGGTCAATGCCGGTTGCATTCACGAGATCAGACTGGCTGACACCGTCATTGCCGGACAGGGCAGCAAGCACGGAGAACTGGCGAAGCGTAATACCAGCGGATGCCAGAGCAGAGGCAGACTCGTTTGCAGCGATCTGCTGCGCACGGTGAAGCAGGTGGCTCGGGGAAGTATTGAGGTTATAAGTCATGATAAAAGTACCTTTCAGTATTCAATAATGCGTTGGGCGCCTAGAAAATCCGGTTTCCAGTCTGTTAATGAGCAGACCCGTGTGCGGATCAACATGGTTCTCCATATACGCGAGAGGATTAAGGTTCGATGACGGATCAATTAGCAAATGGTTTCATTTCTCAAGATTTCAAGCATGAAATACCTGATGGAGACGACCGAATACGCCGTGTTTGCTCACATTGCCAGTTCGTAGACTACATAAATCCCAAAATTGTCGCAGGTTCCGTTGTCACAAAACGGGACAAGATTGTTCTTTGTAAACGCGCGATTGCTCCGCGTAAGGGATTCTGGACCTTACCAGCAGGTTTCATGGAGGAAGGGGAATCTGTAGACCAGGCCGCAATGCGAGAGGCCAGAGAAGAAGCAAACGCGGAGATTCGGCTGGAACAGGTTCTGGCGATATATTCCGTACCGCGCATCTCTCAGGTTCAGGTGATGTTTCGAGCAGAGCTTTTGTCCGACATTTCAGCAGGCCCGGAAAGTGAAGAAGTTGGCCTGTTCGACTGGAAAGGCATTCCCTGGGCGAATCTTGCCTTCCCGACTGTCGTCTGGGCCCTGACGCATTATGCCCAGACGCGGAACCTCAGGGCATTTTCGCCTTTCCTGAATCCGGCCGGCACAGACGGCGTGACACGCTAGATTGTCTCCTGTTCCTCTGTATTGCGAAGATGCTTCAGGGTGTAGGGTGTATTTGCCAGGGCGAAGAGAAACCCCAATACCAGATTGCCCAATTTCCAGTTGGCCCATGTCGCTTCGGAGAAGTTACGCCACAGGACTTCATTCCATATAGCCATCGCTACAAAATAAAGACCCCACCGAATGGCAAGGGTCTTCCAGGCGAAGTCCGGCAGATCAAACAGTGAATTGAAAAGCATCTTCCAGACATTTCGGCCAACAGCCAGACCACCGAAGATAACGCCTGCATAAAGCAAGTTGATGATGGTGGGTTTGATGAAAAGGAACAGCTTTGACTGGAGCAGAATACCGGCTGTGCCAAAGGATCCAATCAGCAGTGATGATATGATCAGGAAGGGGGGAATTCTCTCTCCCCGGACCAATTTCATGATGACAACGCCAATCGTAGCAATGATCAGGATGCCTGTTGCCCAGTAAAGCGCAGTCGACTTGGTAAACAGACCGTCGCCATCAGGAAACCTGAGCATCACATTGTAGATTACAATGAAGGCCAGGGTCGGCCCAAGCTCGGTCCAGATGCCACCTGCCTTGCCTGCGGCATCCCCGAGGTCTGCGGACGATTCTTTGGTCTGTATGTCTGTCATCTACTCTATACGCAGCAATGCCGCTTCCGGTTTTGTTTCTGGGCTTTTGCCCTGCACCTGCTCCCTCGCATGTACGGAGCTAATAAATCACGAACGCTCTGTTTGTGGGCGAACCTCATGCGCCGACCTGCATCATCACAAGCCCAGCCGCGAGTACAGCCGCCGCAATAACGCGCCTACGGCCAAAGCCTTCCTTCAGCAGAATTGCGCCCATTATCGCCGCGAAGACAACGGAGGTTTCCCTCAGTGCAGTCACGATTGCGGCATCTGTCAGGGTATAGGCATAGATGGCCATACCGTAGGACAGTGTTCCCGCCATGCCGCCGATCAATCCCGCTTTCCATTGCAACCGGACAGCTTCGTATATGCGCCCATGCCGCTGCCACAGCGCAACCACCGTTACGCCGATCCAGTCGATCAGGAATAGCCAGACCACAAATGTCATGGGACTGGGCATGGCTCGCGCGGCTTTTGTGTCGGCTACGGCATACATGCCCACACCCAGCGCTGTCAGAGCCGCCCAGACCAGCGCGCGCCGATCCAGACTACGCCGGGAAGGGTCGCTCGCAGTTGGCAGCGCAAAGACAATAATCGCAAGACTTGCCGCCAATAGCCCCAGGATTTGGACCAGCGTCAGTTGTTCATGCAAAAGGAAGGTCGCGAAACAAGCTGTTGCCAGCGGTGCCAGGCCTCGCATCACGGGAAAGACCAGCGAGAGGTCTCCCCGATGCAGCGCACGGACGAGACAGAATTGATACGCCCAGTGCACAACCATGGAGACGGCAATCAGATGCCAAGTCTCTCGGGGCGGCAAAGGCACAAACGGGACGAAGGGCAAAACACTCAGCGCCATAGCCACAGCGACGGTCATGCGGGCGGTCAGGACGTCTCCCCCACGCTTCACCAATACATTGGTCAAGGCGACGGTCACCGCGGAGAAGAGACACAGCGCAACAGGGAGGAGAGCAGACGACATTAGCCGCGCCTATGCACCACTTCCTGCCGCGTGGGAAGGATTTGACTTGGCTTCCCTCGGGGTCATGATCGACCTCAAGAACAGAAAAGAAAGTGGAGGAAAGTATGGCGACGCATGATCTGGTCATACGAGGCGGCACAATTGTGGATGGCACCGGCGGGGAAACCTATGAAGCGGATGTCGCCATCTCAAACGGCCTGATTGCCGAGCTTGGAAAAGTTCAGGCACGCGGCATTGAGGAAGTCGACGCGCGTGGGCTGATTGTAACACCAGGCTTTGTTGACATTCATACACATTATGACGGCCAAGTGACGTGGGACGATGAAATCAGTCCCTCTTCTTTGCACGGCATCACAACGGTGCTTATGGGAAATTGTGGCGTTGGCTTTGCCCCCTGCAAGCCGGAGGACCGCGACCGGCTTATCCGTCTGATGGAGGGCGTAGAGGATATTCCGTTCCCGGTCCTGTCAGAAGGGCTACCTTGGAATTGGACCAATTTCCCGGATTATCTGGACAGCCTGTCATCGCGTCATTTCGATACAGACATCTGCGCGCAATTGCCTCATGCCGCACTGCGCGTTTTCGTCATGGGTGAGCGCGGTGCCAATCGCGAAGAGGCAACCGAGGCAGACATTGCCCGCATGAGAGCGCTCACCACAGATGCCATCAAGGCAGGCGCCCTGGGCTTCTCCACGTCGCGCACGCTGAACCACAGGACCAGCGATGGCCTGCCGACGCCAACGCTAACTGCCAGCGAAGCGGAATTGACCGGCATCGCACAAGGTGTCGCGGACGCGGGCTCTGGCGTTTTACAGTTTGTATCAGACTTCAATGATCCGGAAAAAGAGGCCGCCATGCTGCGCCGCATTGTTGAGGCAAGCGGCCGGCCACTTTCTGTCTCACTCGCGCAGGCCGATGTCGCGCCGCAGGGTTGGCGAAAACTACTTGGCGCCATCGAACGGGCCATGGAGGACGGACTTCCGATGCGGGCTCAGGTTGCTCCACGTCCTGTCGGGGTTCTGCTCGGGTTGGAGCTAACACTCAATCCATTCAGCGCGCACCCCGTATACCGTGAGATATCGCACTTGCCTTTCGAGGCACGCGTCGAAAAACTACGGGATGTAGAGTATCGCGCGCGCTTGTTGGCAGACGCACCAGATACGGACAATCCATTCTTGAAAGTCATGCTGCGCAGTTTCGGCAAGATGTTTCAGCTGGACGAAGCCGTGAATTACGAACCGCCCCAGGACAAAACGCTCCAAGCCATCGCCGCACAGCGTAGCGTCTCACCCCAAGAAGTTGCACTTGACCTGATGCTGGAACGCGACGGTCGCGGCATGCTTTACCTGCCCTTCCTGAATTATGCAGAGGGGAATCTTGAGCCTTCACGCGAAATGATGCTCAGCCGGGCCACGCTGCCGGGCCTTTCAGATGGCGGCGCGCATGTCGGGATGATCTGTGATGGCTCCTTCACCACAACCATGTTGACCCATTGGGTGCGTGACCGCACGCGCGGCCCGCTTGTTCCGCTGGAGCATATCGTCCACAAGCAATCCCGGGCGACGGCGCAATGGATCGGCCTGTATGACCGCGGACTGATCGCTCCCGGCTATCGCGCAGACATCAATGTGATCGACCTCGCCAGGATGAAACTTCATCTGCCAGAGGTACGCTATGATTTGCCTGCTGGTGGCCGCCGCCTGATGCAGCGCGCGGAAGGCTACACAGCAACCATCCTCAAAGGCGCCATCACGCATCGAGACGGAGATCCGACAGGCGCAAAACCTGGCCGCCTGGTGAGGGGTGAGCAACATCTGAACGCGCCGGACATTGTGGCTGAATAAAATTATGTAAAGCACACTTGACTGACAAGCTAGCTTGTCATAATGTCAATGACACTTGATAAACCAACAAGGAGATTTGTCATGTCCCAGCGTGGATTTCGAACTGCCAAACGCCGTTATCATTATCTCTTCTGGCCCCTAATGGGCGTCTATACGGTTCTCGTCTTCGCAACCAGCTTTCTGGTCGATACGAATACGGCGCCAACATGGCTCAAAATCACGAGTGCCCTGGCAGTCACGCTGCCCCTTTTTGGGGTCCTCTACGCCATGCGTCGGCAAACAGAAGAAACCGACGAATACACACGCATGCGCCAGTTGCAGGCGATGCGCGATGGCGGACTGATCACGGCAGCGTGCGCCTTCCTGGTAGGGTTCCTGCAGATTTTTGAAGTCCTAGACGTCATCTCGGTCTTCTGGTTCGGTCCGCTCTTCTTCATCACCTATGGCCTGTCCTTCTGCACGCAGAATTTCGGGAAGGTAGTCTAACTCAGATGAAGAACATCCTTAAGATACTGCGTACCGAGAAGGGCTGGAGTCAGGCCGCGTTGGCAGAAAAACTGGATGTCTCACGCCAGTCGATCAATGCCATTGAGACAGGCAAGTATGACCCATCCCTGCCTCTGGCCTTTGCCGTCGCCCGCCTGTTCGGACGGCCTATTGAAGAAATCTTTGATGATGAAGTCGAACTTGCCCACGCGGCAGAATAGGCCCCGGATCAAAAAAGCCGATCATGAAAATGATCGGCTTTTTTCTGTTTTCTATTCAGCGCCGACAAGCGCCTTGGAAAATGCTTCGGCACTGAAGGGACGAAGATCCTCCGCCTTTTCTCCAATTCCGATGAAGTGAATGGGCAGATCATGTGCTTCCGCAATCGCGACCAGAACACCGCCTTTTGCTGTACCGTCCAACTTGGTCATGACCAGCCCCGTCACACCTGCGGTGTTCTTGAATGCCTCCACCTGGGACAGGGCATTCTGGCCCACGGTTGCATCCAGAACCAGGATCACATCATGCGGTGCATTCGGATCAAGCTTACGCGTTACCCGGACGATTTTTTCAAGCTCCGCCATCAGCTCTGTCTTGTTCTGCAGCCGCCCGGCCGTGTCGATCAGAACAAGGTCTAGATCATCCGCCTTCGCCTTTTCGATGGCCTCATAGACGAGCCCTGCTGCGTCAGACCCGATCGGCTTTGACATGACCGGAATATCTGCGCGTTCACCCCAAACGGTCAGCTGCTCAAGCGCGGCAGCCCGGAAGGTATCACCCGCGACAAGCAGGGCTTTTGCCCCCTGCTCCTTCAGTTTGGAGGCAATCTTGCCAATCGTCGTTGTCTTACCCGACCCGTTGACGCCTACGAACATTACGATGCGTGGACGCGGCCCGTCAGAGAAATCGACAATCTTCTCGCGCGGTCGCAGTACATCGGTGATTTCTTCGGCCAAAGCCAGACGGATTTCATCTTCCGTGATTTCCTTGTCGAACCGCTCCTTGGCGAGACTACTCGTCACACGTGTGGCAACGTTTGCGCCGAGGTCTGATGAAATCAGCAGATCCTCCAATTCTTCCAGCGTGTCATCGTCCAGCTTTCGACGCCCGAAGACAGCCAGGCCCGATGTCAGACGGGAGGATGATCGCGACAGACCGGTGCCGAGCTTCGCCATGAAGCCAGGGTCATTGGCTTCCGCCTCCAGGGCTGCGCGGGCAGCCGCCTCGCGTTCGGCTCTAAGGCGCTCAGCTTCGCGGCGGTCCTCCAGGAGTTTCAATTCGGCAGCGGCCTTGGCCTGGGCGGCTTCGCGCTCTTGCTTGGCCTTGCGGGCGCGCTCGGCCTCTTCTTCCAGCCGCTTGGCTTCGGCTTCATCGGCGCGGGCCTGCGCAGCAACGCGAGCCTCTTCAGCCTTAAGGGCTTCCTCTTCCAGACGCTGCGCCTCTTCAGCCGCTTCCCTGGCTTCGCGCGCCTGACGTTCTTCCCAAGCCCGGTTCGCCTCAGCGACTTTGCGCTCGATCTCTTGCTTTTCGGCGGCGAGCCGGGCCTCTTCGGCTTCCTTGGCCGCAAGTTCCTCAGCCGACAGCTCCGGCAACTCCATCGCGGCGCCAGCCTGTTTCAGCTCTTCCTTTTTCTTCTTCTTTCCGAACCAGAGGATCATGCGGTCAGGGCTCCGATCAGCTGTTTACCGTCCTGCCCGACTATACGGGCACGTACGACACGTCCAGCTTCACCCGGATCGGCCTCGAACTGGACAGGTGTAAAATCTGGCAGGCGCGCAGATGTCCCGCGCTCGATCAGCGCGTCGACAGTCTGGTCTTTATATTTGGAGAGATGCCTGGCGAGTGCCTCAACGCCCACGTTGCGCAGCCGCGCCGCACGCGCCTTCACCTGGGCCTTTGCGACCTGAGGCATCCGGGCGGCTGGAGTGCCGGGGCGCGGTGAATACGGAAAAACATGCAGAAAAGACAGGCCGCATTCCTCGACCAGCCGTACCGAATTCTCGAAATGCGCCTCCGTCTCTGTTGGGAAGCCGGCAATGATGTCCGCGCCAAACGCAATATCCGGACGCACCGCGCGTAGCCTGTCCGTCAGCGTGATGGCATCGGCGCGGGAATGACGTCGCTTCATCCGCTTCAGGATCAGGTCATCCCCATGCTGCAGCGAAAGGTGCATGAAAGGCGCGAGGCGTGGCTCTGCCATCGTCTCCATAAGCGCATCGTCAATCTCGATGGCATCAATGGAGGAAATGCGCAGCTGTTTCAGTTCCGGCACCAGTTTCAGTATACGCTGCACCAAATTGCCGAGCTGTGGCTGCCCCGGCAGGTCAGCCCCCCAACTCGTCAGGTCCACCCCCGTCAGAACGACTTCATAATGGCCTGTCTCGACAAGACGCTTCACTTGGCCGACCACTTCCCCGGCCGGCACGGAACGGGAATTTCCGCGGCCATAGGGAATGATGCAGAATGTACAGCGATGGTCACAGCCATTCTGCACCTGAACATAGGCGCGGGCACGACCTTCCATGCCATCAATAAGATGCGCGGCTGTTTCCTGTACCGACATGATATCATTCACGCGCACCTTTTCATGGCCGCCCAGCAAATCCGCCGGTTTCCAGGTCTCGGCCTGCATTTTCTCATGATTACCGATCACGCGCGTGACTTCCGGCATCTTCGCGAACATGTCCGGATCGATCTGCGCGGCGCAGCCCGTGACAAGGATAGGCGCGCCCGGATTGTCCTTCGCGGCTCGGCGGATCGTCTGCCGGGCAGAGCGGACAGCTTCAGAAGTGACCGCGCATGTATTGATGATCACCGCATCATTCAGGCCAGCTTCAGCCGCATGGCCACGCATCACCTCGGATTCATAGGCGTTCAGGCGGCATCCGAGCGTAATCAGCTGCGGGCTGGAAGGGGATTTGGTGTCAGTCATGGCTTACCAGACAGCGGATGTCGCGCCGAAGCCCCGGCAAATCAAGGGATCTGTGCAGGCCTGGCAGATCTGCGCGCTCAGATTTCCGTCTCGAATTCCATTTCGACCGGGCCGGTCATATAGACGCGATCATCAGATTCCCGCCAATCTATGGTCAGTTCTCCGCCATCTAGGATCATCTTCGCCTTGCGGGCTGTGAGCTTGGCCCTCGCTGCGCAGACAAGCGCGGCACATGCGCCGGTGCCGCACGCCTTGGTCAGACCTGCGCCGCGTTCCCACACCCGCAGGCGGATCGTGTTACGGTCAATCACCTGCGCGAAGCCGACATTCGTGCCTTCCGGAAAAGTCGGGTGCCATTCGACCAGTGGGCCAAGGGCCGGAATGTCATAATCATCCACATCCTTCACGAAGAACACGGCATGGGGGTTACCCATGGAGACGACGGCCGGACGGGACAGGATAGGGTTATCCATTGGGCCGATTTTCACATCGACGCCGCGGACATCCATTTTCTCTGAGAGCGGGATGTCTTCCCAGCCCATAAGAGGCGAGCCCATATCGACGGTGATCAGCCCATTGTCCGCATTGAAAGCTTTCAGCATGTCGGCTTCGGTCTGGATCGTCACCTGTGACTTGCCCGTCTCCTCCAGTAACAATTTGCCGACACAACGCGTGGCGTTGCCGCACGCGGAGACTTCACTGCCATCCGCATTCCAGATGCGCATGAACACGTCACGCGCGACATCCCGCTCCAGCGCGATGATCTGGTCAGCCTTCAAATCTTCGGCAATCTGGCGCACCTGATCGGCGCTCGGCACAAAGGAGGTCGAGCGTGCATCAAAAATGGCAAACGCGTTGCCAGCACCATTCATCTTCCAGACTTTCATGCGTTTGCCTTTAGTGTGTTTCCAGAGAGGGGGAAAGAAGAAGTTCGGGTCGTCTTTGGGGGTGCCTTACTTCGGCAGACCTACCGCCGCGATCCAACCCGCTATCTGGACCAGCAGGGCCAGCACGATTGCCCCGCCAATCAGCGGATGAGAGACAAACAGCGCCAAGGCCACAACACCAAAACAGGCATAATCCACCAGGTCACTCGACATCAGCCATCCACCGCTTTGCCGGGCGCGGCGTACCTCCAGTAGCGTCACCGTACGCCAGACACGTCCCATATCGGGGGGACCGAAGGTTTCTTGCAGCTTCTTTGCGTCACGAATGCCCGTCATCTCTGCCAGATCTGTTGCGGTCGCCCGCCCCAAGGCGATATTCCGCTTGCGGGCAGATGTGCCGATCAGGCTGACAATAGCTGACAGAACCACGGCGATGGCCATGGCAAACAGCGTGAAATCGTCAAAAGGCCCATACCCGCTCATAGCTGCTCATATAGGAGGGCTGGAGGTGTTGTGGAAGCAGGCTGGTTGCACACTTGTCTACACTGTAGGCAAGGTTCCGCCATCTATCACATAGTCTGCCCCTGTAATTGCCCCTGCTCGAGGCGAAGCCAGGAAAGTAATCAGGTCTGCAACCTCTTCCGGTTCGGAAGGGCGCCCCAGCGCAATGCCGCCAAGTGAGTCCATAAGGCTTTGTTGTGCCGCATCGAAATCCACTCCCTTCTCTGCAGCAATCCGGTTCACAAGCGCGATGGCTGCTTCGGTCTTCACCCATCCCGGGGAGACACGCATTACCCGGATGCCTTTCGGCCCAACTTCCTTGGACAGGCTCTTGCTATACGCAGCCAAGGCCGCCTTGGCGCTGGCATAGGCCGTGGTTGCATTTGGCAAGGGCATGCGCGCCTGAATAGACGAGACATGGATCACGACCCCGAACCCGCGCGCGATCATGTCTGGCAAAAGCGCACGATCCAGTCGAACGGCTGGAAAAAGGTTCAGATTCATCTCCCTTTGCCATTCCTGCTCGTCCAACACGGCAAAGCCACCGGCCGGTGCGCTGGAACCGCCTGCAACATGCACGAGAATATCCACACCGCCGAGCAAACGCAGCGCGGCTTCCGCAACGCGTTCACACCCCTCTGACAGGGAAATATCAGCCGCAATGAAGTTGACACCGGCGGGCAGGTCATCCAGTTCATGACGTGCCGTCGTCAGCACACGCACACCGTGGGACGTAAAAGCTTCCACAACGGCCCGGCCCACGCCTTTTGTACCACCCGTCACCAGTGCCCGGCAGTTACCAAGGTCCAGATCAAAGCTCATGGTTTGATCTCAAGTGCGATGATCAGACCCGCTTCCAGGGTGAAGAAATAGCGCAGCGTAACCGGACTTCCCGGAAAATTGCCTTCTACCTGACCTGTCACAATGGCTTCAATCTCACCCACATCCGCACTCAAAGGCGTCACATGGTAATTCGTGGCCGCCTTGGCTTCGCGAGCCCAGTTCTGAATGGCGGCGATGCCAGTGTGAATACGCTCTTCATCAATGACTTCAGCCTTAGGCGCGAAGCATTCCGAGAAGCGTTCCAAATCATCCGTTTTGTCGATTTCAAAGTAGCACTCTATGGCGGTGGGTAGGTTAAGTGGCATGTCTGGCGTCTCCAATTTGCATGAAGCAAGACAGAAAAGGTCTTGCAGTCAGACCGATATCGACATAGCCAGAAGATATGACAAGTACCGACAAAAAAGTAGGGTACTTACCTAAAGGTAAGCGACCTGATTATACCCCCATCAGTGCGGCACATGGCGTGGAGACCGCCCTGCAATTGCTTGAGGGGAGATGGAAAATGACCATCCTGTTTCATCTTTTCGGGGGCAGTCTGATGCGGTTTTCGGAACTGGAGAGGGCCATCCCGGCGATCTCCCAAAAAATGCTGATCCAACAGCTTCGCAAGCTGGAAGCGGACGGCATCGTGCGCCGTATTGTGCACCATCAGGTGCCTCCAAAAGTGGAGTACGGGCTCACGGAATGGGGAGAAGGCCTCTGCCCGGCGCTAGACGCACTTTTATTATGGGCGGAGCAAAGGGAGACACTGGCCGGGCCAGTACCTCCCGAAGATCAACCGAAGGTCTAGCACTTGCGTGGGATGGCGGCCCAATAGTCGAAGTCCAGAAGCACGCCATCGGCATATTTGCCATCCTCACCCTTATAGGCAAAGGCACCCGGGTCCTGATCCTTCACGGCAACGAGACGCAGGCGCAGCGCCCCCACCTTGTCTGAAAGTTCGGCCGTCTCCAGCACTTCACTCCAGGCATAGATCGTGTCTCCGGCGAAGAGCGGGCTGACATGGCTGCCCGCATTGATCGCCAGCATGTGGCCGGCATTCGCCAGTCCATTGAAGGACAGTGAACGGGCAATCGAGATCACGACGCCACCATAGATCAGGCGTTTGCCGAAGCGGCTGTCTTTCTGGCCGTGCGCATCAAAGTGCACCTTGGCCGTATTCTGGTAGAGGCGTGTCGCAATCTGATGCTCCGCCTCTTCCACGGTCATGCCATCGACATGGTTGATCTTCTCACCGACGGCATAGTCCTCGAACATGTATTCGCTGCCGGAGAGAGTCGCATCCCAGCTGTCCATGCCGGCAAAGCCGGTCAGCTCGGCGCCCGGCACGACTTTTGGCAGGTCCGGAATCACAGACTCTGGCGCAGGCGAACTCGCATCACGCTTGTTCACCATCACCCAGCGGACAAAGGACATGACCTCTTCACCGCGCTGATTGAAGCCGCGCGTGCGAACCCAGACAACGCCGGTCTTGCCATTGGAATTCTCTTTGACGCCGATGACTTCCGACACGGTCCGCAGCGTATCGCCCGGCATGATCGGCAGAGATATGCGGCCATCGGCATAGCCAAGATTGGCCACGGCATTCAGGGAGACGTCCGGCACCGACTTACCAAAGACAACGTGAAACGCGTGAAGCGGATCAATCGGAAGGCCAGGATAGCCCGCACCCCTGGCGAACTCAGCTGAGGAATACTGGACAAAGCGCCCGCCTGTCAGCGCGCGATAGAGAGCGATGTCGCCTTCTGTCAGCGTCTGCGGCGTTGCGTGATTGAGTGGCATCCCAAGGGAAAAATCCTCGAAAAAATGCCCCGGATTGGATTTGGATGTGCTGGCCATGTGCCCCTCATTAGGATCGGGGCGAACTTATGCCGGATCAGCTCCAGCCTTGCCCCACAAATGTGTCGGCCATCACCTGCACTTGGGCGGTGGCAGAAATCAAGGCCGATGAGGCAAAAGGCGACAGAACGAGCATGATGATCACGCCAACAATCACACTACCCATGATTTGCTGCTCACGATTGTCCTGCAATTCGTCGAGCATGCGCGGGCCACATAACATGTAAGGCAAGCCGAAGGCGCAGAAACCGGCAAAGGCAATAAGAAGCGCCGCGAGAATCAGTAATAACATCATGGTTACTGATATCCCACACAGATATTGCCCTTTCGCGTGGGAGATCGATGAAATTTCACCGAATCCGGCCTGAATTCACATGTTTCAGGCCGGATTCGACAGAACTCAAACGAGTTTCAGAAGCTCCTCGATCGGACGGCCCAGAACGGCCTTCTTGCCGACAATGCCGATTGGGCGCTGGATGATCTTCGGATTGGCCGCCATGGCCTCGAAGATCGCCTCGTCAGACGACTTGTCATCAATCCCGACTTCGGCGGCATTCTTGTCACGCAGAAAGGCCCGGGGCGAGGATGCTCCCATCTTTTTGGCAACGTCCTTCAGCTCATCCACGCTGAGCGCCTCTGAAGCGTTCATATATTTACGCACTTCCGGCTGAACGCCATTCTCCTCAAGCAAGGCGAGCCCCTTGCGCGACGTGCTGCAACCGGAATGGTGAAGTAGAATATAGGTCATGCCTCTCCTCTCAACTCAGGCATCGTAATGATGCTCAGTTTGGCTATGTATGGCCTCAGTCTTCAAATTCACGGATGGCTTCAGCCATTGCGACAGTCCGGCGCGCTTCATCCAGATGGAGCAGCTCGGTCATCTTGCCATTCACCTTGAGAACGCCTTTGCCAGCATTTTCCGGATCGGCAAACGCTTCAATCACGGCCTGCGCGTGTTCCACATCATGGGGGCTTGGCGCAAAAATGCGGTTGGCCGCGTCCAGCTGGGAGGGATGGATCAACGTCTTGCCGTCAAAGCCCATGTCACGACCCTGCTCACACTCGGCGATCAGCCCGTCTTCATTCTTGATGTCATTGTAAACGCCGTCGATGGCGATGATGTCATAGGCCCGCGCTGCAGCAATGCTGAGGCCCAGAGCGGTCTGGAAGGCCAACCGATCCGGCGTCATGCGTGCGCGGTATTCCTTGGCCAGATCATTGGTCCCCATGACAAAGGTGGTGAGACGTGTGCGGCCCGCGGCCTCGGCAATGTCCTGGATGTTAAGGATCGCCTTAGGCATCTCAATCATGACCCATAGGCCCATCGTATCCGGCGCGCCTGCCCGGCTCATCGCATCGTTCAGGCGGTCAATGTCGCCGCCATCAATGACTTTTGGAGCCAGAATCGCATCTGCTCCGGCCTCAACGGCCATTTTCAGGTCTGCCTGTCCCCATTCCGTCTCCAGGCCATTCATCCGAACCACAATCTCACGGTGCCCGTATCCACCGGCCGTAACAGCCGTACGAATCGATTCGCGGGCGGCTTCCTTTGCTTCCGGAGCGACGGCATCCTCAAGGTCTAGGATCAACGTGTCTGCCTGCAGGCCCTTGGCCTTTTCCAGGGCACGCTCATTGGCGCCCGGCATATAAAGACAGGACCGACGGGGACGATGATGCGACATAGACATTGGCGGCAGGTTCCTTGACTGTTTGACGTGTGCGCGGGAAGGGGTGAACTGTCGAAACGTAAAGATCAAGAGCGCTAAAGGTCATCCTGAATGAGTGATTTTCCAATTTCCGGACATACAGATCCCGCTTTCTCAGCTGTGCGGGAGGTGTTTGAGGCCAATTTCTCCAATGGCGAGGAGCTTGGTGCCGGTTTTGCCGTCTACAAGGATGATGAGCTTGTTGTCTCGCTTGTAGGCGGCTGGGCAGACCGGCAGAAGACGCACCCCTGGAACGACCGGACCCTAGTACCCATCTACTCCACGACCAAGGGCATCGCCGCTCTCGTCCTGGCCACTTTGGTAGAGCGCCTGCCAGCCGGATATGAAACGCCCGTCTCGGAGATCTGGCCTGAATTCGCAGCCAACGGAAAGCAAGCCGTCACGATTGGCGAGGTTGCCAGTCATCAGGCTGGTCTGCCCGGCTTTCCGGAAGAGATTGACCCGGAGCTTTGGCTGGACCCTGCTGCCTGCGCAGCCGCGCTGGCAGAGCTAGCGCCGATGTGGCCTCCGGGAACTGCGCATGGCTATCATCCACTTAGCTGGGGCTATCTCGTCGGAGAAATAGCCCGCCGCATCAGTGGTGAGACACTTGGCACGACCCTGAAAACACTTTTTCCGGATCAGGACTTTTTCATTGGCACACCAGCCAGTGAACATGATCGCTGCGCCGATATCCAGCGCCCCCGGGCCCTTGCGGAACTGGGAGAGATCAATGATGCCCGGCGCGCCGCTTTTGTCAGCAAATGGTCAGCGCCCAATCGCGGCGGGGCCATCTGGCGCGAGATCGAGATTCCGTCAGCCAATGGTCATGGCACAGCCGTTTCCGTGGCAGGCATCTACAATACCTATACGCGCACAGGTGCAGGTCTTATGCAGCCCTCCACATATGACGCCCTGACAGAGGCGCGTACCCATGGCCCGGATCTTGTCCTGCCAATGATTACCAGCTTTGGCGCGGGCATCATGCATAATACGCACGGCCTTTTCGGACCGGAACCGACTACGCTCGGGCATTCCGGCTGGGGCGGGTCCATGGCTGTGGCGGATACCCGCAATGGGCTGACCTGCGCCTATGTGATGAATCGGCAATCCAATGTGCTGGTGGGCGATCCGCGTGCTGTGCGTCTGGTTGAAGCCGTGTACGAGGCACTCTGAGACGATGCTTTCAAATGTCGATTGGCCCGCTTTTCTGATCGCCATGGCAGCGGTTGAGCTGACCCCCGGCCCGAATATGGGCTGGCTGGCAGCCTTGTCGGCGCAACGTGGTCGCCGCGTTGGCCTGACAGCTGTTGTCGGGGTCACGATCGGGCTGTTCGTACAGATCCTGGCGGCGGCAACCGGTTTGTCCGCAGCGCTCTCTGAAATGCCGGTTCTGTATGAGGGTCTCAGATGGGCTGGTGTGGCTTTCATGCTGTATCTCGCTGTCGAAGCCTGGCGTGACACCGGGATTGCCTCCCCGCTTCAGAGAGACAGCTATGCCGGGTTCCGCCGAGGGCTGATTGCCAATCTGCTGAACCCGAAAGCTCTGGTCTTTTATTTGGTCATTGTCGGTCAGTTCGCGAACGAGGCCTATGGCCCCCTCTGGATGCAGATCATCCTGCTTGGCCTGATCCATCTTGCCGTCGCCGTGACAGTCCATGTTGCGATTGTCCTGGCAGGAGACCGGCTGGGCGCAACCCTGGAACGCTACCGCAAGGATGTATGGGTTCGCGGGGCCTTCGCGCTGACACTGGCCAGCATCGCCGTGTGGATTGCCTTCTCGACGGGCCGTCCGTCCTGAAATGTGGTACAAGTCTTGCCCCAGACCTTTCAGGATATTCCCATCCTGACACGACTTCGCCCCGGTCCCTCAAAAGGCCGGGGCTTATTTTTTATCAGGCGATCCGCGCCGCGCGCGCCAGGCGGCGGGCCTTCGCTTCGCCCATCACACTGTCAGACGTGAAGATGATCAACGCGAGCCAGATGAAGCCGAAGGCCACGCCATGCGTCCAACTGAATGCTTCACGGAAGACCAGCGTGGCAATCAGGAACTGAAGCGTCGGGCCGATATACTGCATCATACCAAGCGTTGAGAGCTTCAGCCGTCTTGCGGACAAGGCAAACAGGATCAGCGGCACGGATGTGATCGGACCTGCCGCCATCAGTAGAACAACGTCCCAGCCGCCATTCCCCATCAACTTATTGCCTGGCTGCGACGAAAACCAAGCCAGCCAGGTCAGCGCCAGAGGCGCCAGCAGCGCGATCTCCACCAGGAACCCGGCGCGGCTGTCGACGGCAACCTGCTTGCGAATGAGCGAGTAGATCGCAAAGGTGACACACAGGAACAAAGCGACCCATGGTACATGGCCATACGCCAGTGTCATGACCCCCACACCGATGGTTGCAAGCGAGACGGCCACCCATTGCGCCTTGCGGAGACGTTCGGAGAAAATGAGCATGCCGAACAGCACATTCACAAGCGGATTTATGTAATATCCAAGCGAAGCCTCAACCGTGCGGTTGGCATGCACTGCCCAGATGTAACAGGCCCAGTTTGCGCCAATCAGTAGGCCTGAAATAGCCAGCCAGCGAACATTCCGCCATTGGAATGCTACGCGTACATCGCGCCATTTGGCGGCCACGCCGATCAGGATCAAAGCGGTGGGAACAGACCAGACAACACGCTGCGCAAACAATTCCGTGGCGCTGATATGGTCCATCAACCGGATGTACAGCGGCAGACTGCCCCAGATGAAATAGGCCCCCAGGCCCGCGAAAAATCCAAGGCGTGTCTCAGCATTCATGCCGCAACGCTCTATCCGCCGCCGCTGGCAGGCACTACCCCCTTTTTCTCACTTAATGAAATAGCCCGGCTCCCATGTAAGCCGGGCTATTCCAATTCATGAATGAATAGGCTCTGAGCCTAGTTCGTTGTGACCGGCTGCTTCTCAGGCTTGAGAACCCCGCGGTTAAGCAATTCTTCAGCAATCTGCACCGCATTCAGCGCAGCGCCCTTACGGAGATTGTCAGAGACACACCAGAACATGATGCCGTTCTCTACAGTCGGGTCCTTGCGCACGCGCGAGATATAGGTCGCCCAATCACCGACGCATTCTTTCGGTGTGATGTAGAGGTCTTCCTTCGGATCATCGACCAACATGATGCCGGGGCTCTCACGCAGGATTTCCCTGGCCTTCGCGGCCGTCATCGGCGCGGCCAGCTCAACATTCACCGCTTCGGAGTGGCCCACAAAGACCGGCACGCGCACACAGGTGGCCACCAGCTCGATGGATTCGTCGAGGATCTTCTTCGTCTCGACGCGCATTTTCCACTCTTCCTTGGTGAACCCGTCATCCATGAACACGTCAATTTGCGGGATCACGTTGAAGGCGATTTCCTTCTGGAAGATTTCCGGGGTCGGCTCGTCATTTACGAACACGCCGCGCGTCTGATTCCAAAGCTCGTCCATGGCGTCCTTGCCGGCGCCGGAAACGGACTGATATGTTGAACACACCACACGCGTGATGCCGACCGCGTCATGCAAAGGCTTAAGCGCCACGACCAGTTGCGCCGTGGAGCAGTTGGGGTTCGCAATGATCATCTTCTTCTCATAGCCAAGAACGGCTTCGCCATTGCATTCCGGCACGACGAGCGGCACATCCGGGTCCATCCGCCAGGCGGAAGAGTTATCGATCGTGATGGCACCAGCCTTGGCAATCTTAGGGCACCACTCCTTGGAGGCGGCACCGCCGGCGGACATCAGAACAAGATCGACCTGGGAGAAGTCAAAATCCTCAATAGCATGGCATTTGAGCGTCTTGTCCCCGTATGAGACTTCCTTACCCACGGAACGGCGCGATGCCACGGCGAAAACTTCGTCTGCCGGGAACATGCGCTCGTCCAGAATGTTCAGGAGTTCGCGTCCCACATTTCCTGTGGCGCCAACAACTGCGATCCGAGTAGCCATGATATTCCTGCTCCTAAAATGAAGTGGGGCTTATGACGCATCTTTGCGTGTTACGAAAGCCTGTTGCTAAAGTGTCGCTGCTGAGGCAGACCAAAAACAACACAAACTCTGGAGGTTGCCGTCGTGCTAGATGACGTGATCAACCGTTACATCGCCAGTTACAACGCCCGCGACATCGACGGCATGCTCGATTGCGTCACTGAAGATGTTGTCTTCGAAAATATTTCTAATACCGGCCAATCCATGCGCCTTGATGGCAAGGACATGATGCGCCAAGTGGCTGAATTGTCCGGCAACGCCTTCACTTATCGTCGGCAAAGGCTGGTCAATATTGTCTCGGGCGCAGGCAAAGCGGCCGCAGAAATCGAATTCGAAGGAAAGGCCGCCGTTGACCTGCCGAACGGCATTCGTTCCGGTGAAACCGTGAAAGTACGCGGCGCCAGCTTCTTCGAGTTTCGCGGCAACCTGCTCTGTCGCATCGCAGACTATAGCTAGGCCCGATGCAGCAAGCGCTGGATTTTCTCGCAGAAACGCGCGCCCTGGGCGATCTCATCGCTCCGCTTGAAGACGCCGACTATCTTCAGGAAACCGGCTTCAAGGCGTGGACCATCGATATGGTGATCCGCCATTTGCATTTCTGGAACAAGGCCGCCCTCTTTTCCCTCAAAGACGAGGCGGCGTTCCACACGCTGGTTTCGGATCTGATGGACGCTCTTAAGGCGGGTTCCCTGACCGAGAAGGAATCCGAGCATTTCGGTGGCCTGTCTGGAACAGCGTTGCGCGCAGACTGGCTGCAACTGGCTCAGGAGACAGCAGGCGCCTTCGCGGAGGCAGACCCGAGCCAGCGCCTTGCGTGGGTCGGCCCCTCCATGAGTGCGCGGTCTTCCATCACAGCACGTCTGATGGAGACCTGGGCACACGGTCAGGAAGTGTATGACCAGCTAGGCATCATCCGACAGAATGAAGACCGCATACGGAATATCGTCGTGCTGGGCGTCAACACATATGGCTGGACCTTCCTGAACCGCAAGGAAGACATCCCCCAACCCATGCCGCATCTTGTTCTGACTGCCCCATCCGGAGAGATCTGGACTTATGGGGATGAAAGCGCCGCGGAGCGCATTGAAGGCGCTGCTGAAGCGTTCTGTCAGGTCGTTACGCAGACGCGAAATATTCAGGATACGGCCCTGAATGTGCATGGCGGCAATGCAAAAGCCTGGATGGAAAAGGCGCAATGCTTTGCGGGGCCGCCGCAAGACCCGCCTGCGCCCGGCACCCGCAAAACCAAAGAAAAATCCTAGAGCGCCGCGATAATCGCGTCCGTCATCTCGCGCGTGCTTAACTCACCGCCAAGATCCTTGGTACGCGCGCCCTTGTCGAGTGCAGCACCCACAGCTGCGAACAGCGCGTCTGCCACTTTCCCACGGCTCAGAGACCAGCGCAGCGCCATTTCAAAGGAGAGGATGGCCGCGCACGGGTTTGCGATGCCCTTGCCTGCAATGTCGGGCGCAGACCCATGGACAGGTTCATACAGGCCCGGCGTGCCCTCAGCGCCAAGAGAAGCTGACGGCAGCATACCAATAGACCCGGTCAGCATGGCGGCCTCATCCGATAGGATGTCCCCGAACAGATTATCCGCCAGGATCACATCGAACTGTTTCGGTGCACGGACGAGTTCCATGGCGCAGGCATCTGCATACATATGGGAAAGGTCCACACCCGCTCCCAGCTCGGCATGGGCGAGCGTTACTTCCTGGCGCCAGAACAGGCCGGAATCCATCACGTTCGACTTCTCGACCGAGCAAACCCGGCCAGACCGGCCACGGGCAATCTCGAACGCAACGCGTGTTACGCGCTCGATTTCCGGATGGGTGTAGATCGCAGTGTCATAACCGCGACGCAGACCACCCTTTTCATCGATACCGCGCGGCGTGCCGAAATAGACGCCGCCCGTCAGCTCCCGGACGATCATGATGTCCAGACCTTCCACCACCTCCGGCTTCAGGCTGGATTCGCTGACCAGCGCGGGAAAGCAGAAAGCCGGCCGTAGATTGGCGAACACGTCGAGGCCCTTACGCAGTGCCAGCAGGCCCGCCTCAGGGCGTTTGTCACGGGCCGTGCCGACCCATTTCGGGCCACCCACCGCGCCAAGCAGAACGGCATCAGAGGCCAGTGCGCGCTGCAAGGTTTCATCCGTCAGCGGCGTGCCATGCGCGTCATAGGACGCGCCACCCACAAGACCTTCCTCAATCTCCAGATCCGGCGCGAGCAAATCCACCAGCCGCTTGACCTCGGCAATCACTTCCGGGCCAATTCCGTCACCGGGCAGCAGCAAAAGAGTCTGTTTCACGTCTTACACTCCACTGAGTTTGGGCCTGCGCCGCCAACGGGCACAGCTATTGCGATTTCTAGTAACGGCGGGGCTGCGTCTGCGCAACGGGGGAGACCGGAACGGTCGCGCGTCAGATCGGCTCAGCCTCAGCCTCATAAAGTCGAAGCGAGCGATCTGTAATGCCAAGATCGGGAAAAGATTGGCGCCATTTTGCCATATGCGCTGTCTTGAAATGTGCCTCCAGAGCGGCGCGGCTCTCCCATCTCTCCGTTACGCGAACAAGGCCCGGATCAACAAGGTCGAAGGCGTAGGCGTAATCGATACACCCCTCTTCCGCGCGACTGGCCGACACCATGGCAAACATTGCAGGCTTCGCGGCCTCAATATTCCCGACCGGCAATCGCACCGTGCCCTCAATGACAATCATGGCTGTGACGGGCTTTCCTCGCCTGTGTCTTGCGCCCCATCATCTGCAGGGGCTTTCTTGGCAGGCAGTTTGACATTCACTTCCGGCTTGGTGCTGAACGGGTCTGTATGGCAGGCGCTCACAGCGCCCAACAGAAACAGCCCCGCAACAAGACCTGTGAGTTTGCGCATCTGCCTGGCCTCCTTCAGACGTTTACCGGGCTGGCTCCAGCCAGGGTTTTGTAAGTTTGCGCTCGGCTTCAAAGGCGTCAATTCGCGCGGAAGCGGTCAGCGACGCGCCAATCTCATCCAGACCTGCCATCAAATTCGCCTTACGGCCTTCATCGACCTCAAAACCATGGCTCTCACCATCCGGCCCGGTCACAGTCTGCGCTTCCAGGTCGACGGTAAAGACATGGTTCGACCCGCCCGCCTGTTCCGCCAGCTTCTGGCAGACATCTTCCGGCAAGCAGACCGGCAAAATGCCGTTCTTGTAGCAATTATTGTGGAAGATATCGGCAAAGCTCGGCGCGATAACGCAGGTAATCCCCTGATCCAGCAGCGCCCACGGCGCATGCTCACGAGAGGAACCGCAGCCAAAATTCTTGCCCGCGATCAGGATGCTGGCCGTCGCATATTCCGGGCGATTCAGAACGAATTGCGGGTTTGGCGAGCCATCTGACAGGGTTTTCAGTTCGTGAAACAGGCCCTTGGAGAGGCCTGTGCGTTCCGTCGTCTTCAGGAATTGTTTCGGGATGATCATGTCGGTGTCGACATTCGACATCGGCTTGCCCTTTTCCAGCAGAGGGGCCGCCGTTCCGGTCAGTTGAGTAAATGCTTTCATGGAAACGTGTCCTATCCTGAACTATGCGCGATGAACAGGGTGGGGACCCCCATTGTGCCGTCGCGCACCGTGAAAACCGTGGATCCGGGTTTGCGTCCCTTGCGCAGCTCCGAAACATTGAATCCGGCTTCAGATAGCCGGTCATACGCCGCCTGCAAATCCTCTACCTGCCAGGTCAGCCCCCAGATCCTGTCCGGACCGGCAGGATCATGCGCTTCCCCCAGCCTGTGGATCACTTCAAAGGTCAGCCCGCCCGTGCGGAAAAACAGAAACCGCGTCTTCCACGCTTCCCGTGTCCGGTCGAGCGCCAGGTCGAGGCCAATCCGGGCCCCATAGAGCCCCAGCGCCCTGTCGGGATTTGGTGTATCAATGACAATATGGTCCAGGGACATGACCTGATCTGCCCCTGCATCTTGCACAGGCAAAGGCGTTTCCGGCGCAATGACAAACACTTTCACGCCGCCGGTTTCAGTGTCACAACAGCGAAAACGGCTCCATTTGCGCGTTTTTCCGTCGATTTCGTTGATGCTGGCGCTTTCACTGATCTCGCCAGGCATCAGGCCCCGGCGCGTCAGCTTGTGATGGGCGAAGCCAATATCCTCCGCTGCGAAGGCGAGACTCTTCAGGCCCGGCCCCTCTTCCGTGATGATCTCCCGCAGACGATCCGCCACAGCGCCTTCGCCATCTGGCGCCATCAACTCAATCGCCGTGTTCGCAACGCGAAAGATCGCCGTGGCCGCCCCCTCCGATGAGGCACGCCAATCCGGCTGCCGCCCCAGCAAGGCCGAATAGACGCCCGTGGCTGCCTCAATGTCGGGGCAAACCAGCACAATATGGTCGAGAGCTGTAATCATCCGGCCAGATTACAGCCCGTCGAACAGCGCTGTCGAGACATACCGCTCCGCAAAGCTTGGCAGGATGGTGACAATCGTTTTGCCCTCCATCTCATCGCGCTGGCCGATTTTCACAGCCGCAGCTGCGGCTGCGCCTGAAGAAATCCCGCCTGGAATACCTTCCAGCATGGCCAGTTTGCGGGCGGTGGCGAAGGCCTCATCATTCGACACCTTTACCACTTCATCCAGCAGGGATGTATCGGCATTGCCCGGAATAAAGCCCGCACCAATGCCCTGGATCATGTGCGGGCCCGGCTCTCCGCCAGACAGGACCGGGCTGCCTTCCGGCTCGACAGCATACATTTTCAGCTCTGGCTTGCGCGTCTTCAGCACTTTACCGCATCCGGTAAACGTGCCGCCCGTGCCGATCCCTGCGATGACCGCATCAACAGCGCCGTCCGTGTCGGTCCAGATTTCCTCTGCCGTGGTCACTTCATGAATGGCAGGGTTTGCCGGATTGTCGAACTGACTCGGCATCACAGCGCCTTCGGTTGCTTCAAGGATCTCCTTGGCCTTGGCTATGGCGCCGCCCATGCCCTTTTCCTTGGGCGTCAGTTCAAGTTCTGCCCCCAGATAGGCCAACATGCGCCGCCGCTCGATCGACATGGATTCCGGCATGGTCAGGATCAGGCGATACCCCCGGCTCGCCGCGACAAATGCCAGCGCGATCCCGGTATTGCCAGAGGTCGGCTCCACAAGCGTGCCACCGGGCTTCAGCTTCCCGGTCGCTTCCAGCTGCAGGATCATGTTCAGACCGATCCGGTCCTTTACGCTCGCCAGCGGATTGAAGAATTCGCACTTGAAGAGAAGGGTGGCCTTCACGCCCTCGGACTCAGCGAATTTCGGCGCGGCGACCAGCGGCGTTGAGCCGACAGTTTCCAGAATGGACGCATAGGTGCGTCCACGCGGGCCATCCAAAGTCACACCACCGGGAAGAGAAACAGGTCCAGCCATCAACAACTCCATGATCTGGGTTATACTTTGGCCGGACTATCCTCCCCTGCCACCGCAGAGGCAACTTAAAGCTCGGTTTAGCCAATCACACCGGTAATCGCGGCGCGTGCCGCCAGTGCAGGGCTCATCAGATGCGTGCGGCCATCGCGGCCTTGGCGGCCTTCAAAGTTGCGGTTGGACGTCGATGCACAGCGCTCACCGGGGGCGAGCGTGTCCGGGTTCATGCCGAGGCACATGGAACAGCCCGGCTCGCGCCATTCAAAGCCCGCCTCGATGAAGATCTGGTCCAGACCTTCCTCTTCGGCCTGCACCCGCACGAGACCTGAGCCCGGCACGACCATGGCCCGCACGCCTTCGGCCACATGATTGCCTTTGGCGACATCGGCCGCGGCGCGCAAATCTTCGATCCGGCTATTGGTGCATGATCCGATAAAGACACGCTGAACTGGCGTACCTTTGATCGGCTTGCCGCCTTCAAGCCCCATATAGGCCAGCGCCCGTTCACAGGCGGCCGCCTTGACCGGATCGTCAAAGTCTTCCGGCTTCGGAATAATGCCTGACAGGGCAATGCCCTGCTCCGGACTGGTGCCCCAGGTCACGGTCGGCTCGACATCTTCACCCTTGATGTGGACGATTTCGTCAAATACGGCGTCATCATCGCTGTGCAGTGTGCGCCAATATGTTTCGGCCAGATCCCAGGCGCCAGCCTTCGGCGCGGCCGGGCGGCCCTTGATATAGGCGAAGGTTTTCTCATCCGGCGCGACGAGACCTGCACGCGCGCCGCCCTCTATAGACAGATTGCACAGCGTCATGCGCCCTTCCATGGAGAGCTTGCGGATCGCACCGCCGCGAAACTCCATGACATGGCCTGTGCCGCCTGCCGTCCCGATGACGGAAATGATGTGCAACGCCAGGTCTTTCGCCGTGACGCCCTCTTTCAGGCTGCCGGACACCTCAATTGCCATGTTCTTCATCTTGCGGGCCCGAAGGGTCTGCGTTGCCAGCACATGCTCCACTTCACTCGTGCCGATGCCATGCGCCAGCGCGCCAAATGCACCATGCGTAGAGGTGTGACTGTCGCCGCAGACAATCGTCATACCGGGTTGCGTACGTCCCTGCTCCGGGCCGACGACATGCACGATGCCGTTGCGAATATCCCCCATCGGAAAATACTCGATTTCGTATTCGGCAACATTGCGCGTCAGCGTTTCCAGTTGGTTGCGCGCCTCCGGGTCTTTCACACCGGCCAGGCCAGCCGACTGGTTTTCCGTTGGCGTATTATGGTCCGCCACGGCCAGTGTCAGGTCTCGACGTCTCACGCCCCGTCCGGCTGCCTTCAAACCGGCAAAGGCCTGAGGCGTCGTCACTTCGTGGATAAGATGCAGATCGATATAGAGGAGGCTTTCACCCGTATCTGCATCCGTATGCACCACGTGCGCGTCCCAGATCTTGTCGTAAAGCGTCTTGCCGGCCATTGAACCCTCATCTCTTCATTTCGCGGCGCACAATAGCGACGAAAGCGCTGCTGGAAAGGGGCAAGTGCTTCAACCCGCCTCTTGGTCGCATGGCGGCAACAGTCGGCGGACCAGACTTTCCAGCTCGTCCCTGTCGAAATCGCCCGCAACCTGCAGCATTCCGCCGGAGATTGCCTCCGTTACGATAGGAGACATGATAACCTCATCGTCCACGCGCAAGGGCAGTGTCTGCCCAATATTCTCCCGCGTCAGACCGGCCAGATCCTCTGCTCCCGCCTCATCCAGACGGATCGACAGGGCCGGACGGCCCAGCGCGTCTTCGATTGCCTCAGCCTGTACCTGGGCGGGTTGAAAGCTGACCTCGCCAATCGACAGGATGCCCTGGTCCACACCGGGCGGGCGGCAGGCTGGCACGGTAATGCTGAGCGTTTCCTGCGGGGCATCACAGCCGGCCAGCAACCCCGCACACAGAACCGTAAGACAGAGATTTCTCATGGCCTGACCGTGGCACAAAATCCTACGCCCCAAAAGAAAAGCGCCCCTGCTTTTGGCAGAAGCGCTGTTTCAAATCCTGGCCATGGGCCGGGCAATCTATTCTTCAGCAGCACCTTCAGCGGCAGCTGCTTCGGCCTCAGCAGCTGCAGCGGCGGCAGCCTCTTCAGCGGCTTTCGTCTTGGCAGCTTCTTCGCGCGCCTTGGCAGCAGCTTCCTTGCGGGCAGCTTTTTCTGCATCTTTCTGGCGGCGACGCTCGGTCTTGGAAACGGCGATCTCGACCGTCTCGATGCCATGACCGGTGGTACGCTCTGCGATACGGGCAGATTTACCGCGACGGTCGCGCAGATAGTAGAGTTTCGCACGGCGCACGCGGCCCTTGCGCTTCACTTCGATGCTTTCGATCATCGGGGAAGCGAGCGGGAATACACGCTCTACGCCTTCACCGAAGGAAATCTTGCGAACCGTGAAGCTCTCATTGATGCCACCGCCTGCGCGGGCAATGCAGACGCCTTCGAAGCGCTGCACGCGCTCACGGTCGCCTTCCTTGATGCGGACGTTCACAGACAGCGTATCGCCCGGGGAGAAGTCTGGAATGTTCTTGTCGCCGACAACGCGGGCGAACTCTTCCGCTTCAAGCTGTTCAATCATGTTCATCGCCTGTCTCCGGCGGTTGGAATTCGTGGGTCTTGGAGTAAGCGGCGTATAAATCGGGACGGCGTTCTTTTGTCAACGCTTTTGCGCTGTTAAACCGCCATTCTTCTATACGTTTGTGATCTCCAGACAGCAAAACCTCCGGAGTCCCGCGCTCACCCCACTGCCTGGGCAGGGTGTACTGGTCATGTTCCAGCAATCCATTCTCGAAGGATTCGTCGGTCAAAGAGGCTTCATTGCCCGCCACACCGGGCAAAAGCCGCACAACAGCCTCGACCATCGCCATGGCGGCAACCTCTCCGCCCGCCAGCACATAGTCGCCCATGGAGACCTCTTCCAGTCCATGCGCATCAATGGCGCGCTGGTCCAGGCCTTCAAACCGGCCGCAAAACAGCACCAGCCCCTTACCGCCCGCATATTGATGCGCCTTGGACTGGGTGAACGGCACACCGCGCGGCGATAGATAGACAAGATGCTTGTCAGCCGTGTCGATACTCTCAATCGCAGCACTCGCCACATCCGGGCGGATCACCATCCCGGCCCCGCCCCCGGCGGGCGGCGCATCGACGTTCTTGTGCTTGCCAAGGCCGAAGGGACGCAGATCCACCGTCTCCCAATTCCAGATGCCTTCCTTGCGGGCGCGCTCCAGAATGGAAACGCCCAGCGGCCCCGGAAAAGCCTCGGGGAACAGGGTGATGAAACTTGTCTCGAACATGAGGCGAGCCTTTAGCGCAGGCAGACCCCGCCGTCACGCATATGCTGTCACGCCCGGTCCGGCCAATCGCGGAACAGACCGAATTTGACGTTGGTCACCATCGCATTGGCCGTAAAATGCAGCGTATCCATTTCACCGGAGCGTGCCGCGGCCGCCTTGAAGGCGCTGTCCAGCTGCGCCAGGTCTTGCGTTTCGATCATGATGTGAAACTCGCGCACATCATCGGGCCTCAGCCCCAGCTTGCAGCGCATCATCCGCCATGCCTCAATGCGGCCCTCATCACGCATGTGATCCAGAAAAGCCGAAAGGGCTGGCGCAAAGGCCCGCTCATCCGTGCCCGGCCTCAGATCGAACCAGATATGATAAATGTCCATATCCCCCTCCTGAATGTGGGCCTTCTCCACCTTTCCGGATCGGCTGACAACAGGCATAGTTTAGCCCGACACGAATAAAGAAGGATCAGGGGCATGGGCATTTTTGCCAGCGTCATCGCACTCTGCATGGGGCGCAAACCCGGCAAGGCCTCAACAGAGCCGCCGGAAACCTATGCCAGCATGACGCCAGCCGAGCTGAAACAGGCTGCCCTGTCAGGTGACCACAAGGCAGAGATTGAACTGCGTCGCCGCGCCGATGCGGCAGATAAATGAGGCTGGACCGCGCCTGCCGCAACCTCTAGTCCAGAGAGGATGGAAACTCGCCCCGCCCTTTCGGTTCTGATCCCCTTCTTCAATGAAGAGGGCAATGTGCACCCCGTCATAGATGAGGTGCATGAACAGCTGTCCGGCATCGCCTTCGAGGTCATTTGCGTGAATGACTGCTCGGCTGATGCGACAGCCGCCGAACTGGCTGAGGTCAAGGCGAAACATCCAGACACAGTGATCGTGCTGAACCATGTCGCGCGGCGCGGCAAATCTGCCGCCCTGTTCACCGGCCTGAAATCCGCGCGCGGGGAATGGGTGCAGCTGCTGGATGGCGATGGCCAGAATGATCCGGCCGACACGGCCCGCCTCTGGAAGGAGATCATTCAGCCCGGTGCACCGGCCCGGCTCGGCATCATTGCCGGCAAGCGCAATAGCCGGAATGATTCCGGCTTCAAATGGGTGCAATCCCGCGTGGCCAATGGCGTTCGCAGGTTTGTGCTGCGCGATGATGCCACCGATACGGGCTGCGGCTGGAAACTGATCCGCACGGCGGCCTTCCGCGACCTGCCCTTCTTTGCCTCAATGCACCGCTTTCTGCCGGCCCTGATCAAGCGGGCTGGCTGGGATGTTCGGGAAGAAAGGGTGAATGACCGCAAGCGCCTGGCCGGTCAGTCCAAATACGGCTTTCTAGGCCGCCTCGGTGCAGGCATGTTTGACCTGATCGGCATGTTCTGGCTGACCCGCCGTGGCGGATACGGCATCGCCCGCGAGTGGAATGACCCGCGGGCGTAAGCTCGGCTGAGACCCCTAACGTCTTACTGCTTCTGAGGATTGTCGCGAGCGCGCAGAGCTGGCGATCTCTTGTCATTATTTCTCTGCGGTTGTGGTTGCTGCTGTGGGCGCGCCTGCGGCTGCGGCCGGGGTGGCTGGACCTGCGCGCGCTGTGGCCGGGCCGGAGCCGCTTGCGGACGTTGGGGTTGCGGCCTGGCCTGAGGCCGACTTTGTACGGGCGTCCGGGACTGCGCAGACTGGGATTGTACATTTGCCCGCTGAGGTGCGGCCTGGCCTTGTGGCCGAATAGGCTCGGCACGACGCGGCGTAGAACGGGCCTCCTGCGGACGACGCTCGACCGGACGGATGTCACGCGCACGCTTTGCCCGGCGCCGCACATCCTGCACCGCGTCCGGGCGCTCCAAATCCTCGCGATTACGAAAAGCAGGTGACTTCGGGAGAACGCGCTGTTGCTGAACGCGTTCGCGTTGCGGAAGGACATCCTGACGAGCCTGGCCTTCCCGTTGCGGACGATTGATGTCCGCACGCACAGGCTGACCCGGGCGCGGCTGTGGACGCCTTACCTGCTCTGAGGCCGGTCCGCCTGCCAGACCATCTCCGCGGGTGCGGGTCACGACACCCTCTGTATGGGGCCTGCGCTCACCGCGATGGGAATCGTCACGATCCCCTCGATGATCCCGCCCGCCTCGTGGCCCGTCATAACGGCGATCGCCATCATTTCTGTTTCCCCGATGGCCCTGTCCGTCCACTGGACGAATGGAAGAAATATTGTCATTCAGGCGGAGGCCATTCAGCTTGTCATTTGACGCATCAATGATCTGGCAACGGCCCTTGAAGTTTGCATGCTCGCATACTTCCCACTTCCCGCTGCGGATCTTGATGGAGGACACATTGTCGTTGAACCGGTAGCGGCTAAGATCGGATACACCCTCATTCAGCCCCAGCGATGCCCCCCTTTCATAGGAATCGACATACAGTGTGACGGCGCCATCACGTGCACCATAATGCCCCCTTAGATCGGGCCTGCGATGACGATAGTCCCGCCGATAATCATGGCCGTAATGACGGTTCACGCCATGACGAGTCCAAGCAAAACCGTAAGGTCCATAGCCAAACCGCGGATCATAATATCCATAGGACCGATATGTCGGCGAATAGCCATAATGATAGACGCTGACCCGCGTGCTGACGCCGTACCCATGAGAATAATTGTCATAGCCATAGCGATCATTGTCGGCGTACCGGATGTAGCCCTGATCATCCCGCACGAACATCAGGCCGTGTTCGGCCTCAGTATATTCATAGATCGGGCGGGCGGAGCTGATTTCATAATCCAGCCCGTACCAGTCTAGATCGGCAACATCATGCCGGATGAAGACGCAGCGCCCTGTAAAATCGGAATGCTCGCACAGCTCCCACGCGCCTGACAGCACAGCGACAGAGCGAGCCCGGTCATTGAAGCGATAATCGTTCAATGTGTAGACCGGCTCAAACACTTCACGCACATCGCCCTGATAGTCCTGGCCGCTGAACAGCATCAGCCCTGCGGGTTCGCCTGCCGCTTCATATTGCGCCGCAGCTGTCCCGGCCGCGGTTAGCGGGAGCGCCAGAAACGCAGCAAAGCGGATGAGTTTCGTAAACATGGGCAATATACCTCGTTTCTTAACCCATGTCTTATGCCACCTTCTGCCTGAACGGGCGGCAACATGCCTGATCAGTCGCTTTCGTCGTGCTCCGCCCAAGTGGTGAGATCAGGAATGACGACCCGGCCAGAGGCCACATCAACTATAGGCACATCCACCAGGGTGAACGGGACGAGTATTGTGGCTCCGTGATCTTTCAGGCGGATCTCCAGCAGATCATCCGCGCCGAAATTCTGCACTGCGCGCACCATGCCGGCCGGTTCATTGCCGCCGGCAAAGACGCTGAGGCCAATCAGGTCTTCAATATAGAATTCGCCATCTTCCGTATTGGGCAAGCGCGACCGGGGCACATGCAACAGGGTGCCCTTCAGGGCATCCCACTCTTCTTTCTGTTTCTGCTCCTTCGGGCGAACGATGAAATGGTCCTTGCCCGGCTTGGTATTTACCGGCGTAAGGACAGGTTTGCCTGCCTCATCCATCAAGGCACCATAGCCGAACACATCTTCGGGAAGGGCGGTAAAGCTTTTCACCCGCACCTCTCCTCTCACACCATGGGCGCCTTTGATGGCGCCCACGACAATCAACCTGTTTTCATCTGCACTCATTCTGCCTTCTCTAGCGAGACGGTAGCGCAGGGCAAGCGCCACGTACGGCTACCAGCGACCATGGAAACGCCGAACCGACGAAATATTGTCATTCATCCGGATGGGTTTGAGGTCGCCCTCACCGCCAGAGATGATCTCGCACCGCCCCCGATAATTCGCATGCTCGCAGACTTGCCAGGTCCCGCGCGTGACGAGGAATGAACTTGCCTTGTCATTGAAGCGATAGGCGTTGAGATCAGACACATCCTCGCCAATCTCAATGGAAGGGCCCCGCAATTCTGAATCCGCAAACAGGACAAGACCACCGCGCGCGCCCCGGCCGCCCTGCCAGTCTTCGCGATCACCGGGGTGTCCGCGCCAGTCGCCACGACGGCTAACAGGCCGAACAGAAGAAATATTGTCGTTCAACCGATACTCATTCAGTCGAGCGACATTTCCATCGATCACTTCGCATCGCCCCCGGAAGTTTGCATCCGTGCAGACTTCCCACGCACCGGAGCGCAGACTGATGGAAGACACCCTGTCATTGAAGCGAAAACGGGAGAGATCAGGCTCGGCGCCATTCAGACGGATGCTCTCACCCGAAAAATCCGCATCCGCATGCAGAACAATTCCCTCCCCATGGCCACGCCCTCCATAGCCATCATATCCACGCTTGGAGTGATAATCCGCTGCGGCAGGCAGAGTGAGGGCAAGGGCACCAGCGGCCAGGGCAGCGCTACGCATATCGCGGGTCTTCAGCATGTCAGTCTCCTTTCGGGTCTTAGACCTGTCCTAGACCATACTGCCTGAACGCTGCCGGGTTCCTTCAGTTGCTGAATGTTCAGAATAGGACCGCCCGCAAGGGGCGACTGACTGCGCAATTACGCAAATCTGAACCGGCCCACGAAAAAGGCCGGCACCCAGACGGGCACCGGCCTTGAATTTCCGAGACTGTCAGCCAGCCTTATTCAGCAGCGGCTTCTTCAGCAGCCGGAGCTTCTTCCTCTGCCGGAGCAGCGGCGGCCTCAGCGGCAGCAGCAGCCTTCTCAGCTTTCTCGGCAGCGCGCTCTTGCGCTTTCTTGCCTGGCTCACCCTTCTTCGGGTTGTTGCCATGTTCCCAGGTCAGGATCGGCTTGCCGTCAACTTCGATCTGGGACAGGAAGCGTGCGACGCGGTCGGTCGGCTGCGCGCCCTTGCGGACCCATTCAGCAGCTTTCTCACCGTCGATTTTCACGCGGTTTTCGGAATCCTTCGGCTGGCGCGGATCATACGTGCCGATTTTCTCGATGAAGCGGCCATCGCGCGGGGCGCGTGCGTCTGCAACAACGACGGAATAGAAGGGGCGTTTCTTGGACCCGCCACGGGCGAGTCGGATCTTGAGGGCCATGTGTGTATCTCCTGTAAGTCTGGCGTCTCGGATGTAATACTCAGTCGTCCGCTTCTAGGTCGCGGATCTGCTCATGATGGCGGATGACTTCCGCCACGATGAAATTCAAAAGTTTCTCGGCAAAGGCAGGGTCAAGGCCGCTTTCCTGTGCCAATGTGCGCAGGCGGTCGATCTGGCGCGCCTCGCGGGCTTTGTCCGCAGGCGGCATATTGTGCACGGCTTTCAGCTTGCCGACTTCCTGGGTCGCCTTGAAGCGCTCGGCCAGGGTATGGATGATGATCGCATCCAGATTGTCGATGCTGGAGCGCAGCTTGGTCAGCTGCAGCATGGCCATGGCGTCTGTGTCCGTGTTCATTTCTTCTTGCCTCCCCCAAGGCCCGGCAGTCCGCCCATACCGGGCGGCAGCGATCCGCCGCCAAGGCCGGGCATACCACCCTGGCCACCCATTTTCGCCAGATCTGCTGGAGACAGACCCGCCGCCTGCGCAGCGCCCAGCATGTTTTTCATGCCGCCCTTCTTGCGCATCTTCTTCATCATGCCGGCCATCTGTTGGTGCATCTTCAGCACCTTGTTGACCTCTTGCACCGTCACGCCGGCACCGGCGGCAATCCGTTTACGACGCGATGCGTTCAGAACCGCCGGCTTGCGGCGTTCCTGCCGGGTCATCGACATGATGATCGCTTCCTGCCGCTTCAGGACATTGTCATCCAGATTAGCAGATTCCATGGCCTGTTTGGCCTTGCGCGCGCCAGGCAACATGCCCATCAGGCCGCCAAGACCGCCCATGCGCTGCATCTGGCGGAACTGTTCTGCCATGTCTTCCAGATCGAACTCACCCTTGCGGAGTTTCTCCGCCATGCGTTCAGCCTTCGCGGCGTCCATCTGCTCGGCAGCCTTCTCGACCAGCGAGACGATGTCCCCCTGACCCAGAATGCGGCCCGCGACGCGCTTGGCATCGAAGGCATCCAGACCGTCCAGCTTTTCGCCGACACCCATGAACTTGATCGGCAGGCCGGTCACGGCGCGCATGGATAGCGCAGCGCCGCCGCGGCCATCGCCATCCATCCGCGTCAGGACCAGCCCGGTCAGCGGCAGGCGCGCATGGAAGCGGTTGGCTGTCTCAACGGCGTCCTGACCGGTCAGGGAGTCTGCGACCAGCAGGGTTTCAGACGGGTCTGCGATGTCCGCAATTTCCGCCACTTCATTCATCATCTGCTCGTCGATGGTCGTACGGCCGGCCGTATCGAGGATCAGCACATCATAGCCGCCAAGCTTGGCGGCGTTCATCGCGCGGCGGGCAATATCCGTCGCCAGCTGGCCCTGAATGATAGGCAGGGAGACAACATTGTCGCCGCACTGGTCAGCCAGGATGGCCAGCTGCTCCATGGCGGCCGGACGGCGTGTGTCGAGCGAAGCGAGCAGAACCTTCTTGCGCTCTTTCTCAGACAGGCGCTTTGCGAGCTTACCCGTGGTCGTCGTCTTACCGGAGCCCTGAAGGCCCGCCATAAGGATCACCGCCGGCGGGCTGTCGATGCGCAGGCTGCTATCACTATCTTCGCCACCCAGCATTTCGATGAGGGCGTCATAGACAATCTTGATGACTTGCTGGCCCGGCTTGACGGAGCGGATGACTTCCTCGCCAACGGCGCGGGATTTCACATTGCCGATAAAGTCCTTCACCACTGGCAGGGCGACGTCCGCCTCCAGCAGGGCAACGCGAATCTCACGCAGCGCAGCGCTCACATCCTTTTCGGATAGTGCGCCGCGGCCTGTAAGACCGTCAAAAATCCCGCCAAGGCGTTCGCTCAGTGTGTCGAACATCTTATCGCTCCTTTGCCATGTGTCAGACCCTCTGACATAGGCGCTCCAAACCACCACACAAAGCAGAAGAGCCCCGCTGAGCGACACTTCGCCGGGCGGGGGGCCTCGCTGACCTCACGGGTTCAGTCAAAGCGCGCTTCTCTAATTTGCGCAGATGTTCGCGGGGCTAAAGCACGCGCAGGCCTTAGCGTCAAGCCAGTTGCAGCTGGCGCACCCGGTCACCCAGCACGTCCATAGCGGCTTTTATCTCATCCGTAATGAGCGAGAGCACGACCACATTGCTCCAGGTGCCATTGGCAGCCCGCATATAATGACGGATCACGCCTTCACGTCGCGCACCTATCCGGTCAAACGCGCGCAAGGCTCGCTCATTTTCCTCAGGGATATAATAGGAAATCCGCTGAAACCTTGCCTGCACAGCGCGCTCCAGCAGCGCGAGCTGCGTTGCCGGAACGACATCCGTTCCGCGCACATGCTCAGGATGCCAGAGAAACCCGACACCGAGACGCCGGTGCGTCCGTGAGACGCGCTCATACGCGACCAGACCTGCGAAGCTATTGTCAGATTTGCGATAGACGACAAAGGGGTAGAAGGAGTCGCCCCTCATTTCTGCGAGACAATAATCGATATAGGCGTCTAGGCTCGTGCCGGTCGGAATCACCGGCATCCATTCCCACATCGACGCGGCCACACTGGAATCCTGCAGGTCGCTTCGGTGCGTTTCTGACAGGTTTTCAAGGCGGACGACGTCATTCTCGGGCGGCGGCGCGTTAAGATACATCGTACCAGTCATGAGCCCCATCTAGGACCCATGCAAGCAAAATCGAGCCCCTCCCGATCAAGTTCCATTTAGAAACTTATTCGAGAGGGTTCTCTTAACAGACTTTATTCCATGCTTGTTTGCGGGAACAGCTTTTGCGTCAGATAGGTAAACTCCAGCGCAGAACGCTTTGCACGCTCCTGCTGGTTCGCTGCGGCCGAGTGTCCACCATCAATATTCTCATAATAATAGAAAGGCAGCCCCGCCGCCTCGAACTTCTTCGCCATCTTGCGAGCATGCCCCGGATGCACGCGGTCATCCTTCGTTGAGGTGACAAAGAATGGCACCGGATAGGGCTTTGACGCATCAAAGTTCTGATAGGGCGAAATCGTCTCTAGAAATGCACGCTCTTCAGGCACATCGGGAGAACCATACTCATCCACCCATGAGGCGCCTGCCAGCAGCAGATGGTAGCGCATCATGTCCAACAGAGGCACCTGCACCACCACCGCATTCCAGAGATCGGGGCGCTGGTTCAGCATGACCCCCATCAGAAGGCCGCCATTGGAGCCGCCCATGATCCCCAGATGCTCGGGATTGGTGACGCCAGTCGCGACAAGATCCTCGCCGACAGCGATAAAATCATCATAGATGCGCTGGCGATTTTTCTTCAGGCCAGCCTGGTGCCAGGCCGGACCGAACTCCCCGCCCCCGCGAATATTGGCCAACACATAGGCACCGCCTTTCTCCAGCCAGAGGCGGCCAGTCACCGCGCTATAGGACGGGTTCATTGAGACTTGGAAGCCGCCATAACCATACAGCAATGTCGGCGTTGTCCCATCCATCGGGATATCCGCCTTGCTGACAAGGAAGTACGGGATCTTCGTGCCATCCTTGGATGTCGCAAAGTGCTGCTCCACCTTCAGTCCAGTCGCATCAAACTTCGGCGGCAGGCTTTTCAGCGTCGTCACAGCCTCGCTGGATGTGTTGTAGGTCAAAAGGGAGTCAGGTGTGAGGAAATCCTCATAATTGATGAAGACTGTTTCCTCGCGGTCGCTGGCGAAAGCGATATTCGCCTGCCCCGTCCCTGGCAGCTCCACCGGGCGCACAGCCCAAATCTCTTCCACCGGCTCAGCCAGCATCACCTTGCCGACTGCGGTATCGCTGACGCCTAGAAGAAGCGCATTCTTGGCAATCGCAACGCCCTCCAGGGCCTGCGCCTCATTCGGATGGAAGACGAGAGACACTGGCGGTAAGTCCCGCGTCTCAAGAAATGCGTCCACATCAAAGGCAACCAGATCACCGGACTTGAACGAGACATCCTGTCCTTCAGGCACCCAGTCTTCCTGCAGGGAGACCAGCAACTGGCCCTCATACACGCCCTGCGGGCTGGATTTCAGCGGGATTGGGAATTGCACGGGAGCCGCTTCACCTTCCGGGAACCACCAATATTTGGAGGTGAAGAATGTGTCGGCCTCCACAGCGCCCTGCAGCACGCGGCCATCTTCCAGTTCCACCGCCATCGGCCAGACGCCGACATCTGTTTCATCCCCGCGGATCAGCTCCTCGGCAGAGTCCAGTGGCGTGCCGCGCTGCCAGCGCTTCACCACAAAGGGATAGCCGGACTGGGTAACGGTCCCCTCGCCCCAATCGGTCGCAATCAGCAGCGTGTCCGGGCTGGCCCAGGCTGAGCCTTGCTTGGCTTCCGGAGTAACAAAGCCGTCTTCGACGAATTGCTTGGTCACAAGATCGAATTCACGCTGGATAACGGCATCCTTGCCACCATTGGATAGAGAGACCATGCATTTGTAATCAGAACTGCCTTTTGGCGCGAAACAGTCCGCGCCCTTATAAACCCAGTTCTTGCCCTCTTCGGCGGCCAGCTTGTCGAAATCCAGCACGGTTTCCCAGTCTGGCGCATCGCCGGCATAGCTCTCAAGGCTGGCCCGGCGCCACAAGCCACGCACATGCGTGTCATCCTGCCAGAAATTGTAGACCATGCCATTGCGGATCGTGCCGTAGGGGATGCGCTCGGCAGAGGTCAGCGCTTCAATTGCGGCGGCTTCGAAGGCGGGATAGTTCGGATCGGACTGCAAATCCGCCAGTGTACGCTCATTCTGGCTACGCACCCAAGCGAGCGCGTCTTCACCTTCAACCTCTTCCAGCCAGAGATATGGGTCTGTCGCCGCCACATCAGTTTCAGCCTGTTCCGGTGCTTTTACCGTATCTGCCAAAGGGGTCTCCATAGACGCTTGTGTTCCACATGCCGCCAGCGCCAACAGGCCAAGCGGGGCAAGATATTTGCGCATTTCATCTCCTGCTAATGAGGCTCAAACCGGCAGAAGAGTTCCTTCCGGCATGAAAATTCCTGTCCGTACAGGTTAAACAGGGAAACCTGTCCCCGAAAAGACTTTTCGGGGAGGAATGCTGTCAGCTTTCGGTGCCTGCCGGCCCCAGCCGCTCAAATGTCACCCGCTCGACCAGAATGGCCCGCTGCTTGGTTGGAACGACCGGCCGGATGCCAAGATAATCATAACCCTGTTCGCCACTCCGAACGGGCACATTGTACTCAAAGCTGAAATCGCCGAAGTCCGGGCTCAGATCGAACATCTGCCAGCCGGAATCACCAGACCGGCCGGTTGAATAATTCAACTTTGCCTGCATCGCACCCTGCGTGTCGGCTGGACGCATTCGGACTGTCACGCGAATGCGCATACCGGAAAATTGCTGTTCCAGATCGCTTGCCAGCCTGAAATGGGGGCCCTCCTCCGGGTCTGGCCCCAGCGTTTCCGCGTCAGAGCGAATATACAGCAAATATTTTCCGCTCTTGTCACGCACCAGCTCGGTAATTGCATCACCGCCAGCCATGATCTTGTTGAGATAGGCTCCGTCTACCGTGATCCGTTCATAATTGGCGCCGTCGCCCGCAACAGGTCCACTCGGCAGGCGGCCCACGCCCGGCCACACAGCAATCAGCACCATGGCCAGTGCCAGCAACAGGGCGACCGGGAAGAAAACCTTGTCTCTCATAAGGCTTGGAACTCTTTCGCAGTTTCAGGCCGGCAGCCGCTGGCCAATTCATGGCACTCCTGTTAGCAGGAAGCCGGATGGTTTGGCGAGCCACAGACGCTGCCTGACGTGACATTTGCCAGGGGGTGTGAAGTCCATGTCCAGATCGGCATTGATGCGCAGGGCACGCGAAGCCCGCTTCTGGCTGTTTGATGCCTGCTTTCCTTTGTGGAGCGAAAAAGGCAGCGGAGACGGTGGCTTGTTTCGCGAAGGCCTGACCCTCGACCATTCCCCAATGCCCGAAGATACAACCCGTGTCCGCGTTCAGGCGCGCCAAACGTTCGTTTTCGCGCAGGCTGCCATGCTCGGCTGGAAACCTGATACAGCGATGGAAGATGTCGAACAGGGCGTGCGTATCCTCAGCGGCCTCGCCCGCCGCCCGGACGGACTGACCGGACACCGCATCCATTGCGACGGCTCCGGCCTCGCCGATGTCACGCCAGACCTCTACGATCTGGCCTTTGCGCTCTACGCGCTCGCCAATGCCAGCATGGTCGTTCAGGATGGCGGCAGTGTACTCGCTTCGGCACGGGCGCTGATGGACGCGGCTGAAGCCCGTCTGAAAGACCGTACCAATGGCGGCTATGCCGAGCACCTGCCACCGCCGCAAATCCGCAGCCAGAACCCGCACATGCACCTGCTGGAAGCGTTTCTCGCCCTGCATGTTGCAGACCCTGAAGGCGGCTATCTCGACAAGGCGGCCAAGCTGATCCTGCTGTTCGAAACGAAATTCACAGCGGGCCCCGGCAATCTGCTGGGCGAAACCTTCAAGGCAGACTGGAGCGAGCCGGACGGTGACGCCGCGATGGTGGTCGAACCCGGCCATCAATTCGAATGGGTCTGGCTACTAGACCTCTACAGCAAGCTCAGCGGAGACGCGCTTCACCCGGCTGCCGGGCGCCTCTACAGTTTCGCCACGGGCACACTGGATTCCGCAGGCCGCACCCTGCTGGAAGTGAAGCGTGATGGCAGCGTCCACAATGGCGGAAGGCGCACCTGGGGGCAAACGGAAGCGCTACAGGCTCACCTCATGATGTTGCGCCTGACGGGCGAGGAAAGTTTCGCGGCCGCCGCCTGCACCAGCTTTGACATTCTGATGGACGAGCATCTCACCCCTGAAGGGGGGTGGATCGATTATATCGACGAGAATGGCAAAACCCTGTCGCAATTCATGCCCGCATCGACCGGTTATCATGTCGTGCTGGCCTTTGCAGACCTGATCCAGACGATGGAAGCTTGAATCGCGGCCTGTTTGCCCCGAAAAGAGCGCCAAAGAGAGATCACGCCCGACACGAAGGATGACATCCATGCCTAAGCTCGCCCTTGTCCGACACGGACAGTCCGAATGGAATCTGCAAAACCGCTTCACCGGCTGGTGGGATGCAGACCTCACCGAGAAAGGCGAAGCCGAGGCCAAAAAGGCCGGCGAACTGCTCAAGGCCTCTGACGCTGATTTCCGCGCCGCATTCACCAGTGTGCAAACCCGTGCCATCCGCACCCTGTGGCTAGCGCTAACTGAAATGGGCCGCGTCTGGCTGCCCGTGGAAAAGGACTGGCACCTCAATGAGCGCCACTATGGCGGGCTGACCGGCCTCGACAAAGCCGAGACCGCCGCCAAGCATGGCGACGAGCAGGTCCATATCTGGCGCCGCTCCTATGACATCCCGCCGCCGCCACTGGAAACTGGCAGCGCGTTCGATCTGTCGAAAGACCCGCGCTATGATGGCGTCGACGTCCCGGCCACAGAGAGCCTGAAGCTGACACTGGAACGCGTTCTGCCTTACTGGACCGATACGATCGCCCCGGTTCTCCAATCAGGCACCGATGTTGTCATCGCCGCACATGGCAACTCCCTGCGTGCGCTGGTGAAGCATCTCTTCGATGTGCCGGATGAAACCATTACCGGCATCGAGATCCCGACCGGCAATCCGCTGTTCATTGAGCTGGATAGCGATCTGAAGCCAATCTCCGTTCAGTATCTGGATGCAGATCGCGGCAAACCCCTGCCGGAGCTGCCATGAGCGACCGCCCCTCCCGGCGGCGTGACCGGCGCAGAATGAACCGCGCCCTTGGGCTGGCGCGGCTCAATCAGGGCCTGACCGGCGTGAACCCGTCGGTCGGCTGCGTCCTGACAGATGCGGACGGCCATGTGGTGGGGGAAGGCGTGACCGGCATCGGCGGGCGCCCCCACGCTGAGGAGGTCGCGCTGCAACAGGCAGGCGAGCAGGCGCGCGGCGGCACCGCCTATGTCACACTGGAACCCTGCCGCGAACGCTCTCAGGGCAACAAATCCTGCTCTCTTCTGCTGCGCGAGGCTGGCATAGCCCGCGTCGTGTGTGCGGTGGAAGACCCCCACCCCGTCGCCAATGGCGGGATCCGCGCCCTGCGGGATGCCGGAATCCACGTACAAATCGGCCTTGGCCAGCGCAGCAGCCAGCAGCTCTACCGGAAATTCTTTCAGAGCATTCTTTAGCCGGTGAACGGCCCGGCATGCGCAATGATTGTCTCATAGAAAGCGAGGGAATCGCGCTGGAAGGCCGCCTTTGTGAATTGCTGCTCGTAAGAGGCGCGACCACCCTCGACCAGCTTCTGCGCCAGAGCCTTGTCCGTAATCACGCGGTTGAGCGCATTGGCCAGCGCATCGACGTCATTTTTCGGAATGAGCAGACCGTTGACCTCATCCTTCACATAGGCCGCCGGGCCAACAGCATCTGCCGCAACCAGCGGGCGCGACGCCGCCCAGGCGTCCACCGTGACTGTGCCGAACGGCTCATACCGCGACGGGAAGGCCACGACATCACACGCCGCCAGCAACGCGCCGCGATCATTGCGCCAGCCCAGGAAGCGCACCCGGTCATCCAGGCCCAGCTCCGTGCATTGTTTCTTCAGCTCGGCTTCCAGCGGGCCGTCGCCGGCGATCCAGACATACAGCCCCGGCACCTTGACGGTCGCCTCCAGCAGCGTGTCGAGGCCCTTCTTCTCGTGCAGACGCGCCAGCGCCAGTGCGACGGGCGCATCTTCCGGCGTATCCAGCGCCGCACGGCTTGCCGGATCTGCGCCCTCAAAATCTGCATAAGTGTGGATGATGGCAGACCGGTCCTCCGGAACGCCCTGCTCGCGGATATGGCGCAGAAGGTCGATCGTCAGGCCGACATGCCATTCGCAATTCACAAAGCGGGCGAGCTTGTAATAACCGCCATACCATCCGATTGAGCGGTTGCGGTATTCCTTTGGCGCATATTGCCCCGCGCGGCCCATCCAGTATTCGATGACATCCGGCTTGAAGGCCTTAATGGCCTCTCCGATCACGCGGCGGGTGGGGAAAGGCCAGGTATTGTTGAAGGCCGCCACATCGACGCCAATGCCCGCTTCCTTATACTTCTGAAGGCGGAAATCATTGTTCGGGCGTGTGATGACATGCTGGGTCAGGCCTGCGTCCGCCAGAGCCATGACGGACTCCAGCATGATGTTCTCCGCGCCGCCCTCTGCTGCGCCCGCCATCACATGCATGATCCGCATTTGCCGCTCCTTCATTCGTAAAATGCCTGCCGCTGCGCATACCCATTATCAGCACCTGCGGCAAACGCTCCTTGGCAGTGCAGCCTGAAATGCCTACAGACTGGGGCAAATCACGACGAAGGCCAACCTCATGTCCGATTATCGCCTGTTCGGCGCAGATACCTCACCCTACTCCCAGAAAGTGCGGTCGTTCCTGCGCTACAAGAATATCGATTTCGACTGGATCTCTCGCGACCGAGGGAATGAGGAGGAATTCCAGGCTCAGGCGAAGACGCCGACCGTGCCGCTGCTGATCTCTCCGGAACGCCCGGCCAGCCAGGATTCCACCGCCATTCTCGCTGCGCTGGAAGCAGACCATGCCGAACCGTCCGCCGTGCCGGATGATGCAGCCGCCTCTGCGCTGGCGCTGATCCTGGAAGACTATGCGGATGAGTGGCTGAACAAATGCATGTTCCTGGAACGCTGGGGCCAGAAGCCTGACCGCGACGCAGCTGCCCTGCGCGTGCTGGTCCAGCTTTATGGCGGCAAACGGCCACGCGCCTACAAGAAAGCGCAAACCCAGATTGGCGAGCGTATGGCAGAGCGCCTGCCGCTGGTCGGTGCAACTCCGGAAAATGCCGACACGCTGAAAGCCTCCTGGCAGCGCTTTGCCAGCCTTCTGAATGCACACCTGAAAGAGCATCTCTACATTTTCGGCGGTCGTCCGTCCGCGGCAGATTTCTCTCTCGCTGCGCAGTTCCAGCAAATGCTGATGGATGAAACGCCGTCAAACTGGCTGAAGGAAAACACGCCCTTCCTGGTGGCCTGGTGCGAAAACATGGAAGACCCGAAACCCGGCGCACCATTTGAAGATCTGGAAAAACTGAAATCCACGCTCGCACCCATCTTCGCTGAGGAACTGGCGAAAACCTATCTGCCCTGGGCCAAGGCCAATGCCGCCAGCGCGGGTCGCCACAAGGACAAGGTTTCCGCCACAGTGGCGGACACGAGCTTCGAGCAGACAACGCAGACCTATGCCGGCGCAGCCTTTGACTCTGTCCGCAAGGCCGTCAAATCCTGCCTGTCCAATGACAATTTGAAAACCTTCCTCACAGAGACAGACTGTGTCAGCGTCTTCTCCTAACGCCGCTACGCTCATCCAAATAAAAACGGCGCGCCCATGGGACGCGCCGTTTCTGTATGGAGGTTCGCTAAGGCTTAGGCGGCGTTGGAAGCCGCTTTCTTGCCGATCAGTTTCGGTTCGGATTTCGCCGGAGCACCGATCTCGATCTTGCGCGGCTTTTTCTCTTCCGGCAGCTCACGGACCAGGTCGATCCGCAGCACGCCATGGTTCAGGCTCGCGCCGGTCACGATGACATGGTCAGCCAGCTGGAAGCGGCGAATGAAGCTGCGCTGGGCAATCCCGCGATGCAGATAGTTACGGCCTTCGCCGTCTTCGCTTTCGCCGCGCTTGCCGGCAACCGTCAGCAGGCCTTCTTTGGTCTCGATGTCGAGATCGTCTTCGGTAAATCCGGCCACGGCAATCTCGATGCTGAAGGCATTATCGTCGACACGCTCGATATTGTAAGGCGGATAGCCCTGCGAGCCGTCGAGGCGCGATGCCTGATCGATCATGCTGGCAAGACGGTCAAAACCGACAACTGTGCGGTAAAGGGGGGTAAGGTCGATATTGCTCATAGGTTCAGTCCTCATGTTCAAGCAACTGCGGGCAACCTGTCATCACAGGGAGCGCCCGGATGGATGTTCGGCCTCTGCATAACTCCAGCCCGAATTCGGCGCTGGCGCAGATACCGGTCACGACCCGATTGTCGGCATCGTGACATGATCTATGTGGGTAGCGTAAAGTGTGGTTCAAGAGGCCAGTTGAGAAGAGGAAAGCCCGTGAAACATCTGACCCCAATGGTCGCCCTGTCGGCCCTCATGCTGACAGCTTGCGGCGCCGAGGAAACACCGCCAGCAGAGAAACCCGTCGAAGTGGAGAAAGCTGCAAATGCCTTTACGGAGACAAGCCCCCTGCAGGCCGCCATTGAAGGCGAGCATCGCACAGAAGCTGAAAAGGCGCGCGATCAGTACCGCCACCCCAAGGAGACCATCGAATTCTTTGACATAGAACCGGGTGACAAGGTGGTAGAGCTATGGCCCGGCGGCGGTTGGTACACGAATGTCCTGGCGCCCTATCTGGCCTCCGGCGATGGCGTCCTCGTGGCGGCAGGCTTTGATCCGGAAGGCGGCGATGAAGAGCAACGCGCGCGCATTGAGGCCCGCCTCGCCGAGTTTAAGGCTGAACATTCCGACCCGATCTATGGCACGATTGAATATTCCGCGTTTTCCGGCACGACCGGGGCGCTGACAGAGCCGGGGTCAGCAGATGTCGTGCTCACCTTCCGCAATCTGCACAACTGGATGTCGGGCGGCTATGCCGAGAAATTCTTCACCGATGCCTATGCAGCCCTGAAGCCGGGAGGCGTCCTCGGCGTGGTAGAGCACCGCCTGCCCTCCACAGAGACGCAGGATCCGACCGCCTCCACCGGTTATGTGCATGAGGATTACGTCAAATCGCTTGCCCAAGCTGCCGGGTTTGAGTTTGTCGAGGCCAGCGAAATCAACGCCAACCCGGCCGACACGGCAGACCATCCCTACGGTGTCTGGACCCTGCCGCCCAATAGCCGCACGACAGACCGTGACGGCAACACACCGGACGGATTTGACCCGGAAACCTACGCCAATATTGGCGAAAGTGACCGCATGACGCTGAAATTCGTTAAGCCGGTCCCGGAAGCCGCCCCCGCTGAGGAAACCAGCGAGACAGATGAATAGGCTTCCACTTTCCATGTGATCTGAACATGTGCCCGCCGCGCCCTCGTGCATGGCGGGCACTTTTCTTTGCGCGCTACCGCGCCTAAAGACGCCGACATGAGCACACGCACCCTGTTTCCGACCCTCGTGCGCGAGGAAAAAGTGTCCGATCTGGACTTTGCCGAACAGCTTGAGAAAGTCTGCTGGCTGCTGGCCGAAGAAGACGATGCCGGCAATACCTGGTGCGAAGAACAGGGCTATGGCGGCTACACGTCCTATGCCTCGCTTGACGATTTGCCGGAACGCTTCCCGGAATTTGCCGACCTGAAGAGCCGTCTCGCGCCCATCGCCGACGATTTCGCCAAAGAGCTCCACTGGGACATGGATGGTCTTGCCCTCCAGCTGGATGCGATCTGGGTGAACATATTGGAGCCCGGCTTTGGCCATTCCAACCATATCCATCCCGGCAGCGTGCTGTCTGGCACCTATTATGTCTCCGTTCCGGAAGGTTCCGGTCGGCTGAAGCTGGAAGACCCGCGCCTGTCGAAAATGATGGCCGCCCCGCAGCTTCTAGATGAGGTACCGGAATCTGCGCGCCGCTTCATCTACTTGCCCCCCAGCATAGGCCATGCCTTTTTCTGGGAAAGCTGGCTGCGGCATGAAGTCCCCGCCGGGCCGGATGCCGAAGAGCCGCGCGTCTCGATCAGCTTCAATTACGCCCTGAAGCGCCTTTAAAGCCTCACAAGACCTTAAGGAGCACGATAAGCGCGAGGGCCAGCCCGCCCAGATACGTCACCAGCGCGCCAATCGCTTTCAGCGGATGCGGGCGCTCCAGCGTTGCGCAGACGAGAAATCCCGCCGCGTGCAGAAGGCGCGCCGCCGTGATCGCGATCACAAGGCAGGTCACGGTCAGGCCTAGGTCGCGACCCGCATATACCAGGCCCGTCAACAGGAAGAGACCGATCAGGACGCCAGCATATTCAGCGGAATTCCCGTGCGCCCTCTGCGCCTTCAGCATAGGCCCAGAAAGGTCTGTGGCCGCGTCATAGGCGATGGTCTTTGTCCGGGCGCGCATCATGGATGTCCAGAACGCCAAAAGCAGCGTCAAAATCACCAGAATCGCACTGCAGATTATCAGGATTGTGTGCATCAAACCCTCCCTCCAGAATGACAGTCTAGCGGCGTCGCAGTGCCGCTGGAAGCCTTTTCAACCAAAGGCCGTTAACGAACCCGCGGCACCGATGCTCTTGACGAAACCGGCTTCTGGCGTCATCGCCACCCCACACCGTTTCAATTTCCAGCCAGATGCGAGCCGTCTCATGGACCTTTCTAAAATACCGACCGGGAACAACCCGCCAGATGACATCAACGTTCTGATCGAAGTGCCACTGGGCGGCGATCCGATCAAGTACGAGATCGACAAGGATTCCGGCGCGATGTTCGTGGATCGCTATCTCTACACAGAGATGCGCTATCCGTGTAATTACGGCTTCGTTCCGCACACGCTGAGCCTGGATGGAGACCCGATTGACGTGATGGTTGTCGGCAACCGCCCACTGGTTCCCGGCTCGGTCGTGCGTGCCCGTCCTGTTGGCGTGCTGATGATGACAGACGACAAGGGCCCGGATGAGAAAATCCTGGCCGTGCCGCACAACAAGCTAACCTCCTATTACGACAAGATCGCCACGTATCACGATCTGCCGCAGACACTGATCGATAAGACGGCCCACTTCTTCGAGCACTACAAGGATCTCGAAAAAGGCAAATGGACCCGTATTGAAGGCTGGTATGGCATCGAGAAAGCGCGTGAGCTGATCGAGGCTGCCGTCGTCCGCGGCAAGGAAGAAAAAGCCTGATTTCCGCACTGGCCGGACGGGCATGACCCGACCGGCCATGCCCTTGCGGCGCCCGTCAGAGGTAAGGCCGTAATCCATGGATATTTCTGTCTGGCTGGCCTTGCTGGCCCTGTTCTTTGCCGGCGGCCTGACGCCCGGCCCTGCGGTCATGATGGTGATGAGTGCGTCGCTGCGATACCGCGCGTCCACTGCCATGATTCCTGCCCTGGGCGTTTCCACCGCAAACCTTCTCTGGATCAGTATGGCGGCGACTGGCATTGCCGCCTTTGCCGCGCAATTGCCCGTGGTGCTGACAGCGCTGAAAATTGCCGGCCTGTGCTTTATCGTCTGGCTGGCCTGGACGATGGCAACCGCAGACCCGCATCGGCCCCGCGCCCGCGCAGACCAGGCCCCGGCCCGCGCCAATCTGTTTGGCCGGGGCATTGCCCTGCAATTGCTGAACCCAAATGCGCTGGTCTTTTTCGGCTTGCTGTTGCCCAGCTATTTCGATCATGAAAAGCCGGTTGTGCCGCAGGCCCTGATCATCATGGCGACCGTCACGGTGACGGAAATGCTTGGCCTGGCCTTCTATGCCTGGCTGGCAGACGCCATGAACCAGCGCTTTCAATCGCCTGTCTTTTCGCGCTGGTTCAATCGGCTGGCCGCTGCCGCCATGGTGGTTTCAGCCCTGTTCGCTGCCATCATGACAACAACAGGCTAGACCGGTACGGGATCAGGGTTCGATCACCTCGAAGCGGCCGGTCTTATGGTTTCGCCAGTGCAGTTCGCCATGCTTGATGGCAAACCAGGCACCGTGGATCTCCAGATCACCTGCATCAACGGCCCGCTTTACAAAAGGGAACGTCATCAGATTATTGATGGATGTCTCGATCCCTTCCAGTTCCAGGGCAAATTGCGGATTGATCGAACCGCTTTCGACCACCCGTTCGCGCGCCTTTTCCAGAAGTTTCACCCAAGGCGTTACAAACTCGCCAATCTCCGGATTGCCCTCGCCTGCCAGGGACGCAGCGATACCACCACATCCCCCATGGCCCATGATTACCAGATGGTCGATCTTCAGCACATTCACCGCATATTCCAGCGCGGCGCTAACACCGTGCAGGCTGCCATCCGGCTGGTAGGGCGGCACAAGATTGGCCACGTTTCGCACCACAAATAGCTGGCCTGGGGCTGCATTGAAAATATCTGATGGCTCCGCGCGGCTGTCGGCACATGCGATCAGCATGATGCGCGGATTCTGGCCTTCGCCAAGCTCGCGGTAAAGAGCTGCCTGTTGGGCATAGGTCCCTTTGCGGAACCGCCGATAACCGTTCAGAAGATCCTCAACCGAATTCATGCAATATGCTCCTGTTTCTTTGAGGGAGTGAGTAGTGCATATTGTCTGCGCGGCAAGCGTAAAAACGGGATATTGTTTACCTCTTGGGGTTTATACTCGGCCTGCGAAGGCTGTAGGGGTTGCAGTTGAGCGTTGATTTCTGGAGTTGAACATGTCCACGCCGGCAGAAGCCAAGAAGTCATCCCGAAAGGGGCCAACACGCAGTGAAGCGTCAAAGGCCGCCATTCTGGATGCAACGCGCGAAGAAATGGCCGAAAATGGCTGGCGCAGTTTCAGTGTTGATGCCGTGGCAAAGCGTGCCAGCGCCTCCAAACAGACAATCTACAAATGGTGGCCCTCAATCGGCGCCATGTGCGTGGAATCGGCCCTCGCCCTGATCCCGGACAGTCCGGATGGCGGACGTGACCCGCAAGAGCGCATCACCGCGCTGATTGTGCCGCTCGAAGCTGCCGCCCGGACAGGGGCGGGCCATGCCGTCCTGCGCGTCGCACTCTGCGCCGCCTCTGACGACAAGGATGCCGGCGAACTCTGGCGCGCCTGGATGAACCGTGACATCCGCATGCCCATGCGCATGCTGCTCGCTGAATTGGCCAGTAAACGCGTCATTCGGCGCGATTTTGATCTGGATGAGGTGATTGAAGAACTGCTCGGCCCGCTCTGGCATCGCATCATGATCATGCGTGCGCCGGTTCGCGAAGGCTTCTGCAGCACCCAGGCACGCAACTTTTTGCGAGTCTACGCCACCTTCTGATACGCCTTTGGCGCGAATGTTGCAGAGCCGTTTCCCTGATTTGAACTGGGAAACGCCATGCCAACGCGCAGAATTGACTGGATCGACAACGCAAAAGGGATCTCTATCCTGCTGTTTGTCCTCATGCAGGCCACGTTCAGTTACGAGGCACTGCTACAGACGCACAGTTGGATGCATCTGATTGCCGCCTGGGCCGCGCCCTTCGCCGTCCCAACCCTGTTCCTGATGGCCGGGCTGTTCCTGAATCGGACACTCTTCAGCTCGAAATCCGCGTTCTTTGATCGGAAAGTGATCAGATTCGTCTATTTCTATGCCATCTGGCTGGCCATCCAGACACTCGTTCTGAATGCCGCAACGCTGATGACGTCTCCCCTCTCGGTTCTGGGCATATATGCCATGGCCTGGGTCCAGCCCGCCGCGGGCCTCTGGCTGCTGCCCATGCTGATCGTATGTTCGCTGGTCACTTGGCTGTTGCGCTTTGTCTATGCGCCGCGCCTTCTGATCATGGCGATCATTCTGCAGATCATGCAGTCTGCTGGCCTGATCCATACCGGGTGGATTCTGGCTGACCGTTTTGCTGAATATTATGCCTTCTTTTATGCTGGCTATGCAGGCCTCAGCCTGATCCAGCGCTATGCTGATACGATCACGAAGGGATTTGATGATGTACCGGCTGCCCTGCTCGTCTGGGCCACCATCAATACGGTGATTGTCATACAGGGCACAGACAAGCTGCCCATTATCAGCTTTGTCCTGGGGGCGGCCGGGGCCTTCGCAGTCATTGCTGCCGCGACGCTTCTCACCCGCCGCAGCTGGCCATGGGCACAATTCGTGAAATATCTCGGCAGGAATTATCTGGTGATCTATCTGGCCTATTTCATGCCGCTGGTCCTGTTCCAGGCTGCAATGGCCTTCACAGGTTTCGCGGCAGAACCTGGTCTGACCATTCTGTTGCTGGCGGGCGTGTCCCTTGGCATGCCTTTGGCACTGCATCAGCTGCTGCGTAAAACACCGCTCAAGGCACTTTATCGTCGTCCTGCTGCCTTCCGCCTGAAGGATAGGGAAAGTGTTCGCCAGGGACGCCTGCTGACGCCGCCTCAAACCAAAACCGGTGAAGTCTGAGGCTCGCGCGCTACTTGGCGCGGGTCCACACCATCAGGGGATCAAACGCGCCGGTTTCAGCCGCCCTCTGAAGCTGGCTGATCTGGTCGTTCACAGGATTCAGGGCTACTGAGGCGCGTTGGCCGTACAGCGCGTCATCCAGACGGCAGATCTGTTCGAACAGCGCTTCTGAGCGCATGACAAGATCCAGGAAACGCTGCGGCAAACCCAGACCCTGCTGCGCGGCGGCATCCAGCGGCGGCTCTTCGCGGCGGATGCGGTATTTCCGGGCGGCGGCTTCCTCACGACGCATTTCGCCATCGCGAACCGCCTTTTGCATCACCAGCCAGCTCGCCGCCTGCATCAGGCGCGTCGTCAGCTCCATGCTCCAGGCCGAATAGGTCAGGCTGGCCTCACGTGGCAGCGTCTTGGCATTTTCGCGGCCGGGCCCGTCCAGATAGGTCGCGGTCTCTTCGACCAGCGCCATGCCCCGCGCAAATACGGTGTCGAACAGCTTTCCGCCGGTAAATCCGTCCTGACTGTCCCCACCATCGTGCGGTGATTTATCTGCCGCCATGTATTGCGCCCTCGCTCGCGTGCATAGGAATTTGGACTTTATCAACTTAGCCTTTATGGCCGCTTAATTATCGTCGCCGAACAAGGCATCCGCTGCAGATTTCTGCGCCTTCTTCTTCTCGATTTCCGCCTCACAAGCCGCAATTCCGGTCTTCAGTGTCTCGATCCTGGCCTGCAGCTCCACCACGGACATCTGCTCCAGTGTCTGGGGCGTATTTACCAGGATCGGCTCTTCATCGAATGCGGCCATTGGGGGTCACCTTCCAATTCGTGCTACAGCGCTTATCAAAGCAGAAACCTCGCCTGGAGGCGACTCGGAAACCGAAGGGAATACAGACCATATGTCAGCTGAAACGATGAAAGCGGTGATTGCGGATGATGGCCAGCCCCTCAACCTGGCAGATGTGGCAAGGCCCAGCCTGAAGCCCGGCGAAGTGCTGGTAAAGGTGGCAGCCTCCGGTCTCAACCGCGCGGATCTTGTCCAGCGCAAGGGCGCCTACCCGCCGCCGCCCGGCGCATCTTCCATCATGGGCCTCGAAATCTCCGGAACTGTCGTGGAAACTGGCGAAGGCACCGCGCGCTTCAGCCCGGGAGACCGCGTCGCCGGCCTGCTCGCTGGCGGGGGCTATGCCGAATATTGCGCCGTTGATGAAGGCTCTCTCCTCCCCGTTCCGGACGGGCTGAGCTGGCAGGACGCCGCCTGCTTCCCAGAAGCGCTGATGACCGTCTGGGCCAATGTATTTGACCGCGTGGGCTTCAAATCCGGCGAGGCCTTCCTCTGCCATGGCGGCACCAGCGGCATCGGTGTCATGGCCATCCAGATGACGAAACTGGCCGGCGCCTCGAAGATCTTCGCCACGGCTGGCAGCGAGGAAAAATGCGCCCTGATCCGCGATCTCGGCGGCGACCGCGCCATCAATTACAAGACCGAAGACTTTGAAGCCATCGTCCGCGACGAGGGCAGCGTCGATGTCACCCTCGATATGGTCGGCGGAGACTATATCCAGAAGAATATCTCCGTCTCCCGCCCCGACGGGCGCATCATCAACATCGCATACATGAACGGCTTCACCGCCAACGTGAATTTCGCGCCCGTCCTCATGAAACGTCTCACCCTTGCTGCCACAACGCTGCGCGCGCGGCCCGTGGAAGAGAAACGGCGCATCCGGGATGCCGTGGAAAAGGATTTCTGGCCGCATGTGATTTCCGGCAGAATTCGCCCGGTTCTGGAGAAGACTTTCCCCGCCGCCGAGGCCGAAGCCGCGCAGGCCCTGATGGGTAAGGGCGGCCATTCCGGCAAGATTGTGCTGACCTGGTGAGGCAGGCACCTTTCCTTTTGCCGGGCATGGCATTATAAAAGCCGCAAGGTTTTTCAAGCATGTCTGGAACCTGACCGCCCGGCACGATGTGTCGGGCGGCTGCATTTCAGGCACCATTAAAGTCAGGGAGTTCCCCATGTCCGAAGTTCTGATGCCCAAGGCAACCGCCGTTTGGCTGCTCGACAATACCAGCCTTACCTTCAGCCAGATCGCGGACTTTTGTGGCCTGCACTATCTGGAAGTCAAAGGCATCGCCGATGGCGACGTCGCCGAGAATATGCGCGGTGTGGACCCGATTGCCGGCGGCATCCTGTCCCGCACCGAAATCCGCAAGGGTGAGGACGACGAAGGCTATAAACTGAAAGTCGCCGAATCCAAGATCGCACACATCCCCCAGCCAAAGCGCAAGGGCAGCCGCTACACGCCGGTTATCCGTCGTCAGGACAAGCCGGATGCCGTGGCCTGGTTCATCCGCAACCACCCGGAAGTGTCTGACGCGCAGATCTCCAAGCTGATCGGCACAACCAAATCGACCATCAACAATGTACGCGACAAGTCTCACTGGAACTCTCCGAACATTCGTCCGGTCGATCCGGTGACGCTGGGCCTGTGCACGCAGATCGAGCTGGACGAAGTAATTTCGAAATCCGCCGAGAAGCGTCGCAAGATGGAAGCGGAAAAAGCCGAGAAATTCGAAGGCCCGGGCATTGCCCCTGCTCAGGACGAGCCCGAAGCTTATGAAGACCAGGACAACACCACCTCCGGTGCAGAACCGTCCGCAGACGACATCTTCAAGAATTTCAGCTAGACTTTTCACGGTCCACCCTGTTTCAAAGGCCAGCAAGTTTTGCTGGCCTTTTTCATGCCCGCAGAACATGCGGCATGAGACAGGGAGGGTGACATGAAGGAGGTTTTAAGCGCCGTTGCGCTGCTGCTCACCTTTGCGGCCTTCCTCCCCTATATCCGAACCATTCTGCACGGCCAGACGCGGCCGCATGTCTTCACCTGGATCATCTGGGGCGCAGGCACATTCGTGGTGTTCCTTGCTCAACTATCCGATGGCGGAGGGGTTGGTGCATGGCCTATCGGCATCTCTGGCCTGCTGACAATCATCGTGGCCTTTCTGGCGATGACCCGCTCTGCCGATACCAGTTTCCATCGTATGGACTGGGGCTTTTTGACCCTGGCCCTTACCGCCCTGCCCCTCTGGTGGCTCACAAACACGCCGCTGTACACCGTTCTTATCCTGACAGGTGTGGACCTGCTGGGCTTTGGCCCCACAGTCCGCAAGGCCTACAGCCAACCCTATGAAGAGAGCTGGACGTTTTATGCCATTGGCGCCATCCGAAACGGCTTTGTCATTCTCGCCCTGGAACACTATTCATGGACCACAATGCTTTTCCCCGCGGCTGTTGGCCTCGCCTGCCTGTTGTTCATCGGCATGCTCCTCATCCGCCGCAGGAGCGTCCCCCTCCCCGCGCGCGGAGGAAACTGAAAGCGAACTGATCTCTATCCCCACATAACGGGTCATGACCCGTGCACGAACATCCTCCTCCCCCTGTCATCCCCCTCTCTTCCGCTCACCCCGGGTCCAGGGCGGCAGGGACGGAAGTTTGTGGGGATAGATAGGGATGCAATCCCCCCAGCCCGCACTGATGCTTCCAAGCCCGGCGCTTGCGCCCCTGCCTCGGGACATCGCAGTGCGATGTCTGA
>NZ_AWFA01000077.1 GCF_000682675.1 Hyphomonas pacifica | reverse complement strand
TGTTCCAGAGCGCGAAGGGCACGAGCACGAACCCGGCCAGCGTTGTCAACTTGAATTCCAGAATGGTGATGAAGAGCTGCACCGCCAGCACGAAGAAGGCGACCATGATGATCGCCCAGGCGATGAACATCACCGCGATCATGATGAAGTTATGGAAGAAAGAGATTGGCCCCAGCATGTCGCTGATCTCGGCGAGCAGCGGGCTTGCCGCATCAAAGCCGACCCCGGCGATAAAGCCCGGTCGTAGCAGATCGGCCGCCGTCATTGTCCCGCCGCCCGCGGTGACGCCAAGTTCGGCGAAGCTGTCAAAGACGATATTGGCGAGCAGGGAAAAATTGCCGATCACGAAGGCGAAGAAGCCGACATAGAGCACTTTCTTGATCAGCCCGGCGATGACATCCGTGTTCTGTGAGAGCGCCCAGAACAGGCCCGCCAGCGTGATGTCGATGGCGATCAAAGTTGTTGTCAGATAAGCGACATCTCCCGCCAGCAGGCCGAAGCCGCTGTCAATGTAAGCGATAAAGGTCGCAAGGAAGGTGTCGATGACGTCCATCAGTCGCTGCCGCCGCTCAGAAAGGATTTGGTGCGGGCGCGGCCGCGTTCCGCTTCGGCGAGCTGGCGGGCGCGTTCGAGCGCTTCGGCCCGGTAGTGCGAGGCCATCATGGATTCGATCTGCATAAGCTGCTCAGTCTGCAGCGCTTCAATCTGATTGCCGGCCTGCAGGGCCTGGAGATTGCCGACCGCGGACTGGCTGTCGCCGATCAGCCGGTCGAGACTTTCAGAATCCGCACGGGCGGATGAAACGACCTGCGCTGTGACAAGCAGGCTTTCACGATAGGCCGTCCGGGACTGGCGCCACCTCGTGCGCGCCTCTTCAACAAGGACGCGATGCTCCGGCGGCGTGTCGCCATAATCTTCCGGGTAGATCACTTCATAGTCGCGTT
>NZ_AWFA01000076.1 GCF_000682675.1 Hyphomonas pacifica | reverse complement strand
AGACCTGGATCGCGTTCACATAGCCATCGACCGACGGTTCGATCAGCGCGCTGGTGCGGCCCTGACGGATTGCTTCAGCGGGGGAGACAGAAGGTGCGCTCACGGTGCGGGTATAAGTCCGCGTGACGCTGCCATCGGGATTGGTGGTGACGCGCGCGCCGATTGGCATCATCTGTCCGGGCAGCGGCAGGGCCACGGCGGTTTCGACGATCTCGACCGGATAGTCGGTGTCATCTTCGATGGGCGTTGCGGCAATGAACGCTGCCGGATCAATCGGTTCCAGTTCGGTTGTTGCGCAAGCGGTTGTGAGCGCGAGGGCGGATGTGGCGAGGATCATACGAAGCATGAGGATCATTCTCCTGTGACAAGGTCCTGTCCCCAGTTCAGGGCGTGGACATAAAGGCCGAGCGGATTGGCGCGGAGTGTCTCTGCGTCGGTCGGCGGTTGCGTGATGAGGGTGAAATTGCCGGTGAAGCGCTGCGCCTGCATCAGCGCGCCATTCTCATAAGTCTTTTCGATCCAGCGGGCCTGGAAGCTGTCATCGGAAACGCGCACGACGCTGACGACATCCACTGTGCGGGACTTCCGTCCGACATCAGCAAAGGGATCATTCTCCTGCGCATACTGATTGAGCGTCGTAGAGGCGCGGTCTGTTACAAAGACATAGGCCCGCAGCCAGTTCTCTCGAACAACGACGGGATCAACGGATAGCCCACGCACATTCTCGATAAAGCCAGCGAGATGATGGGCGATCTGCGCGTCGGTCGGCGTGTAGCGCTCAGTGGCAGGTGCGACCGCGCGGGCGGCGCCTGTCTCGTCGACTTCGACAACATAGGGCGTAACGGTCGATTGCATTGAGCGCCAGACGAGCGCGCTGGAGGTGACGAAGCACAGCCCGAGGCATCCCAGCGCCATCAGTCGCCAGTTCTTCGCCTGGACGCGGGCAGACCCCATCCTTTCATCCCAGACCTGACCCGCCTTCTGATATGGCGTTTCCGGAAATGGACTTGGTCCATATGAATTGGAGGATCGTTTGAACATCTACTCGTCCTTGTCAT
>NZ_AWFA01000075.1 GCF_000682675.1 Hyphomonas pacifica | reverse complement strand
AAGGAGAGGCCCGATGGCCAAGGCAAAGTTTGAACGCAACAAGCCGCACGTCAACATCGGCACGATTGGCCACGTTGACCACGGCAAGACGACGCTGACGGCAGCGATCACGATGGTGCTGGCGGAAGCTGGCGGCGGTGAGAAACGGTCCTATGAGGACATCGACTCCGCGCCGGAAGAAAAAGCACGCGGCATCACGATCAACACGGCTCACGTTGAATATGAGACGGAAAACCGTCACTACGCCCACGTCGACTGCCCGGGCCACGCTGACTATGTCAAGAACATGATCACGGGTGCTGCCCAGATGGACGGCGCGATTCTGGTTGTGAACGCAGCTGACGGCCCGATGCCGCAGACCCGCGAGCACATCCTGCTGGCTCGCCAGGTTGGCGTTCCGGCTCTGGTCGTGTTCCTGAACAAGGTTGACCAGGTTGACGATGAAGAGCTGCTGGAGCTCGTTGAAATGGAAGTTCGCGAACTTCTGTCTTCCTACGACTTCCCGGGCGACGACATTCCGATCATCGCCGGGTCTGCTCTGGCGGCTGTTGAAGGCCGTGACGACAATATCGGCAAGGACAAGGTTCTTGAGCTGATGGCAGCTGTCGACGAGTACATCCCGACACCTGAGCGTCCGCTGGACAAGCCGTTCCTGATGCCTGTGGAAGACGTGTTCTCCATCTCCGGCCGTGGTACGGTTGTGACGGGCCGCGTTGAGCAGGGCATCCTGAAGGTTGGCGACGAGATCGAAATCGTCGGTATCCGCGACACGCAGAAAACGACCTGCACGGGCGTTGAAATGTTCCGCAAGCTGCTCGACCAGGGCCAGGCTGGCGACAACATTGGCGCACTGCTTCGCGGTGTTGACCGTGAAGGTGTTGAGCGTGGTCAGGTTCTCTGCAAGCCGGGCTCCATCACGCCGCACACGACGTTTGAAGCTGAAGCCTACATCCTGACGAAGGAAGAAGGCGGCCGCCACACGCCGTTCTTCACCAACTACCGTCCGCAATTCTACTTCCGTACGACGGACGTGACGGGTGTTGTGACGCTGCCGGCTGACAAGGAAATGGTTCTGCCGGGCGACAACGTCAAAATGGACGTTGAGCTGATCCAGCCGATCGCCATGGACCAGGGGCTGCGCTTCGCGATCCGCGAAGGTGGCCGCACCGTCGGCGCCGGCGTCGTCTCCGCGATCAAAAAATAAGCTCTCTTCCTGAAGAGACTTTGCGAAAGGCCGCCCCAAAAGGGCGGCCTTTTTG
>NZ_AWFA01000074.1 GCF_000682675.1 Hyphomonas pacifica | reverse complement strand
TGGTCTGCCCCCAGTAAAGTGGTCCAGAGTTTGAGTTAGTTCCGGCTTCAGAAATGGAGTTTAGACATGGGCAAGAGATTGAAGCCTGAAGAGATCATAGCAAAGCTGCGGGAGGTTGAGGTTCGCCTTGCTCGCGGTGAAACCGCTGCGCAGGCAGCGCGTGCCATCGGCGTGACGGAGCAGAGTTACTATCGGTGGCGCAAGGAGTATGGCGGCCTTCAAGTTGGCCAAGCCAAGCGAATGAAGGACATGGAGAAAGAGAACACGCGGCTGCGGCGCGCTGTCTCCGATCTAACTCTGGACAACCAGATCCTTCAAGAAGTCGTGCGGGGAAAGTACTAAGCCCTTCACGTAAACGCATAGCGGTCGATCATGTGGTGGAAGAACTTGGTGCATCTGAGCGCCGGGTCTGCCGTGTGATCGGCCAGCATCGCTCGACGCAGCGCAAGCCCAGAATGGTTCGCGAAGACGAAGATGCGCTGACGACAGCCATCATCCATCTGGCGGAAAGGTTCGGTCGATATGGCTATCGCCGGATCACGGCCTTGCTGCGACGAGATGGCTGGCATGTGAATGAGAAGCGCGTTTACCGCATCTGGCGACGTGAAGGGCTCAAAGTCCCAATGAAACAACCCAAACGCAGCCGTCTATGGCTGAATGATGGCTCGTGTGTGCGGCTAAGGCCTGCGCATAAAGGCCATGTCTGGTCGTATGACTTCGTCCAGGACCGCACCCATGACAACAAGGTCTTCCGAATGCTGTGCGTGATCGATGAGTATACCCGGGAGTGTCTCGCGATCCGCGTCGAGCGCAAGCTGAACTCTCGTGATGTCCTGGATCTTCTTGGTGAACTGTTCGTCAGGCATGGTGCACCAGAGCACATACGGTCAGACAATGGCCCAGAGTTTATCGCCATCGCACTTCGCGAATGGCTCGGCAATATCGGCGTGAAGACGCTTTACATCACGCCTGCGAGCCCATGGGAAAATGGATACTGCGAAAGCTTCAACTCAAAGCTCAGGGATGAGCTCCTAGCCCGCGAAATCTTCTATGACCTGCGTGAAGCCAAAGCCCTGATCGAAGGGTGGCGACATCATTACAATACGTTCCGGCCACACTCATCACTCGGCTACAAACCACCTGCGCCAAAAGCCATCTTGCCCGCGGCGTTCAAACCGCCGTACTATGGGGGTGTAGCAGCATGAACGCCGCTACGTGGAAACCGCCGGACTAACAAAGCCGATGGACCACCTCAGTGGGGCAGAGCA
>NZ_AWFA01000073.1 GCF_000682675.1 Hyphomonas pacifica | reverse complement strand
TGTGTTGGGTGGGTTTCAGACGGATTGGGGGGGCTTTTGCTCTCTGCCGCTTCATCCTTCGAGTTCGCTCAGGCTGCCGAGGATCAGACATCGCACTGCGATGTCCCGAGGCAGACAGGGGCGCAAGCACCGGGCATGGAATTGACCTGAGCCCTTTGGCTCCCTCATTCATTTCGAGAGTCTAGCCCTTTCATAGTCCATGGTTTGAGGTGTGGCGAGCGCGTCGGGAGCGGAGCTCCCCACATGCACGAGCGACCGACGCGCTGCGGGCGTCAGCCCGCCCAGCGATGAGTGAGGCCGGTGGTGGTTGTAGTCATGTCGCCAACGCCCGAGGATCATCCGGGCGTGAGCGAGTGTATCGAACACTTCTTCATTCAGGCACTCGTCGCGCAGCTTGCCGTTGAAGCTCTCGACAAAGCCGTTCTGTTGCGGCTTTCCTGGTGCGATGTAGTGCCAGGCGATGCCGGTTTGATTTTGCCATTCGAGGATGGCGCGACTAGTCAGTTCAGTGCCGTTGTCGCTGACAATGGTTTCCGGCCTGCCATAGAGACGGATGCAACGATCCAGTTCGCGGGCCACGCGGGCACCGGACAGAGATGTATCTGCGACCAGCGCCAGGCATTCACGCGTGTAGTCGTCGATCACGCAGAGCATGCGGAACCGCCGGGCCGGTCCGAAAACATCGGATACAAAGTCGAGGCTCCAACGCTGCGACGGACCGTCTGGCACCGGCATCGGTTCACGGGTGCCAGTCGCGCGCTTGCGGCCTCGTCTGCGTTTTACCGCCAGTCCCTCCTCTTTGTAGAGACGCCTCAGTTTCTTATGGTTCATCACGATGCCCTCCCGTTCGAGCATAATGCCAATGCGCCGATAGCCGAACCGACGGCGCGTTGCTGCGATCTCGCGCATGCATTTGCGGATCTCCGGATTGTCCGGTTCCGGCTCACGCCTGACAGTTTTCGGATCGACGCTGACCAATCGGCAGGCGCGGCGCTGGGAGATGTCATATTTATCGATCACCTTCAGAGCCGCATCCCGTTTCAACTGGGGCGTCGTCAGTTCTTTCCCAGCAGGTCTTTCAGGATCGAGTTATCAAGCATGCTGTCAGCCAGCAGCTTCTTCAGCCGCGCGTTCTCGGTCTCAAGCGTCTTCAGCTTGCGGGCATCCGACACGTCCATCCCGCCATACTTCGCCTTCCATTTGTAGAAGGTGGCAGAACTCACCCCATGCCGCCGGCACACGTCTGCCGTGGCCATGCCACGCTCCTGTTCAGCCAGGATCGCAATGATCTGTTCGTCAGTGAATTTGCTCTTGCGCATTGTCTGTCTCCGTTGCGACAGACTCTCCATTCAAATGCGGGACCATTTGGGGCTCAGGTCA
>NZ_AWFA01000072.1 GCF_000682675.1 Hyphomonas pacifica | reverse complement strand
TGTCCGTTTTCGAACGGTTGAGACACTCTGATGCTTTTGGATCAGGAGAGATTGGCTCATCTGGTTTGGTTTAATCAGTAGATCTTGCGTGATGCAAGCGGCGTAGTTTCATGGTCCTCCGTTTGGTTTGGGCGCGTTGCTGCAGGATTTCATCGCCGCGGCCGAGGTAGACATCTGCGGGCGTGAGATTGTTCAGGCTCTCGTGGTAGCGGCGATGATTGTAGTGATCGACAAAGGCGTCGATCTCGTGAGTAAGGTCACCGGGCAGGAAATAGTTTTCCAGAAGGATGCGGTTTTTAAGCGTCTGGTGCCAGCGCTCGATCTTGCCTTGCGTCTGCGGATGGTAAGGCGCGCCGCGCGTGTGGGTGAAGCCTTCTTCAGACAGCCAGTCGGCAAATTGTTCAGATACGTAAGACGGCCCATTGTCCGAGAGGATGCGAGGCCGGTGCCTGACTTTGACCTGGTCGAGCCCAGAGGCTTGCAAGGCGAGGTTCAGCGTTTCCTGCGCGTCGATGGAGGCCATGTTCGTGCAGAGCTTCCAGCTGACGATGTAGCGCGAAAAATCATCCAGCACCGTGGAGAGGTAATACCAGCCCCAGCCAATCACCTTCAGATAAGTGAAGTCGGTCTGCCACATCTCATTTGGGCGCGTGGTCTTATCCTTGAACTCATCGGCCGCCTTGATGACGATGAAGGCCGGGCTCGGGATCAAGTCTTTGGCCTTCAGGATGCGATAGACACTAGCTTCTGAGATGAAGTAGCGCTTCTCATCGGTGAAGGTCACAGCCAGTTCTCGTGGACTGAGGTCGGTGCGGTCCAAGGCCATTTTGACGACCGCGTCGCGAACATCATCCGGGATCCGGTTCCAGGTCACTTTGGGGCCGCAGCGCCGGTCTTCCAGGGCATCGACGCCGCCTTGCTGCCAGGCATCATACCAGCGATAGAAAGTCGGGCGTGACACACCGATCTGTTCCAGCGTGCGTTTGATCGGCTGATGCGATTGCTCGACCAGCTGGATGATCTCCAGCTTCTCAGATGCAGGGTATCTCATATGTCGTCCTCCCCATCCGCAATCACGCTTTTTTTGAGCACGCGATTTTCTAGGGTGAGGTCCGCCACCACCTCCTTGAGGTCGCGCATCTCACGGCGCATCTCCACGACTTCATCGCTGCGGGCTTCGCGTTGGGTGTCGCCCGCCAGACGTTTCTTGCCGGCCTCCATAAAATCCTTCGACCAGCTATAATACTGGCTCTGGGCAATCCCCTCCCGGCGACACAGCTCGGCAATCGAATGCTCACCGCGCATGCCTTCCAGAACAATGCGGATCTTCTCTTCAGCGGAATACTTACGCCGGGTGCGGCGCTTCACCGATTTTATGTGCTGCTCGGCACTTTCGGATTTTTTGCTCATCTTCACTCCTTGAGTCAGTTACGATGAGCCAAAAATCCTCCTTAAGCAAAACCACAAAAATGTCTCACGGTCGCTGAACCGCTACA
>NZ_AWFA01000071.1 GCF_000682675.1 Hyphomonas pacifica | reverse complement strand
CGGGCCTGGCCGCATCCACCACTGCATGCGTTCTTTGGGCGCGGCAGAGAAGGCGCTGGACCTGATGATCCGCCGTGGCACGACTCGTGTCGCCTTTGGCCGTCCGCTGGTCAAACTGGGTGGCAACACAGAGATTATATCTCGTGCACGGATTGATATTGAAGCTATGCGCATGATGGTTCTGAAAGCGGCCAAGGCCATGGACGTGCTGGGCAACAAGGAAGCCCGCGTCTGGATTTCAATGGTCAAGGCCATGGTGCCAGAGCGTGTCTGCGAAATCATCGACCAGGCGATCCAGATGCACGGCGCTACGGGGGTTTCCCAATGGACGCCGCTCGCCCGTATGTATGCCAACCAGCGTACGCTGCGCCTGGCTGACGGCCCTGACGAAGTGCACCACATGGTGGTCGGCCGTCATGAGATCCGCAAATATGAAGGGGGTGAGGAAGATCCATCCCTTGCTGCTGTCTGGCGGAAATAGGTTCCAGATATAAAAATCTGAGTACGGAAAAGGGCGGTCCTTTGGATCGCCCTTTTTCTTTGAAAAACAAGGTAAAATATTAGAAATATACGGGATAACCCCTAGGGCAATCTGACTGTATCTGGCATAGTTTGACCCTGATAGACCAGCAGGATTTAAGAGCGCCGTTCAGGGAATAGTCTTCCCGATGCGCACAGTCAGGGAGCTTCATATGCATTTCGATTTCAGCGACAAGACTCAGGAGTATATTGACCGCGTCACGGGCTTCATGGACAAACATGTCTATCCGGCCATCCCGGTTTATGAGGAACAGCATGCCAAGGATCGTTGGGGCGTTATGCCGATCCTCGAGGAACTGAAAGCCAAGGCGAAGGCTGAAGGATTGTGGAATTTGTTCCTTCCTCCGAATGCGGAGCATGACACGGAAGAATATTGTGGTGCCGGACTCAGCAATGCGGAATATGCGCCCCTGTCTGAAATCATGGGCCGTGTCAGCTTTGGCTCTGAGGTTTTCAACTGCTCTGCGCCGGATACGGGCAATATGGAAGTGTTGCACCGCTATGGCAGTGACGCGCAAAAGGAAGAATGGCTGCGCCCCTTGATGGCGGGCGAAATCCGCTCAGCTTTCCTTATGACGGAGCCGCTGGTTGCCTCGTCAGATGCCACTAATATCGAAACCTCAATCGTGCGTGATGGCGATGAATATGTCATCAATGGCCGCAAGTGGTGGTCGTCCGGTGTAGGCGATCCACGGTGCAAGGTTGCTATAGTCATGGGCAAGACAGACCCGGACGCAGAACGCCATCAGCAGCAGAGCCAGATCCTTGTCCCCATGGATGCACCGGGACTGAAAATTGTGCGTATGCTGCCCGTCTTCGGCTATGATGACAGCCCGCATGGTCATGCGGAAGTTTTGCTGGAGAATGTGCGCGTGCCGGCATCCAATCTCATTCTTGGGGAAGGGCGCGGCTTTGAGATCGCGCAAGGGCGTCTCGGGCCTGGCCGCATCCACCACTGCA
>NZ_AWFA01000070.1 GCF_000682675.1 Hyphomonas pacifica | reverse complement strand
GCCGTGCAAAGCCTCAAACTGGGGGTGAAGGCATGATTGTCGGTCTTGACGCGCGGGATATTCGCTTTCCAACGTCCCGCCACATGCATGGATCTGACGCCATGAACCCGGACCCGGATTATTCCTGCGCCTATGTCACGCTGAAGATGAGCGCCGGTGAACAATCCGGCAATGGCCTGACCTTCACTATCGGGCGCGGCAATGATCTCTGTGTCGCAGCGATTGAGGGACTTGGCTCTCACCTGATCGGGCGTAGTCTGGATGAGTTTGAAGAGGATTTGGGGCTCGTCTCCCGCCTTCTTCTCAATGACAGCCAGTATCGCTGGCTCGGCCCGGAGAAGGGCGTTGTGCATCTGGCTGCGGCGGCGCTGATCAATGCCGTCTGGGATGCCTTGGCAAAACGTGCGGGCAAACCGCTTTGGCGCTATGTCAGCGACATGTCGCCCAAACGTATTGTCTCTGCCATCGACTTTCGCCATATCGCAGATTATCTGCCGTACGAAGAGGCTTTGGAACGCCTTACGGAGCAGCAGGCTGGAAAGGCCGTACGGATCGAAACCCTGATGCGGGATGGCTATCCGGCCTATACGACTTCTGCAGGCTGGATCGGCTATACGGATGAGGAAATCGTCCGCCGACTGAAAGCGGCTTATGCCGAAGGCTGGCGGCACTTCAAGATCAAGGTGGGCGGAGACCTGCAGGGTGATCTCGCCCGGTGCAAGCTGTTCCGCGATACGCTAGGCTCAGAGGTGCAGCTCAGCGTAGACGCCAATCAGGTCTGGAATGTTGCGGAGGCGGTTAAAGCCATCAAGGCCATGGCGCCTTATGATATCTATTGGGTCGAGGAACCGACCAGTCCGGATGATGTTTTGGGTCACAAGGCCATTGCTGACCAGGTGTCACCTATCTTGCTGGCGACGGGGGAACACGCCCATAATCGCGTGATGTTCAAGCAATTCCTGCAAGCGCAAGCGATTGGCTTCTGCCAGATTGATGCATGCCGTCTGGCCGGCGTGAATGAGGTAATCGCGGTGATGATGATGGCGGACAAGGCCGGTATACCTGTTTGTCCGCATGCGGGTGGTGTGGGCCTGTGCGAATATGTGCAGCACTTGTCGATGATCGACTATGTCTGCATCTCGGGTACAATGGAAGGGCGGGTTATCGAACACGCCGCGCACCTTCACCAGCACTTTCGTAATCCGATAGAAATTCGCGAAGGGCGATATGTTGCGCCGATCGCGCCTGGCTATTCTGTGGATCTGTGGCCGCAGAGCATTGCGGATCACGAATTCCCGCACGGCAAGGAATGGGCTACGGAGATGGCATCGTGACACAGGCAGCTCGTAAAGTTGTCGCGCAATATGACGCCAATGCGGAAAGCCTTCAGGCGCATGAGGCTCCTGAATGGTTTCTCGATGCAAAATTCGGCATTTTCATCCACTGGGGGCCATACTCGATACCGGCCTTCGCGCCGCACAAGACTTCAATGGACCAGTTGCAGGGCACATCAGAAGGAGAGGCCAAGGCCTTTTCGCTGACCCCCTATGCCGAATGGTACCAGAACACGATGTTATTTGAGGATA
>NZ_AWFA01000069.1 GCF_000682675.1 Hyphomonas pacifica | reverse complement strand
TCTACTCGTCCTTGTCATTGAGTTGCGGGGCTGCGCCGGACGAGCCGCGATCGCCGTCGCGAAGACTGTGGGCCGCCATCTGACCGGCCTGGCTGGCATTCTGGCGAGCCTGCATCCGGCGCGCCCATCCCGGGCTTGAACTTGAAGTGGATGATCCGGACCCGTCGCTTCCACCGGAGCCGCCCGTCGCGCGCCACGCGCCCTGACTGCCACGGCGGTAGGCGTCCTTCATGGACTGAGCTGGCCGACTGGCGGTTCTGCGTATGGCGTCGCCGCCTGCGCGGGCCATGCCCGCGACACCGGCGGCGATCGCACCAGCACCCGTCGCACCGGAGGCGACTGAACCGAGTGTGTAAGCGGTCCGCGCCGCGCCCGCCATGCTGGCGCCTGCTTTGACGGCGCTTGACACGCCAGAGGCTGCCGTACCGATCGCTGCGCGCCCGCCAGCACCGGCGACATAAGTGCCAGCCGCAACCCCAGCTGCAGCGCCTGCAGCCGAGCCCGCACCCAATTGCGGCGCGCCCGTGATCAGGCCGCTCGCGACACCTGGCGCAAAGATCCCCATCCAGAAGAAAACGATAGCCGCGAGCACTGTGCCCATCACCTGCGCCAGCGTGACATCATCGCCCGTACGAAACGCGTCGGTCACTGAGGCAAACAGCGTTGAACCGATGCCGATGATGACGGCGAGGACCATCAGCTTGATGCCCGATGTGATGACATTACCCAGCACGCGTTCAGCAAGGAAAGCCGATTTGTTCCACAGGGCGAAAGGCACGAGCACAAACCCGGCGAGCGTCGTCAGCTTGAATTCCAGAATGGCGATGAACAGCTGCACGGCGAGCACGAAGAAGGCCACCATGATGATCGCCCAGGCAATGAACATCACTGCGATCATGATGAAGTTGTGAAAGAAACTGATCGGCCCCAGCATGTCGCTGATCTCAGCGAGCAGTGGCTGTGCCGCATCGAAACCCACCCCGGCAATGAAGCCCGGACGCAGCAGATCGGCCGCCGTCATGGTCCCGCCACCAGCGGTCACGCCGAGCTGCGCGAAGCTGTCGAAGACAATATTGGCGAGCAGCGAGAAATTGCCGATGACAAAGGCGAAGAAGCCCACATAGAGCACTTTCTTGATCAGGCCGGCGATGACGTCGCTGTTCTGGCTGAGCGCCCAGAACAGGCCTGCCAGCGTGATGTCGATCGCGATCAGCGTGGTTGTCAGATAGGCGACATCTCCCGCCAGCAGGCCGAACCCACTGTCGATGTATGCGATAAATGTCGCGAGGAAGGTGTCGATCACGTCCATCAATCAGGAGACCCAAGAAAGGCGCGGGTACGGGCGCGGCCACGTTCAGCTTCAGCAAGTTGCCGGGCGCGCTCCAGCGCTTCAGCGCGATAGTGCGATGCCATCATGGCTTCCATCTGCATGAGCTGCTCGGTCTGCAGCGCCTCGATTTGATTGCCTGCCTGCAGGACCTGGAGATTGCCGACGGCGGACTGGCTGTCCCCGATCAAGCGATCGAGACTTTCACTGTCAGCGCGTGCAGAAGAGACGACTTCTGCGGTGACCAGCAGGCTTTCGCGATAGGCGGTGCGGGACTGACGCCAGCGTACCCGAGCTTCTTCAACGAGGACCCGGTGTTCCGGCGGCGTCTCGCCATACTCTTCCGGGTAGATCACTTCATAGTCGCGTT
>NZ_AWFA01000068.1 GCF_000682675.1 Hyphomonas pacifica | reverse complement strand
TAGGTCACGCGTTCGAATCGCGTCGGGATCGCCAAATCTTTCTATAAAAACAATGTATTACAAAGGCGATAAAGTTAGCCCTCGCTCACAAATGACTCCGTGGTAACCATATGGTAACCGAGGGCTAAAAAATCATGGGGAAACTACGCTTTACTGACACCTGGATTTCGGCGGTGACTGACCCAGGCGAGTATTCAGATACGATCGAATCCTGCCTGAAAGTGCGTGTGGCCAAGACCGGCGCGAAGACTTTTTCGGCTGTGCGAAAGCTGGGCGGTAAGACCGTGCGAGTGCGTATTGGCGCTTATCCCGAGATCGGCCTGAAAGAAGCCAGGATGCGCGCTGGAGAGTTTATGGAATTACGTGCACTCGCGCCGACTGCGGCCGCACGCGCAGAGGCGGTGGCCGATGCCGTATCCGCTTCTGCCGCCACTTTCTTTGCCGACTACGTCACCGATATGAAAGCCCGTGGCGTCAGATCCTATGGGCGCATCAAGGGCACGCTCATGGACGGGAAGTACGCCCTGATGCCCTTTCTAGTGGAGCGGCATGGATGCATGCTACGCGCTGGGGATGTGACGATCCATGACCTGCAGGCCTGGATGGCAGAAAGCTACGCCCGAAGCCCGAACTATGCGCCACATCTCCGGTCCTACATCGTCACTGCCTGGAAATGGGCGGTGAAGAACCGCTACGACTTCCGAGGTGGTGCGCGCGATTATGGCATCACATCCAACATCGCCGAGCAGCTGCCGACGGTGCAAAAGGGCAAACCGGGCGACCGATATCTCTCGAACGACGAACTAATGACGCTCTGGCACGCGCTGGACGAGAACCATCCAACGCACCGCGTCCTGAAACTGATGATCGCCATGGGTGGCCTGCGCGTGACGGAGGTCGCAACGAGCTTATCCGACAATTGGCGTGATGGATGGCTGAACTTGCCGGAGACCAAGAACGGAAGATCGCATCAGCTACCGATCACCTCAACAGCCGCCCCTTTGGTCGAGAGATGCCTGGAACGCGCTCATCCGCGCTCGCCTTACCTTATGTCTAATCCGCGGAATCCGGACGAGCCACTGACGATTGCTGCAATTTCGCGGGCGGCTAAGCGGTTGAACAACAAGATCGAGTTTCCGGAGTGGAATCCGCGGGATCTGCGCCGGACGATGAAGACCCATCTTATTGATGCCGGGATCGATGAGCGCTGGCTGGATATCTGGCACAATCACGGACAGACGGCGAGCGTTGCCCGCAAGCACTATATCCGGGCAGAGTATGCGGACCTGAAGCGGGATGTGGCGGAGGCCATTGATAGCTGGTTGGCGCCAGTGCTTTTAGGTGATCGCAAGGAACATTTGAAAACTGATCATCTGCAAACGAATGTTGATCCGAAATAGATGTCTGAAACGGGCGCAAAACCAGACGTAAGACTCGGAACGATTGGTCGGGTGAGTTTGGCCCACACCGACCGCCAGCTCACGGGCGATCTAAATATAAGTTGTAGCAACATTTTGATTAATGAAGCCGAATTTATGTAACATAGTGTTTTGTCAGTCGCGATTGCGTATTGTCGATCCTTGCAATCCAGACGTTTTGAGCCGTTCCGAACCTGCGAAAAATGGGAATACCGCTTTGCAGATTTCAAGCATTCGAATATCGAACTTCAAAGGCCTTCGGGATGCTGAATATAAGCCATCACGATTTGGATGCATTGTCGGGGAGAATAATTCCGGGAAATCGACAATTCTTCAAGCGATTACATACGCTTTAAATCGTCCACCCCAACTAGATGAGAGTTTATACTACGACGTATCAGAGCCTATTGTATTCCGTCTTGCGTTTGACAACGTCACTGTACCCCACCTCGCACGCTTGGAGGATACGCACAGGGATAGAATTACACCGCTTATCAACGACGAAAAGCTTGTGTTGATTATTCGATACGCGCTTGGTCAGAAAATCGATATAGCCATCGAAAGTTTGAGGCCAATCGACGTTCGGTACCAGCAGGCGACGATTGATGAAATTTTCAAAGGAAAACGTGGTGCCGCCATACGGGCCGTGACCTGAGCCCCAAATGGTCCCGCAT
>NZ_AWFA01000067.1:62500-114298 GCF_000682675.1 Hyphomonas pacifica | reverse complement strand
CTCATCCTGAGCGAAGTCGAAGGATGAAGCGGCAGGAGTTTCACGCCCGGCTCCATCCGGAAACGCCTTTATCAAATCCACCATCCGTCCACGCCCCATCACATCACCTCCACGCGCCAGCCAGCGCCACTCCTTCAGAGACAATCTCCAGAACGCCTCCGGCCCAATCCCGGCAGACAGCGCCGCCCGCATCATCGCCCCCCAGGGCAGCAAGCCATCCCCCATCACCCTGCCAGCCCCAGCCGGAACGCATCCGCCACGGCGCGCGCCGCCGCGCCCGGCTGCACATCGCTCTCGCGCAGCGCATCTGCCATCTCGGCCTCGCCGCCCCCGCGCAGCAACGCCGCCAGCACCACCACAAGGTCTGCCGCAGACAGCGCCCGCATCCGCGCCTCCAGCTCACTCATCCGCACACAGCCGAAAGCCGCCTCAATCTCTGCCAGTGCGCCCAGCGTCAGGCACAGCCGCCGCGCCCGACCGCCAATCACCAGCCCTGTCTCTCCCCGCGACGCATTCATCCTACAGCGCTCCAAAGCTCAGGCGGCCGGCGCTTTCCAGCGTGACGGAGAATTCCGCCTCGCCATCATGCTCGCCGCTCCAGCTCAGTTCGGTGATCTGGAACGCGCCTTCCAATATGCCGAAATCCGGCAGGATCAGCTGCCAGCCCGGTGCTTCGCCTGCAAAGAAGACGGCCCGCATCCGCGCATCGCTGGCGGCATCCTTGAACACGCCGCGCCCGGTCACGCGGGCGGATTTCACGCCCGCACCGGCCACCAGTTCACGCCAGGCCTCTGCGCTGTCAGCGCTCGTCCCGTCGACACTTCCGGCCGACAGCTGAATGCGGCTCGCCCGCACGCCGGCCAGTGTCGTAAAGTCACCCGCCCCGTCTGAAATCTTCAGCAGAATGTCCCTGCCCCTCTGGCCAGCCATCACGCCATCTCCTCTGAAATAATCCTGATCCGGATCAGCCCCCGGAACGCGCGCTTGTCTGCCGTGCGCATCACATCGCCATAGACGACATGCGCCAGCACGATATGCACGCCCGGCACGCTCCAGCTTGCGCCCTCCACCGCGCGGCGCAGCGCGGCCACCGCCGCCTTCGCGCCGCGCACGCCGCCCTCACGGGTATAGACCGCCAGCGAGATCCGGTGCGCCGCACCCTTCACCAGCGCCGCATCTTCCGGCGTCACCTCGTGCCGCTCCAGCAGGGCGTGCGGAAACATCGGCGCCTCACTTTCGGCATCGAACACGCGCGCAGGTGATCCGAACACGGCCTGCACACCGGCATCCGCGCGCAGCATTTCCATCAGCGCCGCTTGCACCGCTTCTTCCGCGCTCATATCCGACGCTCCCGGCGCGCGGCCAGTATGGCGGTCACCTCCTCTGGCAGGGCCTCGCCCGCCTCACGGCCATAGGCCGCCAGCACCAGCCGCTTCAGCGCCTGCACCAGATCCTCCGGCACATCCGCCGCTGCGCCATATCCGGTCACGAAGGTCACATCGGCCCGCCCGCCCGGCGGAATGGAGGGCCGCGCCACAAAAGGCTTCAGCCGCAGCCGTCCGCCTACCAATTGAAACCGCCCCGTGTACAGCTGCGCCGCGCCATCGGCATCTGCCACCTCAACGGAGACCAGCGCCGAGGCCGGCCCCGGCAACAGGCGCGCGCCAGTGCGGATCAACCCCACCGGCCAGTGGTCAAAGCTGCGCTTTACCGTCCGCGTCACCAGGGCCAGCCCCGTCTCCGCCTCCAGCCGCGCCCGCGCCGCCGCGATCAGCCCCGCCACCAGCGGATCTTCCCCCTCATGCCCGATGCGGAGATACTCTTTCGCCGCCTGCAGAGACAAAGCCTCGTCGGCTGGCGGTGTGATCACCGTCAGTGTCATAACTATTTCCTTCTCGATATACCTTCCTCCGCCTGAGGGGGAAGTGGGTCGGACGCCAGACGCGGCCGGGCTGAAGGGGGCCTTCCCCCTCCGCCTTTCAGACACCTCCCCCGCAAGCGGGGGGGGGAGGAGACGCCGCGCTAAAACACCATCACTTTCGCCGCGTCGAAATTCTGTACCCCGCCGCCGACACGCTTCGTCGTATAGAACAGCACGTAAGGCTTGGCAGAGTATGGATCGCGCAGCACGCGGGCGCCCTGCCGGTCGGCGATCAGATAGAAGCGCCGGAAATCTCCGAAGGCGATGGCCACATTGCCCGTGCCAATGTCCGGCATGTCCTCCACTTCCGTCACCGGATAGCCGAGGATCGTCGCTGCTTCTCCGCCCGTGCCGGGTTGCCACAGATAGCGCCCGTCGCCATCCTTCAGCTTGCGGACAGATGCCACAGTCCGACGGTTCATCACAAAGCGCCCATTCGTGCGAAAATGCGCCTTTGGCGTGTAGATCAGGTCGATCAGTTGGTCGGCCGCATTCGCCGCGCCGAAATCCCCGGCGACAGAGCCGATTTTGCCCCACACATGGCTCGCATCGGCCACAATGTCATAGTCCAGAAAACCGCGCGGTTTGCCGCTGCCATCGCCGCTGACAAAGGCCGCCGACTCCTGCGCCGCAAAGGCGGCTTCCACCTCATCGGCCAGCCAGGCATCAATGTCGGCATAGCTGTCTTCCAGCAGGGTCTGCGTCGCCGCCGGCATGGCGTAGAGTTCCCCCGCCGGGAATTCCAGCAGGGAGAGACCGGAATGAGCCGTCTCAGTCCGCGTGGCCTGTTCACCCACCCAGCTTGCCGCCGCGCCAAGGCCCACCGGCTTGCGATAGACGCCGGCAGAGGTCTGCCGCACGGTCGCAATCTGGCGCATCGGGCTCGCCGCCATCAGGCGGGATTCGATCAGCCGGTCCAGTTCCGGTGGCGCAATATAGCCGCCCTGCTCGTCCGTACCCGTATTCAGCGCCTTCACGTCCAGCCGGGCTAGCCCGCTATCATCGCCACTGCGCAGGTAACGCGCCCAGGCGTCACTACGGGCGTCTTCGTCCGCACTCTTTACATTCCCCGCTTCCGGCCTCGCCATCTTCAGGCTCAGCGCCTCAAGACGGCGGTCGATCCGCGCCAGGCGCTCATCCGTCAGCGGATCGCTTGCGCCCTTCTGTTCCATCTCGGCCAGACGCGCATCATTGGCCTCTGTATAGGCCGCAAATGCCGCCATCAGCTCGGTCGTATCCGACCCGCCCGCCATTTTCGTTTCCTTGGTCATACTCTCTCCTGTTAAACTCTCTCTGTCGAAGCACAAGCGCGGGCTCTCCCTCACGCCGCTACCGCCCCTCCCATCAGGGCAAACCGGGCCCGGGCCTGCATCGGGCAGGCCACCAGGGACACTTCCACCAGGTCCACCTCGATCAGTTCCCGCCCATCCGCTCTCAAACGGTTCCAGATGCGCGGACGAAAGCCGATGGACAGGCCGCTCAGGCCGCTCTCCGCCATGCTGCGCGCCGCCTCACCTTCGATCAGTCCACGCACGTATAGCCCTCGTCCATCCTCCACCATGCGCACCCAGCGCCCGGCAATCGCGCCCGGCCTGTGCTGCAACAGCATCGGCACAGGTGCCGCCCGCTGCAGGCTCCGCGAAAACGCCCCAGCCCGCACCACATCTCCGCTCGCATCGGGTATCCCGAAGAGAGAGGCATAGCCTTCGATGAGGAGGTCTCGTCTCGTATCACGCCCCCCACCTGTCCTTCCCCTTGCAGGGGGAGGAACTCCAACAGCAGCCGCCTTGCTTGAAGGCTGTCCTCCCCCCTGAAAAGGGGGCGTTAGAGGGGGGTAATGCGCACGCGGATCTTCGCAGAAAAGCCTACTCATCCCCGGCCTCCATCTTCCGTTCTATCCGGTCCAGCTGGCCTTCCATCCGGTCGACGCCCTCTTCCAGGCGCGCCAGCCGTTCCACCACAGTGCGCCGTTCCCGGACGGTCTGCTCCAGCTGCGAAATCCGCTCCGCCGCCGCCCCGGCCCAGACCAGCGCGCCGCCGGTCTGCACCATCACGGCCAGCACAAAGCCTGCTGTCACCTTCTGCTCCATCTTCATGATTGCAGCCCCGCCAGACGCCGCTTCTCCTCTGCGGTCGCAAAGCTCGCGCCTTCCAGCCGCGCCCACAGCGCATCGCGCTCGGCCGACAGCGCCGGCACGCGGTCAACATCCGCGCGGATCTCCACATCCTGCCCGAATGGCACATCCAGCCAGGCCGACAGCGCGCCCGCGAATTTCTGCACCAGCGGCAAAATCGTCATCCGCCAGAAGGCGAGGTTCGCCTCCTTATAGTTCGAATACGTATTATCCCCTGGAATCCCCAGCAGCATGGGCGGCACGCCCAGCGCCAGCGCAATCTCCCGCGCCGCACCATGCCGGGCTTCCAGAAAGTCCATCTCCGCAGGCGACAGAGACATCGGCCGCCACTCCAGCCCGCCTTCCAGCAGCAGGGGCCGCCCAGCATTGCTCGCGCCGGAATACATGCTCTCCAGCTCCGCCTTAAGCGCTTCGAACTGGTCCGGCGGCATCCGCCCATGCCCGCCATAGACCAGCGCGCCGGAGGGCTTGGCCGAATTGTCGATCAGCGCCTTCGCCCAGTCCGCGCTCGCATTGTGCAAATCCAGCGCCCGCCGCGCCGCGCCCAGCGGGGCCAGGCCCAGCGTGTCATTCAGCGGATTGAACAGTTTCAGGTGCAGTACCGGGCTCCAGCCCGTCTCTGCATCGCGGCGGATCACCCGCTCGCCATGGCGTTCCTTCACGGCCCAGGCCTCCACCCAGCCGCGCGCATCCTTCAGCGGCCGCATGGCGGACGGGGCCAGCGCATACAGCGCAGACACCCCCGCCCCGTCCACCACACTGGCCGCCCCACTGGCCGCCCCCCTCACAGCCTCCAGGCAGACGCCTTCCAGAAAGGCATTGCCGGTCAGCTGAAGCTGGGAATAGACCGCCTCAAACAGCTCCGCCGCCACGCCGTCCGGCTGCGGTCTGCGGATCAACCGCGCGGCCCCGTCATGCGCCGTCACCAGCGGAACGGACGCCGCCGCCTCGGCCACCATGCGCACCGCGCGATAGGCCACGGCATTCTGCAGATACCCGTCCCGCGTCAGCGCCGCGCCATCGCGGGCGCCCCAGCGGGCCGTCCCGATTTCTGATAGCGCGACCAGAGGCACCGCCGCTTTTGCCTCGCGCTGGGGCAACCGGAAAGGCCAGATGGGTTTCATGAAGGGCTCCGCTCTGTTTCGTTTGATGAGCAGAAATTAAATCCCTGACATCCCCATCGGATTCAGTTTGGAAAATCCTTCCAAAAACAGCGGCCTACCGCTAAAACATTAGGGAAACCGCCGGATTTTTCCCTGTATTTTATTCCCGTGCAGGCATAGCCAGACCGGCGCAAATCTGCTTTTTCGCCGAACTATCAGGCGCCAGGGAGCTAACAGAATGTCAGCACGTGTGATTTCCATTGCCAACTCCAAGGGCGGGGTCGGCAAAACCACCACTTGTGTCAGCCTTGCCGAGGCATTTGCCGCAAATGGCTTCCGCACACTGGTCGTGGATCTGGACACACAGGCCAACGCCTCGCTGCTGGTTTTCGGCCATGAGGGCGACGAGCATCTGTTCCGCGCGATCAATGAATACGTCACCATCTCTGACTGGCTGCTGGAGAATTTCTTCGCCGGTGAACACAAGCGCCTCTCAGACTTCATCGTCACCGACGCGTCCGATGTCTCCTACAATGGCAAGCCGCTGGAGCTGGACCTGATCCCCTCCTCGCCGCGGCTGCGCAAGACAGAGCGCGAGTTGATCTATGAGCTGACCGCCAAGGGCTATTCCATGGAGGCCCTGCAGGGCCAGGTCGGCCGCCGCATGCGCGATGACTTCGAAAAGCTGAAAGCCGACTATGACGTCATCATCTGTGACTGCCCGCCCGGCATTTCCGTGATGACCGAAACCGTTCTGGCCGCCAGCCACCTGATCATCGTACCCACTATTCCGGACTTCATGTCCACGCTCGGCCTCGACCTCTTCACCGGCGACATCATGCGCAATCTGCGCGGGCGGGACATTGACAGCCTCCCCTGCGTTCTGGCGACTCGCTATGATGGCACACCGCACCAGCAAGTGGTCCTCAATGCCATGCGCGAGGCGGCAAACGCCAAGGAAACCGAATTCACCATGTTCAAGACCGTCGTGCCGATGAAACAGGGCTTTGCCACAAACCCGATCGAACTCGGCCCGGAACCGACCCTGAAGGCAAAATGGCCAGGCGAAGCGCTCGGCGTTGTGGAAAGCCTTCTCAAGGAAGTGCGGGAGAAAATTCAATGACCGACGCCCCCAAGGACAGCGCCAACGCCCTCGGCGCCCTGCTCGGCCAGAAAGACCGTTTCGGCAAGCTGGGGGAGAAAGACTTTTCCGCCGCCACCGAAATTCTCGTCAAGAGACTGATGGTCTCCGCGGGTCAGACCACGGAAGACATGAAGGCCCTGCGTGAAACAGTCGGGCCGGAGATCTTCGACAAGGTCCTGAAATCCCTGACCGCCCACCAGGCGCGCCAGCTCGCCCGCCGCATGGACAAGACCGTCCCGGACATCGAAGTCTCCACCGCCGGCGCCGCCTGCGCCTGGATTCGCGGCCTGATGACCGGCAACATGCCCGCCCCGCTGGAAACCAGGCCGACAGAAACAGAGACAACGGCAGAAGAAACGTCCACGGAGGAAACTGCCTCCGACGACGACAAACCCACGCCCCCCAAAAACGCCTATTTCGGCCGCAAAGCCTTCCGCACGGGGGGCTAGGTCCGTGGCGAGATCAAGGCGCTGCTATTGCTTGCGCTGAATCAGGTCCCAGCGATTGCCATACAGGTCTTCGAACACGGCGACGGTGCCATAGTCCGCCTCCACAGGCTCCCGCACGAAGGTAACGCCCTGCGCCTTCATCGCCTCATAGTCCCGCCAGAAATCATCCGTGCCGAGGAACAGGAACACGCGCCCGCCGCACTGATTGCCGATTGAGGCTTCCTGTTCCGGTGACGACGCTTTCGCCAGCAGCAATTGCGTGCCGCCACCCCCCGGCGGCGCCACCAGCACCCAGCGCTTGTCCTGTTCCGGCAGGTAAGCGTCTTCGACCAAGTCAAAGCCCAGCGCGCCAGTATAGAAGGCTATCGCCTCATCATAGTCACGCACGACAAGAGAAATGTGGAGCAAGGTCTGTTTCATAGTGCTGCTTTAGGCCGTGAACCCATTAATTCCAGCGCAATGAAGCTGCCGATTTTGATGCTCGGAGGTCGGTCAATCAGTTCACATATTCCAGGTGGATGAGTGGATATGGCCTGCCCTGTCCGTCGATTGGTGAGCGGCCCGTCTGTTTGAATCCCATTCGTTCATAGAAGCGAACAGCTTGATCATTCTGTTCGTTAACATCAGTTGTCATTTTTGGATGAAGGGCGAGGCCGTGCTTCACAAGGGCAGCACCAATACCGGTTCCGCGCTGGGCGGGATCAACGAATAGCGCCTCCATGTGGCCTTCGTCGATCAGCATGAAGGCCAGCGGGTAGTCATTTTCATCAACCGCCAGCCAGAGTGGGGCGTGCGGAAGGAAACCGCACACCATTTCGTCAATGGCGAGACGATCGTCAGGCGTTAGAAAGTCGTGAGTAGCGTCAACTGCGCCTCGCCAAATTTCAATGATGCGGGTGCCCTCGTCGGGGCGGGACGGTCGGATCATAGTCATGGTCTCAGGATACAATGCTGTGATCAAGTGAGTAAAGCGAGTTGCTGATTAGACTTACATTTTGCCGCCAATTCTGATTCAGACCCGGCATGAGCAGTTATGACTTGACCGACTTCGAATGGCGCGTGATTGAGCCGCTGTTGCCCAACAAACCGCGCGGCGTGCCACGCGTGGATGATCGCCGCGTTCTGAATGGGATTTTCTGGGTGCTGCGGTCCGGTGCGCCGTGGCGCGACCTGCCCGAACGCTATGGCCCGCGCACCACCTGCTAAAACCGGTTCGTGCGGTGGAGAAAGGCCGGGGTGTGGGACCGGATGATGGACACCATCACCGCTGCGCACGATGGCGACATCCAGATGATCGACAGCACTTCTGTTCGCGCTCACCAACAGGCCGCGACGGCAAAAAGGGGGATCGAGATCATTGTCTCGGTCGCTCCCGAGGCGGTCTCACGACCAAAATCCACGCGGTCGTCGACGGACAGGGCCTCCCGATCCGACTGAAACTTTCCGCCGGGCAAAGCCATGATGGCCAAGCCGCTGACGATCTGCTGGACCATGTTGGTGCTGGAACGATAGTCCTCGCGGATAAGGCGTATGACGCCGATCGTATCCGAGCATCTCTCCGCGAGAAAGGAGCTTTCGCCAATATCCCGCCCAAGGCCAACCGGCGGTCGAAACCGTACTTTAGCAAATGGCTGTATCGCGAGCGCAACCTGATCGAGCGCTTCTTCTCCAAGCCGAAGCACTTCCGCAGGGTCGCAACCCGCTACGATAAGCTGGCCGAAAACTTCCTCGCCATGGCCCAACTCGCCTCAATGCGCCTATGGCTACGAGTTTATGAGTCTACGGCCTAGTGAGATTCGTTCAGGCCGCTGCCCCCAATCGGCCTGGATCCCGGCTTGCGCCGGGATGAGCGCTGCCTGGACTGAGACGCCCCTTCCTCTATTCCGCTCACCCCGACGAAAGTCGGGGCCCGGGGCCACACGCTACGCACCTCCCCCCCTCACAACACCCGGACCCAGGGCCCAGCCCCCTCCAGAACCAGCGCCCATACCGCCCACACCAGCGCATCGACGCGGTCCGGTGAGCCGCGAAACCCTTCCGCGCCAAACCGGCACATCTGGTCTTCCAGCGTGGGCAGCAGGCCGACATGACTGACCCGTCCCTGTGCGTACAAAGCCGCCACCGGGGCTGCCCGCGCCCGCTTGCCCAGCCGCGCATGCACCAGCCGCACCGGCACGCCCGCCCCGGCGCTCTCCAGAATCTGCCGCACCATTTCGCCGCCCTGATTGGCCTCCGCGATAATCTCCCGCGCGCCGGTCTCGCGGCACACCGCCACTGCGCGCCGGGCCCAGTCCAGCGGCTTCAGCCCCGGCGCAGACGCATCCGCCAGCACATAGGCATGACCGCTGCGCACCCCCGCCGCGATGATGCCGCACGCATCCGCTGCCGGGCCGCTGGTTGCTGGCGGGTCGACCGCGACGATCACATCCTCCATCATGGGTGGGGTGTCCACCCGCCCCTCATCAATCATCTCCCTACGGAATAATGCGCCTTCGGGATCTTCCATGAATTCGCCGTTCAACTCCTGCCGTGCCAGCTGGCTGTCGCCATAGGCGGCCTTCATGGCGCGCAGGAAATCCGGTGACAGATTGCCGGCATTCTCCTGCGTCCCCGCGCGCAGCACATGCACGGCCTCATCCTCTCCCGCCGACAGCAGGCGGCGCATCACCCCCACCGCGCGCGGCGTCGTGGACGCAAAGCAGCGCGGCGCCGCCCCCAGGCGCAGACCCATCTGCAGCGTGTCCCACACTGCCTCTCCCTTCGCCCAGGCGGCGATCTCGTCACACCAGGCGACATCGAATTGCGGGCCGCGCAGACTGTCCGGGTCTTCTGCGGAAAAGACATGCGCCTCTGCGCCATTGTCAAAGCGCAGGATACGCCGGCTCGCATGATAGACCGGGCGAAGATCCCGCCTGGGTTCGATCCATTTCAGGCCGCTCGGCCCGTCGATCATCACTTCGCGCACATCGTGCAGGGCCGGGCCCACCAGCGCCGCGCGCCTCCGCCCGCTGTGCAGCAAGCTCCAGCGCAGCCATTCCGCCCCGGCCCGGGTCTTGCCAGCGCCGCGTCCGCCCATGAACAGACATGTCCGCCAGCCCGCCTGCGGCGGAACCTGTGTATCGCGGGCCAGGCGCAGCCACGGATTCTCCGCAACCAGTTCGCCCGTCTTCGGCGGCAGGTCGCTCCAGTCCCGCGTCTCGAAAGCCGTGCGCACCTTGCGGCGGAAGTCCGGGTCCATCAGCTGGTCGCCCTTTCCTCTCATGGCCGCCCTGCTGGGGCCCCTCATCGGCTCCTTCATCGGAGAGGAAGGCATAGATGTCCTCTTCCTCGTCTGCGACGCAATTAGCGGCCTGCCGTTCATCCGTAATTCCCCCGACCTTGATTCCTGCCATTTCCAGCTGGCGCACTTCCGTACTGACCCGCACCAGTTGCGTCACTTTCGGCGCAATGTCCTCGCCCGCCGCTGCGGCGGCCAGCATCTGTTCCGTCGCCAGGTCCTGCGCCTCGTCCATGGACAGCTGCAGGCGCTCCAGCGGCTTTTCCGGCTCGTTCAGCTCATGCGTGCGCATCAGGCGGTAGACGCTTGTGCGATGCAGGCCCACCTGCGCCGCGATGCGCGTCACGCTCCAGCCGAGCAGCCAGCAAAGCCGGATCTGGCGCTTCAGACGATCCCTGTTCGGATGATGTGACATGCGTCCCTCCCGTTTGATGAGGGCAATGTGCCGCCTGCACGTCCCCATCGGATTCGCGCGTCAACTGACTTCAAGAATTCCGTATGATTCCCTCGCATGGCCGCCCATCCGGGCACAGATGTGTTGCAGGAAAAGCACGAATTTCTCCCCGCATGACGGGCACTTGCCCCAAAACCCTAATGAAACCGAGCGGCGTCACAAAAACATTACGCATCTGTCATTCAGGCGTAACGGAGCCGTGGGAACGGGCCGCCATCCAGAGAGAAGGACTTCCTCCCATGACTTCAACCACCCGCAAGCTATTGCTCCTGGGTGCCGCCACGGCCACCCTGGTCCAGGCTGCTTCCGCCGACATCCTCAAAGGCGTTGTCACCGACGCGACCGGCGAAGCACCGCTGCAGGGCGCCATCGTGACGATTGAGGAACTCGGCCGCAGCGCCTCCTCAGACCGTTTCGGCGCATACCGCTTCACCAGCATTCCGGCTGGCGACTATACGCTGTCCATCTCCTATGTCGGTGCAGACACGGTCACGGACACGGTGAACGTCTCCGGCGACTCCACCTATGATATCGTGCTCGGCGGCGATGTGCGCTATCTCGACAACGTCCTGGTCGTCGGCTCTGCCGCTGCCCAGGCCGGTGCCATCAACCAGCAGCGCGCCTCCGATGCCATCATCAACGTGATCGACTCCGACGGCCTCGGCAACTTCCCCGACACGACCGTTGCTGACAGCCTTTCCCGCGTGCCGGGCCTGTCCATCGAGAACGACCAGGGCGAAGGCCGCTACGTCTCCATCCGCGGGATCAACACAGATCTGATCTCCGCCACCATCAACGGCGTGCGCACCCCCTCTCCGGAAGACCGCCGCGGCGTTCTGCTGGATGGTGTGCCGTCTGACCTTCTCGACGGCATCGAGGTTCAGAAATCCCTGACCCCGAATGTCGACGCCGACACCATCGGTGGTGTGATCAATCTGAAAACCATCTCCGCCTTTGACCGCGATGGCCAGTTCATCCGCGCCAAGGTCGAGGGCTCCTACAATGAAATCACCGAAGAGATTTCCCCGAAAGCCACGCTGACCTATTCCAACGTGTTCGGCGAGAAACTGGGTGTGGCCGCCTCCGTCAACTATCAGGATCTGCGCATTCAGGCCCACAATAACGAAACCGGTGGCTGGGACGAAGACGACCTGGTTCCTAATGACGATTACGAAATGCGCTGGTATGACTTGACCCGCGAGCGCGTCGGTCTTGTCTTCAATGTGGACTACAAGGCCACAGAGAATACAGAGCTTTACCTCCGCACCCTGTACAACCGCTACAAGGATGACGAAGTTCGCAACAAGTTCGAATTCCGCAAGCTGGACGAAGAGGCCGTCACCCTCACAGACAAGGGCTTCAGCTTTGATTTTGCCCAGGCCGATGCCGAAGTGCGCCAGCGGGAAGAAGTCCGCAACATCCAGACCTATGCTCTCGGCGGCAAGACCTATGCCGGCAACTGGACCTTCGATTATGAAGTCTCCTATGCCTATGCCGAAGAAGACGATTCCAACAATCACGACGTCACGTTCCGCTCTGACAAGTTCAAAGGCGATGGCGTTCTGCTCTGGGACAATTCAGACCCGAAAAAACCAAAGCTCTCCGGCACCGGTTTTGACTTCCTGCTCGACCCGGCCAACTACACGATGGACGCTTTCGAACAGGAATACACCACGAATGAAGACACCGAATGGTCCTACAAGCTGGACCTGACCAACGACACCGTTCTGGGCGACACGCCCGTCACATGGAAAATGGGTGTGAAGGTACGCGACCGCGAAAAAGTGCGGGACGTGAACCTGAAAATCTACGAGCGTGATGATGTTCTGCTGACAGACTATATCACCGCAAACTCGCAAATCTCCGGCTGGCGCATGGCCAATCCGATGTTCCAGTGGCCCTCTGCCGATCTGACGAACGCCCTGCGTGGCACCTTCACGCCGGATGAGCTGGACGAAGACGGCTCCAATTTCGACAGCCTGGCCGAAGACTATACGATCGACGAGTTGATCATCGCCGGCTATGGCATGGGCACCTTCCAGATGCAGAATTTGACCGTCGTGGCAGGCGCGCGTATCGAGGCCACCGATGTCTCCGCCAAGGGCAATATCTTCTTTGAGGAAGACGATCCGGCAAATGTTGGCACACGTCAGTTTGATGATGAATATGCCCACTTCCTGCCCAGCCTGAACCTGAAATATGCCTTTGCGGACAACCTCATCGGCCGCGCAGCGTATTATGCCTCCATCGTGCGCCCCGCCTTTGGCGAAATGCGCCCGACCATCGCCCTGAACAGCGACCGTGACGAGGCAGAGCTCGGCAATCCGGAGCTGAATCCGTACGAAGCGAACAATTTCGATCTTTCCATTGAATACTATCCGACGAAATTGTCCGTGCTGTCAGCCGGCCTGTTCTACAAGGACATCTCCAACCCGATCTTCCAGGCGACCTATGAGAAGGGCCAGTTCCCTGACTCTGTTGACCTGTCCTTCCTGGATCCCGCAACGGTGGCCGGGCTGGATGAGATCAAGACCTACATCAATGGCGAAAGCGCCACGGTGAAGGGTATCGAGTTCAACTATGTCCAGCAGCTGGATTTCCTCGGCGACGCCTGGGAGGGCCTGCTGGTCTCCGGAAACCTCACCCTGGCTGACTCCGAAACCTCCGTCCAGGATGAGAAAGACCTCGCCAAGACCCGCGATGTCCCGATGCTGAAGCAGAATGACCGCGTCTGGAACGTCGCCATCGGCTACGACAAGGGCCCGTGGGACATCCGTGTCTCTGCCAACTACCGCTCTGCCTATCTGGACGAGCTGTTCGGTGCAGGCATCGACCGTTACACAGACGACCATATGAGCGTCGAAGCGTCTGCGAAATATGACGTGAACGACCATCTGCAGGTCTATGTCGAAGGCAAGAACCTGACGGACGAGCCGGAATACTACTATCACGGCTCCAAGAACCGTCTGTCCCAGTATGACGAGTTCGGCGCCCGCTACGTTTTCGGTGTCCGCTACACCTACTAGTCTACTCGGATAGAGCTTGATCTCTGAGGCCGGGCAGGACACACCTTGCCCGGCCTCTTCCTTTTCCCCTCCTCAAGGAGCTGAAGACCCATGAAACGCCATTTTCCCCTTGCCGCCCTTCTGGTGGCTGCATGTGCCACAGAGCCGGCCCAGGACATCTACGAAGTCGAGACGGCAAACGTCTATGCCGCCTTCGAAACAGACCCGATGCCAACCAAAGGCGACACCGCCGATGATCCGGCCCTGTGGGTAAACCCGGATGACGCCTCCAAAAGCCTGATCCTCGGCACCAACAAGGATGAAGGTCTCTATGTCTACGATCTGACCGGCAAGAAGACCCAGTTCATCGACACCGGCCGTATCAACAATGTGGATGTGCGCGGCAATGTCGCCATTGCCTCCAATGACGAGACGAACTCTATCAGCTGGTTCTCCATCGACCCGGCGACGCAGACCGTGACGCATATCGGCGATACACCGACGCTGAAGGATGAGCCCTATGGCATTTGCGCCGGTCTGATCGACGACAATTTCCTGGCGATCCCGACCTACAAGGACGGCACGATTCAGGTCTGGTCCGTCCCCTATGACGAGGCCGCTGGCCTGAATGCGGAGCTTGTCCGCACCCACAAATTCGACAGCCAGCTGGAAGGCTGCGTTGTGGAAGATGATGGCCGCCAGGTATTTGTCGGCGAGGAAGAGTACGGCATCTGGAAGCTGGATCTCGTCAATGATGAGAGCACACCCATATCCGTTGATTCGATTGCGGCCCGTCAGGGCCTTGTCGCCGATGTCGAAGGCATCAGCATCTGGAAGGGTGAAGAAGGCTATGGCTATCTCGTTGCCTCCGCCCAGGCAGCCAACCGCTATGTCATTTACGATCTTGAGCCCCCGCACGCCCGCGTCGGCGTGATCAGCATCGTCGAAAGCCCGGATGGCAGCGTGGACGGCGTGACCCATACCGATGGCCTTGACATCAACTCCACGCCCCTGCCCGGCTTCCCGAAAGGCGTAATGATTGTTCAGGACGATGCCAATCCGAAATCGGAAATCAACCAGAACTACAAGATTATCGACTGGGCCCGGATCGAGGCCGCCACCCGCCTGAATGACCGTCCGTAAACGGCGTTCAAATTTCGCAGTCTCAGGGACAGCGCCCTCCGACGAAATCGGGGGGCGTTTTCATATCCGGCAGAGACCTCAGGCGACGAGATCTTCCTTGACGCCAAGCGGGGCCTTGGTGACGCGGTCGCGGCCCTTTTCCTTGGATTCATATAGCGCAGCATCTGCAGTGGTGATCAGCTTGTTACCCGCGCAATGATTGGGCGTCGTGGCAACACCGAATGAGGCCGTGACCTTCTTGATCGGGGCCTCATTGAAGGTGAAGTGCAGTGCGGCAACGCCCTTTCGGATGGCCTCGGCCCGGCGCACGGCATCGCCCGGCTCAACCCCCGGCAACAGAATGACGAACTCCTCCCCGCCATAGCGGAAAGCCAGGCCGTCTTCCCGCGTATGGGATTTCAAGACCCCCGCCACATCCTTCAGCACCTGATCGCCCATGTCATGGCCATAGGTGTCGTTCAGCATCTTGAAATTATCAATATCCAGCATGATGCAGCTGACCGGGCGGCCCGTATCATGGGCATCATACAGCAAAGTGTTCAGGCGCTGTTCCATCAGGCGGCGATTGGACAGACCTGTCAGCGGGTCTGCGGTTGCCTGTTCGTGCAGCTCTTCGCGAAGATGCATGTTGGCCAGCGAGAGAGAGATGTTCTCCGCCATCATGAACACATAATGCTCCTGCTCGATGCTGATCACGCCATCCGGCAGTTCGCAATACAACAGGCCGATCACTTCGCGCTGCGCCGTCAGCGGCACACAGAGCGTGGCAATGTCGAAGGCTTCCACATGGTCCAGCTGGCCGGGCTCGAACATGTGCTGACAGGGCATATCGGTCTGGTTCCCGCCCTGACGATGCGGCGCGCCACGGCGAATGGACCAGCATTCACCGGGGGGAAACTCCGGGGCCGAGCCCTTCGGTTCCAGCCAGTCACACGCCTGGCGCATCATCTGATCATCCTCTTCAAACAGATACATTTTGCCCGCATAGCCTGGCAGGATGACCGGCAGGAACAGGCGCACGACATTGGCCACTTCCTTTTTGCTCTCACAGGCCTGCATCCGGTGTGTCATCCGACTCAACAGGTTGCGCAGTTTCAGATCACGTTCCAGCTTCTCTTCAAGGCGCAGGCGCTCCAGACCATTCTCGCGGAAGATCTTCACCGCCTCGGCCATGTCGCCAATCTCGTCCATGTGGCGGAAATCGCTGATCTCGACGCTGTAATCCTCGGCGGCCAGCCGTGTGACCACATCGCTGAGCCTCATCACGGGGCGCAGGATACGGCGTTTCAGGATGAAATACAGCACGCACAGGAACATCAGGGCCGTTGCGGCCAGAACCACTTCAGACATGAACCGCCAGAACCGGGCGCGGGTGATGGCGTGCTCCACCTCAACCTGCGTTCGCTGGTCCAGAAGGGCCTGAAAGCGTGTGATCGTGGCATCAATCAGGCTCAGTTCACCCTCATAATGGTCGCTGAAAACCATCTTGCGCGCGGTTTCCACATCTCCGGCCTGATACGCCTCGATGGCGTTTTGCTGGTTGTTAACCAGTGTCCTCGCCATATCTATAGCCGTCTGAAGCGTGGACAATTCTTCCTTGCGTGCGCCGGCATCTTCCACACGGCCCAGCATGGCGCGCGTGTCATTCAGATTGATCACACCCGCCTTGAAGTCTTCCAGATATTCCGGATTGCCGGAAATGACATATTCCCTTGCCTTTTCAGACTGATAGAAAATTTCGTGATCCAGCCCCGATGTGGCCTTGTCCAGCACATAGCGTTGCTGCACAGCAGCGCGCTCTGTGCGCATGGAATTGGAGGCCATCAGCATGGCGACGCCCGCAATCATGGAAAGCGCAACCGTGGTAACATAGGCGGTATTGGTGATCGTGGATAAACGCATGACACCAGCCATAGGGCCAGCAGAGTTAATTCTGCCCCTAAAAGGACCGATAATTCGGAGTCATTCCAAAACCTTTCGTTCAGACTTTCTTCACCCACAAGAAACCGGCTCCAAGCGCGCCTGCGATAAAACTTATGGATGCAAGGAAGGAAAGCTTGGAGCGGGTAGACGGAATCGAACCGACATACTCAGCTTGGAAGGCTGCTGCACTACCATTGTGCTATACCCGCATCAGGCCTTGTCGGCGGGCGGGGGCGCGGGTGGTGGAGGGAGCTGGATTCGAACCAGCGTACGCTAGGCGGCCAGATTTACAGTCTGGTGGATTTAACCACTCTCCCATCCCTCCACGGGACCCGCGACCACACGCCGTTTGACGCCGTCACGCCGGGGCTTCACATAGGCGCTGACACGCCGCTGATCCACACCGGAAGCGGCCTTATAGGGAAACCCGAAATGGCGCGCAACCATTCTAAACGGCGAAAAGCACACGACAGTGCAGATAGTGGCCCCCGCAGGCATTCCGGCAAGCCATCCCGCCCGCATGCACGGGGCGGATCGCACCGTCATTCCGAGCCGGAGGACGGCCCGGTCTGGCTGTGGGGCACACATGCCGTCGCCGCGGCGCTGGCCAACCCGGCCCGCACCTGTCACGAGCTGCTGGCGACCGAAAATGCCGCGAGCCGCCTGCCCCAGGGCGCGATTGCGCCGACGCTGGTGACGGCAAAGGAGATTGACCACCGGGTGCCCGATGGCGCGGTGCATCAGGGCGTGGCGCTGAAAGTGGACCCGCTGGAGCCGCTGGCGCTGGAAGACCTGATCGATTCGGGAATCAGCCATATTGCCGTTCTGGATCAGGTGTCAGACCCGCACAATCTGGGCGCCATCTATCGCTCTGCCGCTGCGTTCGGCTTTGGCGGGCTGGTGCTGCAGACCCGCAATGCCCCGCCGATCACCGGAATTGTCGCCAAGACCGCCGTTGGCGCAATCGAGACGGTGAAGGAGGCGCGCGTTGTGAACATTGCCCGCGCTCTGGAACAGCTGGGAGAGGCCGGATACCACACAGTGGGCCTGGCCGGCGAAGGCAAGCGCCTGATCGCGGACGCTGTAGACGGGGCGCACAAACTGGTCATCGTGCTGGGCGCGGAAGGTCCGGGCATCCGCCCCGCCGTGGCCAAGGCCTGTGCAGAGCTGGCACGCATTCCGATTGCCCCGCAAATGGAAAGCTTGAACGTTTCCAACGCAGCCGCCGTCGCTTTCTATGAGAGCAGCCGGAAGCGATTCCCACAGTGACAAAGCTCTGCTAGGGATTAACCCTAATGCTGTGGGGCATCACTGACGGAGCATTCGGACCGCCATGCTGAGACTGATTTCGATTCTTCTATTGCTGTGCGGCCTGGGCGCTGCCGGCTATGCCGGATCTGTTCTTCTGGAACAGTACGCGCCTCATGATGAGGTTGTGACCACAAATCCTGTGGAAGAGGCCGAAACCGAACAGGCCTTTGAAATGGCCGAAACGGAAGCCCTGCCCCCGATCACCGAAGATGAGGTGATCGCCGCCGAGCCAGCCCCTGCGCCGCGCGCCGCCCGGTCCATCCAGGCGGAAGACATGGAAAACGGCATGGCAGACAGCGAAATGGCCGATAGCGGATTGGCAGAAATTCGTCCGCAATCCGCTGAGATACTTGAGGGCTTTGATGCGCCGCGGGCCCAAAGCCGCTCCGCCAATGTGCAGCCCTCTGTCTCAAAAGATTTCATCGAGAACCTGAAAACCGTTCCGGTGGCGCATGAGACGCCCAGCACGGCAGAATACAAGCGCGCCTTCGATGTGACGCTGGCAATTGATTCGACCGGCGATGACAGCGCCGCAGATGCCCTGCCCGGGCGCGGAAATATTATCGAAGGCGAAGCGAAAGTGTCTGACCGCGTGGAAGCGCGTCTCAGCGGCGCGAATTTCGAGATTGTGCCGATGTCTCCGGACGTGCAGTCCCTGTCGCCGCTGACAGAGAATGTCTGGCGCTGGTCTGTCACCCCGCTGTCTGCGGGCAGTCATGATCTGGTGTTCGAGATCTATGCGATTGATGAGGACACGGTGACGCCGCTGCGCACTTTCCGCGATACAGTAACGGTGCAGGTCTCCGGCCTGAACCGCGCGATTGCCTTTGCGGACCAGGCGAACCCGCTCTTCGTGCTGCTGGGTGGTCTCGGCTCAGCGATTGCAGGCCTGATCGGCGTGATTCGGTTCTTCGGACGCAAATAGACGGGCGCGCGCCCTCATCGGAGCGGATATTCGGAAAATTCCGGACCTGTTTGGGCCAGTCCCTTTGACTTTGGGGCAATTTCCGTCTTTCTGGCGCTATGACAACGTTATCTTCCAAGCTTTCGCTCGAAACTGCGCAGGATTATCTGCGCGAACAAGCCGCCCGGATCGATGTCGACCCGATGACCAATTCGGTCTTCGCGCTGGCCCAGACCCTGTTCCGCCAGATCGAGGCGGGCGACGCCAAACTCTCCGATCTCTCCAAACTGGCCGATGAGGTGCATCTGGACCTGATCGAGGAACGCGCCGACCGGTTCCGCGTGCAGCATTCCGGCGGCAAGGCCAAGACGGCGCGGGAAGACCTGATCGCCGATCTGGAGGCGCTGGCCACCAAGGGGCTGGACGCCTTCCGCAGCGCAGTGGAGCAGCCAACCGGCGGCATCGTGTTCACCGGCCACCCGACCTTTGCGCTGTCGCGCCCCCTGCGCGATGCGCTGGCCGATCATGTGGTGAGCGCCACCAAGACGAGCCGCACCGCGCTGATGCGCCAGATCCGCACCGATTCACGTGACTGGAACCAGGCCATCAGCCTGAAAGGCGAGCATGACGAGGTGCAGGCCGCCATCGCCCATGCCGCAACCGCGCAGCTGGCCTATGCCGAGGCCGTGATTGCCGTCGCGCGCAAGGCGTTCCCGGATGAGTGGCGCAGCCTGCGCATCTACCTGCCGACGCTGGCCAGCTGGGTGGGCTATGATCTGGATGGCCGGACCGACATTCACTGGTCGCAATCGCTGACCTTCCGCCTGGCGGAAAAGGCCAGCCAGCTCGGCCGCTATGCCGAACAATTGGAAGCGATGAGCGGCAGTCAGAAGATCGGCCCGCTGGCCAAGCTGACCCAGCGCCTGAAGGCGGCGGCGGATGAAACCGCGAAACATGCCAATCTGTTTGCGGAAGACCTGACCGATCCGGAAAATCTGGTGCCGGCGGCCAATGCGCTGACAGCGCATTCCAGCCGCGCCCTGCTGGACGCAGCAGACATTGTCTCTGTACTGGATGGCGTGATCCCGAAGGCCGATGACCAGATGGCCGCCAACCTGATGGCCCTTCGCGCGCAGGTAGAGGCGCTGCAGCTGGGCACGGCGCGCATTCATCTGCGCGTCAACGCGGCGCAGGTCCGTACCGTGATCAATCGCGATCTGGGCCTGCAAACTGAAGACCGGGAGCTGGGCCGCCTGGCGCTGGCCGAACTGGCGCAGAAGGCGCGCAAGTCAAAGCCCGTGCCGGTGAACTTTGCAGACCTGTTTCTGGAACAATCCACCGCCCGCCGCCAGTTCATGATGTGCGCGCAGATCCTGAAACATATCGATGCGGGCTCTGTCATCCGCTTCCTGATTGCCGAGAGCGAGAACCCCGCAACCGTGATGGGCGCGCTTTATCTGGCCCGGCAATATGGCGTCGATGACAAGCTGGACATCTCCCCGCTATTCGAAACGCCGGAAGCGCTGGAGACCGGGGGTCGCTTCATTGAACGTCTTCTGGAAGAGCCGGAATTCCTGGAATATGTGAAGCAGCGCGGCTATCTTTCCATCCAGCTTGGTTTCTCCGATGCCGGACGGTTTATCGGACAGGTCGCCGCCGACATGGCGATTGAACGCATCCACAATCTGATCGCACGGGCGCTGGCCGCCAAGGGCGCGGATGTGGATCTGCTGATCTTCAATACGCATGGCGAGAGCATGGGACGGGGCGCCTGGCCCGGCACGTTCGAGCAGCGCTTTGACCATTTGCTGACGCCATGGACACGCGCCGGAGCCCGCGCGCGCGGTTTGCAGCTGCGCCATGAGGTGAGTTTTCAGGGTGGCGACGGCTTCCTGCATTTTGCCAATCCGACGCTGGCCGAGGCGACCATGTCGGCCTGGTGCCGCCATACGCTGTCAGACCCCGGCGATACGAGCCAGGACCCGTTCTATACGCGCACAGACCTTGTCTGGGACTTTTACCGATCCCTGCGCAACTGGCATGAAAACCTGTTCGACAATGCCGATTATGGCCGTCTGCTGGGCGCGTTCTCCAGCGGGTTGACCGTGAAGGCGGGCTCTCGCCCGAAACGCCGCGCGGCAGGCCCGGTCGGCCCTCGCAGCCTGCGCGCGATTTCCCACAATGCGACGCTGCAACAGCTGGGCATTCCGGTAAACACCGCCGCGGGCATCGGTTCCTCGCTTCAGCGAGAGATGGAGCGTCTGGTGGAGCTGATCAATGCCAGCCCGCGGATGCGTGGACTGATCCTGCTGGCGCTGAATGCGCGTGTACTGACCAGCCTGCCCGCCCTGCGCGCCTATGCCGGGGTGTATGATCCCAGCGTCTGGATCGCCCATGCCAAGCTGGCCGATAGCGACAAGGCAAGCGCCTATCGCGGCGTCTATTACACGCTGCGCAATACCGAAACCGCGCATTCCATGAACCAGATTGCCAATTATCTGACGGTGGACCTTGGCAAGTTCGACCGTCTGATTGCGCAACTGAATGATGCCCCCTCAATTGAGGAACGCCATGAAGGCCGCCTGGACATTCATGTTCTGCACGCGGCGCGCCAGGCCCTGATCATGAAGGCATTCGCGATTGTCGGCGGTCTGCCCCGCCTGTCGGAACGCCATGATGCCAGCACGCGGGATCTGGTGGAGATGGTGGCCGAACTGCGTATCCGCGAGGCGGTGGAATTGCTGTGCGAGATCTTCCCGCGCTCACGCGACCAGGACACACCGCTGAAGGCGCTGACCGAACCGGGCAGCGAAGCGCGCGTCGCCAGCTATGGCTATGATCGCATCCACAGGGACATCATCACGCCGCTGGACGAGATTGATCGCACCCTGCACGGCATCAGCCTGGCCATCGCCCACGCCTATGGCGCCTTCGGCTAAGCGGGCGCGACGTCAGGGCTTCATCTGACGTTCATTTTCTCTATCATAACCAAGGCCCGGGAATCATGCGTGATTTCCGGACTTTGGCCGGGCTGTGAGTGTCTGGCTCCATGCAAGAAGAGATCAGCATGGCATGACGGGGGGGAGAGAGATGCCTACGCCACAGGCGCAAGCACTCAACAAGTTTACATTCAAGGGCAAAAGCCTGCCAGGCCTTTGCCCTGACCGCCTGTCTTCTGGTCTTTATCTGAAGATGCCCCAAGAGTGACAGGACTTACAAATGAATCTGACCAAACATCTTGCCCGTCTCGGCGCCGCCAGTCTTTTTCTGGCCATGGCCGCCTCGCCCGCGCTGGCCGAAACAAATGATGCGCCTGCAGAAGCCCGTTTGAACGCGGTGAACGCGGCCTTGCTTTACCATCAGGTGTCAGGCGAACCAGCCCCGGTCGCCAACATGATGACCAAGCCGCTGAACATGCGGTTCGACAATGAGTTCGAACGCCGCCGTTTTACGAAAGAGAACTTCCCAGCCTTTCAGAAGATGGCGGAAGATGTGATGGCGCAGCCAGCCTATTACACAAAGTTTTCCGTGCGCCTCGGCGATTATGATTTCACCGATGAACGCTTTCCGATCAACGGAATTTACAGCGGGTCCATGTACTTCAACTATGATGCCGACAAGGCCGGTTCAGAAGGCATGGACTACGCCGTACGCATTGTGAACACCGATGAAATCAAATTCCTCGACATGGCCCCGGATGATGCCGAAGCGCTGTTGAACAGAGTGGAAGGTAACAAGATCAGCGCACAGATGTGGATGGTGCCTGTCACCCCCGTTTCTGCAGGCTGGATCAAGATGAAGAACAGCTATTACCGGACCGTGCAAATGAAGGCGACGGTGCTGAAGCTGTTCGACCCCAATGGCGAGTTGATTGCGGAAATTGAAAGCAAGACCCCCAATCTGAAGAACAAGGCCAGGCCGGTGAAGCACAACCCCATCAGCGAACCGACATTCTCAAACCCCTGGACCGCAGAAGATGCGCCAACGGCTATTCTGGATCACTACCAATGGTACATTCAGAAGAAATACCAGGTGGCCGATAATGGCTCCAGCGGAGATGCTTTCCAGAACGCTGTGGACATGCGCGGCGTGGCAGCCGAGGGGTGCACCACCACTTTCGGCTATTCCGAGTGCAAGCGCCTCATGACCGCGCGCCGTCAAATGATGGACCGCTGCACGGCCAGCGTTGCCAAGGAACGCGTGCGGGAATGCTATATGATCGATGATATTCCGTACACCACAGAGGAAGCCGATTCCTATTCCAACCGCACGTCTGACTGATCAGGCACACCTGCCCAAAGCAACACCGCCCCGGTCAGGCTGGGGCGGTGTTCTTTCATGCAGCATTGAATTTCAGTCGATGCGCGACACATGAGCCGTGCTGCAAATAAGACAATCCAGACGTTCACGCCTCAGGATGAAACTGTCATTGCGGCGGTCCAGCTGCATGCGGAAATGCGAGAGGAAATCCATGCCCAGCACCATGACGGGCTGATCCTGGAATTCCAGATACGTGAACAGAGCGGGGTCTGAGACCAGAAGGTCCAGCCGCGTCAGCTCCATCTGGCCGAGGGAGAGTGTGGAGACGCGCGCAATGCGCACATCATACTCCTCTCCGGTCAGGCCCAGCAATTGCTTGGTCTTTTCCTTGTTGGTGACGGTGTTCGAAAGATCGGCAAAGTGGCTGTTGATATAGGTGATGGATGAGCCCGTATCGATCAGGGCACGGCCTTTCACATTGTTGATCTCGACATCCACATAGAAGAGGCCCGAGACTTCGTGCAGGTCTGTCTTGCAGACGCGCCCGCTGCGGCGGCCATTCGGGCTGCCATCATACAAGGTCAATGTCTCTTTTCTGAAATCGAAGTCCAGCACGTTCGCTTCCAAGACGCTGACGGGGAGAATGTTGAGCACGCCTTCCACGGCAGGGCTGGTATCGAGCGCGGCATTCAGGACGCCCAGATGGACATTGCCCGCCGACAGGCTTTGCAGCTTCAAAAGGGGGAAATCTTCCGGGCCGCCGAGGCCGAGCACGGTGATGAGCTGAGGCTCCCCCGGGCGAATTTCAACCGGGCTGAGGCCAACCGCGTGGGCCGTCCTGCCCTCGATCAGCGTCAGGGTCGCAGCGGTATCGAGCACGCCCGTGGCGGTGACACCGTTTTCCAGCGTCAGGTCCACAATGGGGCGATCATATTCATCAAGATCGAAAGGAATGACGAGGCGCCCTGTGGCCAGTGCCGGAAGGGCAATGGTCACGCATATGGCCAGGACCAGCCCGCGCCATAAGCGGCGGGCTTGCCCGGCCCCTGAAGGGGCGACTCCTCCCATGATTGCGCCTTTCTGATGTGCGCTTACATTTCCCATAATATGCCACAAATCCCTGCTGCCGCCAAATTTGGCCGCGCCTGTAGCAAAGACAGGGAAACCTACCCCGACGTCACGGCTATTCCTTACGCTTACGTTCGCGTAAAGCACTGCAAAACAAGAAAGATATTCACCAGGGAGAGAAGTTCATGGCTGAGGCCTATATCATCGACGCTGTCCGCACCCCGCGCGGCATTGGCAAGGTCGGCAAGGGTTCGCTTGCGCACCTGCACCCGCAACATCTGGGCGCAACCGTGCTGAGTGCGATCCGCGACCGAAACAATCTGGACACCGCCACCGTGGATGACGTTATCTGGGGCACGTCCAGTCAGCGCGGCGCACAAGGCGCCGATATGGGCCGCATGGCCGCGCTCGACGCCGGCTTTGACATCAAGGCCTCCGGTGTGACGCTGGACCGATTCTGCGGCTCCGGCATTACAACGGTCTCTCTGGCTGCAGCGCAGATCATGTCCGGCATGGAAGACTGCGTCATCGCAGGCGGCTGTGAGATGATGAGCTACACCGCGGCCACGGCAGACCCGAAGAACCCGCCCATGATGGATGCCGGCAACCTTCACCTGCGTGAACTGCACCCGCAATCCCAGCAAGGCGTCTGCGCTGATGCCATCGCCACGCTGGAAGGCATTGACCGCGAAGCCGTAGACCAGCTGGCCGTCACCTCCCAGCAGCGCGCAAAACGCGCCATGGATGAAGGCCGCTTCGACAAATCCATCGTGCCGGTTTACAATCGCGATGGCACACTGGCGTTGGACAAGGACGAGTTCCCTCGCCCCAGCACGACCATGGAAAGCCTGGCTGGGCTGAAAACCGTGTTCAATATGTTCATGGACGTTCCGGTCGACGACACTGGCAACACCTATGGCAAGATGGTCACCAAGGTATATCCGGAACTTGAAGGCAAGATGACCCACGTACATCATGCCGGGAACTCCTCCGGTGTTGTGGACGGCGCAGCGGCCATCCTGGTCACCTCAAAAGAGTATGCCGACAAGAACGGACTGAAACCCCGTGCACGGATCGTTGCAACTGCGAATATGGGTGACTGCCCGACACTGATGTTGAATGCGCCGGTTCCAGCAGCGAAGAAAGTTCTTGAAAAGGCTGGTCTTTCCAAGGACGACATTGATGTCTGGGAAATCAACGAGGCGTTCTCTGTCGTGGCAGAGAAATTCATCCGTGACCTGGAGCTGGACCGCGAAAAGGTCAACATCAATGGCGGCGCCATGGCGCTGGGCCACCCGATCGGCGCCACAGGCTCCATCCTGATCGGCACCGCGCTGGACGAGCTGGAACGCTCCGGCGGCCGCTATGGCCTGGTCACGATGTGTGCAGCTGGCGGCATGGCTCCGGCGATCATCATTGAACGGATCTAATTGAACGGATCTGAAGGTTTCCTCCCACAAACTTTTCTGCAGATCCATTCATGACTGCCCGGCCTGCAATATGGCCGGGCTTTTTTTTGAAATCCGGGGCAAAAGCCCCTATATGTAATTCAGAAGGAACGCGGGGCCCCGGCCGCGCGTTGCTTTTTTGATTGAGCAACCCTGACAGGAGACCCATGCCTTATACGATCCAAGCTGAAAACACCGACCTTTTTTCCATCGACGCGCAAGGCGAACTGAACCCGGAAAATATTCCCGAAGCCGTCGACCAGATCATGGAGCAGACGAGCGAGGAAGATCCTGGAAGTTTGCTGGTGCGGTTACAGCATATGGATCTCGGCACGCTCCATAATGTTGCAAGCAGCTGGTCCCGGACAGCTGAATTCTTTGCCCTGCAAAAGCGCTTCAACAAAGTGGCCGTTCTGACGGACCAGCCTTGGGTGCGCCAGTCGGCCAAGATGCAGGCCGTGGCCCTGCCCGATACACAACTGAAGGTCTTTGATCTGGCCGATGAGGCCGATGCCCGCGTCTGGCTGGAGAAACAGCCCGCACCTGCCGCTGAGCCTGAACTGGCCTGAACGCGCAGCAGCGCTTTAGCCGGATGTGACCGTCTCGCCGTCTTCCTTGGTGAAACTGGCGGGTGGATTGTCCAGCAATGCAAATACCTTTTCAGAGGGACGGCACAGTGCCGTCCCTTTTTTTGTGACTACAATCGGCCGGTTCACGAGGATAGGGTGCTGCAGCATCGCCTCGAACAGCTCTCCCTCTGTGATGTCCGGGCCGGTCAGACCCAATTCTTCTGCAGGGCTTTTGGAGACGCGCAGCACATCGCTCGGCTTCAGCGCCAGATCGTCCAGCAGGCCGGCAAGCTGTTCGCGTTGCCAGCCGCGCTCAAGATAAAGAACGATATCAGGGGCTTCGCCACTTTCGCGCAGAATTTCGAGCACGTTGCGCGACGTGCCGCACTCTGGATTATGATAAATCGTTGGTCTCATACCGGCCTCTCCCTGAACAACCATCCGCAAAACACGGTGGCCGATACCGCGCCTATCAACTGGGCGGCTATGAAGGGCAATATACTCTGCGAGGCCATCCCGGCAAATGTATCGTTCGCCCCCCCGCGCGATTGTCAGCGCCGGATTGGCGAAGGAGGTGGACGCCCTAAACCACTATGCGGCGGTAATATACCCCCACCATCATCGGAACGCCCGCAGGCCTGAGCCGCACCCCGGCAAGGATCGCCGCGACCAGACCGAATGTGGCGATGCCTTCTGAAAACATGTGCGCCGCTCCGTCACGGCCATGCGCGGAGAGCTGAACGCAGCCTCATCAAACATCAGGTGTGCAGCCCAGTCCCCCCTATGCCACCCGCCCCTGCACGTCGAGATAGGTCAGCGCCAACAATGGCCAGGAAATTTCCCGCTGAAGATAGAAGGCCAAAGTAACGGCCGGATTGAAATGTGCGCCAGAGACCAGGCCGAACATGGTGATCAGCACATAGAGCCCCGCCCCGATCGCCAATGTGTTGCCCAGCAGAGCAATCGCCCTGTTGCCAGTGGAAAGCCGGTCTCCCATGATGCCACTGCCGATGATGATGGCCAGCAAGAGCGCCTCCGCCACCAGACGGCGCAAGATGGAAAACATCAGCAAGGGCGGCTCAAGGCTTGCGCCCGCATCAATCTGGTGGCGCGCTTCTTTGTATGCTCGGCCATGCAAAATTCTGCCCCGGCGCTCGGATGCATGCAGGGCAAAGGGGCGCGTTACGAATATGTTTTTAAACATTTTTTGAAAGCACGTGTCTCTAGTGCAGGGCGGGATCCGTTTCCAGGACGGCCAGCAACAAGTCTTCACCGGTCAGCTCACACATGTCTTCGCGCAGGTCACTCGGGCGCTGTTTATCGCGTGCCATGTCGAGCAGGACGGGATGAATGTAGGAGGATTTGGCAATCGCAGGCGTATTGCCGAGCGCCTTGGCGGCGGCCTCTGTGAGGGCTTTCACGGTGACTCTTTCAGCCTTGCAGAGGGCATCTGCGGCGGCAACACTGCCTTTCCAGGTGCGAAAATCCTTTGCTGTGAAAGGCAGGCCAAGCGTCTCCTGAATATAGGCATTCACATCCTGCGCGGCGGGTCGCACACGGCGGGAGCGGAAGACGAACACACCTTTTTCCTCCATCAGGGAGGCGATGGTCTTCGCCAACAGGCGGTCGCGCACAGAGACGCGGCGCGGCACACCGCCCTTTGCCTTGTAGGCGCAGACCACTTTGTGGCCTTCGACCGTGACATGGGATTTGCGCAGGCTGACCGCGCCATAGGTCTTGCGTCCGCACTGGCCGATGCGCAGCGCGCCCCGGTCCAGCAGGCGTACAATCGCGGCAATACGTATCTCGCGCGGGCAGTCTGAATAGGTCAGATCATGGCGCACGCGCCGACGCAGTTCCGGCAAGGCATGACCAAAGGCCAGCAGGTCATCAAACTTGGCGGAGCTGCGCGTGGCAGACCAGGTCGGGTGATAGCGGTATTGCAGACGACCGGCATCATCGCGGCCCGTTGCCTGAATATGGCCACGCGGATTGGGACAAATCCAGATGTCGTTCCAGGCGGGCGGCAGCACCAGCGCGCGGCACCGCTCGGCGCGTTTACCGGACAGCGTATTTCCATCCTGGTCCTGATAGGTGAAACCCTTGCCGCATCTGCGCCGGGTCCAGCCTGGCCCGGCCGGATCAGCGCGCACAAGACCTATCGCCTCAGCAGTCATGCCTTCGCGGCACAGCGTTTCCTGATCTGCACTGAAGGCCATGGGCGTATCTCTTGCGCGGGACTGCCGGGATCAACGGCCCCGGCGGCAAAAGAGTTCCCATAAGGCGCGTGACTTTTGCGCTGCCTTAGCCCTCATCAGGCGGATAAACCTTCAGCACACGCAAATACCTGTCTTGCCCGTCATGAAACCGGCACGGAATGGCATCTCCTTCAGACAGGCCGATCAGCGCGGCAGCGACTGGTGTGACGATGGAAATGCGATCCCGGGAAATGTCCGCCAGATGCGGGAAGACAATCTGCACCGTGCGCACATTGCCATTGCCCTCATCGCGGAATTCCACGCGCGAATTCATCGTCACCGTGCCTGGGGGCAGGCTGGTCACGGGGTGTACCTGCGCCCTGTCCAGCTCTGCCAGCAACATGCCAGACAGTTCCGGTTGCTTATGGCTGATCGCGAAGGCCAGCGCGTTGAGAGCATCAAACTCAAGTTCGCTGATATTTACCGGCGGCAAATCAGCAGACAGATAAGTGCTGGGTTCAGTCATTTTTCTTGTGTCCCTGTTGCCCCCACTTCAGGAGGAAGTCTGCCAGCCGGCACAGTGGGGGGAAGATTACGCCGGCTGGCAGATGGGCCATGACACGCGGCCCCTGAAGACCGGAATCATGTGCCCGCAAGACCAGCCCCTCTACACAGCCCTGAGAGGCGCCGGTCCTTGCATGAGAATTTGCGTTTTACCCGTTGACCTAGACGTACCAGATGGGCGGGATCGTCGCCTTCTGATTATCCCTAAACTGATCAGTTCGGGATGTCCGGTGCTGGCCTGGCGGAGGCGCGGCCTTGTGCACAACAGACCCCCGTGAGGGCCGGCGCGGATCCGCGATGGGAGAGACAACGGGAATATCCTTGGGTGACATTTTGACCGGCCTCCTGTCCAAGCAAGTTTCAGACGTTCCTGAACAATTGAAATCGGACTTTCCTGATGATAGTTCAAATAGAAAGAATATCTTGATACTATAGCTTGAAACTATGAGACCCACCCTTCGCCAGCTTCAATACCTGGTCGCCGTTGCCGAAACAGGACGTTTCAGCGAGGCGGCCAAGCGCGTGAATGTCAGCCAGCCCAGCCTGTCGGCCCAAGTGGCCCGCATGGAAGAGGAACTCGGCGTGACGCTGTTCGAACGCGCAACCTGCGGCGCGTTGCTGACGCCGAAAGGGGCCGACATTCTTGCACGGGCGCGGGCCATTCTGCGGGATGTGGAAGATCTGCGCGCCTCGGCGCGGCAGGAAAGCGAAGACCTGGAAGGCCTGTTACGACTGGGCGTTCTGCCAACAATAGGCCCCTATCTGCTGCCCCTGGCAACGCGGCAGTTGCATGCCCGCTTTCCGCAGCTGCGCTTCAGCGTTCGGGAAGAACGCACAATGGACCTGAAGGCACACTTGCACAGCGGCGAATACGACACGATTATTTCGATGACGGATGATCTGGCGGGCACAACCTCCCTGCCCCTGTTTGAGGAAAAGTTGTGGATCTGCATTGCACCGGATGACCCGCTGGCAAACCGCTACACACCGATTGGCCCGGCGCATCTGGAAGGGCGCGAATTGCTCAGCCTGGGCCATTGGCAAAATCTGAACCTGAGGGTTCAGGCGCTGGCAAACGCGGCGGGCGCGCATGTGAACACGGAATATGCCGGCACCAGCCTCGACTCCCTGCGCCAGATGGCGGAGATGGGCACGGGTGTTGCCATCCTGCCCAGCCTGTATGCTTTGTCGGAAATGCGGCGCGATCCGTACCTCATCATCCGCCGGATTGATTATCCACAGGCCTCGCGGACCATCTCCCTGATCTGGCGGGATAGCTCGCCGATTTCCGGAAAGCTGGAGACGCTGTCAGATGTGCTGAAAAACGCCGCCACAGAGCTGTTGGACGAATCCTGCCTGCCAGACAAACCCGCCATACGGCTCAACCCCGTCGGCTAGACCCTCCCGAAAAATCAGCGCCTATTACGCCTAGCTGATGGATTTCAGTTTTTCGCGGAGTTCCGGCCAGGTGATTTCGAAAAGCGGGTCTCCATCAGCGCCGTATTGGTCCAGTTTTCTGAAGCCAAACATTCTGGCCATGCGCACGATGCTGGGGCGTTCCACCTGCATGATGAACGGTACGGTCTCCAGATCGAAATCCGAGGCCACGCGCCAGATGTGCTGGACATGACTGCGAATAAGGGTGCGGATAGCCTGTGTCCCGCCGGACTTGCCTCCATCAGGACGGTAATCCGTCAGCATACCAATGGCAAAAAGCAGAATGCATCCGCAAGGCTCACCCATAGAGGCGACGGCGATGTCCATGACATCATGATCAGACAAGGCCCCTTTCTTGTACAGCAATGTTCCCGTCGGGTTCATGGGAATCACCATCGAGATGCCCATGCGCTGGCCTGCTTCATCCAGCACATAGGCAAAGCTTTTTGGGTAGCGTTCCTGAATGCTGGTATTGCGCAGCAGTTTATCCACATAATCCCCGGAATAATTGGCGCTTTCCTCAAAGCATTCCGTATTGATGCGGCTGAATTCCTTCAGCGCCTCATTGTCAGAGACTATCTGCAACTCCTCTGCCGGAAAGCGCAACTCGCCATGTTCGGTCAGACGACGGAGGTCTTCCAGAAGATAGCTCTGACGGTTTGTCTGAAGTGCCTTCGCCAGCTCACCCGCGGGGTTGCGCGTCAGCATGTAGCGAAGCAGCGGCATGGCCACGACAATGCTGAGGGTCACGGCCTGAGCGAGGCCTACCGTGTTGAAGACAAGCGCGCTGGTATGCCCTGCCTCCTGAGCCCACGTGCCGAGTGACGGGCTCAACGCCGCCGCAGCGCGTATCAGCGTGCTGATGACAAGCGCGACCAGCACGCCGATCCATACCCATCTTTCGATCCGGGAAAATCCCTTCAGCGCGCCATTCAGCCCGCGAAAAACATGTCCTGACTTCATGCCATTGCCCCGCTTTCATCGCCTTGCAATGAGGTATTGCGGAAGTCAGTCCAAGGGACAACCGTCAGACGGTTAATGCAGGGCAGATGCGTAAAGCGGACGCCTAATTCGGGCGTTTTTCTTCGTGGTCGCCGCTCCAGAAGCGTTTGATGCGGCCAAGGAAGCCCTCACTTTCGGGGTGACAGTCAGCGCCTGTGCACTCGCAGAATTCTCGCATCAGCTCTTTCTGGCGGGCAGACAGGTTGCGCGGAGTTTCCACGAACATCTCGACGAACAGATCTCCCGTATGGCCGGACTGACGCACCGACGGCATGCCCTTGCCGCGCAGGCGCAGCTTGCGGCCCGTCTGGGCCCCTTCCGGCACGACGACACGCGCACGGCCGCCATCAATGGTCGGGATCTCGATCTCGCCGCCCAGCGCCGCCGTTGCCATGGGCACGGGCGCGCGGCAGTACAGGTTCGGGCCGTCGCGTTCGAAAATGTCATGCTCGACGACATCGACGAAAATGTAGAGGTCCCCGCGCGGACCGCCCTGATCGCCGGGCTCGCCCTCGCCGGACAGACGGATGCGCATGCCGCTCTCGACACCTGCCGGGATCTTCACCTGCAGTTTGCGTTCTTCACGCACCTGACCTACGCCGCCGCATTCCTTGCAGGGTTTCCTGATGATCTTGCCCTTGCCGCCACAGCGCACGCAGGTGCGTTCCATGGTGAAAAAGCCTTGCTGGGCGCGCACACGGCCATGACCGTCGCAGGTATCACACGTTTCCGGACTGGTGCCGGGGGCTGCGCCAGAGCCGTCACAGCCCGTACAGGGCACGGCCTGGGGCACGTGAATGGTCTCTTCCTTGCCGGCCCAGGCGTCGGCCAGCGTGATCTCCAGATCATAGCGCAAATCCGAGCCGCGCTGGGGCCCGCCGCGACGCCGTCCGCCGCCAAAGCCGCCTGCGCCGAAGACCTGACTGAACAGGTCCGAGAAGATGTCTTCAGGATTGACGCCCGCGCCGAACGGATTTCCACCGCCCCCGCCGCCATTCTCAAAGGCGGCATGGCCGAAGCGGTCATAGGCGGCGCGTTTCTGGCCATCGCTAAGCACAGCATAGGCCTCTCCCACCTCCTTGAATTTCTCCTCGGCTTCGGGATTTCCGGCATTCTGGTCCGGATGGTATTTCATTGCCAGCTTGCGGTAGGCGGACTTGAGCTGTTTCTCGTCCGCATCACGCGCAACGCCGAGCACGTCATAATAGTCACGCTTGCTCATGGAATGGCTGCCGTCTTCCAGTGCTGCTAAAACCTCAGCCGGTCATGTGGGGGGATAAGTCCCGCAACGCAAGGGAGGCCTGCAGATTGCCTTAGCGGCAGGCTGCAGGTGTTGCCATTCTGCCCGGTGCTGCCTCAGCTGTCGCCAGTGCCGAAAGACTGCACGCCGCCCTCAACCACGGCCGGACCGCCGGATTCGATCTGCTTGACCGCCAGACCGCGCTCGGATGTGCCGTCAATGCGGAAGCGGAACAGGCCATTCACGCCATAGAAGCCGTCCGGATCGGTCACGCCGCCATAGCTGAGATTGTCTTCCCCGGCGAGGCGCACGGCCAAGGCCGCCGCATCATAGGCCTGACCGGCCAGATCCGTCGGCGCACGGCCATAGATCCGGCGATAGGTTTCGCGGAATGTGGTCTGGTTGGCCGGGTCCGGCGACGCAAACAGGCCGCCTGCCAGCGTCGGCTCCCGCCAGATGCTGGGATCATCCCAGTAAGAGGTGCCGAGTAGCTTCACCTTTCGCATGTCCACGCCGTTATAAGGCAGCAGTGGCGCCACGGAGAGCAGCTTCACGCCCCGCTCAGGGATCATCACGGCGACGCGGCCGGGGCGGTTCACCAATTCGGATTTCAGCACGCTGGCGATCTGGCGCGCTTCAGGCCCTGCCCCGCTGGATGGGTCATAGAAGGCAGACGCCGCCACAACAGCGCCGAGACGGCCTGCTTCATAGCGCATCGCAGCCTCAACCTGGCGGCCATAATCGCTGCTGGGGCCGAGAAACACGAATGTGTCTACGCCGCGCGTTGCAACATATTCCATCACGCGGCGCACTTCCTCATCCGGGGAAATGGAGGCGAGATAAGCCCCGCCACCGGCTGCGCTACGGTCATTGGAGAAGGCGATGACCGGGATTTCCTTGTCGCGGGCAACCTGGCGCACGGTTTTCACATTTGCGCCAAACAGCGGCCCAAGAATGACGTCAGCCTTTTCCTTGATGGCCTCATCGGTGCGGGCCTCGGCAACGGAGGTCTTCCCGGCGGTATCCTTGGGGATGATCAGGAAATCCTTGTCGGCATATTCAAACAGCGCAAGCTCAATGCCAGCCAGCATGCTTTCGGCCTCTGCACGCACATTGGCGTTCGGGTGGGAAAAGGGCAGCATCACAACGGCGCGCTTGATGTTGCGGCCTTCCATGAAGGGCGGGATCAGGCCGCCATCGCCGCGGACTTTGGCCGTATCTTCCGGCTCTTCCATCTCACCGACATCGACATCGCCGCGATTATCGCCCAGATCACGCGGCACGCCGGTGACGGGTTCTTCACGCGGCTGACCGGTGCCAATCGGCACAGGCTGGCGCGCCGGGGCACTGGCGCAGGCCGTTGCCAGCAGCAGCGATGCGAGTACAAGGCTTGGCGCGGGGAACTTCCTGAGCAATGGTTGAAGCAATGTCATCTCCTGATCCTTCTGACTCCGGGGCGATTCCCGCCACGGGCGACTCTATTCCTGCTCACCCGCAGGGGCAACCGCGCGTAGCGCTTGCGCCGGGGCTTTATGTCGTTTCCACGCCAATCGGCAACCTTCGAGATATCACGATCCGCGCGCTGGACGTGCTGGCCGCTGCAGATGAAGTGCTGGCGGAGGACACACGCGTCGCCGGGAAACTGATGTCAGCCTATGGGCTTAAGGTGCGCCTCAGCCCCTATCATGACCATAATGGGGCAGAACGGCGGCCTGGCCTCCTGAAGGCTTTGCAGGAAGGCGCAAAGATTGCGCTGATCTCTGATGCGGGCACGCCGCTGGTGTCTGATCCGGGCTGGAAGCTGGCGCATGATGCGCTGGAGGCCGGGGTGCGCGTGTTCCCGATTCCGGGGGCGTCTGCGATGCTGGCGGGCCTCGTCGCCAGCGGCCTGCCGAGCGACAAATTCCTGTTTGCAGGCTTTCTGCCGCCCAAATCCGGCGCGCGGAAATCTGCCGCCGAAGCGCTGAAGGCCGTGCCGGGCACGCTGATCTTCTATGAGAGCGGGCCGCGCCTGGCCGATGCGCTGGCGGACCTTGCGGATGTATTCGGCCCCCGTGACGGCGCAGTGACACGAGAGCTGACCAAAATGTTCGAGGAGACGCGCCGGGGCACGCTGGCAGAGCTGGCCGCGCATTATGCGGAGGCCGGGCCACCGCGGGGTGAGATCGTGCTGCTGGTCGGCCCGCCGGGCGAAGAAGAGGTGACGCCGGAACAGCTGGACGCCGCCCTGCGCGAAGCCCTCGACGGCCAGCCGACCAAGGCCGCCGCCAATGCTGTCGCCGCGGCGCTGGGCCTGCCCAAGCGGGACGTTTATCAGCGTGCGTTGCAATTGAAGGCCGATGGCTGAGGGGCGCTCAACCGGTGCACGGGGGCCCTCCCCGAAACGCAAGGCCGCCGAACAGCGCGGCCGAAAGGGCGAAACGCTCGCCGCCTGGTCTCTCCGCCTCAAGGGCTATCGCATTCTGGCGCAGCGCGTGCGCACGCCGGTGGGTGAAATTGATCTGATTGCGGAGAAATCCGGCACGATCATTTTTGTGGAGGTGAAGGCCCGCGCAGGCCGGCTCGCCGCGCTGAACGCCGTGACGCCGCATGCCTGGGCCCGCATCGCCCGCGCCGCGGACTATTGGATGGCCCGCCGCCCGCATTATTCAGACCATGGCTGGCGCTACGACCTGATCGCCATCACCCCAGCCCGCTGGCCCGAACACATAAGAGACGCCTGGCGACCGGGGATGTTTTAGCCCTTGGGCGTTTTTGCGAGCTTCTTGTAGACGCGGGTGAGCGGGCTTTTGGGCACCGGGATGTAGGGCATCTTCTTGGTGATCGTGGACGGACGCAGGCCGACGCGGAGGATGCTGAAGACGGCCAGCAGCAGATAGATCGCCGCGATGTACCAGAAGAGCGCCGCCGGGTGAAAGACACTCATGGCGAGCGCGCCGGCGAGCGCCCCGAAGACAGAGCCTAGCCCGTGCAACAGCAACAGCCCGCCGCTGGTCGCGACCGCCTTGCCGACAGCGGCATGGTCGTTCGCATGGGCTGCACAGATGCCAAATGTCGGGATGATCAGCCCGCCGAAGAAAAAGCCGAACACAAGCAAGGCGCTTTGCGAGATACCGGCAAAGCTGGCCAGCAGGATGGCCGCCACCGCGCCCGCCACAGAGGCGCCAATGATCACATAGCGCCGGTCAATCCTGTCTGACAGCGTGCCCATCGGGAACTGGAACAGGCCTGCGCCAATGATGGCCGTACTCATGAAAACCGCGACCATGGCCGAGCCATAGCCGACCTTTTGCACGAAGACCGGCGCCATGCCCCAGAAGGCCGCATTGGCGAGGCCGGTCAGCATCGCGCCAACTGCGCCGACGGGCGAGACGCGGTAAAGCTCTCGAATGTCCAGCTTCGCGGTTTCCAGCGGCGCAGGAGAGCTGGTCTTCGTCAGCGCCACCGGCACCAGCGCGATGGAAATGAGAATAGAGACCAGCACAAACAGCTTGAACCCGGACGGAGCCGATACAGCCAGCAAAAGATTGCCGATGGTCACAGAGCCAAGGTCTACCATTCTGTAGACGGACAGGATCTTGCCGCGATTGGCATTCGTTGCGCGCTCATTGATCCAGCTTTCCAGAACCATGGTCAGACCCGCAAAGCTGAACCCCGTCACAAAGCGCAGAAATGCCCAGGAGACAAGGTCAACGAACAGGACATGCGCCAGCGCGCTGGACGAGGCAATCGAGGCGAGCGCCACAAAGGCGCGGATATGGCCGACATTCTTGATCATGCCCGGCACGAAGCGGCAACCCAGAATGAAGCCGGCAAAATAGGCTGAGGTCAGCCCGCCGATCACAGCGGTCGGGAACCCTTCAAGGTCTGCGCGCACAGCCAGCAGCGTGCTTTGCAGGCCATTGCCCGCATAGAGAATGGCCGCTGCAATGAGCAGAGATCCAATGGAAGAAATTGACCTGAACATGGCGGGCCCTGACGGGTCTGGTGTGGAGGCTATAAACGGTGCCTGAAGTAAAGCATGCAGGCCTGAACGTGTTCCGCCGGAATGTGTGGAAAAAGCTGCGCAGACGGGGCGTGACACCTAATTGTGCAGGCCCGGCCCTTCAAGGGCTGGCACTGCACGCAAATTGACGGGAGGTGTGACGCGTCAACCGACCGTCAGGATACCATAGACAGCTGCCACGGCCACGACCGCAGCGATCAGGAAACGGACCCATGGCAGGCGGTTGTCCGAGACATCTGCCTCCCTGAACTCTGCCGCGGCCCGGCGGCCCGTCACCATGGGCCGGACGAGATTGTCCTTGAAGAAGACAAGATACACGGCAATCGCAATGACATGCAGACAGATCAGGGTGAACAGCACATTGAAGCTGATCTCGTGAATCTCCGCCGCCTGACGACCCGCATCAAAGGAGATCAGGCTGGCCAGCGGACCGGATTCGAGGCCATCCGTATCGACTGTGAAGAGACCCGTGCCGAGTTGCGCGGCCAGCGCCGCCAGCATGGCAAACACGCTGAGCGAGCCGACGGGGTTATGCCCGAAATGCGGACGGTGCCGGCCCGCCAGCAAATCTTTCACATAGCCGACCAGTACGGCCGGCCCCGTCACCATGGCGGCGAAGCGGGCGGTCTTCGGCCCGATCACGCCCCAGACAAGGCGGAACACCAGAAGGGCCACCAGGGTGAGCCCCATCCGCTTGTGCCAGTCCATAATGCCCTGCTCTGCCGTCCACCACATGGAGGCAACAAGCAGAACTGTTGCCCAGTGGAACAGGCGCACTGCGCCGTCCCATACGATGACGCGCCTCGTCTCTTCCATCATGCCGGATCAGTCGTCTGCGCGATAGGTTTCGTGGCAGGACTTGCAGGTTTTGCCGGTTTCGCCGAACGCTACCTTGATTGCCTCGACATCGCCAGTCTGCGCGGCCTCGCTCAACTGGGCGGCTTCGGTCTGGAAATCTGCGACGAGCTGGTTGAACTCTTCCGGGCTTTCCCAGATGGTCGGCAGGGCATCCGTTTTGACGCCGCTGTCAGGGCCGGAGCCTTTCGGGAACCAGGTTTCCATGCCTTCGGCTTCAGATACGAGATTTGCGGCGGCTGTCTGGATGGCGGTCATGTCCGGATCGGAGGCTTTCAGCTGGTCGCTGATCGTCTTAAAGGCCTTGCCGTAATTCTTCAGATGGGCCTGACGGGCATCAATCTGTTCCTTGGGGGTCATGCCATTGGCCAGGATAACCGCTTCGGCCCCGGCATCCGCCGTATCCGGCGCATCCCCCGACCCACACGCCGCCAGAAGGGAAAGGCCAAGCAGGGCCGCGACGGCAACAGATGTCTTGCGATGGGTCATGAGGGAGTCTCCTTGAAAGGTTCGCTGCATTTGAATGGATAAGCAAACCCGTGAGCAGGAGCAAGCGTTCCCTCAGGCTAATATTGGGCCTGCAATCGCCTGAATAACTGTTATGTTAGCGAAACCATTGAGCTCGCTCGCGCGTAGTAAAATATAAGGGAAATGAGAAAAAACAAAGGACTGGGATATGGCTGGACTGCTGGTAAATGGCGAATGGAAACAGAAGGACGAGTTCGCCGAGGAAGATGGAAAGTTCAAACGTCAGGATTCCGCCTTCCGTAACTGGATTACCACGGATGGCTCCCCCGGCCCGGGTGGACAGAATGCCGTCAAGGCAGAGGCCGGGCGGTATCACCTCTATGTTTCATATGCCTGTCCGTGGGCCCACCGCACGCTCATCTTCCGAAAGCTGAAGGAATTGCAGGATTTGATCCCAGTCAGCGTGGTGCATCCGCACATGCTGGATGATGGGTGGGAGCTATCAGACGACTTCCCGGGCGCGACGGGCGATCCGCTCTATGGCAAGAAATATCTGCACGAAATCTACACGCTGGCCCGGCCATACTATACCGGCAAGGTGACTGTGCCTGTGCTTTGGGACAAGCAGGAAGAAGCAATCGTGAACAATGAGAGCGCGGAGATCATTCGCATTTTCAATACTGCCTTCAACGAGATTACGGGGAATACAGAAGACTATTACCAGGACTCGCTGCGCGATGAAATCGACCAGGTGAATGACCGCATCTACACGACCGTGAATAATGGCGTCTACAAATGCGGCTTTGCTGAAACCCAGGACGCCTATGACGAAAACATCACGCCCCTGTTTGATACACTCGACTGGCTGGAGCAGCGCCTGTCGACAAATGGTCGCAAATATCTGGTGGGCAATATGCTGACGGAGGCGGACATTCGCCTGTTCACGACCCTGATCCGCTTCGACCCTGTTTATTATGTGCACTTCAAATGCAATATGAAGCAGATCCGCGCCTATCCTGCACTGAATGATTATATGCAGCGTCTGTACGAAATGCCGGAAGTGAACCCCACGGTGAATTTCGATCACATCAAGCAGCATTATTACTACTCTCATAAGCACATCAATCCGTATCGCATCGTGCCGAAAGGCCCCCGTGAAAATGTGACGGATCTGGGCATCCGCATGTAGCGCGGCACGCCATCCACGTATTTCCCCTGATTGCAGATGAAGACAGCAGGCGGCTAAGTGTTGCGGACACTCCGGACAAGGGAGAGTGACATGGATGGCAGTTTTCCGCTCGCAGAGCCCCTGCTCTGTGATCATTCGCATGGCAGGGCAGACGCAGCCTTCCGCGCCGAAGTCGATGCATTCCTTGATGAAGAACTGACCGAGGAATTGCGCATGGCAGGCCGCGCGACGACGGGCCTGAAATCTGCCCATTGGGCGTGTGATGCCTGGCGCAAGCGTCTGGCAGAACGCGGCTGGTATGCGCCCTCCTGGCCCATCGAATATGGCGGCGCGGGGTGGAGCCTCCAGCAACGCCTCTACTTCGAAAATGCCTGCGCGGAGCGCGATGCGCCGATCCTGATGAATTCAGGCGTGCGCACCATCGGCCCCCTGATCATCGCTGCCGGCACCGAAGAGCAGAAAGCTCATTATCTTCCCGCCATCCTGCGGGGAGAGCATGAATGGTGCCAAGGTTTCTCAGAGCCACAAGCGGGCTCTGACCTCTCCTCCCTAGCCTTCCGCGCAACGCGGGACGGCGATGACTTCATCCTGAATGGCAGCAAGGTTTGGACCAGCTTCGCACATTATGCGACGCACATGTTCCTGCTGGCGCGGTGCGAGCCCGGCAGCAGGGGCCGCGATGGCCTGGTTTTCCTGCTGGTCGAGATGCACCGCCCCGGTATCCGTGTACGGCCGATTGAGTTCATCAGTGGCGAAAGCGAAACCAATGAAGTGTTCTTCGACGATGTCCGCACACCGGTCGCTCACCGCATTGGCAAAATCGACGAAGGCTGGAAAGTGGCAAAACAGCTGATGGCAATTGCGCGTGGCAACAACACGACGACCGGCCTGCTGCGCCGCGCCTTGCGAGCTGTCCGCCGCGGACTGGATGATCTGGAAGGCCACTATCCCGCCATGGAGGCCAAACTCGGCGCGATGACAATGAAAGTCGATACGTTCGAGGCCATGGAAGCGCGCGCCTCTCACGGGATGCTGGATCTGACAGATGCCCCTGCCGCGTCTGCCCTAAAGCTGCTCGCCACAGAGCTGCATCAGGAGATTACGGAGTTCGGGCTCGTCGCTGCACCGGATAGCGAGTTTGCCAAGGCGAAATATTTCGCGACGCGCGCTGCGACGATCTATTCCGGTACCAGTGAAGTGCACCGCAACATTCTGGCGCACGCCATTGGCTGCCCCTGATTTCGGGCCCTGGATATTTGCCTTGAAAATTCCGGGATGAAAGGAATGTGCGTATCGAGAGCAAGAGGTTTAAGGGGCGGCGTTCGCCGCCATGGCTTCAATCTCGTCCAGCGCCGTCTGGCGATCCTTTGACCAGTAAAGGCGCGATTTCTCGCTGGCCAGCACCGTGTCGCGATAGGCCTCCACCTTCGCCGCAATGGCACGCGCCGTAGGCGGGTCGCTTTCGGCAACCGCTCTGGCCGCCGCCATGCGAATGCTGTTCAGCTCAAAATGCAGTCCCCATGTTGGCTGCGCCATGGGACACGCCGCGCCCAGCGCTTCGGCGAATTGCAGGGCAAGCCCCTCGCCGCCCGGATTCGTGTCCAGCCATTCGCGGGCAATTCTCACATCCTGCGTCAGGCCCCGATGACAGGATTTCGGCCAGTCAGGCCCAATTATGTAGGGTTGAGTGATGCCGTATTTCGCCTGAAATTCCAGCATGCCATTGACGAGATCCTTGCGAAGGGCAACCGCCTGTTCCTCCTCTACCTCGACATCGACAATGTCTGCGCCATTCAAGGCTTCAAAGATGTCGTTATGTTCGTCCATCTTCCAGTAAGCGGTCGAATAATCGAAGGCTGCATACCACTCGGACATCACCGCGTCATTACTGGCCTCTTCCTCCATCATCCGAAGCGCGCGTGTAACATGCGCCGCCGCGGCATAGTGCACGGCAAAGTCATTCTCCGGACACTTGCGAGCGGCAGCATCAAATAAAGGAAGCAACGCATAGAGCCGGTTGGGCGTCTCCGACACTTCGACCACGCTGACCATCACATGGCGCGAGAGGGCCTCGCCGCAGTCCAGAGCCTCATCGGACTCGGCCATGGCTTGGCCGGACACAATAATCGCCGCCAGCCCGGCACTGCAGGCCAGTCTCGCAATACGCACAGCAGGCGTTGTCCAGAATGCAAACATGAAAATCCCTCCCACACGGAACTGGTAGGAGGGAAACTAGATGGCTCTTTATGCCGTGACCAGCACTTTCACGGACGGACGCAAGAATGCCCAGATTCCGCCTGCTGACGGCCCTGATCAGGCGTCTTCCGGCACTTTTGCCTTTTTGCGTTCATAGACGAATTCAGCGCCTTCCAGATCAATCGTCGGCAATTCATCCCGCTCGCGCCAATAGTCCTGTGTGTGTTGCCAGATATAGGCCGTGCCGCGTTTCGGCATCAAATGCATGGAACGCATCAGATAGCCCGGATTGAAATTGTCCGGATCGATCCAGGGCTTGATCTCCATATCCTTGTCTTCCTCGCGCAGTTCCACGCGCACCTCGGCCGCGCCGATCTCGTCCATATGCTTCAGCAGACGGGAGATGAAATCCCCCATCAGGTCCACCCGCAATGTCCAGCTGGCGCGGAAATAGCCAAACACCCAGGCCATATTCGGTACGCCGGTAAACATCATGCCGCGATAGGTGACCGTCTGGCTGAAATCAATCGGCGCACCATCCTTGGAGAACGGAATGTCTCCGAGCACGGACAGGTTAAAGCCCGTCGCCGTGATGATGATATCGGCCTCCAGTTCTTCGCCGGATTTTAGCAGAATGCCTTTCTCGGTGAAGCGGTCGATCTGGTCCGTCACGACGCTCGCCTTGCCGCTGGCAATGCCCTGGAACAGGTCTCCGTCCGGCACGAAGGCAATCCGCTGCTGCCAGGGGCGATAGCGGGGCGTGAAATGCGGGTCCATCGGGTAATCCGGGCCCAGGAATTCACGCACACCGTTCAGCAATTGCTCTTTCACGGCGTCCGGCACGGTCTGCGCCAGATGCGTGAACTGCGCCTGATCGAACAAGACGCGGCGGCGCACGATCTCGTGAATCCACTCTTCCTCAATGCCCACTTCGCGCAGGGCATCGGCCAGTTCGTTTTCGTTGCGGCCTGGAATGAAATAGGTCGGCGAGCGCTGCAGCAGCGTGACATGCTCGCATTCCCCGGCAATCGCTGGCACGACCGTCGCCGCCGTCGCGCCGGAGCCGATGCAGATGACCTTTTTGCCTTTGATGTCCACATCTTCCGGCCAGGTCTGTGGGTGGATGATCTGGCCCTTATAGTCGTCCATCCCCTGCCATTCGGGCGTGTAGCCCTTCTCGTGATTGTAATAGCCTTGGCACATCCACAGGAAGTTTGCGGTAAAATACAGGGTCTCGCCCGTGTCTTCGCGCTTCGCCGTCAGAGTCCACAATTTGTCTTCAGACGACCAGTCCGCCGCCACGATGCGGTGGCGATAGCGGATGTTTGGAGCCAGATCATTATCCTCAATCACCTCGCCCATATAGGTGAGGATTTCCTGGGCCGTGGCGATGGGCGTGCCCGTCCATGGCTTGAAGCGATAACCGAAAGTGTAGAGGTCGCTGTCGGACCGGATGCCGGGATAGGTGTGCGTGCGCCAAGTGCCGCCAAAGTCTTCCTGCACTTCAAGAACCAGATAAGTCTTGTCCGGGCATTGATGCTTCATGTGCCAAGCAGCGCCGATGCCGGATATACCTGCGCCGACGATCAGTACGTCAAAATGCTCTGCTTCTGTCGTCTTGCTCGATGATGCCATATTTTCCTCCCATGCGCGGCTCATTAACGGCCTGCGGTCATTATTGGTCAGAGTAGACCAGATTTTCGGAAGGATTTCACTAGGGAGTTGTCCTTAAAATTTAAGATCACGCAGCGTAAGGCAGATGCAAAAGCCTAACCTCGCTTAGAGAGTAAGCGGCAAGCCATGTACTCCTTGTTCCAACGCGTAGCAAAAGTATCGGAAACCACAAACCAACTTGAATTTGGCCCACCGGCACCATGATTTGCGCCCATACATGAACACTGACATTCGTGCCCCTTGGCATTCATACAAGCAGGTGCGCATTTCTCCTGCTCGCGATATGGCTGAATAATATAGGTCTGACCGAATCTATGGAGAGACTGCTCCACTAGATCATTGAACCACGCCTGCGGAAGCTCCCAAGTTTTGTCATTATAATCCCATTTGGGCTTTCTTCTTTTTTGTCCCCTCAACCACTGTCGATTTCCATCTGCATATGGAAGCCTTGCTAACAGAGGATTGCCCGGCCCTCTTCTGAGAAGAACAGGTATGAGTTTGGATTCCCGCGCCCAGATTTGTTTTATTCGCTGCTCATCTGAAATGATCATTTTTCTGGCCCCCTGTCCTACAGGACAAAAGAATGATCTTAAAAATTGAATTCACGCAATCAATAATTGATCGCGCCCAACTCCTCTGTAAGATATTTTGCCTTTTCCTTGCCTAATTCCTCAGTCACTTCTCTTGTTTACACATGGCATTCAGGTAATCGGCAGATATGGCAGGCAAAACAGCCCCCCGAAAATCCGCGCGCGCCATCAAGGTGCCCTCAAAACGCTTCGCCTTCGTACGCAGCGGGCCCGGCAAATATCTGGCGCTGTCATTGCTGTTCGTGCTGTTGGTGGCGGCTGGCTGGGGCCTGTGGAAGTGGCGCTCGCTCTATGCCGGCATGCCCAGCCTGCCTGAAGTGTCAGAGCTGTGGAACTCCAAACGCGAACCGGCGATCGAATTCGTGGACAGGAACGGCAATACGCTGGATGTGCGCGGCCCCCGCTATGGCCGGGCGACGGATGTGAGCCGACTGCCCCCGCACGTGCCGCAGGCCTTCATCGCCGCCGAAGACAAGCGCTTTTACGAGCATGATGGCGCAGACGATGCGGCCATTGCCCGCGCAGCCTGGTCCAATATGCGGGCCGGGGAAACTGTCTCCGGCGCCTCCACTATCACGCAGCAGCTGATCAAGAACCTCGTGCTCGACAGCCGCCAGACGATTTCCCGCAAGGCACAGGAAATGAAGCTGGCCCGTGCGCTGGAAAAGAAGATGACGAAGGACCAGATCCTGTCGCTCTATCTGAACCGGGTCTATTTCGGCGCGGGCCTGTACGGCATTGATGCCGCCGCGCGCTATTATTTCGGCAAGCCGCCGGAAGATCTGACCATATCTGAAGCGGCCCTTCTGGCCGCCCTGCCAAAGGCGCCGTCAAAACTGAATTTGCGCGAGAATCTGGAAGGCGCGAAATCCCGCCAGCGCTATGTGCTGTCTGAAATGGCTGACCTTGGATTCATCACGCGTGAACAGGCGCTTGAAGCAGGCGAAGCGCCCATCACGATTATTGATCCGCCGGCCTATGACCCGCAATTCGGCTATGCACTCGATACAGCGGCAGAGCGCCTCAAGGCCATGCTGCCGCGCATTCCGGGGGATCTGGTGGTCACCGTCTCCATTGATCCGCAGATGCAGCAGAAGATCCAGACGAAACTGGCTGAGCGTATGGAGAAAGACGGCAAGGCCTCCAAAGCTTCGCAAGTCTCAGCGCTCGTGATCGACAAGGATGGCCGCGTCATCACCCTGATTGGCGGGCTGGATTACAAGGCCTCCGAATTCAACCGCGTGACCCAGTCCCGCCGCCAGCCAGGCTCAGCCTTCAAACCCTTTGTCTATGCCACCGCGCTGGAGAATGGGTTCACACCTTATGATGTGTTCCAGGATGCGCCGCTGTCTATCGGCAAGTGGACGCCGTCAAACTATACTGGCAATTATCTGGGCCCGATGACGCTGAGCGAAGGGCTCGCACGCTCGATCAACACGATCGCAGCAGAGCTGGGTCAGGAAGTCAGTGAAGAGAATGTCATTCAGCTGGCCCAGCGATTTGGCATCACGACGGAGCTGAAGCCCTTCCCCTCCATCGCGCTGGGCAGCCAGGAAGTCTCTCTATGGGAGATCACACGTGCCTTTGGCACATTCCAGTCTGGCGGCGAAAGGCTGGACCCATGGCTGATCGACCGTATCGAGAATTCGCGCGGCGACATTCTGTATGAGCGCCCGAATTATAACCGCGACCGCGTCTATGATTATGAATACGCCAAGGAAATGAACGCCATGCTGACGCGCGTGGTGAACAGCCGGATTGGCACTGGCGGCAAAGCGAAGATCCCCGGCTGGACCGTGGCCGGCAAGACCGGCACTAGTCAGGACTGGCGAGATGCCTGGTTCATCGGCTTTACCAGCGCCTATGTCGGCGGCGTCTGGGTGGGCAATGATGATGACAGCGCCATGAACCATGTGACCGGCGGCGGCCTGCCGGCTGATCTGTGGTCTGACGTGATGACCATCGCCCATGCCGGCATGAAGCCGGAGCCCCTGCTGGGCGCGGAAGAAGGGTTGGAGATGAGCGAAGACGCCGAAAAGCGTATCACCTTCTATCGGGGCCTGGCCCAAGCCTTCAAAACGGCCTCTGGCGGGCGTAGCCCGGATGGCAACAAGGTGCGCGTGATCCGGCAGTAAGCCTCTTCCCCGCGCCCCTTAAAACTTCTAAACAGCGCGCATGTTTGATGCAGCTGTCTATGAAACCCTTATGCTGGCCCTGGAAGACGGGTCTGTCGCGATGCCGGAGACGGGACCGGTTCTTTTCTTGCGCGCAGAAGTCTCTCCGTATCTTTCCGGCCTGCCGAAGGACCGGCTTGTCTGTCAGAACAGTTTCAAGCCGGATCATGATGCGCTGAAGGCAGCAGGCTTTGAGATGTTGCCACCGGAGACCGAGACTTTCCCGGCCACGGCGCTGACGCTGATCTTGCCGCCGCGCCAGAAGGATGAGGCCCGCGGCCTGTTCGCCCGCGCCCTGCGCGATGCGCCGGAAGGCGGCATCCTTCTCGCCTGCCTACCCAATACGCTGGGCGCGAAGACGAATGAGAAAATCCTGGGCGAGATTGCCGGAGACACCGACAGCCTGTCCAAGAACAAGTGCCGCGCCTTCTGGACCCTCAAGGACAGCACACAGATCAATCACGCCCTCATGGGTCAGTGGATCGCGCTCGACTCCCCGCAGGAAATGGAGAGCGGCCTGTGGAGCCGTCCGGGCCTGTTCAGCTGGAACCGCGTCGATGCCGGCTCTGAAATTCTGGCTGACAGCATTCCGGAATATATCAAGGGTCATGGCGCAGACTTTGGCGCAGGTCAGGGCTTTCTGGCGCGCGAAGTGCTCTCCAATTGTCCGAATGTGGAGCATATGACGCTGCTGGAGGCAGAGCACCGCGCCCTGGCCTGCATCGACAAGACAATGGCAGGTTTTGAGAACTGGGATGCCAAATGGGCTGATGCGACGAAGGATGCAGGCGAGCGCCTGTATGATTTCATCGTCATGAACCCACCCTTCCATGTTGGCCGCGCGGACGCGGCTTCACTGGGGCAGGATTTCATCCGCGCCGCCTCCCGCGCGCTGAAGACCGGAGGTCAGCTCTGGCTCGTTGCCAACCGCCACCTGCCCTATGAGCAAATACTGGGCGAGTGCTTCAAGGGCCATGAAATGCTGGAAGACGAAGGCGGCTACAAGATTATCCGGGCCGAAAAGCCCAAGCGGAAACGCTGATGAAATCTGATCGTCAGCTTGCGAAATATCTGGCGAACCTGGGCTATGGCAGTCGCAAGGAAGTTGAGGCCGCCATTCGCAGGGGCCGCGTGACAGGCGAAGGCGAGAGCTTGCGCTTTGATGGAGAGCCGGTCGACCCCGCCCCCGGAATGGTGATCCTGATGAACAAGCCGGCGGGCTTTACCTGTTCGCGTCAGGATCAGGGCAATCTTGTTTATGAATTGCTGCCGCCGCGCTATCTGAAACGCACGCCTGCGCTCTCGACGGTCGGACGGCTGGACGCAGATACGACAGGACTTCTTCTCTTTACGGATGATGGAAAACTGCTGCATAAGCTGATCTCTCCCAAACCCGGTACACCGAAAACCTATGAAGCAACACTCGCCCGCCCCCTGGAAGGCCATGAGGCAGAGCTGTTCGCAAGCGGAGCGTTGATGCTGCGCGGAGAAGACAAGCCGCTGCTGCCCGCCACGCTTCAAATCACTGGAGAGCGCACCGCGCGGCTGACCATCACGGAAGGCCGCTATCATCAGGTGCGCCGGATGTTTGCCGCTGCCGGAAACCATGTCGAGGCCCTGCACCGCGCAAGCTTCGGCCCGCTCATCCTTGGCGACCTGCCGGAGGGCGAATGGCGTCTTCTGAGCGCGGAAGAAATCTCCGCGCTCGCCTAGTATTCGAGTTCCAGTTTCAGCTGGAAATGGCCGTCCGCCTCTGTCTCGCCAAAGCCGGCGAGATAGCCGATCTGGATCTTAGACTCTCCGCCGCCAAAATCCGGCAGTTCGAATTGCGCAATCGGCCCCCAATAATGGGCCTCGGCGAGCATGGCCTAGCCGCCCTCTTCAGCGCCGCCTGTGAACTGCCCATAAACCAGTTCAAACTCGGCCGCGCCTATCTCGACCAGAGGGCCATAGACGGCTTTTCCAGGTTCTGCATAAGCCGCGGCCAAGAAGACGGATGAGAGGCACAAGCCCAAGCGAGCAAACTGTCGATACATGACGTTTCCTGTTTGCTTTCAAGAGGAACGCCCGCAGGCTTTTAATTTTTCATTGAGGCAGTAGGCGATTTTGGCTGATCCCTGCGCCCCTGCATGCAAGCCCCTGCCACCCATTCTGCGTCCTGTGTAGCAGGCCAGACACAAACGCGGCGGCGTACCCATTCGCGGCCAAATACAGGCTGACAGAAAAAGCAGACCGCGGCCTCAGACAGCACGCCCCCTAGCGCCGCATCCTTCGGCGCGCTACATCGCGCGCATGGCACAACCTCCCTTGATTACCCTAAATGACCTTCGCCTGTCCTTTGGCGGCAAACCCCTGTTCACAGGGGTCAGCTTCTCCCTCTCCAAGGGGGAACGCGTGGCCTTGGTCGGCCGCAATGGCGCAGGCAAATCCACCTTGATGAAGATCATCTCCGAAAATGTGGAAGCCGATTCCGGAGAGGTCTGGTGCCAGCCCGGCATCACCTATGCCATCGTCGCGCAGGAGCCGGACCTTTCCGGCTTTGACACGGTGCTGGACTATGCCTCCGACGGGCTGGAAGCAGACTATATGGCCGAAGCGGAGCTGATGGAATTTGGCGTAGAGGCCAGCGCCGATCCGTCAACCCTGTCTGGCGGACAGCAACGCCGCGCGGCGCTCGCCAAGGCCTTCGCGCAAGATCCTGACGTACTGCTGCTGGACGAGCCGACCAACCACCTGGATGTGCCCATGATCGAAGCGTTGGAAGCGCGCCTGAAAGGGTTCAATGGCGTTGTCCTTCTGGTTAGCCACGACCGGCGCTTTCTGGAAAATGTCTCCACCAACACGCTGTGGCTGCGCCAGGGCAAGGTGCTGAAAAGCCCTGAGGGCTATGTGAAGTTCGACGAATGGGCAGAGCAGATCGAGGTGGAAGAAGAACGCCAGATGCGGCGCATGACGACCCAGCTGAAAGACGAACAGCACTGGCTGGCGCGTGGCGTGACTGGTCGGCGCAAGCGTAACCAGGGCCGCCTCGCCAAGCTGAAACAGATGCGTGTTCAGCATGCGGAAATGCGCAGCGCCCTGCAGGATCGCAAGAATACGGCGGATCTCTCCGTCAGCAGCGGCGACTCGATGAGCAAGAAGGTGATCGAGGCCAAGGATCTTTCCAAGACGTTCGACACACCCAAAGGCCCGTTGGTGATTGCAAAGGATCTGTCACTGCGCATTTTGCGCGGAGATCGCATCGGCATTATCGGGCCAAACGGTGCAGGCAAGACGACGCTTGTGCGCCTGCTGCTTGGAGAGATTGAACCGGATTCCGGCAGTGTACGACAATCAAAGACGCTGCAAGTAACCTATCAGGACCAAACCCGCGACACGCTGAACCCGACCGATACGGTATGGGAGGCATTGGCACCAGGCGGCGGCGATTCCATCATGGTGCAGGGCAATCAGCGCCATGTGGCCGCCTATGCTAAAGACTTCCTGTTCAAGCCGGAACAGCTGCGCCAGCCCGTGGGTGCACTGTCTGGCGGGGAACGCAACAGGCTCGCGCTCGCCATCGGGCTTGCTCAGTCCTCAAACCTTCTGGTGATGGACGAACCGACCAATGATCTGGATATGCAAACGCTGGAATTGCTGGAAGACATGCTGCTGAATTATGATGGCACGCTGATTCTGGTCAGCCACGACCGGGCCTTCCTGGACTCGACCGTGACAAGCTGCCTCTGCCCTGTGGGCGATGGAAGATGGGTTGTCACCGCCGGAGGCTGGAGCGACGCGCAAGACCAACTGAAGCATTTCCGCAAGGATGAGGCGACCGCTCAAAAGGCAGAAAAAACCAAGACAGACAATGCACAACGCCCGAAACCCAAGACGAAACTTTCCTTCAAGGACGAGCATCGCCAAAAAGAGATAAACGATCTGATCCCCAAGCTGCAGGCGGAAATCAAGACACTGGAAGAGAAGCTGGGCGATCCGGATTTCTATTCGCGCGATCCGGACAGCTTTGCCAAGGCCTCGGCCCGCACGGGCGCGGCACGTGAAGAGCTCGACATGATCGAAATGGAATGGCTGGAAATTGAGGAAAAGCGCGAGGCACTGGCCGGGGGCTGATCTTTCCAGTCTGCCCTGCAGGGAACTCTTCTTTAAGGTGGCCGCTTCTAGTCTCGCAGACACGTCTAGCGAGTATTTTTCATGCGCCCCTTCCCTACCATGCTGATCCTGGCCTGCCTGGCGATACCTGTGGCGACGGCCACTGCCGCACCTGCCGGCGAACAGGAAACAGGCATTTACAGGCTTGGCGGCACCTATGATTACAGCTTCACGGAAACAGAAGATGCGTGCGAGGCGATCTGTGCGGCAGATGAAGCCTGCGTCGCATGGAGTTTTGTGAAGAGTAACAGTGCAGACAATTCCCGCTGTGAACTGAAAGATACAGTCGGAGCAGCCCAGCGGAATCCATTTGCTACTTCCGGAAAGTCTGCTGCGTCGGCAAGCGGCGTGAGCACTGACTCCGCATCTACTATTTCTGGTATTGGGGAGCAGCCTCGCGAAGAGCTTGCAGGCGGACCGCTTCCCTCCACCTCGGATCCGAGACCTCATTAATTTCTATTTTCTTCTTTGAGCGTGCGGGCAGCTTCTTCGTAAAACGAATAAGCGCAGCTAGTATGATGTCTTCACGACATTTCCGCGCAAGAAACAGGAAAACCCCCGAAATCCGCGAGGATTTCAGGGGCTTGTTGGGTGCGGGAGTAGGATTTGAACCTACGACCTTCAGGTTATGAGCCTGACGAGCTACCGGGCTGCTCCATCCCGCGTCAGTATGTATTACACTTAGGAGACTTGCCCCTTAAATGCAAATCCGGCCACGAGGGCCGGACAGATCCGCCAGAGCAAGCTCGGCGGCAGGCCGTAAACGGCCAAAATCGTCGTAAGTAGAAAGATATGTCTGCAAGACAGATAACTGGGCTCTGCGGACCCGGCAGCGACCTACTCTCCCACGCCTTAAGACGTAGTACCATTGGCGCAAGGGGGCTTAACGACCGAGTTCGGAATGGGATCGGGTGGGGACCCCCTGCCATAACCACCGGGTCGGCGGAAACCAGTCAGGGAATATGAACCAACATGTTCTTTATCGAGTTTGTGTAGAAGCAAATACGTTTTCAACTACACATGAATTTCAACAATCAAGCCTATCGAGCAATTAGTACCGGTTAGCTTCACGTGTCGCCACGCGTCCACACCCGGCCTATCGACGTGCTGGTCTTGCACGGCTCTCAGGGATACCTGGTTTTGAGGTTAGTTTCCCGCTTAGATGCTTTCAGCGGTTATCTAGTCCACACATAGCTACCCTGCAATGCGGCTGGCGCCACAACAGGTCCACCAGAGGTGTGTTCATCCCGGTCCTCTCGTACTAGGGACAAATCCTCTCAAGTATCCAACACCCACGGCAGATAGGGACCAAACTGTCTCGCGACGTTCTGAACCCAGCTCACGTACCACTTTAATCGGCGAACAGCCGAACCCTTGGGACCTGCTCCAGCCCCAGGATGTGATGAGCCGACATCGAGGTGCCAAACGATGCCGTCGATATGGACTCTTGGGCATCATCAGCCTGTTATCCCCGGAGTACCTTTTATCCGTTGAGCGATGGCCCTTCCACTCGGGACCACCGGATCACTATGACCGACTTTCGTCTCTGCTCGGGGTGTCCCCCTCACAGTCAGGCAGGCTTATGCCATTGCACTCAACGAGCGATGTCCGACCGCTCTGAGCCTACCATCGCGCGCCTCCGTTACTCTTTAGGAGGCGACCGCCCCAGTCAAACTACCCGCCACACAGGGTCCCGGTCCCATCCAGGGACGCGGTTAGACATCAAAGAAATTAAGGGTGGTATTTCAAGGTTGGCTCCACAGCATCTGGCGACACTGCTTCAAAGCCTCCCACCTATCCTACACATAAGTTCTTTAATGCCACTGTGAAGCTGTAGTAAAGGTTCACGGGGTCTTTCCGTCTGACCGCGGGTACCCCGCATCTTCACGGGGAATTCAATTTCGCTGAGTCTATGTTGGAGACAGTGGGGAAGTCGTTA
>NZ_AWFA01000067.1:0-57500 GCF_000682675.1 Hyphomonas pacifica | reverse complement strand
AAACCTTGTATCTCAATTGTTTTCCCGAACCGGGTTCTGCATTCAGAAGCCGTGGCCTCGTCTGCAGAGTGGCGGCTTATATGGACCGCCCTTCTTCCCGTCAACACCCTTTTTCGCGGCTTCTGCAGTAAATGATGAAACCATCAAAACTGCCTGATTAAGACCGCAAAAGAACCCGCCAACCGATGCTATATCGGCCCGCAAAATCCCGAGCGTGTAAGGGAACCGAGTTAAGGGCTCTGCGTGGGAAAGACTAAAACTTCCGATCCATTCAGAGGCCCGAAATCCGGGCCCGCTTCTGAAACCCGAAGGCCTCGTCAGCGGAGGTGGCGATGTACTCCCCACCCCCGAATGCCGCAACCCCATAATGCAGGATTTCTGCACAAAACAGCACAGATTTGTGTCGGGCATGTTCCTGCAGCAAGCACTGCAGGATCAAAAAACCAATGAAGACAATGAGGAAGGCCTAGTACTGCGCCGAGAGGTAAGACTTCATCGCTTCTGCTTCTGCTTCAGTGGCAGCGATCTTCCACTTCACCAAATCACCAATCGAAATCACGCCTATCAGTTTTTCGGCCCTTACAACGGGCAAATGGCGGATCCGGCGGTCCGTCATCAGCTGCAGGGCCTCGTCAATCTGGGTGATCGACTCGATCGTGATGACGTGACGAGTCATCGCGTCCCCGACTTTCAGATTAAGCGCTTCTGCGCCGCGCCGTGCGACATGACGGACAATGTCCCGCTCAGACAGCACGCCAACTATGGCACCGTCATCGTCCAGCGCCACAACAGCGCCGATTCGACGGCTATCCAGTGTCATGGCTGCCTCAGATAAGGATTGATCCGCTTTAACGGAAATAATCTCGAATCCCTTGTCGTTCAGGATCTGGTCCAGTGTCATCCACGTCCTCCCATGATGCGCGGCGCCCCTGCGACGCCGTCTTGTTTTCTAGCATCATAGCATATTTGACGCCCGGAAGCGATTGCCAGTCTAGATTCCGGCTCTAGGGCGGCGTGTCAGCAGGTAGCGGAAGAGAATCGATCCGGTGATATAGCCGCCAATATGAGCCTGCCAGGCAATCTCGGCGCCAAACATGGAAGGCCCCAGGAAAGCGAGCATCGCATTGGCCACCACAAACACGGCAGAAACGGTCAAGAACTTGCGGCTGACCAGATTCGGGCCATTCTGGAGCAGTAACACAGCGGCAAGATAGCCTGACACCCCACCTGATGCCCCGATTGCCGGCGGCCCCACGGGATAATGAGCCAGCAAATGCACGATTGACCCGCCCGCAACGCTCACCAGGAACAGAATCAGGAAAGCCACACTGCCGCCCATGGCGCTGCGCGAGACACGCTGCAGCACAAGATAGACGGGCTTGCCGAGCGCAACCAGCATCACCGCATTCATCAGAAGATGAGACCAGCTGCCATGCACAAAGGCCGTTCCAACCAGCGGAATCAGCGCGGACAGCACATTCCCATAGGGCGGATAAGCCTGCGAACCTACATTCACGCCTGCCCAGCCCCAGAAACGCTCAGGAAAAACAGCGCCTATATCAACAAACAAACCGTCAAGCCCCTGACCGCCCACAAGACGAATCACGTGCGCCACGGCAGGGCTGAGCGCCAGAGCCGTCACAAGCGGCGGCGCATTGATGATGGGGGGTGATCGCCGGGACTGAGGCATACAGGCCTGCTCCTTGTAAGAATCTGCCTCTACTAGATGGGGTTCGGGACACAATTTCCACCCCAAACAGATATGCGGCCTCAAAATGCCGGAGGGTTATTCAAGGGACGGCCTCTTTCCGACGGAAGATTGCGCCCTAACTCCACCTACATGCTGATACGTATCTTCCTTGCTGCCCTCGCCCTTTGCTTTGCCATTTTCGGGACATGGTCGATTCTCGATCCCGCCGCGATGGGGGACTCTCTTGGCGTCACCTTTACCGGCGACAACGGAATCTATGAAGCGAGAGGCATATATGGCGGCGTCAGCCTCGGTGCAGCCTTGCTGCTTCTGTCCGGAGCAATCCGTGAGCGGATGATGCGGCCTGCCCTATGGTTCATTTCGGCTTATATGGGCGGCTATTCCTTTGCGCGCCTTGCGGGTCTGATCGCAGGTGATCAGCCGACCACGGACTTTATTTTGTTTGCAGTATTCGAGGCTGTCTGCATGGTTGTTTCTATTATCGCGCTCAGCGCATACAAGCCGAAATAGACGCGGCCATGCGCCTTGCCGCAAAAGAAAAAGGCCCCGCCAGATGACGGGGCCTTTTTCTTTGTTTTCCCAGGCTAAGTCCTAGAAGCTCTTGCGCACAGTTACGCCATAGGTGGCTGGCTGGTTCGGATAGCCAGACAGGGAGCCTGTCTGTGCCACAGCCGGGAAGGCAACCGTGAGATACTCATCATTAAAGATATTACGGCCCCACAGCGTCACGCTGAGGCCATCCTGTGTCGTGAAGCCGGCAGAGGCGTTCACCGTGTTTACTTCCTTCTCCATGTCGATCAGCGCCTGATCTTGCGGATCGTCGAAATAATCTGACGGACTTTCATACTGCCAGTCCGCGCGAACGAAAGAATCCAGGGAATTGACCGTAAAGCTGTAAGTTGCTGCCAGAGAGGTCGACAGGTCCGGAATGCCATAGGGCTTCCGGCCGCTGATGTCTCCGGAGGCCGAATTCGGGAAGCTGTCATAGACAGGGTCCAGATACGTACCTGCCGCAGATATGAGCAATTGGTCCGTCACATTCCATTGAATGTCTGCCTCGACACCTTGGGTGGACTGCTTACCGGCATTCGTCAGCGCAAAGCCAGTGCCCGTAAAGGCGTTGGACTGGAAGCCTTCAATGGTCTGATCGAAGATCGCAACGTTAAAGGCAAAATTACTATAGGCCCCTTTGATGCCAAGCTCAAAAACCTCGGAATCTTCCGGACCGGCATAACGCGTGCCTTGCGAGAGGTTAGGCGTCAGCAGCCCCCCCTGCGTCAGCAGTGCATAATCGGAAGCGGTCGGACGGCTATCGCGGGACAGGTTCCACGAGGTAGCCTTGAAGCCGGTAGCATATGATCCGTAGACATTGATATTGTCTGTCAGGTCATAAGCAAGGCGCAGAGTGACGGACGTGTCCTCGTCATTGGTAGAGCCCCCCTCCACCAAATTCGGGAAGTTCACGAATTGCGGGAAGAATTGCAACTGCTGCAGGCTGCCCGTCGCCCCCGCGGCGGTCGCCTGCATTGTGGCAAAGACATCAGGGAAGTTCGCAGCAAAGGCACCGATAGCAGCCGGATTGGTCGGGTCAACACCGGCCTGGATCAAAAGGCCACCAAGAGTGGCCTGCTGAATGTAAGGTGACAGAGGATCGAGATCGACGGCGGCGAACATGTCGGTCGACACGACGTTCGCAAACGCGTCCTTGTTGTCCTGTGTATAGTTCAGTCCGAAGGTCGCGGTCAGGCGATCATTGATGTGATAATCAATTGTGCCGAAGATGGAGGCCGCCGTGTTGTCCTGGCCATAAGTCTCCGTCATGCCTTGTCCGGGCTGGAAGAATGTCCCCGGTGCAACGCCGAACACCGCCGGCTCCAATCCAGTCAGAAGTCCGGAAGACAGGATATCAATATAACCGCGGATCTGGCTACCATAGAGCAGCTGGTTGTCGATATCGACGCTTTCGTCGAAATAGAAGGCGCCAACCATCCAGTCGACCGGGCCTGTGCCATTCGAAGTCAGGCGGACTTCCTGGGTGAAAGTTTTGATCTCGGTGTCGTTTGAGTTGCGGCTCAACAGATCGGCGCTGGTGAAGTCAGAATCCTGATCGGTGCTCAGTTCGGACTTGCGGTAGGCCGTGATGGAAGTCAGCGTGAACGCGCCCATATCGAAATCGCCCTGCAGCGACAAACCGCCATTTGAAATCTGGTTCGTGGACGGGAAATTGTAGGCTACTCTGTAGGAGAATGGATCTTCTGCCACAATCTGACCACCCAGCCCCACAACAGCCGCGCCGGTTGGCCCATTCACAACGTTAGCCGCAATACAGCAAACTTCATCAATCTCATCATAATCGGCGATCAGGCGGAAAGACATATTGTCGGTCGGCTCAAACAGCATCTCGCCACGAATGTTCCAGCGGTCACGCTCGTTGGAGGGCACCCCGGACCCGATATCCTCGGCATATCCATCCCGCGTATTGTATCCACCGCCCAGGCTGAAAGCGAGATTCTCGCTGATCGGGCCGGTGACATAGCCACCAAGACGATAGCCATCATAATTGCTTATGGTGCCCTCGACATTGCCACCCCACTCATATTGAGGCTTCTTGGTAATGATCGAGATGACACCGGCAGAGGCATTCTTGCCGAACAGTGTGGATTGCGGGCCGCGCAGAACTTCTACACGCTGGATGTTCGGCAGATCAGAAATCTGAGAGGCAGACCTGGAGCGGTACACGCCATCAATAAACACACCGACAGACGGTTCGATACCCGCATTGTTGGACCCGTTGCCAAATCCACGAATGATGAAGTTCGTATTGGCCGAAGACTGCTGCTGGCTGACACGCAGGGACGGCACGATGGATTGCAGGTCGCCAAGATCAACAATCTCTGACTTTTCGATCACGGACTCGTCCACGACGGACACAGCGACCGGTACATCCTGCAGCGTCTGTTCGCGCTTGGTCGCGGTGATGGTGACCGTCTGAAGCGTGCGAGATGTGTCATCGTCCGCATCCTGGGCAAGCGCAGGGACGGAAATGGAGGCATAAGCGGCAAGGCCGGCACCCAGGAAGAGCGCAGACTTGTAACTGAACGCGCGGTCAGCGCGGGATTTGGCAATTTTCACTTCGTTTCCCTTTGAGCAAGATTTCTGTTCAGGAGGATTTATGCTTCGGTTTTATTCACTATGCGTAAGGTCTAAGCGGTTCGCATCGCTTTGCAATATGTTACGGCAAGTCAACTCTGACATAGCCATTACAGCATTGCACAATAAGCACAGCCTGATCTGATCTCGGGCAAGCGTGTACCGTGATGAGACTCCTCCGCTCCGCATCCTCCGCCGTCAGCGCGCACTCCCTGTCGAAATTCCACAGAATCGCTTCTGAAAACGCCTCAGCGGGGAAAAAATCCTGAGCTTGAGGCAACATATTCCCGCGGGGCGGGAATGCAGCAGACTGGAATAGATATTGCGGAAGTGAGAGCCGAACTGGCCCGCACGGGCCTTGGCATATCTGATGGAGCCCCCGCTCAATATGGAAGACCGGTCGATTCACCCCAATACCAGGATCCTGCTGGATGCCTGGCGCCGCATGAACGCTACCCCCGAGGATTATTCCCTTCATGGCCCGCGTGCGAACGAACATCCTGATCTGCTCACGAACCTCTTCGTGATTCAGGCAACGGGGGACGGCGCATGGGAGTTTCGGTCTGCCGGTGATGGCCTGCGCGCCCTGCTTGGCAGAGAGCTGGCCCAGCATGACTATCTCAGCCTCTGGACCGGCCCTGATCGCTACATGATGGCGGCATTCCTGGACGCTGTGCATCTAGACGGCGGGCCTGGTGTCATCCGCGGGCGTGGCGAGACACTGACGGGCCAGCGCGCCGAAATCGAAATCACGGTCATGCCGCTGGCACCGTCGCAATCAGGCTCACGCCAGAATCGCTTCCTCGGCCTGTATCAGACACTGGGGGGTGTCCCGACCCTGCGCGGACGCCCGATCTGGCGTCACCGGATTTCCATGCTGGTTCCACCGGACACTCGCCCCGAAAGCCCTGCGCTGAAGGTTGTCTCTTCGAACGACTAGGTTGTCCGGGGCGGTATATTCCCCGCCTTAGGCGAGTTCGGCTTGCGGCTCTTCTGCCGCAAGTGGCGCTTTCTTTAGGATCATGTCAGCGGCCTTTTCCGCGATCATGATGGTCGGCGCATTTGTGTTGCCGCCAATCAGGGTGGGCATGACGGACGCATCAATCACCCGCAAACCCTCCACGCCTCTCACGCGCAACTCGCCATCGACCGGACTGTCCTCGGACGTTCCCATAGCGACTGTCCCGACCGGATGATAGATCGTTTCGCCCATGCGGCGTACGAACGAATCGATCTCCTCATCACTCTTCACGCTCTCGCCAGGCATGATCTCCGCGCCGGTCAGTGCTTTCAGCGCATTCTGGGAACAGATATCACGTACCATTTTGACCGCTTCGCGCATCGCCCGGCGGTCTTCCTCGGTTGCCAGATAGTTCGGATCAATGGCTGGTGCATCAAACGGATCGGATGAGGCAAGGCATACCGTGCCTCGGCTTTCCGGCCGCAACTGGCAGGCGTGCACCGTGTAGCCATCCTTGTCGGCCTGATGCTTGGCGTGATCCATCATGATGGCATTGACCAGATGAAGCTGGATGTCCGGCATTTCCAGGCCCTCGCGCGACTTCAGGAAGGCCCCTGCCTGTAAATGATTGTCGGCCCCGGCACCGGTCTGGTTGATCAGGTACTGGATACCCACGCCCAGTTTCTTGATGCCTTTCTGCATGGAATAGGCAGACAGAGGTTGGGTCATTTCGTGAATGATGGTCAGGTCAAGATGGTCCTGGAGGTTTTGCCCCACTTTGGGAGACTTGACCTTTGCCTCAATGCCGAACCGTCCCAGATGATCCGGATTGCCGATGCCGGACAGTTGCATCAATTGTGGGGACTGCACCGCGCCGGCACAGACCAGCACTTCTTCGGACGCGTGGATCTCCTGGGCCAGACGGCCCTTCCCTTCGACAACCTCAACGCCGGTAGCGCGGCCATTCTCGATCAGCACACGCGTCACCAATCCTGTTGAGATAACAGTCAAGTTCGGGCGCACGCCCACAATCGGACGTAAATATCCGAAAGAAGCGCTCCAGCGCTCTCCCTTGTGAATGGTGCGCTGATAACGGCCTACACCTTCCTGATCTGCGCCGTTGAAATCCTCTGTGGTCTTGTAACCGGCCTCTTCCCCAGCCTGAAGGAAGGCCCGGTAAATCGGCGAATTCATCGGACTTTCGGAAACTTTCAGCGGCCCTGCGCCGCCATGAAAGGCATTATCGCCGCCTTCATATCCTTCAGAGCGTCGGAAATAGGGTAACACATCGGCATAGCTCCAACCCTTCAGGCCCATCTGGGCCCACTGGTCATAGTCCCCCGCATGACCGCGAATATAGACCATGCCGTTGATCGAGGAGGAGCCGCCCCAGCCTTTTCCACGCGGCCACCATAGCTTGCGTCCGTTCATATGCTTCTGAGGTTCGGTCCAGAAGCCCCAGTTATAATCGTTTACATCCTTGATCAGGTTTCCAACCCCCGCGGGCATGCGCACCATCAGGGAGTTATCTTTCTTGCCAGCCTCAATCAGACAGACCTTGATCGTGGGATCTGCAGATAATCGGTTGGCTAGAGCGCATCCGGCACTGCCCGCGCCGACAATAATATAGTCATAGGTTTCCACCTCTGTTTCCTCCAGCTGGTTGTCTCTGGTTAACGGATTCAGTTAATCCTTCACCTTCACACAACAGTTTGTGAATGAAACTCCTGTAAGTAAAGCGTTGTGTGGGGGAAGATGAATGCGAGGCCAGGAGGCCTACAGGAGTGAAGTTTATGTCTGCACCCCAGCTGTCCATGACGCACAGCCCTTTGGCGGAATCTGAACGGGACCGTCGTCAACACGAGCGGATCGACCTTGAGATCGGCGGCTGTTATCTCGACGAGGAAAGTCAGGACCACAAGCTGGTCACGGAGAACCTTTCCTGTTCCGGCGCCTTGATGCGCGCTGCGACCATCCCTTCCGAGGGATCAAATGTAATTTGTTATTTCGACGATCTCGGCCGTGTTGCCGCGACAGTGGTGCGCACGTCTGAAGATGGCTTTGCCGTCCAGTTCAATGTCGTACCGCACAAGCGCGAGAAACTGGCCAATCGCCTGTCCTGGCTGGCCAATAAGGGCGAGCATGAACTGCCGGAAGAGCGCACAGCCCCGCGCTATCCGACAAGCGGACACGCCCAGGTCATTCGCAAGAACGGCCAGCATCTGGCCTGCAATGTCATCGACATATCCCTGACCGGCGCGAGCCTGGAAACTCATGGCGCGCTGCCCGCCATTGGCGAGATCGTGATCGCCGGCAACCTTCAGGGCCGCGTCGTGCGGGTTGGCGAAGGCAATTTCGCCATCAACTTCCTACGCAAGGACGAAAGAGAAGACTAGCGCCCAGCCGCGTTTAGTCGATCCGTTTCAAGCTGCCGCGATGCCGCTTCCAGTTTTCCACATAGTGGACTGCTGACATCTTGATCACCTGGATCTGGTGGTCGGAAATTTCCTTCACAACCTTCCCCGGCGCTCCCATCACAAGGGAGTTGTCCGGGATTTCTTTACCTTCCGGAATCAGGGCGTGCGCCCCGATGATGCAATTCTTACCGATCTTTGCATTGTTCAGGATCGTGGAGCCGATACCGATCAGCGTTTCTTCACCAATCGTACAACCATGCAGCATCACCATATGGCCAACCGTGACATTTGCCCCGATTGTCAGCGGGCATCCGACATCAGTGTGAAGCACGCTGCCATCCTGAATGTTGGAGTTCTCGCCAATCGTGATCGGATCATTATCCCCGCGCAGGGTAGCACCATACCAGACTGAGGCATTCTCCTTGAGAATGACATTGCCCATAACCTGGGCGTTTTCAGCCACCCAGTAATTCCCGCTTTCGGGCAGGCTGGGACGGGCTCCGTCAATTTCGTAGATCGCCATGGGTCTGGGGCCTCCTTAATTTCGCAAACGGAATTATCGTTTAATCTTCTGATAACCTTGCTACACTCTAATCATCAACAGATTCGGAGTTGGAGACGGTCATTACCAGACCTTGTCACACCCCGCCGCCCGGGCGTCCAGCCCAGGAACTGGCTGCACCGCCCTCGGGGCGTCAGGCCTCTTCTTCCTCCCAGTTTCCACCAAGCCACTGTGCGTTCTTGCCAGTGGCTTTTTTCTTGCCCGCAACCAAGGAGTCCACCCATGGGTAAACGCAATGCAGCGAAGCGTATGAAGCAAGGGTCTGAAGTCAATTTGAACGCCTGGTTCGAGGAAGGTGCCCAGGGCAAGGGCCCCCAACTGCACGCCATTGAAGGCGGCCGGGGCTGGCATCCGGATGATGCTGATGGAAAGCAAACTCATCAGAGGGCGGAAAATGGGCGTACCCAGCGTTACCAGAAGACGGTAAAGCCCCGTTCTGAAAACCAAGCCCAGCTGATGAAGGCCATGGACGATCACGCCCTGGTCGCCGCGCTTGGGCCTGCCGGCACCGGCAAGACCTATCTCGCCATCTGCAAGGCGGTTGAGGCTCTTCAGAAAGGCAAGGTAGCGCGCATCATTCTGTCTCGTCCTGCGGTAGAGGCTGGCGAGCAGATCGGCTTCCTGCCCGGCGCCATGGAAGACAAGCTCGCGCCCTATCTGCGACCGCTTTATGATGCCCTCTCCGACAGGCTGTCTCCCGGCCAATTGAAACACATGCTGGCCGAAGGTGTCATCGAGATCGCCCCGATCGGTTTCATGCGGGGACGTACACTGAATAATGCCTTCATCGTCATCGACGAAGCGCAGAACTGTACCTATACGCAGTTGAAGATGCTGCTGACGCGCCTTGGCTGGCACTCCACCATGGTCATCACCGGAGACCCGGCGCAAAGCGATCTACTCCCGGAGTTTTCAGGCCTCGCCAATGCGGCAGAGCGGCTTGAGAAGCTCGGCGGCGCCGCCGTCATCAAGCTCGAAGGCAAGGACGTTGTCCGTCACCCGCTTGTCCAGGAAATGCTGGACGTATTGTAGAGTACCCTCGCTCTCCTCCAACCCGCCGGACTTGCCATCCGGCGGGCTTTTTTTATGCGTATAGCCAGATGTTCGGCTTTGCCGACCTCACTCCCCTCCTCGCCGCACCGCGTTTGTATGGGAATGGAAGTCAAACTTATTTTGATAATGATTATCATTTGCAATTTATGTGAACGTATTATAATTTGCCATCAAGCTAAAAGTCTCGTGCAAGGCCAACTGGCTTGGGCATACAATAAGAGGGATGTGGGGCCTGGCAGTTCGCAGGGCGCCACAGGAAAACATGACCAATACTCAACAAAAGATGCAGAGCGAATACTGGAATACGAGCGGAGCGGAGCGTTGGCAGCGCAATGCCCACCATCTGGAGCAGGCGCTCTTTCCCTTTTCAGCGGAAATCATCGGTCATATTGCTCCTGCGCCGACAGATAATATTCTGGACATTGGATGTGGAACCGGTGACCTCTCGACGGATCTGGCGTGCCTGACACCGGATGGCCAGGTTGTGGGTCTCGACATCTCTGCGCCGCTGCTGGAAACAGCACGGAACCGGAATGCCGATGCGCCGCTGCCCAACCTCTCCTTCATTCTGGGCGACGCCTCCTCATGGCAGCCAAGCGCCTATGTGGATGCAGTTGTCTCCCGTTTTGGGGTTATGTTCTTCGAACATCCGGAAGCCGCGTTCGAGAATATTCGCAACATGCTGAAGCCCGGCGGACGCATGGCCTTTGCCGCATGGGCCAGCATGGAGGAGAATGAATGGGTCTCTGCCCCCCTGAGCGCCGTGCAAGCATATCTGAACGAGGCTCGCCCTGGTCCGCTGCCCGTGCCTGCGCCGAACATGCCCGGCCCCTTTGGCCTGTCTGACCGTAACCGGATCGAGCATATCCTGGCCGCTTCCGGCTGGTCTGACATTCTCATTTCGCCCTGGCTCGGCCATCTGGAGTTTCAGGACATGCAAAGCCTGGAAGGCATCGTGGACTTCATGACCAGTATGGGCGGTGTTGCACGCATGATCGGCAGTGGTTTGATTGAGGCTGATGAAGCGCGTGCAGCTGTGACAGAATTTCTGACACCGATCTGGGAAGATGGAACAGCCACCATCTGGCGCGCCAAAGCCTGGATCGTATCCGCCAAAAACCCGGAACCGGAATAAGGCGCCCCCCCCTTAAGGGGGATGTGGCATCTTCAGACGCGGGCTAATTTCCATACATGAAAACACGCATCCTCCTGTCAGCCTTGCTTGGGCTGAGCTTCGCCCTTCCCCTGAACGCCTCGGCAGAGCCGGCATCAGCGGAAGAAACCACCGCCTTCATCGGCACATGGTCCATCGCCTGGCCGGATGAGTCCGGCGTGATCGTCAACGTGCCGGACGTAACATGTGACGCTCCGGCCATGATTGAGCAGGTCGATGAAGACACAATCCATGTCGCAACGCCCGGCGGAGATATGGGCAATTGGGATGTCCGCAGCTTTGATGGCCGCTTTCCATGGTGGCGCGAAGACGGCCAATCTCTGGTCTCTGAGTGGAAGAGCGAAAGCGCTTTCCTGCTGGCGGGAAAAGATCATACCGGCATCATGTCCGACTGGGACAATGCGAAACAATGGACGCGCTGCCCGGCCGGAGAAACTGAAAGCGAATAGAGCGGCCCTCTTCAGCTGGCGCTGCTGCGTCTAGTCGGACAGGTTTGATCGCAGGGACTCGATCTTTGCGATCAGGCCTGCCGATTCCTCAATAGGCATAAATCGGCATGCCGGCCGCCTCGATGGTCTCGGCGGAACATAGGCGGCTTCGGTCTCCAGCGCCTTGCAAAGGAAAACGCGCACATACAAATAGCACCTACGATTTAATCCCGCGCGATATTCATTTACAAAGGAAACCAATATGTCCGTTACAGTCCTCTACGAAACCAAAGCTGTCGCAACAGGTAACCGTGAGGGTGACGGAATGGCTGAAACACTGGACGGCAGCCTGAAACTGAATCTTGCCGCCCCGAAGGAACTCGGCGGTTCAGGAAATGGCAACAACCCCGAAGAAATATTCGCAGTGGGTTATGCCGCCTGCTTCATCGGGGCGATGAAAGCGGTCGCAAGCAAAAGCGAGTATTTGAAACTGCCCGCAGATGCAAAAGCAACTGCAACGGTCGGTATCGGTCCGTACTCTGAAGGTGGTTATGGCCTGAAAGTGTCGCTGGATGTGTCCCTACCCGGCCTTGAAAAAGCCGCTGCGGAAGAACTGGTCCAGAAGGCCCACGAGGTTTGTCCCTATTCCAACGCCACGCGCGGGAATGTTGACATGGAACTCTCCGTATCCGTCTAAACTTTTCGCCGGAGGCCGTAGCAGCGGCGCCCGGGCCCTCAGCCTACACCGCAAATCAGAGCATACGTTCTTTCGTTGCCGTGAAGCGGATGTCCGGATTCTTTTCCTGGGCGTAGCCGACATCCCAGGCATTCTTCGCCAGATAGACCGGCGCACCATCGAGATCCGTTCCGCTATAGGATTTGTTCTTGTCGAGAAACGCTTCCAGAAGTTTCGGATCATCACTGCTCATCCAGCGCGCCACATTATAGGGTGCAGGCTCGAAGACGACTTCCAGATTGTACTCGGCGGCAACGCGCTCGATCATCACTTCGAACTGAAGCTGGCCGACCGCGCCAACAATCATGTCAGACCCAATGGTTGGTTTGAACAGCTGGGTCACACCCTCTTCCGCCAGACTTTCCAGCGCCTTGCGCAAATGCTTTGCCTTCATCGGATCTTTCACGCGTGCACGGCGCAACAATTCCGGCGCAAAGTTCGGAATGCCGCCGAACTGAATATCTCCGTTCTCTGACAGACTATCGCCAACGCGCAGCTGGCCATGGTTCGGTACGCCGATCACATCGCCCGCATAGGCGGTCTCGGCGATCTCGCGATCCTGCGCCAGGAACATCATAGGATTATGGATATTCAGCTGCTTGCCCGCCGTCGTCTTCAGGCGCATGCCACGCTTGAACTCGCCCGAGCATAGCCGCAGGAAGGCCACGCGGTCGCGGTGGTTCGGGTCCATATTGGCCTGGATCTTGAAGACAAAGCCAGAGACCGGCTTGTCAGAGGCGTGAATTGTGATCGGCTCACCCTTCTTCTCGGCTTTCTGGTCCCTTGGCGCAGGCGCATATGAGTGTAGGGTACGGAGCAGTTCAGCAACCCCGAAATGGCGAAGCGCTGATCCGAACACGACCGGCGTCATGTGACCGCCCAAGAAGGCCTCTTCATCAAATTCCGGCAGCAGGCTGGTCGCCATTTCGGCGCCTTCGCTCAGCTCTGCGAAGACGCTCTCGTCCAGCTCGGCTATCAGCGTATCATCATCGCCTGAAATGCGCATGGCCGGCCCGATGCGCGGCGCTTCACCGGGTTTGCGCTCAAACTGGCAGAATTCCTGTTTCTTCAGGTCCAGCATGCCCGCGAAGCGCTGACCGCTCGCGGCAGGCCAGTAAAGTGGCGAAGTATCCAGCTGCAGCTTGTCCTGGATTTCATCCAACAGCGCGATGGGGTCTTGTGCCTCACGGTCCATCTTGTTGATGAAGGTGACAATCGGAATGTCACGCAGACGACAAACCTCGAACAGTTTCAAGGTCTGCGGCTCGATACCTTTTGCGGCGTCCAGCACCATGACGGCGCAGTCTGCTGCGGTCAGTGTGCGATACGTGTCTTCGGAAAAGTCTTCGTGGCCTGGCGTATCGAGCAGATTGAAAACGAGGCCATCAAATTCGAACGTCATGACGGAGGCGGACACCGAGATGCCACGGTCCCGCTCGATCTTCATCCAGTCAGACGTTGTACGGCGGGCTTCGCCGCGCGCGGCCACTTCTCCCGCGGCGCGGATGGCACCGCCAGCCAGCAACAGGTTTTCCGTCAGCGTCGTCTTACCGGCGTCCGGGTGGGAAATGATGGCAAAGGTGCGCCGCCGGGCGGCTTCCTGTTCATGGGACATGGAAATTCAGGCTCTTTCGTATTCGGCAGAGCCCCTAGCCCATTTGAGCTGGCGATTGAAGGGCTGTCGCTCAGGCAGCGGCTGGCCAGATCTCGCCCATATCCGGCGCCTTGCCTTCCCGGTGGTGGCGTTCGCGCAGCGAAGCCAAGATGGTTTCCGGCAGAATGGTCAGGCGCGGCTCTGAGACTTTGCCGTCAAAGGCCGGAAACAACGCCGCATTGGCACCTGTCTTGGAAATGATCAGAGAGCCCAGATCCTGCAGCAGGCTGTCTTCAAGACGGATGCCTTCCTTCACATGCTCGGCCACAACGCGGCTCGCAAAGGCCAGCGCTTCGCGCGCCCGCATGCCATATGGGTCACCGCAGCCGAGAGACTTCCAGCATTTGGCAAGGTGCATTTCGGGTATGTCGATCTCGGCGATCTGATCATTCATCAGAAACAGCATGATTGGCGCGCCCCAGCTTTGGTTCTCTACACGCTGAAGCTGCCGTCACACGGTTAACAACGGCTTACCATTGGTTAAAGACTTCTGTGAAATTACTGCGACTGCGAGCCTTCGACATCCTCTGTCAGGAAGTGGCGGCCCTGCCGGTCTTCAATCTCGATGACCCAGAGGTCCCGGTCCCGCTCGCGCGCTTTCTTCACATAGGCATCAACATCCCGCTCCTCCGGCCCGATGCCCTGCACGATGAGATCCAGGAAGATGCGCTCGCCCTCCATGTTCATGCTTGGGCTGTAGACCGCTGCCGTACCGTCCAGCCGGGCCACCTTGACCAGTACATCCCCGCGATGCTCGTCCCCTGCCTGCACGACAAAGGCCGACGCACCGCCGACTTCGACCCGCCGGATCAGCGCATCGACCCATAGCTTTGTGGGCAATCTTTCCATCATCATGCGAGAATTCCTGTGTGTTGTCGGCAGGAGCATACGCGCCGCTTGCAGCAAGCAGAATACCTATTCCGCCGCATCTTCCAGCGGCTGGATGTCGGCGGGGTTGGCGCGTGGCAGGCTGACTTCCACTTTCGTGCCCTTACCGGGTTTGGAGTCGATAGTGACGAGGCCGCCATGCAGCTGGGCAAAGGAATGTACCACGGCCAGGCCGAGCCCTGTGCCCTGCTTGCCCTTGGAATTGCTGCCCTGCGCAAAAGGCTCCATCACGCGGCGCACATCTTCCGCGCTCATGCCGGCGCCCTTGTCGGCCACGCTCAGCACTACGGCATTGCCTTCATCGCGCGCATCCAGCGTGACAGTGCCGTCCCGCTCTGAATATTTAAGCGCATTGGAAACTAGGTTCTGCCAGATCTGGCGCACGGCGCGCGGGTCTGCTTCGGCCCACACTTCATCGCTCGCCTTCAGTTTCATTTTGACGCCCATTCGGTCCGCCTGGTTTTCCAGCTGGCGCATGATGGACATGGCAGAGGCCGTCAGGTCCACAGGCTCCGGCTCCAGCCGCTGGCGGTCGGCCTCGGCCTTGGCCAGGTCCAGAATGTCCTCCACCAGCAACAGAAGGTCCTGCCCGCTCTCGTGAATGATTTCGGGATAGTCCTTGTAGGCTTCGGGCATCGGCCCGCGAATGCCGGCGCGCATCATGTCTGCATAGCCGAGAATGGCGTTGAGCGGCGTCTTCAGATCATGGCCTAGCGACGCAAAGAAGGCTGTGCGTCCGCGCAGGCGCTCTTCCGCCTCCTGCAGCGCAGCTTTCGTCTCGGTCGCCTTGGCGTGGGATTCGGTCAGGTCACGCAACACCAGGAAGGTGCCATTCTCATGCGCCTCGGCCACGAAAGTCGCCTCGCGGCCATTCTTCAGCGTGACATCGCCATGCGTGCGGCCATTGGCTGGCTGCAACAGGCCCTGCTCGCTGTCATCCTGTAGCAGTGAGGAGAGCAAGCCGCCGGCGCGAATGCCGCTTAGGCCCAGCATGTCGCCGCTGATCGTGCGGATACGGCCATATTGGGAAACGTCCAGTAGCATCAGGCCTGACTCTTCAGGCACGCGCAAATCGCTGACGGCCAGGTCGGGTGCCTCGGCGCCTGTCGTGGCAGTCGCTTCCTGCTTTTGCAGATAGATCCAGGCCAGCAGTCCTGTCACGACCAGGCCCGCAAACGCCATCAGCATCGCGACCAGTTGATAGCCGCCTTCCGTCACCACAGGCGGCAGCCAGCCGACGCGCACCATCAAAGTGGCGGCAACATAGGCCACCGCGCCGAACACCGCCGATTCGGCCGCCATCCGGGCATCGCCAAGGTTAAGGGCGACCAGCGGGGCAATGGTAAACAGAATGGTCAGAGGGGACAGCGCAGCCCCGGTCGCGGCCACGCCCATCACCGCCAGCAGACACCAGCTGATGACCAGGAAAGGCCCCGTCAGATCCACCCACCGGTCAGTCTGATTCAGCACCAAAACCCCCGTCACACCGGGGATTGCAGCCAGCGCAAAGCCCGCCATCATCAGCGAATCAATATCCGCCCGCAACAGCGTGGAAAGGCCCAGAATCACCACCAGGGCCAACCAGACCAGATGGACAAACTGTAATCTCTTTCGCGCCATCATGGCTAATCCGTTAACATCCCGGAGAGATTTATTAGGCATTCTGCCTTGGTCACTCATACTTTGCTGTATTTGTAATGTGGACGACTAGCAAGGCGAGGTTCCCCCGGTGGGGAAGTTCATGCAAGAGTGTCGCGTGTCGCGTGAGGGAGAAGTGAGACATGAAATCCATCAGAATGATCGGTACTGCGGTGATCGCTTTGGGCCTGGCCACCAGCGCATCCGCGCAGGAAGGGGACCCGATTTCGGATTCCGCAGCCATCTATGGCACTTACCAGAGTGAAGTCACAGAAGTGAAGGAAAAACCCTTCAGTTCTGCAGGTGACATCGACAATGCACTCACATCACTGGGCGGGCACAATCCTGATCAACTGTCGAAAGGCTGGATTGCCTATTCCGCGCTGATTGCCTCTCAAGACCCTGAATATCGCGCTGCTGTTCGCGACATTGAAGGCTTCTACGGCCGCGATGCCCTGCTGACCGGCCTGCAAAACGATGTTCGCTACGCCCGTCAACTGAGCGGTGGCGACAATGCTGTCAGCTCCGCCCTTTCCGCCACAGAAGCAGACAGCCAGCGCATCACCAGCGCAGCCGCCTATGTGAAGGAACAGGCCTACAGCCTTCAGGCCTCTGGCTGGGCCAAGGCCAAGATCGGCAATTCAGGCGCCAAGGCGACAAAACTGAACAGCCAGCAAACCATTGGCACTCCGGCCAATGCCAAACTGGTCAATGCTTTCAAGGCAACTGACATCGATTCCATCCTGGCCCAGGCAGGCCGCAGCGGCGCCCCCTCCCTGTGGGACAATGTCTCCGGCGCAGCTGAAGCCATCCGCTTTCCGGCGGCTGTGACGTCAGGCCTGAACCTGAACAGCAAGAAGCGCGTGAAATTCGGCAAGGAACCTGTGGCCGACCAGATCGCCACCCTGGCCGCCTATCGTGTGCTCGGCACGACGGCCGCTTCCAGCAGCCAGGTTCATTCCGCCATGGCAGAGCGTGAAACGCGCGGCTGCCTGAACATGGCCAACCTAAACCTGCAGCAATGCGTAGCCGCGGCGAACCAGCAATATGAAGTCCCCTTTTGTATCGGGGAACACGCCCTGGCCGATGTCGGCCAATGTATCGGCGGCGTCTACCAGTAATTCCCATCTCTCTCTCGCCCCCGGCGCTTCGGCTCCGGGGGTTTCTTTTTGTCTTCAGATGCCCCATCTGGCGGTCATGAGTATTACTGCTGCTGCCGACGAGATCCGCGAAGAGTTTTCCTGGCTGGAAGACTGGGAAGCGCGCTATGCGCACATCATTGATCTGGGCAAGGCGAACCCGCCGCTGGAGGCCCATGAACGCACGGAGGAAACCCGCGTGCGCGGCTGTGCCTCTCAGGTCTGGATGGTGACGGACATTGCCGATGGCAAGATGAAGGTGCGCGCCGAATCCGACGCGATGATCGTCTCCGGCCTGATCGCGCTCCTGATCCGCCTGTATTCCGGCGCGACCCTGGAGGAGATTACCCGCTTCGATGCCAAGGCCCTGCTGGACGAGATCGGCGTCAGCGGCGCACTGACCGCTCAGCGCTCGAACGGTCTTGCCTCGATGCTGGAGCGTATCCGCTCGGATGCCGCAGCCGCGCTCTCCTAAACCGGCGACAGGGCATAGGCCTCGGCAAGTGTCTTCAGCGCTGACAGTGCACGCGTGCCTGCGGCCTGGCGACTGACCCGCCAGTATTCTGCCGCCACGCAGCGGCTTGCCCGATCAATCAGCATGTCTTCAAGATCGCGCATTGCGGGCGTGCCAATCTCGGCTTCCAGCAGGGCCACCTGCGCGGCTGGCTCCGTCGTCGCGCGGGCCGGTCCAGCCCGCAACCGGCTGGCATCCGGGCGCGCAGCCCGTGCAAAATCATCCCGAAACCGGCCTGCCGCCGCCCGCAGTCTGACCGGCAAGGCACTGCCCGGCAGGGTCTTCGTTACCTCAGCGAACAAGGTTTCCCGGCGATGAGGCGGCCTCGCGCGGCCATCTTGCGGCGGGCGTATATTTGCACCGTCAAGGCCCGGCATCTCCAGCCCTGCCCCCATCAGGCGTTCCGGGAAATCCGCATGTGCCACCAGATGGCCCTCATGCTTCAGGCGCGTCACGATGTGCGGAGACACCCAGCCAATGCGCTGCGTGCGGGTATCCCGCCCGCGATAGACTGCCTGCCCGCCCTGCATCGGCACGATCAGGCCGCCATGGCGCAGCACGGCGAGCAAACGACGTTCCGTCATGTCTCTCAGCCGGGTCATCTACGCCTCCACGCTCGCGCCATCGAGCACGACGACGCTGGACAGCCCGACCGACAGCTGTTCGACCCAGAGGTCAAAGTCTGAATCGTCGCGCGCATCCTCGATCAGATTACACGCATAGGCAACCGTTGTGCGGTCCCGGTTGAAGGCCCGCGCCACGCGGCTGAGGCTCATGCCCAGCGCCGTACGCAGCAAGTACATCGCGATATGGCGGCCCCGCGACTCTGCGGGCGACCGGCGCTGGTGGCTGAGGATGCCCTCCGTCTTCAGGCCCAGCGCATAGGCCGTCAGCGCAGCGGCCAGATAGGCCCGGTCCTCGTCTTTCTGTGGATCAAATTCCGACACGTCTCTCTCCTGTTTCCGACAGGCACAAGACTACCCGACTTCCGCAGGTGTAGGATAACTTTCCTATTACAGCAAGTTGATCCCCCGTAATCCTTGGGGAATACGGGAATGAGAGGTGCCGGATTTGTGGGATTGGGGGAGCGGAAGAATGGTTAGTTAGTCCAAACGCAAAGCGCGCTGCCCGGCAGGGGCAACGCGCTGTGTAGATCTTCGAATTTGAGCGGAGCGAAACGCTCAGGCGGCGGCCAGGTCCTCGGGGCCGGCGCTATCCGGCCTTCCCCGCTTTGGGCGGGCGCGCACCAGTTCGTCATGGCAGAGCACCTGCGTCAGCTGTCCGTCCGGCCCGGCCAGCGGCAGGCGCAGCCAGGCGTGGAGACGGCCATTACCCTGATCGATGACCCCGCCAACCGGCGTGCCCCGGTCCAGCGCGGCAGACAGGCCGAGGCTGTAGGCTTCGCCATGCTCGCCCAGCACATCATCAATCCGGCGGCCGCGTGCCTCCATGCCGAAAATGTCCCGCAGGCGAGACCCGGCAATCCGGAAGCGGCCTTCACCAGACCGGTCAAATTCAACAATGGAGATACTGGCCAGCATGGCGCGGAAGCGCCCAGGGTCCAGTGATTCGCGATGAGCGAGGCCTTCCGAATCGCACAGACTGCACCAGTAATCGACCAGCTTGCGCTGCGACTCAGTCACGCCTCTAAAGAGATTCTTCTTGTTCATTCCGAGCACCCCCAGGTGATTCGATAGAATCACCTATCGCGCGAGTGGACTCACGGATCAAGAGTCATGGTGTAATTTTCTTAACCATTCCTACCAAATTCTTTCATTTCGGAAGTGAAACAAAAAGTATTCGGTCTGAATATTACTCGCGCTCTGCCTTGCCCAGGCCCATTTGCTTGGCAAGCTTTGATCTCTGTTTGGAATAGCCCGGCGCAACCATCGGGTAATCGGCCGGCAGGCCCCACTTCTCGCGGTATTCCTCTGGCGTCATGTCATATTTGGAGCGCAGGTGACGCTTCAGGGATTTGAACTTCTTGCCGTCTTCCAGGCAGATCAGGAAATCCTCGCCAATGGATTTGCGCACCGGCACGGCAGGCTTGGGCGCTTCCTTTTCCGGCTCAGGCTGGCCGTTCAGGGATGCCAGAGAGGCATGCACATTCCGGATCAGGCCCGGCAACTCATCGGATTTTACTGTATTGTTGCCGACATAAGCCGCGACGATTTCCGTCGCGAGTTCAATCAGAGCAACCTTCTCAACGCTACCATTCTGGTCAGTCATATTTGCCTCGATAAAGGAGAGCTGGAACAGGCGGTTCTGCCTGTCCCAAGCCCCTGGAAGGGTACACCCTACTCATGATGAGCGGGTTAAGGTCCGTGTTAGCTGGAGGTGATAAAGGCGAGGAGCAGCACAAGGCCGAGCAGAATCGCAGTCCAGATGGCCATGGCACTGCCAAGCCCGCCCCGGGCCAGTTCGCCACGCGGGCTGAATGTGTCCTCGATCCGGTCGTAGGCCCGGCCTGTCAGCTTGAAGAAGACAGACGTCATGGCAGGCCCTGCCTTCTGCCAGATCGTGCCGGCCCAGGTGAAGAGGCCATAGCCAGCCTTGCGATACACCCAGTCCGTATCCAACACAACGCCTGGCTTCTCTGGCGGATACCAGCCAAGACGCTTCAGCATCACGAAGGCGAAGATGGCCAGAACCAGCAGCTGCATCTGCGTCAGCACGTGATCAAGCGTGAACGGATTATACGCCATCGCCTCTTCACGATATGGCAGCAGATTGTACAGCCACTCATAGCCAAGGCCCGGCACGATTGCCGGAATGCCCACTGCCACACAGATGAAGGCGGCAAGCCCCATCGCCAGCAGCATGTTGAAGGGCGCTTCCTTCACACGCTTGCCGCTGTCATGGCCGAAGAAGGCAAAGTACGGGATCTTGATGCCGGAATGCTCCAGCACACCTGCGGAGGCGAACAGTAGCATTAGCCAAACAATCGTATAGCCCTCATGGCCCACGGCGCTCATCGTCAGCGACTTGGCCGCAAAGCCAGAGAAAAGCGGGAAGGCCGAGATGGACATTGCCCCGATGATACAGAACACGGTTGTCCAAGGCATGGATTTGTAAAGCCCGCCCAGCTCAGACGCCTTAGTCGTGCCCGTGCGATACATCACCGCGCCCATGCTCATGAACAGAAGGCCTTTGTAGATGATGTGACAGAAGGCATGCGCGCTTGCACCGTTCAGCGCCAACGCATTGCCGACGCCCGTCGCGCCAAGGCCGATCGCACAGATCATGAAGCCCACCTGGTTGTTCAGGGAGTAGGCCAGAACCTTGCGCAGATCATTCTCGATCACGGCAAAGAAAACCGGGAAGACAGTCATCACCGCGCCGATCCAGATCAGCGCATCATGGCCTGGGAACATGCGGGCAAACGCATAGACGGCCAGCTTGGTTGTGAAGGCAGACAGTACGACTGCGCCCACCACCGTGGCCTTCGGATAGGAATCCTGCAGCCAGTTGTGCAGGAACGGGAATGCCGCCTTGATGCCCAGCGCGATGAAGACAAGGATCGCCCCCGGCTCTTTCAGGCTGGTGAAGGCCTGAACCGAAAGGTCGCCACGCGAATGGTAGACATAGGCAATGCCCGCCAGCAGCAACACACCGGACAGGATCTGAATGGCCAAATAGCGCATAGAGGCGAAATAGGCCGCACGCGTCCCTGCCCGCAGGATCAGGAAGACAGACGTGATCGCCGTCAGTTCCCAGAACACGAACAGGCTCATCATGTCGCCGGAGAAGGTCGCCGCGACAGCCGCGCCGGCATAGGCCATGGCCATACCGTCCTGCAGCCGGTCATCAGTGTGCCAGGCATAGATCGCGTTCAGCAGCGCGGCCAATAGGAAGGCCAGACCAAAGATGAAACTGAGACCGTCTACCCGGTAGAAAATGAAATCAATGCCCAGCGCCTGCACGCCGAGGTGATTGACGTTCTGGTCCGCCAGCGCCAGCAGGATGATGGCGATAATCGGTGTGGCAATGGTCAGCCCCTGGCGCACGCGGCGCATCGGCAGGAACAGGGCCACGAGGCCAACTGCAATCATCAGCCAGCCAGGGTTCAGCATGGAGAGCGGGCCAGTCATCAGTCCTCATCTCCTTCATAACGATACGTGCCCTCGGTGGAGGGTTCGACAGGCACATCGGGATCAATATCGGCGGGAGGTCCGCCCGGCTCCCCATAGTAATCTTCCTTGCGGCGCAGCAGGCGACCAAGCGGCCAGCCCATCAGCACAACAAAGGCAAAGGAAGCAAAGCCCCACAGTGCATAGAAGCCGGTCGCATGGGCGATTTCGACATATTCGTGGCGGGGGACAGCCAGGTCCGCAACGATCAGCACCATGCTGAGAATGGCAAACCCCCAGAAGATCAGCGTGCCTGTGCGCTTGTTCTCGGTCCAGCCGAACAGGATTTTCGCCATCGGGTGAACGCCCTCTTCCGAAGGTGTGTGCAGGCGGTGCGCTGTCTCGGCGGCGCGCTTCACGAAGCGACCATTGGAGTCACGGGTATCGTTAGGCGTTTCATCGCTCATGGCTGACCTCCCGTAACGATGCTGGTGGATGTCGAGGCTTCAAAGGCTGGGGCCAGGAAATCGGCCATCGGTCCGGCCAGGAAGAACAAAATGATACACAGCCCGGCCGTGATCATTGGTGCGGCAACCGTGGGCATCGGCGCGCCATCCGGCCGCTTGAACGGTTTCGGCTCCGGCGTACCCGGCGGTGGCATGAGGGCCAGGATCGGGATCGGCAAGAGATAGGCAATATTCAGCAGAGACGACACGATCAACACCGGAATGACATACGGAATGCCCGCATCAACCGCGCCCTGCATCAACTCATATTTCGGCCACCCTCCAACCAACGGCGGGATACCAATGATGGACAGCGAGGCGATGAAGAAGGCGATGAACACCATCGGCATCTTCCGACCGAGGCCCTTCATGTCGGAAATATTCGTCAGGCCTGTGGCGACATAGATCGCGCCTGCGCACATGAACAGCGTCATCTTGCCGGCTGCGTGCGCCGCAATCTGCATCGAGCCGCCAAGCCAGCCCGCCTTTGTAGCAATCATGGCGCCAAGCGTGACATAGGCCAGCTGCGCAACGGTGGAATAGGCAAGCCGCGCCTTCAGATTGTCCTTCGTCATCGCGATCAGAGACGCGACAATGATGGTGAAGCACGCGACATAGAGCACAAACTCCCGCCCCGGCACGGTGGACAGCATGTCCTCCCCAAAGATGTAGATCGACACCTTCATCACGGTGAAAACACCCGCCTTCACAACCGCAACAGCGTGCAACAGCGCGGAGACCGGCGTCGGCGCGACCATGGCATTGGGAAGCCAGAAATGGAACGGCATCAGCGCCGCTTTACCGATGCCGAAGGCAAACAGGATTAGCAGCGCACTGGCAACGGCCGGCTGGATGTTCTTGTCGGCCAGCAAGCCGCCCGGCACGAAGTCCAGATTCTGCCCGGCCAGCACCCAAGTCCACATGATGGCCATCAGGAACAGGCCAATGGACGTGCCCAGCAGCGTCAACAGATAGATGCGTGCACCTCGCTTGGCCGCTGCATCGCCCTTATGGGCCACCAGCGGATAGGTCGACAGCGTCAACACTTCATAGAACACGAACAGCGTGAACAGGTTCGCCGCCATCGCGACGCCCAGCGCGCCGAAAATGGCGATGGCGAAGCAGATATAAAAACGCGTCTGATTACGCTCCCGGTTCCCGCGCATATAACCGATGGAGTAGAAAGAGTTCACGATCCACAGGCCACTCGCCACCAGCGCAAACAGCGCGCCCAGCGGCTCCACCCTGAAGGCAAAATCCAGCCCCGGTGCAGCCTGGCCAACATAGAGAGAAGGCTGATCGCCCCCTGCGACGGCTGAAGCCAGAGCAATCACAACACAGAATAGCAGCGTTGCGCCAACCAGTGTCACGCTTTCACGGATGTTTGAGACAGAACCGGTAATCGCGATACCGGCAGCAATAATGAGAGGCAGGCAAAGCGCTGCCCAGATCAGCATGTCAGGGCTCATCGGAAGGCCTCCAGTCCGAAGGCGGCCGCGGCCGCATCACGCGCCAGGCCGAGGGGGAACTCCGTGTTGATACCGAAATAGATGTTGGCCAGCGCCAGAACCCAGAGCGGAACGAGTATCAGTATCGGCGCCTCCTTTCGGAACTTGCGCGGATTAATTGGCGCCTGGAAGAAGATTGCTTCCAAAATGCGCCCCATATAGATCACCGCCAGGAAGCTGGAGAACACAACCAGCGCAACGGCCCACCACATGCCCTGCTCGAACAGGGCATAGCCAAGCTGCAGTTTGGACTGGAAGCCCGCCGTCAGCGGCACACCGATCAGCGACAGCGCCGCAATGGCAAAGCCGGTCATCGTCCACGGGGCCGAACGGCCAAGGCCTGCAAAGTCCCGAATGGTCGTGCCCTGATAGGTCAACACCACACCGCCGACGGCCATGAACAGCGCGCCCTTGATCATGGCGTGGTTCAGCAGGTGGAACAGGCCAGCGCTGAGGCCGGCAATCGAGCCGATGGACACGCCGAGGATCATGTAGCCAACCTGAGCCACAGAGGAATAGGCCAGCGTCCGGCGGACATCGGTTTGGAAGACCGCCTGGAAGCTACAGGAGATCATCGCGGCTAGGCCCAGCGGCATGAGGATGAAGGTAAAACTCGCCTGCTCGAACGCGAATTCCGGGCGGAACACGGTGAACAGGAAACGGATCAGCGCATACAGCGCCACCTTGGTCGCCGTGGCCGACAGGAACATCGTTACGAAGGATGGCGAATAGGAATATGCGTTCGGCAGCCAGGAGTGCAGCGGCCACATCGCGGCTTTCAGGCCAAGGCCGATAACGATGAAGGCGAAGCCCGCCTCAACGCTGCGATTGCCTGCCAGCGATGGCAGCTGGGACGCAATGTCCGCAATGTTCAGCGTGCCGGTAGCGGCATACAGGAATCCGACGCCGATAATATAGAAGCTGGCACCGATCGTGCCCATGATCAGATAGTTGAACGCGGCTGGCAGAGCCCGGCGGTCCCGCCCCGCCCCGAGCGCGACCAGCACATAGGTGGAGATGGAAGAGATCTCCAGGAAGACAAACAAGTTGAAAGCGTCACCCGTGATCGCAACACCGCACAGGCCTGCAAAGCAGACCAGGAAGGCAGAATAGAACAGCGCGTGCTTCTGCTTGTTAATCTCGGCCACAACCGTTGGCCAGGAGAAGATCGTTGCCAGCACACCAACTGCCGACACCAACAACAGGATCATCGCGTTCAGCGCATCGACCCGGAACACGATGCCGATCGGCATCGGCCAGTTGCCGATATCATAGCTGACCACACCAACCGGCGAAGCCTGTACCTGCCCCAGAAGGATCAGCGCAAAGAAAAGAGATGCGGCAGTCGCAAAGATGCTGACCAACCAGGCTATCCGGCCATTAGGTACCAGCGCCAGAACCGGCGCCAGGAAAAGCGGCATCATTACCAGCAGCACAGGCGCATGCAACAGCGCCCAGCGCGGCGCAGCATTCAGCAGGATATCCATCATGCCAGCGCCTCTCTCTCGGCTTTTTCCTGTTCCGCTTCCTGTGCGATAGCGGTCTCCATATCAATTGCCCGCACTTCGTCGCTCTCAATCGTGCCATAAGCTTCCCGGATGCGGACAATCAGGGCGAGGCCGACCGACAGGGTCGCCACGCCGACTACGATGGCCGTCAGCATCAGAACGTGGGGAAGCGGGTTGGAATAAGTGTTTGCAAGGTCTGCATAGCGCTCGCTAGAGCTGGCGGCCGTCAACACAGCGTCAAGTGCTGCATGCGTTTCTTCAGCGCCATGGCCCCCGCCATGTCCGCCCTCAACATCCGGGCCAAACAGGATCGGCGCCGTTCCGCCGGTCACCTTGCCCAGCGTGACGTAGAACAGACAGATAGAGGTCTGGAAGATAGAGACGCCAACAAGGCGCTTGATCAGGTTGCCAGAGGCAAAGCTGATATACAGGCCGATCATCATCAAGCCGATGATCGCCCAATAATTTCCACGGTCGAGAATGAATTCCAGCATGGTTTACCAGTCCTCGTCGCGAATTTCGGCCACACGGCCAGCAAAGGCATAGAAGATGGTCAGCATAGCGCCGGACACACCGAACAGAACGCCCAGTTCGATCAGAATAATACCGACATGTTGGCCGTGATGGCCGCCGGGCTCTTCCTGGAAAAGGGCCTGATATTCAAGATACTGGCCGCCTTGCAGCAGGGCCCAGAAGCCGACGCCCGCATAAAGCAGGACGCCGACCGCAGCCAGCGAGCGGGTGAACACTGGCGGAATGGCGCGCATTGCTGCCGGAACGCCGAAGATCAGCGCGTACAGGATCACGGCCACAGCCACGATCACACCGGCCTGGAAGCCGCCGCCCGGACCGGAATCGCCATGGAACTGCACGTACAGTGCATACAGAAAAATGATTGGAATCAGCGTTTTTGTAACAACGCGGAGGATGACGTGATGGTCGCTTTTCACTCTTTGCCCTCCTTCTCATTAGAGATGGCGTCATCTTTGGGCAGCGGCGGCGGAGCCTTGTCTTCCTTGCGGATGGTCTCTGCAAGAGAGCGCTCGCCAAAACCGAGCAGCAGGGCCACGGCCAGGCCAGCCACGAACACCACGGTCGTCTCGCCCAAAGTATCGAAACCGCGATAGCTGCCGAGCACCGGGGTCACGACGTTCGGGATGCCCGTATCGTGCCAGTTAATCTGCAAATAGGTCAGGCCAACACCGGAGTTTGCTGGTGAATTCGGATCGCCAAAGCCCGGCAGGTCCACGGTCGCATATATCAGCAAAATGCCGGTAACAATGCAGACCAGGAACGGTCCGAGATTCTTCAGCGGCTTTTCCGGTTTCGCCGTGCGAGACGTCAACAGCATGGCGCCCAGCAGGACAGCCGTCGACATGCCTGCGCCAACGGCCGCTTCCGTAAAGGCCACGTCCACCGCATCAACGGCCACATACCAGGCCGCAGAAACAAGCGAGTAAATGCCCGACAGCATCACGATACCGAACAGGCTGCGCATACGAGCAATGGCAATGCCGACAATAAACAGCATGCCCAGCAGCACGATGTTTACCATCTCCATGCCGATGTTTACATCAATCACGTCATCCATCAGGCGGCCTCATCATCATCGTCGGAGCGCTGGCCAATCGGCCCGATCACCGGTTGCAGGCCTGCCGTATGCGCCGCATTGGCAGCAGCATGGGACGAGGCCGGGCCTGTCAGGAACAGGAAAACGAAGATCGCCACCAGCTTGCTCACAACCAGCCAGCCCGGCGCCATCAGCCCCATGCCCAGCAGGATCAGAATGGCTCCGGCTGTATCGGTGATACTGGCCGCATGCAAACGGGTGTAGAAATCCGGAAAGCGCAGAACTCCGACAGAGCCGATCAGGCAGAGAATCCCGCCACCCAGGCACAGCGCCGCCCCCAGCGGGAAACGCACCATTCCCCAGAAATCTGCGATATTGGCGAAGAGGTCACCCATTGTTGCCACCTCCCTGTCCGCCGCGGCGAACCAGCGGCACCTGGAAAGACCGGTAACGGAAAAATTTCAGAATCGCGATCGTCGCAACGAAGTTGATCAGCGCATACAGGATGGCAATATCCAGGAACTCAGGACGCCCCATCACAAAACCGAGCAGGCCCAGCGCCAGAACGGTCTTGGTGCCGAAAGAGTTCACCGCCAGAACACGGTCATACAGGGTCGGCCCGGCAATGGCGCGGATCAGCAGCAACAGCATGCCGATCAAAAGGGCAATCAGCGCAGCAGCGGTCATGCGTCCGCCCCCTTCCCGTCCGCGGCAATACGACTCCGGCGGTCCATATCCTCAAAGGCTTCCGGCTGGGCTTCCTGTTCGTAGAGTGCGTGCACCAGCATTTTGTCACCCTCCACTTCCACGGTCACAGTGCCTGGCGTTAGTGTAATGGAATTGGCGAAGGTCACCTTGGCCAGATCCGTGCGGCAGGTGGTCTTAACTTTCACCAGGGCCGGAACGATATCGAGATCGGCCTTCACACAGGCGCGGATCACAGTGATGTTCGCTTTCACGATTTCCTTCATCAGCCATGGGAAATACATCGCATAGCCTAGGATACGTACATAGGGCGCACCTTCACGATCAATGATATCCAGCCGGTAAGCCAAGATGAGACAGACTGCGACAGACACCGCACCAAAGGTGAGCAAGAGAGGCGAAAAATGGCCGGACATGCCGAGCCAGAAGCCCACAAGTGCTACCAGCAACCCCAGAAAGTACGCCACAGGGGCACCCCTTTCCATTCCACAATAGACCCAAGTTGAACGACCTGACCTAAAGGCCTGCGCGCCACTTGGAAAGTGTTTTTGGGGTGGTTTTTCGCCGCTATCTGCCAAAAACCAGGCGCGCCGTGCGCTGGGCGGTCGAGAACTCGGTCTCTTCATTGGCTGCCGCGTCACTATAGCCACTCTGCATCATGGCTGGCTTGAAGGCCGATGAGAGCGACCAGTTCCAATAGCGCAGCACAGTCTGCGCCTTGGCAACTGTCAGGATCTCATAGGTCTCGGCGACATTGGCGAACACCGGATCGGTCTCGCCCTCTTCGCTTTCCAGAGGTCTGCGCAGCCCTGCCCACAAGACAGGCAGAAAGTCTCGCTTCACACCGGTTCCCTTGCACAGCACCGCAACCCCTTCCCCGCCCTTGTCGCTGAGAATCTTGGCGGCGGTGACCGGTTTCAGGCCGGCCAGATAGCCAATTTCCTGCGCCAGTTCGGAATCCATGCCATTCAGGGCCGAGGCATTGATGGCATCTTCCAAGCTGTCATACGGACTCTTCTCAATGGCGGCGCGATTGCGCTGGCGCCGCTCAATCAGCTGAAGCGCCTTGCGGGCCACCGGGTCAGACCAGTTCTCCGCTGCGGCTAGCTCGAAGACATCCTTGCAGGTATCGATCACTTCCAACCGATCTGCCGCATGTCGCTGCAGGATCTTGCGTCGGGTGGCAGCATCACTCCACCAGAACATGGCCATGGCGTGAGAGGGCTTCATCTCCAGCCGCTCGACAAGCAATGGACAGATCGACTTGTCATCACGAGACCGGGCAACCAGCTTGTCGATAGCCTGTTCCGGCATGATCGCACCATTATTCGCCAGCATCTCCTTGACGGAATTCAGTTCGGCAAACTCCGCCAGGTATTCGCAGACTGATTCAGGTATCAGCTTGCGCCGGGCAATCATCAGCCGGTGGTCCGCCGTGCCCGTCATGCATATCTCGCGCAGATCGCAAGCATCATAGCCCTCATTGCCTTCCAGCACATGGCGGGCAACCTGAAACGAGCATTGGCCCAGATACCGCAGCAGGCGCTTGGGGGCTTCGCGGTGCACGGCCAGCCGGCGCGCGCACATTTCGCGTTCGGATTCTTCTGCATGGAACAGCATATCCAGCAGGATATCACTCACCATATGGCGGTCCTGATGGGCCAGACGTGAGGCTGGCATGGCAATCAGATCCAGCAAGCGACGGAACAGGGCGTTCCTCGCGCGGCCGATCTCTGGTGTCGTCAGCGGCTCAATTGCGTCTTCCATGCCGTCGCCTGGCTTGTTGTCTTTTCCAAGTTTTGCAGCAAACAGTTAATGGGATATGGAGAGCAGATAAGCGGCGAGATACGCCGCGCTCACTCGTACTTTTGCTTTCCAGGGTGCACGACCATGAGCAGCAGGCTGGCCACCAACATCACGATGGCCAGCATGAACAACAGGCCGCCATCCGTTGCTGTCGTCTGCGGGTCCAGCGAGGCCGGAACCTCACGCCCCAGCCAGGGCGACAGATGCATCGCCACAGCTCCGCCCAGCACGGCCGCCGACAGAAATGCCCCGAACCGGCGCGTCATCGGCAGCAACAGGAACAGCGCCGCCAGCAGTTCCACAACGCCAACAACAACCCGTCCCGTCGGCTCAAAAAGGCTGACCCCGGAATTCACGGCGATGGTCTGGAAAACTATATTCTCGCCCGGCGGGTCAAAAAACTTCACAGACCCTTCCGGCGGATTCGGCAGGGGATAGATCGTTGCCTGAACGAACATCGCAATCAGGAACAGGGCCAGCGCCCAACTTACAAGATGCCTGAACATGCGCATACCATTCTTCCCCTGCCCACATGGGTGGTTAACCGAAGCTAGCGAGCCCCCGCACATCTGGCAACTGACAGGCTTGCGGACCCGGTCTGGCACTTTCCCGCGCCTTTATGGCCGAAGCATGATAAAAAACCGCTTCAGCACGTCTACGTATGGTGTTTTCCCAAACGGCAGTCACGCTTGATGCGGGAAGGACTGCATGTCTCGCATGGGGAGGGCTTTCCATCTCGGGGCTTGCTCCATACAGTCCGCCAATTCTGCTGGGAACAGGCCTCACAATGAATGACAGAATTGACGATCTGATAGACGAGATGGCCGAAGATGCGGCTGAAGACATCTCGTCCCCGGTCAGCGGCGTCAATGAGGCTATCGGCGCAGGCGCGTCCTTTCTGGCCACCGCCAATCACTGGCGCGCGCGCCGCCTGCGCCGGGGCGTCAAGGTTGAACTACCCGCCTATCTTATGGTCCAGCTCAGCTGGTTCATGGCGTTCGGCCTGCAGATGGTGCTCTTTCCCTATCTGATTACCGGACAACAGCATTTGCACATGGACGGCCTGGCCCTCGGCCTGGCGAACATGGCTCTGTCGGCCCCGTCTGTCATCTTCCTGTTGATCGGCGGCGTCGTGGCAGAGCGCGCCGATGGCAAGCGCCTGCTCATCATCCTGCACTTCCTGGCCGCCGCCCCTGCCCTGTTTCTGGCGCTCGCAGTGTCCCAAGGGCAACTCTCCTACCCCGCCATGATCATCTACGGCATCACCATCGGAACGGTCGGCGCCTTCATGATGCCCGCGCGGGATTCCATCGTGAATGAAGTGGTCGAGCGGCGCATGAGGGTCGGCTCCGGCGTGACGCTGCAACTCGGCGTGACGCTCGCCACCATGGCGCAATTCCTGGCCCAGATCGGCGGCCTGATCCTCGGCGGCTATGCTGACAAGCGCACGCAGATGCCAGACTGGATGGGCGGCTTTGGCATTGGCCCCATCCCGGCAGAAGACCTGCTGATGATCCAGGGGCTGACGCTGGCCTGCGGCGCGGGCTTTGCACTCTGGCTGGCCAAGGGGCGTCAGGTCCGTTCCAGCGGCAAGGGCATCAAGTCTGCACTCAGCGACATTGCCGAAGGATTCCACGCCGTGCGGTCTGACGGAAAGCTGTGGGCGATGACCGCGCTGATGTTCGGCGTCGGCATCTTCGTGATCGGCGCCTTCCTGGTTGTGCTGCCGATTGTAAACCGGGACATTTACGGCTTCGGATCAGACGGCATTCGGGACATGTTCGTCACCTTCTGGATGGGCGCGTTCGTCTCGTCCGTCGTGCTGTCGATCTTCAAGCGCATCAAACGTCAGGGCCGCCTGTTGCTGATCGCGCAATTCCTAGGCTCCACCAGCATTCTCGCCATGATGTGGCACATCCCGCATTTTGCGTTCCTGTGCATCGTCTTCATCTGGGGTCTGGCCGCAGGCATCTCCATCGCGATGAGCCGCTCCATCGTGCAGGATGCGGCGCCGAAGGAAAAGCTCGCCCGCGTGCTCTCCATCTACCAATTGGGCTTCATGGCCGGGGCCCCGTTCGGCGCGGCGATCATGGGCGCACTGGTGGACCTGTTCGGCCCCTACCGTATCGCCATCGTGCCCGCCGGTGGCATGACCATCCTGATCCTCTGGATGGTGTTCTTCACGCCGGTCTGGAACATGAAAGGCTCTGCCTGGATCGAACATCATGAGAAGTAATGACGGCTTTGTCTGGATGACAGACAGGCCGAACACTTCTAACCATCAGTGCCATGAGCTCCCGCCCGCAAGCCACAATCCATCTCGCCAACATCGCGGCCAACTGGCAGGCGCTGGACCGACTGAACCCGGGCGCCACAACGTCGGGCGTGATCAAGGCAGACGCCTATGGCCTCGGCGCGCGCGAAGTTGCCCGCAGACTGGCCAAGGCTGGCTGCAACACATTCTTCGTCGCGCATGTCGAGGAAGGCGTCAGCGTGCGCCGCGAGCTGGGCTTTGGGGCGCGTATCTTCGTACTGAACGGGCCGTTCCCAGAAGACCTGCGCATATATCGCGATGCTGACCTGACGCCGGTTATCTCCACACCGCAGCAATTGATGCTGTGGTCACGCGCGCCGCGGGCAGGCTGTGCGCTACACTTTGATACGGGCATCAACAGGCTGGGCCTGTCGCCCGGAATTGTCGAAAAACAGGCCGAAGCGCTGCGCAAGCTGCAACCGCTGCTGATCATGAGCCACCTCGCTTGCGCGGATGAGCCTGACAATCCCATGAATGCGCAGCAGCTGAAGGCGTTCACCCAGATCACAAAGGCCTTTCCGGATGTGCCTGCCAGCCTGGCAAATTCCGCTGGCTGTTATCTTGGCCCGGCCTATGCGTTTGACCTGACCCGTCCTGGCATTGCGCTCTATGGCGGCTCCCTGCCGCCCCTGGGGTTCGCGCTGGAACCCGTTGTCTTGCTGGAAGCGAGCATCCTGTCCGTGTTCGAGGGCAAGGCTGGCGAGACGGTCGGATATGGCGCGACCCACACGCTGAAACAGGATACACCTCTGGCCACGGTGGCGCTCGGCTATGCAGACGGAATCCCGCGTTCTGGCGCCAATGCGCTGATGAGTTATCTTGATGCAGCGCCGTGCCCTGTGCTTGGACGCATTTCCATGGACCTCATCACAATAGACGTCTCAAAAGCACAGAAAGCGGCAAAATCCGGCGCGCGCGTTGAATTCCTCGGCTATAATGCCAAACTGGAAGAGCAAGCGGCCCGTGCTGGTACGCTCGGTTATGAACTACTCACAGGGCTCGGAAATCGTGTCAAACGCATCTACCCGTAAGCGCGGGTTCCCCAATCCCCTGCAATGGATCGGCGCCGCTTCGCTCGGCCTGTTCAGTGAAGTCGGCCGGCTGTTCATCTTCTTCCTGAAGGTAATGGCCACGGCTTTTACCCCGCGCTGGTATGTGGCGCAGGTCTGGAAGCAGATGGTCAATATCGGCTTCTACTCCCTGCCCGTGGTCGGCCTGTCAGCCGTCTTCATCGGCGCGGCCCTGGCGCTCAACATCTATGAAGGCGGCAGTCGCTATGGCGCGGAACAATTCGTTCCCAGCATCGTCGTGCTGGGCATCACGCGGGAACTGGGCGCAACCATTACCGGCCTGATGCTGGCGGGCCGCGTGTCGGCCGGCATTTCGGCAGAGATCGGCGCCATGCGCGTGACAGAGCAGATCGACGCGCTGGAAACCCTGTCAGCCTCTCCCTTTCGCTATCTCTATGCTCCGCGTTTCCTGGCCGCGATCATTGCGCTGCCGCTTCTGGTGCTGGTCGCAGACATTATTGGCATCATGGGTGGCTGGCTGGTTAGCGTCTATGCGCTGGATTTCGACTCCACCACCTATATCCGCAACACGATGGACTTCCTGACGAACAATGATGTGATCGTCGGGTTGATCAAGGCCGTCGTATTCGGCGCCGTCATTGCCACGATGGGCTGTTATCAGGGCGACCGCTCCGAAGCCGGCGCAACCGGCGTTGGCCGCGCGGCGACGCTTGCCATGGTCGGCGCAGCGGTGCTCGTGCTGGCGACAAACTATATCATGTCCACCCTGTTCGTGGAGATTGGCCTGTGACCACGCCCATCCTCAGACTGGAAAACGTCAAGAAATCCTTCGGCCAGAAACATGTCCTCAAGGGCGTGGATCTGGAAGTCCAGCGCGGGGAAAGCCTCGTCGTGCTGGGCGGATCCGGCTCCGGCAAGTCCGTGATGCTGAAGAATGCGCTCGGGCTGATGACGCCGAATGACGGCAAGATCTTCTTTGACGGAGAAGACGTTACCAAATCCACCGGCAAGACCCGCGCCAAGATGCGCGAGCGCATCGGCATGCTGTTCCAGTCCGGCGCGCTGTTTGACAGTCTAACCGTTTGGGAAAATGTCTCCTTCCGCCTGCTGCAGGCCGACCGCATGCGCCGCAAGGACGCCAAGGAACGCGCCATCGAGACGCTGAAGAAAGTGCGCCTCGGCGCTGATGTGGCAGACCTTTATCCGGCGGAAATCTCCGGCGGGATGCAGAAGCGTGTCTCCCTCGCCCGCTCGATCATCTCGAAGCCGGACCTGATCTTCTTTGACGAGCCGACCACCGGCCTTGATCCGATCACGGCCGATGCGATCAATGATCTGATCATCGAACAGGTGCGCAGCCTGGGCGCCGCCGCCGTCTCGATCACGCATGACATGGCCTCTGCCCGCAAGATCGCGGACAACATCGCCATGCTCTATGAAGGCAAGATCATCTGGCACGGCCCGGCCGACATCATTGACAATAGCGGCAATGATTATGTCGACCAATTCGTCCACGGACGAGCCGACGGCCCGATCCAGCCAGCGATTTAGGGCCTAACCCAGCGGGCGGCCTATGACTCCGGTTTGATGAATGTGCCTCTCGCTTTTTCCGCTGGCAGGCATAAAACGCAGGCGCATCATTTCTGAGATCATGCCATGCCTGCTGTTTCCTTTGCCTCGATCGCGCCGGTCTTTCTGCTGATCGTTTCCAATATCGTGATGACCTTTGCCTGGTATGGGCATCTGAAGTTTCCCGGCAAGGCGATCTGGCTAGTCGTGTTGGCCAGTTGGGGCCTCGCTTTCTTTGAGTATTGCTTTGCCGTGCCTGCCAACCGGATCGGTCATACCGTCTATTCCGCGGCGCAGCTGAAGACGATGCAGGAAGTCATCACGCTGATCGTGTTTGCCGTCTTCTCGGTGCTCTATCTGAAAGAGGCCTTTACCTGGAACCATGCCGTCGGCTTTGCCCTGATCGGCCTCGGCGCATGGTTCGTGTTTGCCGGGCCGTTTCGCTGAGCTTTCTGCCGTCAATTCCCCTTCCCCCGCGCGCCAAAGCGCAATATCCCCTTAACCATGCCTAAAGCCTCCAATATTGCCTATGTCTGCCAGTCCTGCGGCGAAGTTCACTCCAAATGGAGCGGCAAGTGCAATGGCTGCGGAGAGTGGAATACGCTGGTAGAGGAAGCCGTCAGCAGCGCGCCGGGTGGGCTTGCCGCGCCCAAGACCGGCACCAAGCGCAGCTCCAAGGCAGACTTTGTTGCCCTGAACGCGGAAACCGAAACGCCTGCCCGCATCGTGATGGGGGTCGAGGAACTGGACCGTGTCTTCGGCGGCGGCATCGTGCCTTCCTCCGCCACGCTGATTGGCGGGGACCCCGGCATCGGCAAGTCCACCCTGCTGCTGCAGGTCGCCGCGCGGCTTGCCCGAAATGGCGTGAAGACGGTCTATGTTTCGGGCGAGGAAGCCGCCGCCCAGATTCAGGAGCGCGCCCAGCGCCTGAAAGTGGCCAACAGCCCCGTGGATCTCGCCACCGAGACAGACTTGCGCAAGATCCTCTCCGCGCTGAAGGCGGCCAAGCCCGATTTCGTGGTGATCGACTCCATCCAGACCATGTGGTCGGACAGTCTTGAGGCCGCGCCTGGTTCGGTCAGTCAGGTTCGCGCCTGCGCACAGGAACTGGTGCGCTGGGCCAAGAAATCCGGCGCGGCGCTGGTACTGGTCGGCCACGTCACCAAGGAAGGCAATATTGCCGGCCCCCGCGTCGTGGAGCACATGGTCGACGCCGTCTTCTATTTCGAGGGCGAGCGCGGCCACCAGTTCCGCATCCTCCGCGCGGTGAAAAACCGTTTCGGACCAACGGACGAGATCGGCATCTTCGAAATGCACCAATACGGCCTCGCCCCGGCGAAAGAGCCCTCCGCCCTGTTCCTAAGCACGGATGGCGAGGGTGAAGGCGGCGCGGCGGTATTTGCGGCCATGGAAGGTTCCCGCCCTGTGCTGGCAGAGGTGCAGGCCCTGGTCGCCAAAAGTGCCTATGGTACGCCCCGGCGCAGCGTTGTTGGCTGGGATGGCGGGCGACTCGCCATGCTGCTGGCCGTGCTGGAGGCGCGCTGCGGCATCAGCCTGTCGGGCATGGATGTGTATCTCTCCGTCGCGGGTGGCTATCGCATCAGCGAGCCGGCGGGCGATCTCGGCGCGGCGGCGGCCCTGCTCTCTTCGCTCTCCGATATGGCGGTTCCGGGCCGCAGCGTGTTCTTTGGCGAGGTCGCTCTCTCTGGGGCTGTCCGGCCTGTTGCGCGCATGGAGCAGCGCCTTAAAGAAGCCGTACGTTTAGGTTTTACTCACGCCTATGTTCCAGAAGGCAGTCCAACCACAGTGGATGGCTTGACGATCACGCCGATTAAAAGACTTATCGATCTGGCCCAAACCCTCGCTCCGGACGCACAGAATGCTTGAGTCCATTACAGCTTTCGACGCTATCGCCGTCGCTGTCATCGTGATCTCCGCGATCATGGCCTTTGCCCGGGGATTCTTGAGGGAAGTTGCCACCCTCGGCGCGTTCATCGGTGCCCTCGCCGCCGCCTATTATGCCCGCAAATTCTTCCGCGATGACCTGGCCGGTCTCGTACCGGAAGGCATGGAGCCTTGGACGGCAGACCTGTTCCTCGTGATTGTCGCCTTTATTATCGTTTATGTGATCGTTGCCTGGCTGGGCCAGCGCCTTTCGAAAAACATCCAGGGCGCCGACGGAATCGGCATGTTCGACCACATTGCCGGCCTGTTCTTTGGCATCGCACGTGGCTTCATTGCCTTGGTTTTCTTCGCAGTGCTCCTAAATCTGGCCTTGGATGACAGCCGGATCCCAGACTGGATACAGAACTCCGCCACCTACCCGGCGCTTAGCAACATGGCTTCTTATGTTAATGATGAAGCCTCGAAAGTCGGAAAAGATGTGCAAGCCGCCCTTCCCTCAGAGGCCAAAACAGGGCAATAGGCCCGTGTCGCAGAACTGTCACTCAGGAGGTGCGTCACAGATGGTCTATTTCGATCATGATGATGACAAGCCACGCGAGGAGTGCGGCGTCTTCGGAATCTACGGAAACCACGAAGCCAGTCTTTTGACGGCGCTGGGGCTTCATGCCCTTCAGCACCGTGGACAGGAAGCGTGTGGCATCATCACCTTTGACGGAAAGCGTTTCCCTTCGGAACGCCATCTCGGCATGGTGGGAGAGCATTTCGGTGGAGACCTGCGCCAGCGCCTTCCGGGCCACGCAGCCATCGGTCACAACCGGTATTCCACACAAGGGCGCACGATGCTTCGCAATGTGCAGCCCATTTTCGCAGACCTTGCCGGGGGCGGCTTCGCCGTTGCCCACAATGGCAATCTGACCAATTCCAGAAAGCTGCGCACCGAACTGGTGAAAGACGGGGCGATCTTCCAGTCCACCATGGACACTGAAGTCATCCTGCACCTTGTGGCCCGCTCCACACGTCCGCGCTTCCTGGACCGTCTGGTCGATGCGCTGCAGAAAATTGAGGGGGGCTATGCCCTGGTGGGCCTGACTGGCAAGAAGCTGATCGGTGCGCGTGACCCGGTGGGCCTGCGCCCGCTGATCCTCGGCAAGCTGGGCGAAGCCTATGTGCTGGCGTCGGAAACCTGCGCGCTGGACATTATTGGCGCGGAATTCGTGCGCGAGATCGACAATGGCGAGATCGTCGTGATCAGCGAGAAGGGCGTTGAGTCCCATCGCTTCACCGCGCCGCGCCCGTCCAGCCCGTGCGTGTTCGAATATGTCTACTTCGCCCGTCCGGATTCCATCGTTCAGGGCCGCTCCATATATGAAGTGCGCCGCCGCATGGGCCACCATCTGGGCCTCGAAACCCCGGCGGACGCCGATGTCATTGTACCGGTGCCGGATTCCGGCGTGCCGGCCGCGCTCGGCTTTTCCGAACAGACCGGCATCCCCTTCCAGATGGGCATTATCCGGAACCACTATGTCGGGAGGACCTTTATCCAGCCGACCCAGATCGGGCGCCAAAGCGCCGTCTCCAAGAAGCACAGTCCGAACCGGGCTGTACTGGATGGCAAGCGCGTGATCCTGGTCGATGACTCCATCGTGCGCGGCAACACGTCGAAGAAGATCGTCCAGATGGTGCGCGATGCCGGCGCCAAGGAAATCCATTTCCGCTCAGCCAGCCCGCCCATCGTGAACCCGGATTTCTACGGCATCGACATGGCCGCCAAATCCGAGCTCTTCGCTGCGATCCATACGCATGAGGAGATGGTGAAGGAACTGAACGTCGACTCGCTAGGCTTCCTCTCCGTGGAGGGCCTCTACAAGGCGATTGGCGAGCCAGAACGCAATCCGATGCAGCCGCAATTTGCGGATCATTGCTTCACGGGCGTCTACCCGACCCCGCTGGTGGACAATGAACACGCAGAGGCCGACAAGGAACGCCAACTCTCCTTGCTGGACGATGCCTAGGATTTCAGCCTAAAGGCAGATCAGGACATCATCTCATCCCGGAACCATGCGCCGCATGTTCCGGGATGAGATGACAGGATAAAAAGGCCCATGACTGACACTCCACGCATCACCCTCGTGACCGGCGCTTCGCGCGGGATTGGCCGCGCCGCCGCGCTTGAACTGGCCAAACGGGGCGACCTCGTGATTGCCGTCGCGCGCTCCAAGGCCGCGCTGGAAAAGCTGGACGACGAGATCCGCGCCAATGGCAGCGAAGCCGTCCTTGTGCCGATGGACCTGAAAGATACCAAGGGCATCGAAACCCTTGGCAAGGTGATCGGAGAGCGCTTTGGCCGTCTGGATGGCCTGGTCGCCAATGCCGGCATTCTCGGCACGCTGGGCCCCGTCGAAACCTGCGGCCCGCGCAGCTTTGAGGAAACCATTGCGGTGAACCTCAATTCGAATTTCCACCTGATCCGCGCTCTGTCGCCCTGGATGCACCAGTCAGATGCCCCGCGCGCGGTATTTGTCAGCTCCAGCGTCGCGCGCAGCCCGCGGGCTTTCTGGGGACCCTATCAAGCCTCCAAGGCCGGTCTTGAAGCGCTTGTGCTCGGCTGGGCGGACGAGAATGAAAACCTGAAACTGCGCGCCAATATCTACAATCCAGGCGGCACCCGCACCGGCATGCGCGCCGAGGCCATGCCGGGTGAAGACCCGATGACTCTTCCGACCCCGGAAGAGGTCGCCGCCGAACTGATCAAACTGGTCAGCCCGCAAGAAACGCGCAATGGCGCGCTGGTCAACTACCGAGACCTTCAGCAAACGAAGCATTAAATCATGCAAAAAGACACGCTCTACCTTCTGGACCCGCACAATAGCGATCCAGCCTATCCGGGTGCGGCCTATTACTGCCCGGACTGCATCATTATGGAAGGCCTGCTGGCCAGCTATCCAGAGTTGGCAGGCAAGCTGGATATCCACCGCATCAACTGGGCCCGCCCGCGCAGGGAGATTGTCAGCCTGCTGGGCGAAGACAATCAGGGTTCCCCTGTGCTGATCCTGTCTGATTCAGGCGAAGGCCTGGACGGCGTGCAGCACCATGACGGCCATTATTTCATTAATGACCGCAATGCCATCCTGCACGCGCTGGCCCGCCGTCACGGCATTCCCGGCCCACATCCCTGATGCAGGCCGCCCCTGCTGACATACCAGCATGACCTCAGACGACTTCGCCTCGCGCCCGCGCCTGCGTTCTGCCATTCTCAATGACCTGCCTGTGCTGAAGCAGTGCGAACAGGGCATCATTTCGGCTGAGCGCCCCTATGACCACACGCTGCGGCCAGACCCAATAAGTTATTACGATGTCGGCGAACTGGTCGCATCAGAGGATGCCGAAGTTGCGGTTATCGAACTCGATGGAGAAATTATCGCCACGGGCTATGCGCACAAGCGACCATCAAAGCCCTATGTCGAATCCGACTATCATGCCTTTTTAGGATTCATGTTTGTACACCCGGACCATCGCGGCAAGGGATTGAACCGTCTACTGATGGATCACCTTTTTTCATGGGCGCGCTCGCGCGGTCTGCCCGAAGTGCGGCTGGAGGTCTACAGCAACAACGCGCCCGCGATCCGTGCCTATGAGAAGACCGGCTTCAAACCCTACATCACCGAGATGCGCCTGAATCTGGAGGAGTAGCCGCCTGAGAGCGCCGCCAGGCACGTTCCGCCTCCCAATCCTTGCGCAGGCGCGCGACACGTTGCGGAAAGCGTGCCTCCAGTCTCTCGATCCGCCGAACCCGGTCTGTCCGGAAATGGCGGAAGCCCTGCCGCAATTCACACCACGCGCACATCATCCTTATGTCATCGGCATAGACAATCAGAAAAGGCCACACGATGCGGCGGGTCACATTTCCCGCCTCGTCGGCATAGCCAAGGTCCATCTTTTTCTGGGCACGGATGGCTTCGCGCACCAGGGCCACATCAAAGGAATCCTCCGGCCGCTTTCGGAAGCTGATCGGAACAAGTCCGGAATCCACAATCACGGGCTGCAGGTCCAGCGGTACGGCAGATGACAGCTTGGCGATCAGATCCTCCGCGCCGCGCACCAGACGCGCATCTCCGCGCGCAGCCACCCAGCGCGCGCCCAGTACGGCAGCCTCCAATTCATCCGTCGTGAGCATCAGAGGCGGCATGTCATATCCCGGCTGCAGCACATAGCCCGTGCCCGCCTCCCCGCGGATCGGTACGCGCTGCATGATCAGCTCCGCCATATCGCGATAAATAGTGCGCAGACTGGTCTCCAGCTCCTCGGCCAGCTCCTTCCCGGTCACGGGCCGACTCTTGCGCCGTAGAATCTGGATGATCTGGAAAAGCCGTTCGGTGCGCCTCATGAACTGAACCCTACTGCCACGCTACTGACACCATGCTGTCAGCAGACCTCCGCTATCAAGCCTTCATCACAAGCCAGACAGGAGAAAAGTGATGATCACGCTTTATGGATGGGGCCCGATGTTCGACTGCCCCTCGCCCAGCCCTTTCGTCATGAAGACAGATATCCAGCTGCAAATGCTGGGCGTCAGCTTCACCCGCGCCATGGCGGATCTCGAAAGCGTTCCGAAGCATAAGGCGCCCTACATCATTGATGATGGCAAGCTGCTCGAGGACAGTAATTTCATCCGCCATCATCTGGAAATCAAGCTTGGCCGCGGCCTGTATGACGGCATGACTGGCAAGGACATTGCCGCCAGCTGGGCTCTGGAACGCATGGCGGAAGGCCAGCTCACCAAGATCATGGCGTATGAGCGCTGGATGAAGGATGGCAATTTCAGAAAAGGCCCAGCCCTGTTCTTTTCAGGCGTTCCCGAAAATGCCCGGGACGCAGTTCGGAACGAAGTGCGCGAAAACCTCTCTGCCATGCACACTGGCGAAGGAACAGGCCGGTTCAGCGATGAGGAACGGATGCAACTGGCGGACTGGGATATCGGCGCCATCGCCATGCATCTGGCGGATCAGGACTATATGTTCGGAACCGAACCCAGCTGCGCCGATGCTTCTGTTGCTGCCGTCCTGATCGCCTGCGGCACGGAGTATTTCGACACGCCGCTGAGCGGCCTTGTTCACAAGCACGCCAATCTGGTCGCCTATATCGACCGGATGAAGACGCGTTATTTTGCGGACATCGACTGGCCAGTCTCATACATGATGGACGCCGAGCCGGCCTGACCCGTCCGGAGCTTACCCCCAGGTCTCACCCCGGCGCGTCATCTGCCGGGGTGAAGACCGTATTATGCTCAAGGGCATCGAAGGGCAGCACTTCGCCCGTCGAGATACTGCGCGCAACATAGCCGCGCCCACGGAAGAAATCTACCAGTTCCTCAACCGTCGAGTCGAAACGGCTCTGATGAGCTTCCACCTCGCACAGAACAGTGGGTCGGTGCTTTTCAATTGTCTCGACCGCGCCGCGCAGCACGTTCAATTCGCCGCCTTCAACATCAATCTTGATGAAGGAAATCGGCCCGGTCTCGATACGCTTGATCACTGTGTCCAGCCGGGTCAGCGGCACCAATTCCTTCTTCACCTCGAAACGGCCCTTGAAATCTTCGTCACTGCCGATATGCGCCAGACCGACACCGATATTGCGGGATTTCTTGATCGGCACACTGAGGGTCACCATACCCTCATCATCGCCCAGCGCCAGCGGCAGCACCATGATGCGGCTCTTGCCGCGCATGAATCCCGCCATGGTCATCACCGAGCGCGGCATGGATTGCGGCTCGAACGCCACGACCAGCCCGCCTTCGGAGAGTTGTGACAGGCGCCGGGAAAACTCCCCGACATTCGCGCCAATATCAATCGTCGTTGACCCAACCGGAATGTATTCCTTGAGCATGCCCAACTCGGCCTGCCCCTGGTTCATATAAGCTCGCGGCTTGTGGAAGATGGCTTTGAAGAGCTTTTCAGCAGCCGTACGATGGCCACTCAGAAAGAAGCCATTCTCAATTGTAATCACCATAAAACCCCAAACTCGCCTCGGTTGTAGACAAGCCCAGAATCAACGGTTGAACAAGTTACAATTAAAAAAAGAAATCGAATATGTCAGCCGTGCACGATACGCTTTACAATATCGCCCTATTCCTCCGGCGGGCGTGTGCGGGCAAAGCTTTCGCGGGCCGAGAGCTCTTCATACCACTCTGCCAGATCCGGATGCGGGGCGCGCCAGTCTAGATCCGGTAACCTGAAATCGAGATAGCCTAGTGCGCAGACATAGGTGATCAGGCCCAGATCAAACGCCTTGGGATCTTCCGCAACTTCCTCGGCAATCTGGTCTACGCTGCGATGGATGGCACCCGTCCAGCGCTCCTGCCACATGCCAGAGCGCTGCCCCTCAGGCCGTCCGCCTTCTATAACCATGCCAATGGCGGCGTCCAGAATGCCGTCGCCCAAGGCCTGCGCCCGAAGCACGCTCCAGCGGCGTGAACCTTCCTTGGGCAACAGGCGCTTACCACCCGCTTCATGGTCCAGATATTCGCAGATCACCGGGCTGTCATACAAGGCAGAGCCATCCTTCAGAATCAGCGAAGGAATCTTGCTGAGCGGATTGTGGATGATCTCTGCCGCGCCTTCCGCCATGGAATTGGCCTTCACCATTTCCACCTCGTCTTCCATGTCATGCTCAATGATCACCACACGAACTTTTCGCGCATAGGGCGAAGTCAGTGAATAATGAAGCTTCATGGACTGCCCTTTCACACAAAATGCTTCGACAATTTCAGCCCTTGCCCCTGATAATTGGAGCCTTTTCCACCATACAGCCCCTGCGGTTTTGACGCCATGCTTTCATAGATCAGCTTGGCGACCGGCTGACCGTGTTCCAGAATGAAGGGCACATCGCGAGAGCGCACTTCCAGCACAGCGCGGCTGCCGCTTGAATTGGTGCCAAAGCCTGGATCGAAAAAGCCCGCATAATGCGCGCGGAACTCGCCCAGCTCAGGCGCGATCGGGGCCATCTCTGCGGCCTCGTTCGGCGCGACCTTTACGGTCTCCCGGCTGACCAGAATGTAAAACTCCTCCGGGTTCAGAACAATCCGGCCATCGCGCGGCCAGACCGGTTCCCAGAACTGCCCGGCCTCATGTGCGCCGATGCCTCGAAGGTCCACGATGCCGGAATGGTGCTTCGCGCGCCAGCCCACAGGCTGGTCGCCCTTCACTTCCAGATCGATGGAGACCACTTTCTCTTTCAGCGTTTCAGGCCGTTTGCGCTTGAACCTTATCTGCGCCAGCCGGTCTCCCGGGCGTACCATGATCGGGAACGTCCGCGGCGACACTTCCAGGTAAAGCGGCCCGGAATAGCCCATCGGCACTTCGTCAAAGGCGCGCGACCTGTTCGTTACCAGACGCGTGAACACATCGATCCGCCCGGTGGAGCTTTTCGGGTTCGCCCGCGCCGCAATGCCGGGCGGCAGGCGCAGATGCTCCTGTAGCGGCACGAGGTACACGCAGCCCGTCTCCAGTACCGTGCCTTCCTTGGTCAGGTCGATCCGGTGCATATGTATGCCCGGCTCCTGCAACATTTCGGCAACCGTGCGGTCCTTGCCGGGCAGAAAGCTTGCCCGCAGGCGATAGGCATCCTCTGCCAGCCTCAGGTCCAGGCTGGCCGGCTGCACCTGTCCGTCATCCAGCGGCAGGTCTGTGCGGATCGCACCCGCCTCTGCCAGTGCGATAATCTCATGATCTGGCAATACACCCGAATCTTCGGCCATCTCTTGCACCCCTTGCCGTCTCAGGCATAAGACCCATTACACGAAACACAAGGACTATAGTGTCATGGCAGATGGACAAGGTAGCGATAGCAAAAAGGGCTGGAAGCCGGCGACCCGTGCGGTGCGCGGCGGCCTGATGCGCTCGCCCCATGGCGAGATCTCCGAAGCGCTATATCTCACCTCCGGATATTCCTATGACAGTGCCGAACAGGCGATGCGCCGCATGGCCGGTGAGGAAGATGGCTTTGTCTATTCCCGCTATGGCAGCCCGACCTGCGAAATGCTGCAACAGCGCCTCGCCCTGATAGAAGGCGCAGAGACCTGCCGCGTCGCGGCCTCTGGCATGGGTGCCATTTCCAGCGCGATTCTTGCACCGCTGAAGGCCGGTGACCGCGTTGTTGCGGCGACCGCCCTGTTCGGCTCCTGCCGTTGGATCATCGCCAACCAGATGCCGAAATTTGGCATCGAGACCGTCTTCGTGGACGGTGCAGACCTGGACGCCTGGGAGCGCGAGATCGCCAAGGGCTGCCAACTTGTGCTGATCGAAAGCCCGGCCAATCCCCTGCTGGACGGGGTGGACATCGAAGCAGTGTCAAAGCTCTGCAAGAAGGCCGGCGCCGTGCTGGTGGTCGACAATGTGTTCGCCACGCCGATCCTGCAAAAGCCACTGGAGCTCGGCGCGGATCTCGTGGTCTATTCCACCACCAAGCATATGGACGGTCAGGGCCGCGTCATGGGCGGCGCGATTCTCGGCAACTCGGCCTATATTGAAGAGGTGATTGATCCGTGGCTGCGCCACATGGGCCCGGCGGCCTCGCCGTTCAATGCCTGGGTCGTGCTGAAGGGCCTGGAAACGCTGAAGCTGCGCGTAGACCAGCAGACGCAAAACGCCGCCCGTCTGGCAGATGTCATCGCGGACCATCCGGCCATTGCGGCGGTGCGCTATCCCCACCGGAAAGACCATCCGCACTACGATGTGCATAAACGCCAGATGAGCGCGGGCGGCACAATGATCGCGCTCTCCCTCAAGGGCGGGCAGGACGCGGCGTTCAAATTCCTGAACGCCTTGGAGCTGGTCGATATCTGCAACAATCTCGGCGACACCAAATCGCTGGCTTGTCACCCCTCCTCCACCACGCACCGCGCCCTCAGCGATGAAGAGCAGGCCTCAATGGGGCTTGACCGCAGCTGGATCCGGATGTCCGTAGGACTGGAAGATTCTGACGATCTTGTAATGGATTTGACCAACGCCCTTAACAGAGTGTGAACCAATAGGATTGAATTTCACAGGAATGGGCAGACGGGTACCACCTCCACTTTATGAACAGATCACGGATGGCGTGCGCATCCGGGTTCGTCCGAAATTCATGCATGATGAATCAGAGCCGGCAAAAGCCCGGTTCATGTGGTCCTACACAGTGGAAGTGGAGAATGAGAGCGAGCGAACCTGGACCATTGTCCGCCGCCACTGGCGCATTGTGGACGCTGCTGGCCGCCGTCAAATTGTTGATGGCGACGGCGTGATCGGCCAGACGCCAACGCTTGGTCCGGGAGAGCGCTTCAGCTACACATCCGGCGCACCGTTGTCTGCCCCGTCCGGTATTATGAGCGGCACCTATGATCTGGAAAGCGATGATGGCGCCACACTGATCGCCACCATCCCTGTCTTCTCGCTGGACAGCCCGTACGAAACGTCCTTGCCTTCTTGAGTCTTGGCCCGCTTGAGGCTCAGGCCCTAGCTGTCCAGTTCGCCTTCAATCAGCTCGATGATGCGTGGCGTATTCGCACCTTCAATGTAATTGTCACCCATGAAGAAGCCCGGCGTACCATCGACGCCCAGCGTCCGGCCCAGCTGCTTCATATCGGACAGTTGTTTCTGGATTTCCATGGAGCGCATGTCAGCGCGCATCTTCTTCACGTCGATGCCATGGTCCTTGGCAATCTCGTCCAGCTTCGACTCCGTGAGATCGTCATTGTTCTTCAGCTTCATCAGCGCGACGTGATATTCGTTATACTTGCCCTGCTTGCCAGCTGCGAGGGCTGCCAGCGCGGCGGTCTCGCTGATGCCGCCAAAGATCGGCAGTTCCTTGAACACGACGCGCACCTTGCCATCATATTCCTCAGGCAGGTTCTGCACCCAGTCGACAGAGCGTTTGCAATAACCGCAGCGATAATCGAAGAACTCGACCAGCGTGATCTCTGCATCCGCGGGGCCGATGAAATGATCGTCAGCGTGATTATACAGCGCATCATAGTTCTGCATGATCGCATCCTGGCTGGCCTTGGCCGCCTCGGCGCGCTGGCGGTCGGCCAACTTGATCAGGGCTTCCTCGATGATCTCCGGGTTTTCCAGAATGTAGTCGCGCACGACCTTTTCCACGGCCTCGCGGTCAGCAGCGGGCGCTGCCTTGCTCTCGGCGCAGGCAGGGGTAAGGGCAAGAACCGCCATCGCAGCGGTCATGGTGGCAAGTTTAAAGGTCATACGGGCCTTCCTGTCGTCAGGTATAATATTACGTTTCGCAGATATACAGGCTGCGCAGCCCGCGTCCATCAGGCCTGACACAAAGTTGATCGCGGCCTATTGAACCGTGAGCGAAAAGCCCGGTCCCCGGCGGCGATACATATCGCGATTGTCCGGATTGTTCGCGTCCGTCACCATCAGGATGTCATCGGCGCGGCGATAATCCGGCGTTCCTGGCTCAAGGCTCTGCACGGCAAAGTGCGCAAAGCGGTTCGCCCGCACAATATCGCCAACCGAATAGGCAGACTCGGCGGTTGCCAGCTGAGCTTCGGCGCGGCGGCCCTGCTCCTCATAGGTGATGGCCAGCTGCGCCCAGGCAAAGGCATTGTCCGGTTCGGCGATCAGCGCCTTGCGCAGTGCATCCTCGGCGGCTTCGATGTCGCCCGGCTCAGCGCGGGCATTCAGTGACCGCGCATAATTGATCAGCAGCAGTGGCGCGCCGGGCTTCAGCTCCAGCGAGCGCTTGTGCGGCTTAACCGATTCTGCCGTTCGGCCGCTTTCAAACAGGACCTGACCTTTCAGTTCCCAGAAATACGGATTGTCCGGTTCGTCTTCCAGAAGCGAATCGATCAGCGTCAGCGACGTTTCGATGTCAGATGCCTGCATCGCCGCAATGGCGCGGGCATAGCGAGCTGGCTCGCTCTGGTCGCTCGGCGGATATTCACGCGCCACCTTGTTCGGCGTGTCGAGGAAGCCGATCAGCTTCGCGCGCATCATCTGGTATTGATATACTTCACGATCCGTTGGCTGCACATCCATCATGCCGGAATCCTCGGCCAGCTGGCGCACCGTGCGGATACGGTCAGAGGCCAGCGGGTGGGCCCGAAAATACGGATAGCGGCGCGCATCCGACAGCACTTCCTGATAACGGAACTTCTCGAAGAACTCGACCAGGCCACGCGGAGACTCGCCCAGCTGCGTCAGATATTCCACGGCGGCGGCATCGGCAGTTGCCTCTTCCGCGCGGGTGTGGACGAAGAAGTTCAGTGCCGCAAATTGCTGGGACGAGCCGATCAGCGCTGCGCCAGCCCCGCCTTCCCCTGCCGCCATAGCCAGGATGCCAAGGCCGATGGACAGCAAGGCCGGGCGCATCGCCACACCAGCGGCGCGCTGGCGGCTGACCGAGTGGCCGCACGCAATGTGACATGTCTCGTGCCCAATCACACCCTTGATCTGGCCGGGCGATTCCGCCGCAATGATCAGACCGGTATGAATGTGGATATTCTGCCCGTTCGCCACGAAGGCGTTCAGCGAGGGATCATTGATGATGTAGAGGCCAACATCATTCGGGTTGAGGCCCGCAACCTCCAGAATGGGGTTCGTCCATTCGCGCAGAGTCTCCTCGATCTCGGTATCGCGGATCAGGCTCTGGGCCGACGCACTGGCGGCCATCAAGGCGGCCATGGCGGCAGTCGCAGCAAGCTTCAGGAAATTTCGCGCCATGCTTAGCGCCTCCCGTTCATCAGGTTACGCCCCTGAATTTACGGGGCTCGCCGCCTAAAGGCGAGGGGCGATCAACACTGATGACAGAATTGTCAGGTGTTGGCTGACTGGAACATGAATGTCAGCGCCGGATCGAGGCGGATGCCGATTTCCGCGCCTGCTTTCGGCGCGCTCGTGCGCGGCACCAGCGCCGTCAGCGCCTGACCATTGCATTGCAACAGCAGGCGGCAGAGCGGCCCGGTCAGCTGGCTGGCCAGCACTTTCGCCCGCGCCGGAGAGTTCTCATCATGCAACACGCCTTCCGGGCGTACGATCAGTTCCGTTCCTGCCGGAACCGCCTGCCCGGTCAATCCTTCCGGCAGATGCTCGGCCTTGAGGCGGCTGACCGGCCCCAGAGACGCAGCCACAGCGGCGCTCGCCGGATTCATGTAAATCTCGGCCGCCTCGCCCTGTTGCAACAGTGTTCCGCCCTGCAAAATCGCAATACAATCAGCGCTTTCCAGCGCTTCGGTCGGATCATGCGTCACCAGCAGGGCCGGAATGCCAGCCTCGCGGATTGCCGCCAGCGCCGTGTCGCGCACACTGCCGCGCAGCGCGGGGTCGAGGCCGGAGAAGGGCTCATCCATCAGGATCGCCGCCGGGCTGGGTGCCAGCGCGCGGGCAATCGCCACCCTTTGCTGCTCCCCGCCGGAAAGCTCATGCGGATAGGCCTCTGCCCGGCCCGTCAGGCCCAGCCGTTCCAACCATTCCGCCGCCAGCGCGCGCGCCGCCTCCTTGCCCATGGATTTCAGGCCAAAGGCCACGTTCTGCGCCGCCGTCAGATGCGGAAACAGCGCAAAATCCTGAAAGATGAGTCCGATGCGGCGTTTTTCGGCCGGCACGGTCCGCTCAGGGGAGGACAAAAGCTGGTCGCCCAGCCGGATTTCGCCCGTATCCACCGGCTCCAGCCCGGCAAACAGGCGCAGCAGCGTGGACTTGCCCGCGCCCGATCCGCCCAGCAGGGCCGTGATCTCACCCGGTTGCAGCGTCAGGCTGACATTCTGCACCACGGTTGAAGTGCCATAGCGCCGGGAAATGCCCTTGGCCGTCAGTGTCTCACTCATTGCGTATCTCCAGGCCGGGAATGGCTGAGCCGCCAGGACAACAGGATCACCGGCAACAGACCTGCCAGCGTGATCAGCAGGGAGGGCAGCGCCGCCGCTGCCAGCCGCTCATCACTGGCATAGGCATTCGCCCGGACAGACAGCGTGTCCCAATTGAACGGGCGCAACATCAGCGTCGCGGGCAGCTCTTTCAGTGATTCAACAAACAGGATCAACGCACCAGCCATGGCGCCTGATAGCGCGACCGGTAGGTCTACGGAAACCGCGCGCCGCAGTGGCGAAGCGCCAAGGCTTTCAGCAGCATAGCCCATGGAGGCCGGGGCGCGGCCGAGCGCGGCCACCATCGGCTCAGCGCCAGAGGTGGTGAACCGGCTGGCATAGACCCAGGCCAGCGCAACAATCGCACCGGCCCCGGTCAGCGTCACGCCCAGTTGCCCCATCACCAGCAGCGCGCCCAGTGCCAGAACAGCGCCTGGAATGGCATAGCCGGTCGACGCCATGAGGCGCGCAAAGCCTGCCACCAGTCCGCTCTGCCGCGCGGTCAGCGCAATCGTCAGCGCCAGCACAAAGGCCAGCACCGCGCCAGAGCCCGCAAGGATCAGCGTATTGATCAGCGCCTGCCCGATCGGCGCAATCTGGTCATGGCTCTCAAGGCTCAGCCAGATCAGCCGCGACACCGGCAGGAAGAACGCAACCAGAAACACCAGGCCGCAAAATGCGCTCGCCGCCAGACCCGCGCCCAGCGGCAGTTTGGTACGAGACACTGTGCGCCAGCGGGTGGAGCTTTGCTGGCTGCCTGCCCGCCCGCGCGTATGGCGCTCGGTCAGGATCAGCGCGATCACGATCACGACCAGGATCAGCGCCAGACGGGACGCCGCTGCCGGTTCGCCAAAGCTCTGCCAGGCGCGCACAATGCCAAAGGTCAGCGTCGGCACGCCCAGATATTCCGCCGCGCCATAGTCTGCTGCCGCTTCCATCAGCGTCAGCGCCAGACCTGCCGCAATTGCCGGGCGCGCCGCGGGCAGCGCCACCTGCCAGAACCGGCGAGCACTGCTGGCACCCAGGCTGCGCGCCGCTTCCAATGCGCAGACAGATTGCGACACAAAGGCCGACCGGGCCGTCAGATAGACATATGGATACAGCGCGCAGGTCAGCACAAAGGCCAGGCCCGGCAGGCTGCGCATGTCCGGAAACCAATAGTCGCGTGCCGACAGGCCCGTCGCCTCGCGGATCGCCATCTGGAACGGCCCCATCAGGCCCATTAGATCTGCATAGGCATAGGCCAGCACATAGCCGGGTGCCGCCAGCGGCAGGATCAGCAGCCATTCAAAAAGCCCCCGCCCCGGAAAGCGGTACATCGTGACCAGCCATGCGGCCGGAACCGCAACAGCCAGGGTCATAATGGCGGTTAATGCCAGCGTGCCTAGCGTGCCCAGCGTATAGCCGGTCAGCAGTGTGTCGCGGATGTGCACCCACACATCACCGCCGCCATACACCAGCCCTGCAATCAGCGTGGCAATGACCGGCACAGCAATGATCAGGCCCGCCAGAAAGGCGGGCCCGTCAACGCTTCGAAATCTGAAGCTGCGAAGGTTTGTCAGGCTGGTCAAGACGGGTTAGTTCCAGCCAGCCCGGTCATAAATGGCCTGCGCCTCGCCCTGATTCTCGCCCAGACGGTTCAGTGGGAAAACGCTTTCCTTGAACTCTTCCGGCAGCAACTCCAGACCTTCAGGCATCTTGGCGCCTTCGATCAGCGGCACTTCCTTGGTCTCCGTCGTCAACAGGCCCTGGCCTTCCGGCGTGGTCAGCCATTCGATGAAGCGCAGCGCATTCTCGCGGTTCGGCGAATTGGCCGCCACGGCCGCGCCGGTCACGTTCACATGCGTGCCCCAGCTATCCTGTTGCGGGAAGGAGAGTTTCGTCTTGCTGGCGGCGGCGCGCTGCGTGGCTGAGCCCTGCATCATGCGCACCCAGTAATAGTGATTGGTCAGCGCGACCGAGCATTCACCGGCGGCAATTGCCTCGATCTGGGTCGTGTCGCCCCCTTGCGGCGGGCGGGCGAAATTCTCCACCACGCTACGCGCCCAGGCGGCGGCGCTGTCTTCGCCCATCCGGTCGATCAATTCGCCCATCAGGGATAGATTATAGATGTTCGTGGAAGAACGCATGCAGACTTCACCGTCAAAATCGGCGCTGGCGAGGTCGGCATATTCATCCACCTGCTCCGGCGTCACGCGCTCGGGATCATAAACGATCACGCGAAAGCGCTTGGTCAGGCCGTACCAATTGCCTGCCGGATCGCGGAAATGCTCCGGCACCACCTTGTCCAGCACTTCGGAATTGGCGGGCTGTGTCAAACCGGCTGCTTCAAATCTGTACAGCGTGCCCGCGTCGGAGGAGATGATCACATCGGCGGGGCTGTTTGCGCCCTCAGCCTTCATCGCCTCCAGCAGCTCTGCCGCCCCGGACTCCCGGAAGCGCACCTTGATGCCGGTTTCGGTTTCGAACTGCTTGTACATCTTCTTGTCGGAATCATAGTGCCGCGCGGAATAGACGTTCAGCACGCCAGCGGACTCTGCAGCAGGCGTTACAGGCGCATCACTTTCAGCCGGCGCCTCCGCCGGGCCACCGCAGGCGGCCAGAAACAGGGCGGCTGTCGCAAGGGGCGCATACCATTTCATGGAACAATCTTTCTCTTCTCAGCGTTAGAACACCGTTCAAACACAGTTGAGAATGAATCGCAACAAGACAAGGTAGCGACCTTTTGCCCGTTTCTTGCACATTCCGCCAAAAGAAATGTCCCGGAGTGTGAAACTTCTATGGCAATGCAAATTTTGCATTAAGGATGAACCGCCTAGAAAGGCGTTAATAAAAAAGGCCACACGGCACAGAATGTGGGGAAGTGATGAGTGATATTATTGTCGATCTGGCACTTGGATCACCCGAGGAAGACGCAAAACTGGCCGCCGCGCTGGATGCGTTTCTCAGCGAGCACATTACCCGCAACCCCATGTCGGATGACTATCCGCAAATGATGGTCCGCACGGCAGTTTGTCCGATGGGCACGATGCACAAGGAAATCATCTTCCAGAGCCAGAAATGGGCCGAAGCCTTTCAGAGTTTCTGGGAAATCCACAAAATGCAGGCGAGTGCGGCCTGAACATTCAATTCCCTGAAGAAATGGCTTAAACAGCGCGCATGACCCGCGCTGATGGCCCCTCCCGCTCCCTGCCCCGTATTGCCATAGCTGGCGCAGGCATTATCGGTCTCAGCTGCGCACTGGAGCTCGCTGGCCGCGGCGCAGCGGTCACCCTGTATGACCCGAACCCGCCCGGACGCGGCGCCAGCTGGGCCGCCGCCGGCATGATCGCCCCTGCCTATGAAGCCGCCTGTGAGCCCGGCGTGCATCCGCGCCTGTTCGAGCTTTGCCTGGAAAGCGCGGCCCTGTGGCCGGGCTTTGCCGAGCGCCTTCAACACGATTGCGGCGTGCATCTCGGCTATTCTGCAGGCCCCTCGCTCGCGGTCGCCGCCGATGACACCACCGCGCAGCACCTTTCCGGCATTCTCGAAAACCTGAAGGCCAAGGGTCTGCCCGGCGAGCAGCTCAGCCTTGAGGACGCCCGCCGGATCGAACCGGCCCTGTCACCGGATCTGATCCGTGCCCTGAAACTTGAAACCGATGGCTATGTGAATAACCGCGCTGTCGTCACCGCCCTGCTGACCCTCTGTGAACGTCAGCCGAACATCACGCTGAAGCGCGCCGCCGCCCCGCTGCAATCGCGTGGAAGTGAGCTTGCCATTGAGGGGCATGACCTCTTGCTCGTGACCGCCGGCTGGCAAAGTGCCGTGCTGAAAGTGGAAGAACGCGGACAGCAATTCAGCCTCGTCAACTGGGATACCACGCTCGACGAAATCGATTCCTATGGCGGTCAGATGCTGTCTGTGGAACGGCGCGAAGATCATCCGTCCACCACTCTGCGGGCGGGCGTCATCTATATGGTGCCGCGCGGAGACCTGCTCGTTATCGGTGCCACGATGGAACCTGGCCGCACTGAAGGTATGCCGGATACGGAGAGCATTGCCACCCTGCTAAAAAATGCCGCCCGCATCGTCCCTTCTGTCGCAGGTGCCCGCATCACGGATACATGGTCCGGCGTGCGCCCTGGGACACCCGATTTTGCGCCCTTCCTGGGCCGCACCCGGCAGGAAAACATGTTCGTCGCCGCAGGCCATTATCGCAATGGCATCCTGCTCGCCCCGTTGACAGCCCGTATTCTGGCAGACCAGATGCTGGGCCATCAGACCAGCGACCTCGCCAACGCCTTCTCGCCAGCGCGCCTCCTGCCCGCCTGATCCAAAAATATTTCCCATTCTCCTTGATCGCGGCCTGAAAATGCGTATCTAGACGCTTCGACCGCAGAGAGTTCTTGGAGGCCAGACACATGGATATCGCAAAGCCCACCGCTTCGCTGACCCTATCCATGACCCTTCGGCTTCCCCATGTCCTTTTCTCTCATGCTCGACTCTCTTTCCCTCACAACGCCTGACAGCACGCCGCTTTTTGACGGGCTGACCCTGTCGCTCGGCCGCGAACGCATTGGCCTTGTTGGCCGCAATGGCTGTGGCAAGTCCACCTTGCTGCGCGCCATAGCCGGAGAGGTCGAACCCGCCTGCGGCAACCTCTCCGTACACGGCCGCATAGGCCGCCTCGATCAGATTGCGGACGAAACGCTCACCGTCTCCGAAGCGCTCGGCGCGGCAGAGGGTCTCGCCATACTCACCCGCATGACGACCGGCGATGGCACGCTGGAAGATGCAGAGGCCGCCGACTGGACGCTGGAACCGCGCCTCGATGCCGCCCTGTCCTCAACCGGCTTGCGGGAAATGCCATTGGATACGCCCCTCGCGCGGCTCAGCGGCGGAGAGCGCACACGTGTCATGATCGCCCGTCTGCTGCTGGAACAGCCGGACATCCTGTTGCTGGACGAGCCGACAAACAATCTCGATACGGAGGGGCGTGCCGCCATCACATCCCTGCTGCGCGACTGGCGCGGCGGCGCGATCATCGCCAGTCATGACCGGGGCCTCCTGGAACATATGGACCGGATTGTCGAACTCTCCCCTATCGGCGTCACCGTCTTTGGCGGTGGCTGGAGCGAGTTCCGCGAAGCCCGCGACGCTGCCCGCGCCCAGTCCGAGGCAGACCTCACACGCTCCGTGAACGCCCTGAAACGGACAAAGGCAGACGCCCAGCGCGCAAAGGAAAAACAGGACCGCCGCGACAGGGCCGGCCGCAACACCCGCGCCAAAAACGCAGAGCCCAAAATGCTGCTCGACAAGCGCCAGGAAAGCGCCGAGCACACCGCCGCGCGCGGCAACCAACTCGTAGGTCGTCAGACGGCAGAGGCCGCTGCGTCGCTTGAGGCCGCCCGTGCCCGCGTCGAGATCACTGCGCCGATCACCATGGAGTTGCCGCCCATCCACCTGCCTGCCAGCAAGGACATTCTCACCGCCAAAGACATCACCGCGGCCTTTGACGGGCGCCGCCTGTTCGGCCCGCTCAGCTTCACCCTGCGCGGACCTCGGCGCCTTGCCATTTCCGGGCCGAACGGCTCTGGCAAGACGACGCTCATGCGGATGATCCTGGGCGAGCTTGCCCCCGCTTCCGGCACGCTGCACCGCCACACAGACCGCATCGCCCGGCTCGATCAGCATGTCAGCCTTCTGCCGCGCGTGGGCTCCATCCTTGAGGCCATCCGCGCCGTCCAGCCACACCTCACCCTGAATGAGGCGCACGCCGCGCTCGCCCGCTTTGCCTTCCGCAACACCGCCGCGCATCAGCCGGTCGCCACCCTTAGCGGCGGGGAGCGCCTGCGCGCCGGGCTCGCCGCCATCTTCGCCGCGCCAGAGCCGCCGGACCTCCTCCTGCTGGACGAGCCGACCAACCATCTCGACATGGACACGATTGAAGCCCTCGAAGCCGCCCTCACCGCCTATGACGGCGCCCTGATCACCATCAGCCATGACCCGAATTTCCTCCACGCCATCGGCATCGAAAGCGCTATTGCGCTGCCCTGACGCAGCGCGATTGCTGGACGGGCGCACAGCTCGGCCTTAAGTCTCTTGCCTCAGGAGGACCACGCCACATGCATCAGATCGCCCCGATGAGTGAAGACCAGGCCGCCATCAAGGCCGCCGTCGAGAAAACGCTCGCGCCCTTCAATGATGAATACTGGGCCAAAACAGACGAAACCGGTGACTGGCCGGAAGAATTCTGCGACGCCATGGCCGCGGGCGGCTGGCTGGGCATTGCCTTCCCGGAAGAATATGGCGGCGCGGGCCTCGGCCTGAAGGAAGCGGCCCTGATGATGCAGACCGTCACGCGCACCGGCGCGGGCTATTCCGGCGCGTCTGCCATCCACCTCAATATTTTCGGGCCGAAGCCGCTGGAGAAATTCGGCAATGCCGAACAGAAGCAGGAAAACCTGCCCAAGATCATCTCCGGCCAGGAGAAGATGTGCTTCGCCGTAACAGAGCCGAATTCCGGCCTCGACACGTCCAGCCTGGAGACCAAGGCAGAGCGCACCAATACCGGCTACACCATCAATGGCCGCAAGATCTGGACGACCGGGGCACAGCGCGCCGACAAGATCCTGATCATCGCGCGCACCACGCCGAAAGACCAATGCGCCAAGCCCTATATGGGTCTCTCCCTGTTCTACACAGACCTTGACCGCGGCAAGATCGAGGCAAACCCGATCCCGAAAATGGGCCGCAAGGCCGTCGAGTGCAACACGCTGTTCATTGACGGGCTGGAAGTGCCGAAGGAACACCTGATCGGCGAGGAAGGCGCGGGCTTCAAATACCTGATCCAGGGCCTGAACCCGGAACGTGTTCTGTTCGCGGTCGAAAGCATCGGCCTCGGCTTTGCCGCGCTGGAGCGGGCTGCTCAGTATGCGAAGGACCGCGTCGTATTCGGCCGCCCGATCGGCCAGAACCAGGGCATCCAGCACCCGCTCGCCAGGGCCTGGGCAGAACTGTCCGCCGCCGAACTGCTCGCCTACAAGGCCGCGGGCCTCTATGATGAGGGCCTCGATTGCGGGGCGGAGGCAAATGCCGCGAAATATCTCGGCACAGAGGCCGGCTTCCGCGCCTGCGAGACCGCCGTGCTGACCCATGGCGGCATGGGCTATGCCAAGGAATACCATGTCGAGCGCATGATGCGCGAAGCCATGCTCGCCCGCATCGCCCCGGTCAGCCGCGAAATGATCCTCAACTTCATCGCCGAACGCGTCCTCGGCCTGCCGAAGAGTTACTAGGCGTTTCGCCTTCCCTCTATCGGGGAAGGCGAAACGCACCTTACATATCGTCTGCCTTTTTCAGGTGTTCGAAGAATTCTTCCTTGCTGTTGGTGCGGGGATAGGGCGTGTCCGGAACAGCGACGCCCAGGAACTCGCAGAGTGGTGCCCAGCCATCCTTGGCCTCATGCACCAGCAGGCGCTCTGCCGGAATTTCGGCCTTCACGGCGGCCTCATGCGCGACAAAGGCGGCGATCACATCCTCTTTCTCACGAGATGGGCCGAGGCTGCGGTCCAGCACCTTGCGGACCATTTGCAGCCAGGCCTTCACATGCGACGGGGCCTCGTCCGGTATGTTCACCGAAGCAAGGATCGTCTCGGAAATGCTGCCATACCAGCTCTCGGGCGAGCGGGAGGACAGGATGATCTTCGCCTCAGGAAAGGCCGCCGCCAGCTCCCGCCAGAAAGCCGCCGTCGGCCAGTCCACCGCCGCGACATAGCCCTGATAGATCGCGCCAAAATCCGGCCTGCCCGCCAGCGCATCATTCCATAGCGGCACCTGCCGCTCGCCATGCTCGATCACCTCTACCATGTGATGGCATGGCCAGAAGCTCAATTGCTCAAGCGCCAGTTTCAGGGACATCGTCCCCGTACGCCCAAACCCGGCGCTGAATACAGATAGTGTCATGTGCGTCTCCCACCCAAAGGCCTGCTGGCCCTTTGCAGAAAACCTAGCATGACATCCCGATATGCATACAAGAAAAAAGTCGCCAGACCGGTTTATCCCACAATTTATGGGCCGGGACGTGTAACAATCATTACAAAGTCAAATTCGTTTTCCGACACCCCTCCGTGCCGGGATATA
>NZ_AWFA01000066.1 GCF_000682675.1 Hyphomonas pacifica | reverse complement strand
GCTATGTGAACGCGATCCAGGTCTATCCCTATACAGAAGGCGCGCTCTACAGGCTCTATGCCAGCCCCGGCCAGGTCAGCGATGTTGCGCTACAGCCGGGTGAGGAACTCGTGTCGGTTTCTGCGGGCGACACGGTGCGCTGGGTCGTGGGCGATACGATCTCCGGATCGGGCGCCACAGCCCGGGCCCATGTGCTGGTCAAACCGATCTCGTCGGGTATTCGCACCAATCTCATGATCGCCACCAACCGGCGCACCTATCACCTTGAACTGGAAAGTGTTGAAGGCGGTTATATGGCCGCACTATCCTGGCGCTATCCTGCTGACGAACTGGCAGGGCTGACGGCCCGCAATGAGCGCGCCATTGCGCGCGACGCAGGCAGCATTGAACGCGGCCTGACACTTGAGGGCCTGAACTTCGACTACCGCCTATCCGGCGATAGCCCTGCCTGGAAGCCGGTGCGTGTCTTTGATGATGGGCGACAAGTCTTCATCCAGATGCCGGAGGACATTGCCACGACCGACATGCCGCCGCTCTTTGTGCTCGGCGCAGACGGCGACGCAGAACTGGTGAACTACCGGGTGCGCGGCAATTATTATGTCGTGGACCGGCTGTTCCGCGCCGCGGAACTGCGCCTCGGCGAGCGCAATCAGACAGTGGTCCGCATCTCCCGATCGACAAGCCGTTCGCCGCTGGCCGGACTGTTCGGGAACTGAGCCGATGTCCGAGCCCATTCCCTTCGACGAGCATGCCGAACGGCTGAAGATCCGCTCCAGCCCGAAGCCGGTCACACGGATCAACCGCAAGATCCTGATGGTCGGCGCAGGTCTTGGCGTGCTCGGACTGTTCGCCGCCATGAGCATAGCCCTCGAGCCGCCAACCGCCGTCGATCCCGATGCAAGGCGCGAGCTTTACAACACGACGAACACGCGCAAACCCGAAGGCCTCTCCACTCTACCGGCCAGCTATAGCGACATCGCCCCGGTGGAAGACCGCATCACACGGCTCGGCCCGCCGCTGTCCGGCGATCTCGGCGCCACAATGCTGCGTGCCGAACGCGAGCTTGGGATCGAGCCGGAATATGTGACTCGGTTCGAGGATGACTTCCGGCCTAACCCGGCTGACGAAGCCGAACGCGCAAGGCGCATGCGTGAGGCGGCGCTGGCCGATGAAGCGGCCCGCGCGCCGGTCTTCTTCCGGCTTCAATCCGAAACAGGCGGCCAAGCCGTCGCTGATACCCGTCCTGCCTATCGTGATCCCGCGCTTGATCTGGGCTCGGAGCTTCTGGCACTCGCCTCTCTGCCACAGGGAGCCCCGTCAGCGTTCGGGCAGCCTGCTGATAGCAATCTCCAGTCCCGCAAGCTCGCCTTTGCGAGCGAAGGTCCCGACAGCGATATTTACAATCCGTATCAGATCGAAGACCCGGCCTCGCCTTATCAGGTCATGGCGGGCACACTGATCCCGGCTTCGCTCGTGACCGGCATCAACTCCGACCTGCCCGGAACCATCGTCGCGCAGGTGACCCAACCGGTCTATGACACCGTCACCGGCCAATATCTCCTCATCCCTCAGGGCACGCGCCTCATCGGGCGCTACCAATCCGAAGTCTCGTTCGGCCAGGACCGGGCGCTCGTGACCTGGGACCGGATCATCTTCCCGGACGGGTCGTCGATTGTGATTTCTGCGTCGGGTGCAGACGCGCAAGGCTTTGCCGGTCTTTCAGACCGCACCGATCACCACTGGGACCGCGTATTTCTCGCTGCAGGCCTCGCGACCGTCCTCGGTGTCGGTGCCGAACTCGGCGCGGACGGTGATGGCGACATCGAGCGCGCGATACGGCGCGGCACCACCGACACTGTCAATCAGGCGGGTCAGCGCGTGGTTGAGCGCAATCTCGGCATCCAGCCGACCATCCGCGTGCGGCCCGGCTGGCCCGTGCGCGTGGTTGTCACGCGCGATCTTATTCTCAGACCCCACCCTCAAGGAACTTCACGATGACCCTACGCCTTGACCGTCTTCCCGACCGCACGCCGGTGCGCATGAGCCTCTCGGTCGATCCGGAGCTCGCCAGCGCGCTCAGCGACTATGCCGAAATCTACCGTCAGACCTATGGCGCAGAGG
>NZ_AWFA01000065.1 GCF_000682675.1 Hyphomonas pacifica | reverse complement strand
GGGTCAATAATGTGCTGCGCCGGTTCGGCTCGGGCTGGGCGCTCTTCTTCGAGGCGCAGCGCCATGAAGTGCATGACTATCCCGACGCTGAGTTTCCCGATGCGCTGACCTGGCTGATCGATGAGGAACGCGCGCTGCAGGCCGAGGAAAGCGGCGCCCGCTTCGAGAGTTCCTACTATCTGACATTGCTCTGGCTGCCGCCCGCCGACGCCACGGGCCGCGCCGAGAAAGCCCTGATCCAGAGGGCCGAGACAGAAGACGCTGCAACCTGGCGTCATAGGCTGGAGACCTTCCAGCAACACGCCGACCGCGTCTTCGATCTCCTTTCCACCTCTCTCGCCGAGATCGCCAAGCTCACCGACGATGAGACACTGACTTATCTGCACTCGACCATCTCGACCAAGTGCCATCCCGTCGTCACGCCCGAGCTTCCGGTTTTTCTCGACGCCATTCTCGCCGATGAACCTTTTGCCGGCGGCCTCGAACCCATGATCGGCGAAGCCCATCTTCGCACCCTGACAATTCTCGGCTTTCCGGCCTCGACACTCCCCGGCATTCTCGATGAGTTGAACCGTCAGGGCTGTGCCTATCGGTGGGCGACGCGGTTCATCGCCATGGACAAGGCAGAGGCCGAAAAAGTCCTTGGGCGTAAACGCCGTCACTGGTTCGCCAAACGCAAATCCATCGGTGCGGTCCTGCGCGAAACCCTGTTCAATGAACAGGCGGCGCTCGTCGACAATGATGCCGACAACAAGGCCGCCGATGCTGACGCCGCCCTGCAGGAGCTTGGCTCGGACCTTGTCTCCTATGGCTATGTCACCACCACGATTACCGTCGCTGATCCCGATCGGCGCACGGTCGATGAGCATATCCGGATCGCTGAGCGCATCGTAAATGGTCGCGGGTTCACGGCGATCCGCGAAACCCTCAACGCGGTCGATGCCTGGCTCGGCTCATTGCCGGGTCACCCTTACGCCAATGTCCGCCAGCCCATTCTTCACACGCTGAACCTGGCGCATATGGTGCCGCTGTCAGCGGTCTGGGCAGGCGAAGACACCAACAGACATTTGCAAGCCCCAGCGCTCATTCAGGCGCAGACCGATGGCACGACGCCGTTCCGCCTGAACCTGCATATTGGCGATGTCGGACACACGCTGGTGATCGGCCCGACCGGCGCGGGCAAGTCGGTCCTCCTGTCGCTGCTCGCCCTGCAATGGAAGCGCTATGAGGCGGGCCAAGTCTTTATCTTCGACAAGGGCCGGTCCGCCCGCGCCGCGACGCTTTGCATGGGCGGCGCGCATGTCGATCTTGGCAGTTCAAACGCCCCAAGCCTGCAACCGCTCAAAGATATCGACACGGAACATGGGGCGAGCTTCGCCGCCGACTGGATCGCCGGGCTTTGCACCAATGAAGGCGTTGCCATGACGCCGGACCTCAAGGCCCGGCTCTGGGAGGCCATCCAGTCTCTCAGCTCAGCGCCTGAAGCCGAACGCACGCTGACCGGCCTCAGCCTGATGCTGCAGGACGAGACCCTCAAATCAGCGCTGCACCCGTTCACGCTGGAAGGCCCGCACGGACGGCTTCTGGATGCCGATCATGAAAACCTCATGCTGGCCGATACGGTCTGTTTCGAGATGGAAGAGCTGATGCATGCAAAGGGCGCTGTGGCGCCCGTGATCACCTATCTCTTCTACCGGCTTGACGAGCGGTTCGGCGGCAAGCCCACGCTGCTCATTCTCGATGAGGCCTGGCTCTTCCTTGATGATCCCATGTTTGCCTCGCGCATCCGCGAATGGCTGAAGACCCTGCGCAAGAAAAACGTCTCTGTCGTCTTCGCCACGCAAAGCCTGGCCGACATTGCGAACTCAAGCATCGCCCCCGCGCTTGTAGAGAGCTGTCCGACACGCATCTTCCTGCCGAACGAGCGCGCCCAGGAACCGCAGTCCAAAGAAACTTATGAGCGCTTCGGCCTTAACGCCCGCCAGATAGAACTGATCAGCCGGGCCACGCCGAAGCGCGACTATTACTACCAGTCGCCCCTCGGGGCGCGCGTCTTTGATCTCGGCCTCGGCCCGATTGCTTTATCCGTTTGCGGCGCTTCCTGCCCCGAAGATCAGGCTTTGCTGGACCGCATATGGGCAGAAACCGAAGGCGACGGATTCGCCGAATGCTGGCTCCACGAAAAAGGCTTGCCCTGGGCGGCTGAGCTGCTCAGCCGCTGGCCGGGCCTCGAGCCGGGCGCCCACAAACCCTTCCCACCCGCTCACGCCATCGCCGCCGAATAGGAGCAACACCAATGAAACGACTTCTCCTCTCTGCCGCCCTCTGCGCTCTTCCTATGACCGCCATTACGGCACCGCCCGCCCACGCTCAATGGACGGTCTATGATCCCGCCAATCACATCCAGAACATCTACCAGGCCATCCGCTCGCTTCAGGAGGTGAACCAGCAAATTCAGCAGCTCACCCATGAGATCGAGATGCTGGAGAACATGGCGCGGGATTTGGAAAACCTGCCTGACTCGATAGCTGATGACATATTGCGCCGTATGCGCCGCATCGATGATCTCATGCGCGAGGCCGAAGGCATCGGCTATGGCGTCGAAGAAATCGAACGCGACTATGAAGTGATCTACC
>NZ_AWFA01000064.1 GCF_000682675.1 Hyphomonas pacifica | reverse complement strand
GGGTCAATAATGTGCTGCGCCGGTTCGGCTCCGGCTGGGCGCTCTTCTTCGAGGCGCAGCGCGGCGAGGTGCATGACTATCCGGAGACGGACTTTCCAGACGCGCTGTCATGGCTCGTCGACAAGGAACGTGCCCTGCAGGCTGAAGAGGCCGGAGCCCGCTTTGAAAGCGACTACTTCCTGACACTTCTCTGGCTACCGCCCGCCGATGCGACGGGCCGCGCCGAAAAAGCCCTGATCCAGCGAGCCGAAACCGAGGACGCGGCGACCTGGCGTCATCGGCTGGAAACCTTCCAACAACATGCCGAGAGGGTGTTCGATCTCCTCTCAACCTGTCTCGCCGAGATCGCAAGGCTCTCCGACGATGAGACGCTGACCTATCTGCATTCGACCATCTCGACCAAACGCCATCCGGTCGTCACGCCCGAGCTACCCGTCTTTCTCGACGCCGTGCTGGCCGATGAGCCTTTCGCAGGCGGTCTCGAACCCATGATCGGCGAGGCGCATCTCAGAACGCTGACTATTCTCGGATTCCCGGCCTCAACGCTGCCCGGCATCCTTGATGAGCTGAACCGGCAGGGTTTCGCATATCGCTGGGCGACGCGCTTTATCGCCATGGACAAGGCGCAGGCCGAAAAGGTGCTCGGCAAGAAGCGCCGTCACTGGTTCGCCAAGCGCAAGTCCATCGGCGCGGTCCTGCGCGAGACCATGTTCAATGAACAGGCCGCCCTTGTCGACAATGACGCCGACAACAAGGCCAGCGATGCCGACGCCGCGCTGCAAGAGCTCGGGTCTGATCTTGTTTCCTATGGCTATGTCACGACCACGATCACCGTCGCCGATCCGGACCGGCGCACCGTCGATGAACACATCTGCATCGCCGAGCGCATCATCAATGGCCGCGGCTTCACGGCGATAAGGGAAACGCTCAATGCCGTCGACGCCTGGCTCGGTAGCTTACCCGGTCATCCTTACGCCAATGTCCGCCAGCCTATCCTGCATACGCTAAACCTCGCCCATATGGTGCCGCTTTCAGCGGTCTGGGCGGGGGAAGAGACGAACCGGCATCTTAAAAGCCCGGCGCTCATCCAGGCGCAGACCGATGGCACGACCCCGTTCCGCCTCAACCTCCACATTGGCGATGTCGGTCACACGCTGGTTGTCGGTCCGACCGGCGCAGGCAAGTCAGTCCTCCTCTCACTGTTGGCGATGCAATGGAAACGCTATGATGGCGCGCAGGTTTTCATCTTCGACAAGGGCCGCTCGGCCCGCGCGGCGACGCTCTCAATGGGCGGCGCGCATGTCGATCTCGGCGGTGGAGACGCCCCAAGCCTTCAGCCCCTGAAAAACATCGACAATGAGACCGGCGCGAGCTTTGCCGCCGACTGGCTTGCGGGGCTTTGCGCTAGTGAAGGCGTCGTGATGACGCCTGACCTGAAAGCGAGACTTTGGGAAGCCATCCAGTCTCTCGCCAGCGCCCCGGAAGAAGAACGCACCCTGACAGGTCTCACCCTGATGCTGCAGGACGACACGCTGAAATCAGCGCTTCATCCCTTCACCCTCGAAGGCCCTCATGGACGGCTGCTCGACGCCGACCATGAAAGCCTCGCGCTCGCAGACACGGTCTGCTTCGAAATGGAAGAGCTAATGCATGCCAAGGGCGCAGCCCTCCCGGTTATCACCTATCTGTTCCACCGACTCGAAGCCCGATTCGATGGACATCCGACGCTCCTCATTCTCGATGAAGCCTGGCTCTTTCTCGATCATCCAATATTTGCAGCGCGTATCCGCGAATGGCTCAAGACGCTGCGCAAGAAGAACGTGTCCGTCGTGTTTGCGACACAGAGCCTCGCGGACATCGCCAACAGCTCAATAGCGCCTGCGCTTGTCGAAAGCTGTCCGACACGGATTTTCCTGCCGAACGAACGCGCGCAGGAACCGCAATCGAAAGAGACCTACGAAAGATTTGGCCTGAACGCCCGCCAGATCGAACTGATCTCAAGGGCGACACCGAAGCGCGACTATTATTACCAGTCACCGCTTGGCGCGCGTGTCTTTGACCTCGGCCTCGGCCCGATTGCGCTCTCAGTGTGTGGTGCATCCTCACCCGAAGATCAGGCACTCCTCGACCGCGTGTTGGCGGAAACGACAAGCGAAGACTTCCCCGAATGCTGGCTCCACGAAAAGGGCCTGCCCTGGGCGGCTGACCTGCTGGCGCGCTGGCCGGGCCATGCGCCTCAAACCAGCGATCCCTTCCCATCCGCTCACGCCATCGCCTCCGAATAGGAGCCCCACCCCATGAAACGTCTTCTTCTCTCCGCCGCCCTCTGCGTGTTTCCCATGACGGCAATCACCGCGCCGCCGGCAAGCGCGCAGTGGACGGTCTACGACCCGGCCAATCATATCCAGAATATCTACCAGGCGGTCCGCGCACTGCAGGAGATCAACAATCAGATCCAACAGCTCACTCATGAGATTGAAATGCTGGAGAATATGGCGCGCGATCTCGAAACGCTGCCCGACTCGATCGCCGATGACATTTTGCGCCGGATGCGCCGCATCGACGACCTCATGCGGCGCGCAGAGGGGATCGGCTACGGCGTTGAGGAAATCGAACGCGACTATGAAGTGATCTACC
>NZ_AWFA01000063.1 GCF_000682675.1 Hyphomonas pacifica | reverse complement strand
AAAATGTCTCACGGTCGCTGAACCGCTACAGCTGAACGGATATGCCGTGTAGCCTGGAGTGGTACTGCAATCTCGATGATCCGCGCTTCGCCCAGTGTCATTAGGCGTTCAGAAAAAACTGGGGTTTGAATCCACATCGATACAACCTCACCGCCCCAGTACTTCATTAGAGGTTCGACACTACTGTCTTCAGGTGACACGGGATGCGAGGTCATCCAGAACTTGCCAGATCGCGCTTCCCGCTGATCGCTGAGAAACGGGCTCATTGAGTAAAGATGATCAGCAGTACTGTTATCTAGTTGTCCCGCCGAAACGATTGAATCTAACCGGCGCCGCAAACTTTCTGGTGTTGAAACCTGAATTCCCGTTGTGTGAAACTGAGCGACTTCCCGATTAGTCAGTCGTGTATAGTGAAACGCCCGAATTGTGCGTGTCATCATACATCGGTCGACAACCTCAAGCAGTTCATGAAATCCAGATGCATACGGATTACTAGGGCGCAATATTGCTCGATCCCCGTCACGATTTAGATCATGAGATAAGAATAGCTGGCTTTCAGTGTCGACATATGCACGAACTAAATTTTCGTGTGAGTTCAGAATTTTGACAAGGTCTTGATCAAACGTAGTTACATTCCAAACATCGATAACCGCAGGTGGAGTACTATCCAGCAATGGTGGGGTCATGTTTCTCAAGGACTTTCACAAGGACCGAATTTGCGGTCGCAAAATTGTCTTTCTGGTCCGCTAGATAGTATTGCCACTTTAACCCGTGGAACAGGTTATTGCGAAATCGAAAAACTAAAATAAGAATTGCAATGACCCGATTCCTTGGATCGTTATCCGTTCCATCAATTACAGCCCGTACCACCTCTTCAAAGTCATTACGCCTCAGATGCAAGTGATCGAAGTGGTAAGTAAAATGCCCATTGGCGAAATAGCGTTGCCTGAAATAAGCTAGCTCTTCATCCAAAGCTTCTGCTTCAAGCATCCCAGAAGCGTGCCAATCGTGCACCGCTCGACGGATGCGTCCAGCGCTTCCCGAAGAGTCGAGAATGCGTGCTTCGAACAGACTCCATAAGAAAGAAAAGTCAGAGACCGCTTCCAACTCCTCATCAGAAAGCTGATTGAACCCTGGCGCTTTGTCCTGAAGCCATTCCATAACTTTGGACACCATTTTTCTCTCCCACTCGCTTATTGGCGGTCTGATGCGCCCATAGGATAAAATCAATACGAGTTTGGAGTAGCTCTCGGAACCGACAGACAGAATTGGTTCCCATCTTCACCGTCACTGGTGCGCCACTCTCCCAAAAAGTAAAAATCATTCAAAGAGCTTCGAGTCAGGCTCGTTTCTGATCGAACACGATTTGAACTCAAGTGGTGCGGCAAACCTCAATGAAGGCCCGCAAGGGGGTGGGTGTGAGGCGGCCAGGATAGTATAGGCGCGGCCCCTCTTGATCGCGCCAGCAATCTGCGAGGACCGGAACAAGAGTTCCAGCCGAAAAGTCATCTTCAAGCCAATTGCGGAACATCCCGATAATGCCTAACCCGGCCCGCGCATAACTCAGCCCGGTGTTCATGGCGTTCACGCTGATTGTAAGCCGAGTGACCGGTTCCACACTGATCGTCTCATCCCCGTTTTTCAGCATCCATGGCAGGAGTGGTCCACCATGAAACCGATAACGGATCGCGTCGTGAAGTGTCAGTTCACCAGGGCTCTGCGGGCAGCCTCGCTCCTCCAGATAGGCCGGCGCCGCCGCCAGCGCGATCTGCTGGACGCGCGGGCCGATGGGAATGGAGACCATGTCCTTTTCCAAAGAGGTGCCATATCGGATGCCTGCATCGCATCCCGACGCGACGATATCGACCAGATTGTTCTCGACCACAATCTCGACCTCCACCTCAGGATGTTTGAGCTGAAATTTTGTAAGAAGAGGCGGCAGGATATCCGGCATGACGGCGCCGGGAACGTTCAGCTTCAATCGACCCCTTACCCAACCTGTGGAATTCGCCGTTTCCATACAGGCCTGGTCCACCTCCGCCAAAAGTGGAGCAATGCGGTCGGCCAAGGCACGGCCCTGTTCAGTGGCTCGGACGCTTCGCGTTGTGCGCACGAGAAGCGGCGCACCGAGTGTGGCCTCGATCCGCGAAACTGTGGTGCTGACCTTCGAAGGCGCGACGCCCAGACGTTTGGCCGCCGCTCGGAAGCCGCCTTCGTCGAGAACCGCTAGAAACACCCGGAGATCATTCGGCGGACCATTGTTCTTCATGAAGAACAGCTTATTCCAAATTTTGCGGATTATCAAAGATCAGGAGAACAGTCAGTCTAGATTCCAAGCCCACAATTAGGTGGCGTAGCTCGCCCCGACAGACAGCTTGAGGAAACCAATTCGTGTTGATCGTTACAGGTGCCTCCGGCCAACTCGGCCGCAAGATCATCGACAATCTGCTACTTCACACACCCGCCGAACGCATTGGCGTCAGCGTACGCGATCCTGCGAGAGTCGCGGATCTTTCAGGGCTTGGCGTCCGGGTGCGTAGGGGGGATTACGACGATCCCGAAAGCCTGGTTCATGCCTGGGAGGGGGCGGAACGCCTGCTGCTTGTTTCCTCAAACGCCGCTGCGACGGGAGGCGATCCGCTGAGGCAGCACGCTGCGGCAGTGGCCGCAGCGCGTGAAGTTGGAGTCAAAAGGGTCCTCTACACCAGCCAAGTATCTAGTTGCGCAGATTCTCACTTCCCGCCGGGCCGGGACCACGCCGCCACGGAGGCGATGTTGGCGGAATCTTGCCTCGCCTGGACAGCGATGCGCCACGGATTCTACGCGGCCAGCGCCCTCATGATGCATGCCCGTGGCTTGGAAGCAGGGACAATTGCTGCGCCACAGGACGGCAAAGTCGCCTGGACGACTCATGACGATCTGGCCGCCATCGACGCCGCCCTGCTGGCAGGGGTCGAAGTGATCGACGGCCCGACGCCGCCGCTCACCGGCGGCGAGGCGCTGGACCTTGCCGATCTTGCACGCCTGGCGAGTGTGATCACAGGCAAAGCAATTTCCCGAACATTCATTAGCGAGAAGGAGATGGAAGCGAATGCCCAAAGGGGCAACGTTCCCGAAGGCTCCATAGCGGTCATGCTCGGATACTATCGTGCAGCACGCGCGGGCGAATTCGAAACAGTTGATCCGACGCTTGGCAAGATCCTTGGGCGCGCGCCGGAAAGTATGCGCGTCTTTCTGCAGGAAAGCCTGAGGTGAAGTTGACCTGAGCCCTTTGGCTCCCTCATTCA
>NZ_AWFA01000062.1 GCF_000682675.1 Hyphomonas pacifica | reverse complement strand
TCGTGCTCGTGCCCTTCGCGCTCTGGAACAAATCGGCGTTTCTCGCTGAGCGCGTGCTTGGCAATGTCGTCACCTCCGGCATCAAGCTGATGGTGCTGGCGGTCATTATCGGCATCGGCTCAACCCTGTTTGCGTCCGTCACCGACGCCTTCCGCACGGGCGATGAAGTCACGCTCGCCCAGGTCATGGGCACGGTGCTCGCAGCTATTGTTTTCTTCTGGATGGGCATCTTTGCGCCCGGTGTCGCCAGCGGGCTGATCACCGGCGCGCCGCAGCTCGGGGCCGGATCAGCCGCCGGCGCGACCGCTGGCGTTGCTGCAGGGACTTATGTTGCTGGCGCGGGCGGGCGTGCGGCAATGGGTGCCGCCGCAAGCGGAGCGTCCTCAGCCGTCAAGGCGGGCGCTTCGATGGCGGGCGCAGGACGCACCGCCTACACGCTTGGCTCAGTTGCATCCGGCGCGACCGGCGTGGGAGCCGTCGCTGCAGGTGTCGCCGGTATGGCGCGCGCAGGCGGCGACGCCATTCGCAGAACAGCAAGCCGTCCGGCGCAGTCCCTTCGAGACGCGTACCGGCGTGGCAGTCAGGGTGCGTGGCGCACAACTGGCGGCTCCGGCGGAGCGGAAGCGTCCGCACCAACATCTTCAACCTCAAGCCCGGGATGGGCGCGTCGGATGCAGGCCCGCCAGAATGCGACCCAGGCTGGACAGATGGCGGCGCACAGTCTTCGCGACGGCGATCGCGGTTCGCCCGGCGCCGCCCCGCAACTCAATGACAAGGACGAGTAGATGTTCAAACGATCTTCCACCACCTATGGCCTGAGCCCTTTCCCTGAAACGCCTTATCAGAAAGCGGGTCAGGTCTGGGACGAGCGGATCGGGTCGGCCCGCGTGCAGGCGAAGAACTGGCGGCTGATAGCGCTCGGATGTCTCGGCCTCTGCTTCGTCACCACAAGCGCCCTTGTCTGGCGAAGCCTGCAATCGACGGTGACGCCTTATGTCGTCGAAGTCGATGAGACAGGCGCCGCCCGCGCTGTCGCCCCGGCGACGGAACGCTATTCGCCGACCGACGCCCAGATCGCCCATCATCTTGCAGGCTTCATCGAGAATGTCCGCGGACTTTCCGTCGATCCGGTTGTCGTGCGCGAGAACTGGCTGCGCGCCTATGATTTCGTGACAGACCGCGCCTCAACCACGCTCAATCAGTATGCGCAGGACAATGACCCCTTCGCGGATGTCGGGCGAAAATCCCGCACGGTGGATGTCGTCAGCGTCGTGCGCGTCTCCGATGACAGTTTCCAGGCCCGCTGGATAGAGAAAACCTATGAGAATGGCGCGCTCGTCCGTGTCCAGAGGTTTACTGGCAATTTCACAATCATCACCCAGCCGCCGACCAACGCAGAAACCCTGCGCGCCAATCCGCTCGGCCTTTATGTCCATTCCCTGAACTGGGGACAGGACCTTGTTACAGGAGAATGATCCCCATGTTTCGCTTTATCCTCGCCACATCCGCCCTCGCGCTCACCACAGCCTGCGCCACGACCGAACTGGAGCCGATTGAGTCCAGCGCCTTCATCGCGGCCACACCGATTGAAGATGATGCCGACTATCCCGTTGAGATCATCGAGACCGCGGTCGCCCTACCGCTGCCGGGTCAGATGAAAGCGATAGAGGCCTCCGCGCCGGCGCCGCGTCTCTCGCCGACCCAGGCGATCCGCGAGGGCCGGACAAGCGCCCTTATTGAGCCCTCGGTCGATGGCTATGTAAATGCGATACAGGTCTATCCCTACACGGAAGGCGCGCTCTACCGTCTTTATGCCAGTCCGGGTCAGGTCAGCGATGTCGCGCTGCAGCCCGGCGAAGACCTCGTTTCGGTTTCGGCGGGCGACACGGTGCGCTGGGTGGTCGGCGACACAATCTCAGGCTCTGGCGCCACCGCCCGCGCGCATGTGCTGGTCAAGCCGATCTCGTCCGGCATCCGCACCAATCTGATGATCGCAACCGACCGACGCACTTATCATCTTGAATTGGAAAGCGTCGACGGCGGCTATATGGCCGCTCTGTCCTGGCGCTACCCCGCGGATGAACTCGCAGGCCTCACTGCCCGCAATGAGCGCGCGATCGCACGGGACGCGGGAAGCATTGAGCGCGGCCTGACGCTGGAAGGCCTGAACTTCGACTATCGCCTCTCCGGCGACAGTCCGGACTGGAAGCCTGTCCGCGTCTTTGATGATGGCCGTCAGGTCTTCATCCAGATGCCGGAGGACATCGCCACGACAGACATGCCGCCGCTTTTCGTGCTGGGCGCCGATGGCGATGCGGAGCTGGTAAACTACCGCGTGCGTGGCAATTACTATGTGGTCGATCGGCTGTTCCGGGCCGCCGAGCTTCGCCTTGGGGAGCGTAACCAAACGGTCGTCCGTATCTCCCGCAGTCAGCAGCGCTCCGGCCTTGCGGCGATCTTTGGGGGCTGAGCGCATGTCCGAGCCCATCCCTTTTGACGAACATGCCGAGCGGCTGAAGATCCGCTCCAGCCCGAAACCGGTTACACGGATCAATCGGAAAGTGTTGATCGTCGGCGCCGGGCTCAGCGTGCTCGCCCTGTTCGCCGCGATGAGCATAGCGCTAAAGCCGCCGACCGCCGCCGATCCGGACGCCCGCCGAGAACTTTACAACACGACAAATACAAGAACGCCTGAAGGACTAACGAAGCTGCCAGAGAGTTACAGCGACATCGCGCCCATTGAGGACCGCATTGCGCGGCTCGGTCCGCCGCTGTCGGGTGATCTCGGCGCGACAATGCTGCAGGCCGAACGCGAGCTGGGCATCGAACCGGAATACATCACCCGGTTTGAAGACGATTTCCGTCCGAACCCTGCCGATGAAGCCGAGCGCGCCAGACGAATGCGCGAAGCCGCGCTCGCTGATGAAGCCGCTCGTGCGCCCGTCTTCTTTCAGCTTCAGTCGGCAACCAGCGGTCAAACCGTCGCCGACACTCGCCCGGCTACCCGCGACCCCGCCCTTGACCTGGGCTCAGAGTTGCTGGCGCTCGCGGCTCTGCCGCAAGGCGCGCCGTCAGCATTCGGCGCGTCCACCGACACCAATCTACAGTCCCGCAAACTGACCTTTGCCAGCGACGGCCCGGCCTCCGACATCTACAATGCACACCGCATCCAAGACCCGGCCTCGCCCTATCAGGTCATGGCAGGCACGTTGATCCCCGCAAGTCTGGTCACCGGCATCAACTCGGACCTGCCCGGAACCATCGTCGCGCAGGTGACGCAACCCGTGTTCGACACCGTGACGGGACAACATCTTCTGATCCCGCAGGGCTCGCGCCTGATCGGGCGCTACCAGTCGGAAGTCTCTTTCGGGCAGGACCGCGCACTCGTGACCTGGGACCGGATCATCTTCCCGGACGGGTCGTCGATTGTGATTTCCGCGCCAGGCGCTGATGCGCAAGGCTTTGCGGGTCTCTCGGATCGAACCGATCATCATTGGGGTCGCGTCTTCGCAGCCGCGGGTCTTGCAACCATTCTCGGCATCGGCGCCGAACTCGGTGCAGACGGCGATGGCGACATTGAACGCGCCATCCGGCGCGGCACGACCGACACGATCAACCAGGCCGGTCAGAGGGTTGTCGATCGCAATCTCGGCATTCAGCCGACGATCAAGGTCAGACCCGGCTGGCCGGTGCGCGTGGTCGTCACCCGCGACCTGATCCTCAGACCCCATCCACAAGGAGCCGCACAATGACTCTGCGACTTGGACAATTACCCGACCGCACGCCGGTCCGCATGAACCTCGCCATCGATCCCGATCTCGCGAGCGCGCTCAGCGACTATGCAGAAATCTACCGTCAGACCTATGGCGCAGAGG
>NZ_AWFA01000061.1 GCF_000682675.1 Hyphomonas pacifica | reverse complement strand
CAGAGTGTCTCAACCGTTCGAAAACGGACACCGAACCGTCAAAGCCGACTGAATTAGGAGAAATCTTCCCGCTCTCACCCACGGTGTAAGACTCCATTCTGCCGGTCAGTTGGCCGTCAGACGTTTCTACTATCTGGGCCGCTTCCAAACTGGTCGGGCTTCCACGAAGGTATAGGCCGGAAATATCTGCGAATGCATTGGCACCAGCCCATAGCATCAGCATAGCTGTGATGGCCATTTTCGAGAGTCGCATATCATCACCTGTTCTGAATTGCCTGCATCGCAACCTTAGCCAGAAAAGCATTAATATGATGGATATATCCAGTGGTTTAATTTACCACAAAAATGTGCGTTGCGCCGATGGAAGCGCGCGTACTTGTTGGATGGAATGTGAGGCGGATTCGTGTCTCTAAGGGCGTTTCGCAGGAGCGCCTTGCATTCGATGCAAATGTAGATCGTTCCTATTTGGGTGGGCTGGAACGCGGTGAGCACAATCCAACTGTCGATGTGCTTGAGCGTGTTGCGAAGGTGCTGGACGTACCCCTTCGCGATCTTTTCACAGACTACGATCCAGAGGTTGGCGATATCGAGGGATTACCGCCCGGTCGTAAGTCCAGTGAAGCCTGATCACAAAACCGAAGAGCTTGGTCTGTTCTGAATGCCGGCCATGCTCATGATGGTTGAAGATGTCATTTCTTATATATAGAATACGAATTCGTATTTTATATTTTGGAATCAAGATGAACCCTCCCGTCAACAAAGCAGGCCGCCGAGGACGGAAGCGCATCGTCGCGAGTCTGGCAGAGTCCAAAACGCTCGCCCTCTACCGGGAAGGGCGCTCCCTTCTCTCTCGGAACGACCTTGATCAGGTTTCGATCTCGCAGGTGTCGAAGGCAGCGGGTATCTCCGTTGGGGCATTCTATGTCAGGTTCAGGGACAAAGACGCTTTCCTGGACTTCATCATTACAAACGCCTTCGCTCAGGCCAGAGCGAGCTTTCAGGAACAAGCTGATGTTCGCTATGCGCCTAACCTGGCGGACGTGCTTATCAGGCAGTTCTCGGATGCGGAGTTTGCCGGAATTGTCCGCGCCGCCATCAAACTTGGTTTTCTGGACGAACACCACAGGGAGCCCTTCGATGAATTCCGGGCCTTTGTGTCTGAGCATCTGGCGGAAATGTTGTTTGCGTGGGTGAAGACAGGGGAGCGTCCGCAACGGATCGCTTCCATCGACTCAGCACTGGCAATCCTCACGCTTGCTGCTCTGTTCCCAAATTCAGAAATCGACCTTGCAGAAATCGAAACACAACAAGTAATCGTCGACTTGTTGTCTGGAAAGTCTGCCAGCGCTAAACCACTTTCTTCAAAGAAGCTGTCCCACACTAAATCCCAAAGCAAACTTCCGAAATCTCGCCGCGAGCCTGAAAGCCTTCGCAAACCAAATGAGGTTACGCTGAAATCAAAGGGATCAGCGCGCGGACCAGAGAAAATCTGATCCCACGCAAACTGTCGGGATTGGCTATGTCCGAAGAAGCATCAGAAGGTCAGCCTTTGCCGGAGCCGGAATCTATCCTTTCTGATTTCGTATTAGACGACATTGCAGATCAGATAGGGATTGAGACTTTTGCAAAAGGCGTTCGAGATGAGCTTCGTATTGCAGTTCGCCGCTATGCTTTAGATCAGAAGGTCTTCGGCTCATACGAAAACGAACTCAAATCTGTTGGAGCTGATTACAAAGCGCTGAATAGGAAAATTTCTGATTTCCGCGCATTCCTGGAACAACCGGAATACAGTGATCTTGCCTCTGATCTTTATCTGACCGCGCTTCACAGGAATGAACCTGCGCCGGAGACGGATTTTCCTGCGATTTCGGATTTTGAACGCACGCGTGGCGAACCGTACTTGTTGGAACTGAAACGCCTATTGTCCTTGTTAGAAGATGCAACTGACATTGCGTTGGATAATTCCGCTGTTCCTAAAGGCCGTAAGCCGGATTATCCGCTAGTTAGTCTGGTACGTCGCTTAGCTTATGTCTGGACAGAACTGCTAAAGCAGAAGTTCTCTATCGATTATCACAAGGGAAGCGGCCTTACGCCTGCGTTCCAGTTTGTAAATTTGATTGTTCAGAGAGTTATTCCAGACGTTCGCGAAACAGAGATTGTCACGGCGATGCGGACAATTGTTTCCGAACGCAATCTGAAAGCCCCTGACCCCTCACAGGAATAGGCCGCTCTTTTCGGCGTTGTTTCCTGCCAGCGCCTTTTGCGGCGCTCGCTCCCTCATTCTGCTCTCATGAACTGGCCCGGCAAACCGCCGGTCCGGATCAAGAGCGTAGAATTGAAAGCCAGGAAATCTCCCCGCAAAGCCGATGCCCGGAAGCAGACCGCTTCCGGCTCGTGCGGTGTGGAATTCCGGCTTTCACCTGATCTTCCCATCACTGAAGCGGAACTTCAGATTGTCGAGACCTATCTGTCGGCTATGATCCGGGACTTGCTGGATGAGGCAGAAGCCTCAGAGGAACTGATAGAAGGGTAGCCTATGAAGCGGGCAGCAATTTATGTGCGGGTTTCAACAGGGAAACAGGCCGCAGGTGAACTCTCCATCCCCGATCAGGTCCGCCAATGTGAAGCCTATGCCGAGCAAAACGGCTATGAAGTCGTCAAAGTCTATACCGACGCCGGGGTCAGCGCCCGCACGGACAAGCGGCCCCAGTTTCAGGAAATGATTTCTCGCGCTGTCGCACCGGATCACCCGTTCGATGCGATCCTTGTTCACAGCCAGTCCCGCCTGTTCCGGAACACGAAAGACTTACTGGTCTATCGGTCTCTTCTGGAGGAACGGCAGGTTCGTTTTGTTTCGATCACTCAGGATCTGGGCGAAGGCGAAACGGCAGATATCCTGACGACGATGGTTGGCGCGCTGGATGAGTACCAGAGCAAGGAAACCGCCAAGCACGTCGCCCGGTCCATGATCGAGAATGCGAAGCAAGGATTCTGGAATGGAGCGGCGGCCCCGTTCGGGTTCCGCACCTACGCCGCCGAAACACGCGGCGCGCGGGTGAAAAAGAAAATCGAAATCGATCCCGAAGAAGCGGAAACCGTCAGGCTGATATTCAAGCTCTATGTCAGGGGCGATGGCGCATCCGGCCCGATGGGTGTGAAGCGGATTACGACTTACCTGAATGCGCAAGGCTACCCGAACCGTCAGAACAAGCCGTTCCGGGTCCAGTTCATCGACAAGATTCTGAGAAACACTGCCTATATCGGCGAGCATTACTTCAACCGGACCGACTCACGCCGGAAAACACCTCGCCCGAGAGAAGAGTGGGTTCTGTTCCCGATGCCGCGCATTGTTGAAGATGTCCTGTTCTATGAAGCTCAGGAGAAGCTGGATCGCCAGCATCCGATGAAGACCGCCCCGAGGCTGGTTTCGAGCGATGTGCTTTTGACGGCTCTGGCAGTTTGCGAAGAATGCGGCGCGCCCATGCGCAAGCTCTCAGGAAAAAGCGGGCGGTATCACTATTACCGTTGTTCCCAGAAGGCTGATGCCGGACGGACCGCCTGCAAAGGCGTATCGATCCCGATGCAGGAACTGGATGATATCGTCATCGATGCGCTGGAAGGTTCGGTTCTTGAGCCGAAGCGCCTGCGCAAGATGACTGAAATGCTGCTTGCCCGCGCGCAGGAGCGTGGACGCTCTGCCAAGGAGCAGCGCAAAAAGCTGGATGGCGAGAAGCGGAAGGCAGAGGCCCAGGTCACGAACCTCTACACCATGGTCGGTAGCGGTGAATTGTCGATGGACGGCACCTTGTCAGCGCATATCCGCGAGCAACAGGAGAAGGTTGAGCGTCTGAAACGGCAGATTGCACTTCTGGATCGGGAGCGGAGTGCGCCTGTCGATAAGCTTGGCGACAAGGTCGTTGAGAAGTTCGGAACTGCTGTTTCGCAGGCCCTCAGAAATCCTGACAATCGCCAGTTCGCCAAAGCCTATGTCCGCACGCTGGTCAGCAAGATCGAAGTTGGCGAAAAACAGATAAGAATCAGCGGGCCAAAGGAAGCCATCGCCCATCAGGCCATGTCATTTGCCGCCAGTGGGGAATTAGTGCCTGCTTTTGCACAGGAATGGCGCA
>NZ_AWFA01000060.1 GCF_000682675.1 Hyphomonas pacifica | reverse complement strand
TGCTGGCCATGCTGGTGGCCCTGGGCGCGCTGAATGCGCATGCGTGGAAGGAAATTACCGTGGGCGATGCGCGCCAGACCGGCGATTGCCTGAACGAGACGCCGTCCGACGAATGCGTCACCAAGAGCGGCAGATATGTGCGCGCCGATACGGGCACCGAGAGCGGCACCGTGCCGGTGCGGCTGCTGCTGAAACGGAACCTGCCGCAGGAAGACTTTGACGCCCTGATGCGCAAATATGGCATGGTCGAAGGCAAGTATCATGAATGGTTCGTCAAGGCCGGCGACAAGGAGTATTACAAGCGCGCAATGACGCTGCGGGGCCTGATGGCGGTGGACGGGAAGACCGTGCTGTTGCCGCCGGAATTTGTGCACATCCTGCCGTTGAGTGACCGGGCGGCGCTGGTGAAGACGGTGAAGCAGACCTGGCTGCTTGCGACGCTGGGCTCTGCAGAGACGACGCTGACGCCGCTTGCGCTGCCATGGGACAGTCTCCAATGGATCGACGGCACGGAGCCGAAGAGGCCATTTACCCTGATGGCGATCAAGAACGGAGCGACCAAGGACGACCTGCGCACCTACATGATCTTTGATGGGGACGGGAAGGCGGCCTATGAGATCAATGGCGTCATTCCGAACACGCATGGCGCGGATGATTACTATAAATTCTATGAGGGCTATATCGGCTTCCCCGTACGCTCGGAGGGAAGCGAGTTCTCGGTTTTCTTCAATACGATCACGCTGGAGCTGGAGAAGATGGGGCCGGTGTTCGATATTCTCGATGTGGGCTATGCGCTGACGGAAAAGTGGGACGACAACAAGCATGACCTGAAATATTACCCCTTCCAGAAGATCGGAGAGATGCCCTCCGGCAAGGGCCTTCTGTCTACGGACATCTATGAGCCGCTGAGCGAATGGAAGGCCGATCCGGAACCCCTCATACACCCGAAAACGGCGCGTGGCATGGTGCCGCTGCGCCTGCCGGGCCAGATTGGCGGTATTCGCGGGTGGCTGATCGTGTACGAGAATGCGACGGACCAGTGGTACAAGCTGATCATGCATGCGCCGCAGAAGGATGATTTCTACAAACAGGAAACGGGAAAGTCGAGCGAGCTGTCGCCGTCATCTGTCCGGGTGTTCATGTGGGAGCCGAACGAATACCTGCCGCTGGCGGATATTTGGATCGGCAGCCTGCCGCAGGAGACGCACAAGGCACTGTTTGCGAATGCGAACCCGAAGGACATTCCGCCGCCGAGCTATCGCGTCGCGGCACGCTTCTTCGAGAACCCGCGGCAGCTGTCGGCGGGCGGGGTGACCGACTGGTATCTGATCGGCAGCGATCCGAGTGCAGAGAATTTCCAGAAGATCTATGACACGCGGGCAGGACGTATGTCGCATCCGGACAATCCGCAGGCGCTGGCGACGCCGGAAATCATCGCGGAGATGAAGCAGCAATGGGAGTCGAATGCCGCCTATCGGGAGTATCTGGAGACACCGTGGGAAGTGCATGTCGCACGCGCGCAGGCAGAGCAGGAGCGCACGCTGATAGGCGCGGCGGACAATGCCCTGATCAGCGGCTATGGCCTCGATTTCAATGGCGACTTCTATTATGTCGCCCGCACAAAGGGCGGGAAATACCTGCAGGCCTACTGGAACAAGTATCACCAGCTGCCGCATTCGGCCGACGCGTATGATATCTGCCGCCGGTTCGGCAGCTCCAGCATGGAGTGCGGTCTCGTCTATGCGTGGGCGGACAATATCTCGAAGGGCCAGCGCGAGGCAGCGGCCAGGGAAGCCGATCGCTACAGCCAGAAGAAGTTCAGCCAGGGCTACAAGTCTGAATACCGCCCGCCGATGAAGGAGCCGCGCTGTTACCAGACCGGCGCGAAAACGGAAACATGTTTCTATAACTGACAGGAGCCGGAACAGCCCGAGCGATGTCAGGCTGGCCGCCAAGGTCATGATGTCAGCAAAAATAATGGTATCCCCCCCTTGGGGGCATGCGGCGGTATGCGGCCGGGCGTAGTGTCTGGTCATGTCCCGAATAGGCGATACAGTGCGTGGCGTCTGAGCAAGTCGTGGGGAGACGCTGTTGTTTCGATATCTGATACTGGTCATGCTGGTGGCCCTGGGTGCGCTGAATGCGCAGGCGTGGCAGACTCTGGACGGCGACGAGTTCAAAAACCTGGTTCAAAAAGGCAGGTGCGAGAGCAGGACCGACTTCAAGCGGTGTGCCGCGTCCTGGCCGACTTTTGTTCGTACAGAAAATGGCAGCACAAAAGTACAATACATGCTTGCCCGTAATGACGTGACCGAAGCGGACATAGAGGGCTTGCTGAAGGAAATGAATATTTCGACCCAGCGCTATCTGGACTTTGCCCGCAAACAGAGGGGCGGTAACGCCGGGTCTCTGGGGCTGGATTATTTCGCAAAGAACATGGTGTTGCAGGGATTGCTGGCTTCAGACGGCAAGACAGAGCTGTTGCCGTCCATCTACAAGACCGTCTATCCGGTCAGCGACACTCTGGTCATGGTCAGGAAGATCAATAATGCATGGGGGTTCGTAACGCCCGGCGATCCGGCCTCTTTCCGGGATATCGGTTTTGGCTGGGATACATTCGACTTTCTGTTCGGTCAGTTGGAAACCAAGCCGACAATGTTGGTGTTCAAAGGCAAGAGCGATGCTCCGGGCCTTGAGAAATATACGGTGATCGACGCAAAGGGGCAGCCGACGCTCACGATTGACAGGGTCAAGCCACGCGACGGACAGGGGCGCTCATATGCCTTCTTCGATGGCGGCTATCTTGGCTTCCCGGTCCGCACCGAAGAAGGCACAGACATAACCGTTTTCGTGCAGTCGGCAAAACTGGATGTCGACCGTATCGCCCCGCCGTTTGAAATATTACGATATGGCTGGAGAATACAGGGCAATTACAATCTGGATGTGGGAAGAACAGGTTTCAAAGATGTGGCGATGCAAAAGGTGGGCTCGTTTTCATCGAGTCACGGAATTCTTGCCGGCGACATGTACTTGCCGCTGGATGAGTGGAATGGCTACGCGAAGATAAACCACGAGGCGGATGGCGAGAAGATCATTGGCATGGTGCCACTCTATCTTCCGAAACCCTACCAGCATGTGCGCGGCTGGATCACGGTCCATGGCGACGATACACGACGGTGGTACAAACTGGTGGCCCATGCGCCGGAGGAGGATGCAGGGGGAAAGCTGCAGATCGGCAAGAAGCGCGAGCTCGAGCCCCAGGACATCGTTGGCTATGCAAAATATTTCCCTCCGGTGGCTGATATCTGGATCGGGACTGCGGATGAGGCTCTGTACAAGGCGCGATTCGAGGATGCAGACCCCCGGGATATTCCCCAACCGGGCCTGCGCGTCGTGGTGCGTCTGTTTGACGATCCCTCCAATCCTGAAACGTCCGGCATCACTGACTGGGTCAGCACGGGTGACGATATCCACAGGCGTGCTGTCGAGAAAGTCTATGATGCGGACATCTCCACGCTGAAGACGCACCCCTTCGATCCACAGGCGCTGATCACAAACGACGTTATTGTCCATGCGGGGGTGGAGTACGCCATGAACAGGGATGATCGGGAGTATCGTGAAATGACGCCTGCGCAACGCAAGGCTCGAGAAGACCGGCGCGAGGCAAACTATCAGGCCCTGTTGGCGGACGTCCAGCTTGCCAGTGCCGATGAAGTCATGCAGCCAGGCCGCTCGGTCAGGGAGTATGCCAACTTCTACAAGGTGGCGAAGACGCATGGCGGCAAGTATCTGAAAGCCTACTGGCGCGAATACCGGCACCTCCCCGACATTGAGGATTCCGGGGAAATCTGTCGCCGGTTTGGTCAGAACAGTGAGGAGTGCCGTCTCGTCTGGCCAACGGCGCAGGCTTACTATGCCGAGGAGAAGGCCAAGGCAGACCGCGCCGCAGAGCGCTATGCCAGGGAAGAAATGGATCGACGCTTCGACCCCAACTGGAACAGGCCGCCCCAGAGCAAAGAGCCGCGGTGTTACAACAATTATGATGGAACACAGACATGCTTCTCGGATTAGTCGATGCTTATAAGCGTTGCGCCGGCGAACCGGAGAGGCAGTGGGTATTTACGCTGAAGACATGGCGGCATGCGGCCGGGCGTTGGGTCTGGTCATGTCACGGAGAGGCGCTACACTGGGCGGCGTCTGAGCAAGCTGTGGGGAGACGCTGTTGTTTCGATATCTGATGCTGGCCATGCTGGTGGC
>NZ_AWFA01000059.1 GCF_000682675.1 Hyphomonas pacifica | reverse complement strand
CGAAGGCCAGTCCGGCTTTAGGCGCAGGAGGCAACATGCCGCAGAGAGAGCGACCTAGCCCGCCTTCGGAAGGTCGCCTTCCCTGCTGCGCGCAGTCACGCCCATGATGCCATTGGCGCGGCGGGCCTTGACGCATTCGAAGCTGCCCGCACGGAAGGCGCGGCAGGCTTCGGGCCGGTCTTCATATACCTGGCAGGCTGCCTTCCCGGCGGACAGGTCCAGATGCACGCAGTGCCCGCAGGCAAAGCTGACATAGGTGTTGCCGCCTTCTGTAAAGAGGCTTTCAGACGGCAGGTTTCGGGAGGCGTCCCAGGGCAGCAGTTGCAGATAGCGGGGGTTCCTGCTGAAACAGCAGGCGCCGCAGGACACACAGTCAAACGACGGGGCGGACATGGGTAAAAGAACAAGGCTCCGCCGCCCGTTTGTGCCTTTCGCAGCGGTCGGCGGCAGCGCGATTTACGCCAGCGCCTGCTTGTTCGCAAGGGGAATATTCAAGATGTTCGGATCAATCGGAAATGCGCGTACAGATCTTTTGTTTCAGATAGATCTTGCGCCGACGCAAATCCTTGTGATGCCCATTGGATACAGGGTCAATACTGGTCTCGAACAGCTGAAGTGCAGCATTAATGGAATCATACTCTTTCGCCAGACGAACAAAATCCGGGTCAACCGACTCCAGTTCCAGAATCCGTTCAAAGGCCTCGGGAAACTCCCCGATCAACTCTTGAAAAGACGGCGGCATCGAAACTCCTCCCAAGGTGGAACACCACTGTTTTCAAGCAGAATGCCGCGCAGGAAAGAAATTCACATGCGTAAATATACGTAAGCGGGCCTATTTTTCGCCTGCAGACTTACGTGATTGCTTTATCAGCCACAGCGTAATTCCCAGCGAAATTGCCACAAGCGATGCAAAACCGACAAGGGCCCCGATGGCCAGCGGATCTACTGTCAGATTACCCATAATTTGCCCCTCCTAATGTGAGCGTCAGACTGGTTGCTTCAACATGGTGTACAGCTCATCTTTCAGCGTCATGCGCTGGCGTCGCAACTGGTTTTGGAAAGCATCGCTGGCCGGTTCGACATCCGTCTCAATGCGGTGGATCTGGCGGTTGATGTCGTAATAGTCCTGGGCCAGGCGCGCAAAATGCGTGTCAGCTTCTTTCAGTTCGCGAATACGGTCGGCCATCTCCGGAAACTCCTCTGCCAGATCGTGGGGTGTATGGGACATGGATCTTGTCTCCCGAATAATGCGGTTCGTCAGCATCAGGGCACGACACATGCGATTTGGAAATCGTGGAAACTACTTAAGGCATGAATGCGGCCTGGAAGACAGCTATTTCTCGCCGAAAAGACCGCCCTGCTGTTCGCCCGCCGCAGGCCCTGGCAGGCCGAGACGCTCATAAGCCAGAGGCGCAGCCACCCGCCCACGCGGCGTGCGCGCGACATAGCCCTTTTGCATCAGATAAGGCTCGATCACGTCTTCCACCGCATCGCGCGCTTCCGATAGCGCGACGGCCAGCGTCTCCACGCCTACAGGCCCCCCCGCATAGGTCTTCACCAGCGCGTGCAGATAGCGCCTGTCCAGCGCGTCGAGGCCATCGGCATCGATCTCGAGCCGCTTTAGTGCGCTTGCGGCAGCCTGCTGTGTAATCGTGCCGCCATCGGCCTCGGCAAAGTCCCGCACACGGCGCAGCAGGCGTAGTGCGATCCGCGGTGTGCCGCGCGCTCGGCCGGCAATCTCTACCGCGCCATCCTCCGTGATCGGAGCCTTCAGCTTGCGGGCCGCTGCCATGACAATCCGTCCCAGCTCTTCCGGCTCATAGAACTCAAGACGCATCGGAATGCCGAACCGGTCGCGCAGCGGCGTGGCCAGCAGGCCTGCCCGTGTCGTCGCACCAACCAGCGTAAAGGGCGAAAGGTCCAGCCGCACAGACCGTGCCGAGGGGCCCTCCCCAATCACGATGTCGAGCGCATAATCCTCCATCGCGGGATAGAGGATCTCCTCCACGACAGGCGGCAGGCGGTGGATCTCGTCAATGAATAGCACATCATTGGGCTCAAGATTGGTCAGGATCGCAGCGAGGTCTCCGGCCTTGGCGATCACCGGGCCTGACGTTGCGCGAAAGCCGACGCCCATTTCCTTTGCCAGGATCTGCGCCAGCGTGGTCTTGCCCAGTCCCGGCGGGCCGAAGAGCAGCACATGGTCCAGCGCCTCTTCGCGCTTTTTCGCTGCCTGGACATAGACGCGCAGATTGGCCTTCGCCTTGCGCTGGCCGATATAGTCGTCAAAAGCCTGTGGCCGCAGCGCGCGGTCCAGCGCGTCACCGCCCTGTGCGTTTGGATCAGAAAGCGTGCCCTCGCGGCTCATTTCGCCAGCTCCTTGAGGGCCGCTTTGATCAGTGTACTTACATCTTTATCGCCAATATCCTTGGCCACACCCGCCACAGTGCGGGCTGCCTCGCTTTGCGCATAGCCGAGATTGACGAGTGCAGAGATCGCTTCGCTGCGCGCGCCTGTACTGGCGGCAACCGGCGCGCTGGCCATGCCGGCGACATTCGCCGCCTCGAACTTGCCAAAACGTCCGAGCGGAGGGGGCTTGCCGGCCAGCTCTCCCGTGATGCGTTCGGCCAGCTTCTTGCCGACGCCTTTTGCGCGGGTCAGCACGGAGGCATCGCTTAGCGCAATCGCGTCCATCAATTCGGCCGGCGTGATCGCGTCCAGAATGGCCATCGCCGCCTTGCCGGCCACACCGTGCACATCCTGCAGGCGGACAAACCAAGCGCGCTCTTCATCCGAGCCAAAGCCAAACAGCGTGATCGAGTTTTCCGTCACCCGCGTCTCGACATGGATGACCGCCTCATCGCCCGCATGTAGCTTCGACAAGAGGCGCGAGCCAGCCAGGCAGACATAGCCGACGCCATTCACATCTATCAGAACATGGTCCGCACCGAGGGCGGCCACGATGCCGGTCAGTCTGCCAATGATCATGCTGCGCCTCGCTTCAGCTCCACCGGTAGATGGTGGGCGGTACAGATGGCGCAGGCAAGGGCATCTGCTGAGTCCGACTTCATCTCCCCGGCCTTTGGCAACAGGCGCTTCACCATGAAGGCGATCTGGTCCTTGTCGGCTGTGCCCGTGCCGACAATGGCCAGCTTGATCTTGCGGGGCGCAAATTCCGCGACCTGAATGCCTGCCATGGACAGCGCCGCCATGGCTGCGCCCCTTGCCTGGCCGAGCTTCAGCGCGGAGCGCGGGTTCGCATTGACCAGTGTTTCCTCTACGCCCGCCGCATGCGGCCCGTAATGCCGGGCGAGTTCGCCCACAGCTTCAAAAATCCCGCCCAGCCGGTCCGCCATGGCAAAGTCGGGATCCACAGAGATCACGCCATGGGCAACATGCACCAGCCGCGCGCCGGTCTGCTCAATCACACCCCAGCCTGTGTGGCGGAGGCCCGGGTCAATTCCGAGGATGCGAATCGTCGTGCTCATTCCCCTCACCCTATCAGGGGGAAGGGTTAATGGCACCTTGCATTTTCGCTATTTGTTCACATCCCGTCTGCCGCGCGGCCTATTCCGACATGCGGGGGATGATCACCGTATCGACAATGTGCACCACGCCATTGGTGGCTTCGATATCGGCTGAGGTGACGTGCGCATCATTCACCATCACCTTGCCATCATCTACCGTGCGCATTGCCATATCCAGCTGGTTCAGGCTGGCGGTGGCGATATTTTCCGACTCTGTAGGCATCTCAGCGGACATGACCCTGCCTGGCACGACATGATATTCGATCACGCTGACCAGCTTGTCCTTGTTTTCCGGCGCGAGCAGCATTTCCAGCTCCTCCGGCGGCACCTTTGCGAAGGCCTCATTGGTCGGCGCGAACACGGTGTAGGGGCCGCCCTCCGCCAGCTTTTCAGAGACCCCGGCCGCATCCAGCGCCGAGGCGAATGTGGAGAGGTCCGCATTCTGCGCGATGATATCGGTCAGGCTGTTTGCGGCAATGTCATCCGTCATCTCGCCGGCCATATCATCTGCAGGCGTTTCAACAGCGGATTCGTCGATCACGATGTCGTCTTCATAGGGCTGAACCGGGGAAGGGTCAGCGTCTGGCGCGGAAGGCGAACAGGCCACCAAGGCAAGGGCAGCAGCGGCCGTGGCGGTCATAAGAAACGGTTTCATGGGACAGGTTCCTCCATCGGGTCTTGCCTTGGAAACGCCGGGCGGCTGATTTGGTTCACGGGAGGTGACTTCTTGTCCGGTTGACCTGAGCCCTTTGGCTCCCTCATTCA
>NZ_AWFA01000058.1 GCF_000682675.1 Hyphomonas pacifica | reverse complement strand
GATGGACCACCTCAGTGGGGCAGAGCAGGGCCGGGCCCCTTCATAATTGACGCACAAGCCGCTCTGGAGGCCTGGGTGGAGCAAGACACACTCCCAAAATACCTGACGGGACGACATATCGAGCAAGATGGCAGCACGGCATATTCCCGCAAGATCTGCCCCTATCCGGAAATAGCCGTTCATGATGAAAGCGGCTCAAGAACAGAGGCTGCAGCGTTTAATTGCGAGGCCGGCACCCCTGCGGATATTGAACCGCCTGCAGAGATATATGTGAGATGAGCAGCTTGAAAGCACAGCTTTTGGTACCGCCTTCATCAGAGACACGCAGAAATAATGATACGAAGGAGAGGACATATGACGACCTTTAAAAGGCTGGCCCTAGCCAGCGCAGCAACGTTTGTCTTGGGCGCCTGCGCAACCGCCCAGAGTACGCCGGACTTCCCCCTGGAGCGGGCAAAAAAGACCTCCGCGCAAATGGTTGGAGAAGAGCGCGTTCAATTGACTTGGGGCATCATGCCACTTGCAATCGGCGATGGCACTGAAATTCCTGAAGACGCCATACCTGGCGCCGGATATATCTCCGGCATTCCGCGCCTGGGTGTGCCTGCCCTCAAGGAAACAGATGCCAGTCTAGGCGTTTCCTATGTGGGCGGCTTGCGGGGCGACTACTCAACGGCCCTCCCCTCTGGCATGGCGCAGGGTGCAACCTTCAATACGGATCTGATTGAAATCGGGGGCGCAACCATTGGTAGAGAGGCCCATTCCAAAGGCTTTAATGTGCTTCTTGCTGGCGGCATGAACCTTATCCGCGACCCCAGAGGGGGGCGTACCTTTGAATATCTCGGCGAAGACCCGCTTCATTCCGGGCTCATGGCCGCCGCTTCCGTCAGAGGCATTCAGTCCGAACACGTTATTTCCACGCTCAAGCATTTTGCCCTCAACGATCAGGAAACCGGTCGGCATTTCGTAGACATCAAAATCGACGATGACTCTGCTCGCGAAAGTGACCTGCTTGCCTTTCAGATCGCGATAGAGAAAGGGCAGCCGGGTTCGATCATGTGCGCTTATAACAAAGTGAATGAAGACTATGCCTGCGGCAATAACTATCTACTTAACAGCGTCCTGAAGGAAGACTGGGGATATAAGGGCTGGGTGATGTCAGACTGGGGCGCCGTTCACGGGCTTGAGGATGCATTGAATGGACTGGACCAGCAGTCGGGCTCACAGCTGGATAAAGATCTCTTCTTCCATGACAAACTACTTCAGGCAGCAGAGACCGACCCCGCCTATGACGAGCGTCTCACAGACATGAACGAGCGCGTCCTGTGGGGTATATATTCCGTAGGTGTGGATGCAAACCCGCCCGTTATCCGTGACATTGACTTTGATAAGAATGCCCACACGGCTCAAAAGGTCGCTGAAGAAGGCATCGTTCTTCTGAAGAACGATAATGGCACACTACCATTGACTGGAGATGAGACACGTATTGCTGTGATCGGAGGATATGCCGATTCAGGTGTCCTGTCTGGCGGCGGTTCTTCCAACGCACAAACGGAAGGCGGCCCCGCCCTAGCACTGCCCCTTGGCGGCGACGGTCCGTTCGCTATGTTCATGACGGAGAGCTATCACCGCTCAGCGCCGTTAAAAGCACTGAAGACCAAAGCCCCCGAGACGACCTTCTCATACCGACGAGGCGACTATATCGCGAATGCTGTTGAAACCGCCAAAAATTCAGACGTGGCCATCATTTTCGCCACCCAATGGATGACGGAAGGAATCGATGTCGCTTCGCTTGCCTTGCCGAGAGGTCAGGACGAATTGATTTCGGCTATCGCCAAAGCCAATCCGAACACAATTGTTGTGCTGGAAACGGGCGGGCCAGTCGACATGCCATGGATTGATGAAGTCGCTGGCGTCGTCGAAGCCTGGTATCCGGGTATGCGAGGCGCTGAAGCCATCGCCAACATATTGTATGGAGATGTAAACCCGTCAGGCCGTCTGCCAGTGACCTTCCCCAAAAGTGAAGATCAGCTGCCGCGTCCAATGCTGGATGGTTTCGACATGGACATTCCCAGCTTTGCGCCACATTCGGATACAATTCCCCTGGAAGTCGACTATTCCATCGAAGGCTCTGATATTGGCTATCGCTGGTTCGCAAAAAAACGCATCGAGCCACTCTTCCCGTTTGGCTACGGGCTCAGCTACACGTCATTTGCGCAAAATGATCTGTCCATCTCAGGAGATGCCACTAAGTTGTCTGCCTCACTCTCTGTGACCAATACCGGGGATCGCGCCGGTATGGTAACGCCTCAAGTCTATCTTGTTTCAGTGAACGGAGAAACGAAGCAAAGACTTGTGGGATTCAGCAAGGTCGATCTGGCTGCGGGCCAAAGCCAGCAGGTAAACCTTGTGATTGACCCGCGCATCCTGGCGGAGTGGGAGAATGATGGCTGGTCGCTTGCTGCAGGAGACTACAGCTTCGCCATCGGCAACAATGCTGCAGATCTTAAAACTCCCGTCACAGTTTTCTTGCATGCCCGGCAGTGGACGGACTAAAAGCCTACCAATTCCGCCCTGACCAGAAAAATTATCTCCTGGTCAGGGCTAATCCCCATCTTCATGATATTGCCTTGGGCTTACGGCAAACAGCCTGGGTCACACTTGATCGCATTCGCGGTTCCTTTTTGAACAGGCCCCTATCAGACTACATTCACCCGCCTCTTGAAGACTGCAGGTTCATGTCTCCACCTGCACACCAGCAGCTCACCCGGCAGTGGACGAATGGCCTGACAGGATGTTATGCATCTAATCGTTGCAAATGAAATTAATCTGAGGCCGTTATTACTACCTCAGAGGTGCTCGATTCCAGGAGATTCTCATGACAAAATCCGCCCTCATCGCCAGTGCTTCGGCGTTCGCTTTGCTTGCCATTACGTCGTGTGAGAGCACTGAGGACGTAACAGGCCGCGAAGGCCAGATGGAGCAAATGCAGGATTCCATGGATGATATGGCGCAGGTGAACGAAGACGACACCTACAGGGTCCTTCTCCAAGAATGGAAGGGCCCGTATGGCGGTGTTCCCCCCTTTGACAAGGTCGAAGTGTCCATGTTTCAGCCTGCCCTTGAGGCAGCGATAAAAAGCGCCCGCGGCGAGATTGACGCCATTGCCTCACAGACGGATGCACCGACCTTTGACAATACAATTCTGGCAATGGAGGAATCAGGCGACGAGCTTGATCGGGTTGGCACAATCTACGGAATATATGCTTCGGGACTGAGCAGCCCTGCCGTGCAGGAAGTCCAGCGTGAAATGGCTCCGAAGCTCGCGGCTTTTAGCGATTCAATCTACCAGAACAAAGCCCTTTATGATCGCATTGAGGCAATTTACAAGGGGGATGGCTATAACGCTCTCACCCCGGAACAACAACGTCTTGTCTGGGACTATTATACAGACTTCGCGCGCGCCGGTGCTGGTCTGGATGATGCAGACAAGGCGCGTGTCGCCGCGATCAATCAGGAGCTTGCCTCCCTCTACACGACATTCTCCAACAACCTTCTCCATGATGAGGAGGCCTATGTCACCTGGCTCACCGAAGACCAGATTTCCGGTCTGCCGGAATCTGTCATTAGTGCTGCAGAGTCAGCCGCTGAGTCACGTGATAATGAGGGCGGCAAGTATGCCATTCTGAATACGCGCTCCTCCATGGACCCGTTCCTGACCTATTCCGACAATCGCGAGCTGCGTGAGAAAGTGTGGAACACCTATTACAATCGTGGCGATAATGGCGACGCCTATGACAACAATCAGCTGATTGCTGACATCATGAAGCTGCGTGCGGAACGCTCCAAGCTTCTAGGTTATGACAACTATGCCGCCTGGTCGATTGAAAAGGCCGTAGCGAAGACACCCGATGCCGCCATGGAGCTGATGCTGAAGGTCTGGCCTGCTGCAAAGGCCAAGGTGGCCGACGAAGTGGCCGCCATGCAGGAAGTTGCGGATGCGGAAGGCGCGGACATTACGATCGCGCCCTGGGATTATCGCTATTATGCAGAAAAGGTCAGGCAGGCCGACTATGATTTCGATTCCGAGGAAGTAAAACAATACCTGCAGCTGGAAAAGCTGCGTGAGGGCATGTTCTGGATGGCCGGCGAGCTGTACGGCTTTGAGTTTCAGCCCGTTGAAGACGTTCCCGTCTTTCATGAAGACGTACGCGTCTGGGAAGTCCTGCGGGAAGGCAAGCATGTCGGCCTTTGGTATTTCGACCCCTATGCCCGTTCCGGAAAGCGTTCGGGAGCATGGATGAATGCTTACCGTTCACAGAACAATATCGACGGCTTCACCACGCCAATCGTTTCCAACAATTCCAATTTCGTCAAGGGCGCTCCCGGAGAGCCAATCCTGATCTCATGGGATGATGCGTCCACTCTGTTCCACGAGTTTGGCCATGCCTTGCACGGGCTGAATTCGAATGTTACCTATCCCTCGCTTGCGGGCACTGCAGTGCCACGGGATTATGTCGAGTTCCCTAGCCAGGTTCACGAGAACTGGCTGCCAACTCCGGAAATCCTACAACGCTTTGCGCTTCATATGGACACTGGTAAGCCAATCCCACAGGAACTGGTGGAGAAGATCGAGCGGGCCGCCAATGCCCGTCAGGGATTTGACACAACTGAATATCTGGCCAGTGCCCTGGTAGACATGAAGGTTCACACCATGACAGATTTCACGGACTTTGACGCGGATACGTTCGAGCGTGAAACCCTGGTGGAGCTGGGTATGCCGAAAGAACTGCCCATGCGTCACCGCATGCCGCAATTTTCTCACGTCTTTTCCGGCGAAGGCTATGCCGCTGGCTATTACGCCTATCTCTGGGCGGACACTTTCAGCGCAGATGCATGGGAGGCTTTTGAGGAAGCTGGCGGGCCCTATGACAAGGCAACCGCCGCGAAGTTCCGCAAATGGATCCTCTCGGTTGGGAACACGATAGATCCATCAGAGGCGTATGTGAAGTTCCGGGGGCATGGCCCAGACACAAACGCGCTGATGCGTGACCGTGGCTTTGGTGTACAGGATGAAGCGAACGGTGATACCGGAATGGATGCCGGCGGAGTTAAAAACTAAGGATGGCGTCCGCCTAGCCTGCTTTGTGCAGCCGAGCATATGTGAAACTGCTACCACAATTGCTTATGACCATGACGAAACCCATATCTGGTGCATAGTCATGGTCTTCGCACATCTTGCCTGATGGCTGATTCTGAGACGCGGCACTTCCTAAGGATTCCCTCTCCCATCATGCAATGGACTTCATGTGACAGAAGGCCAGCAAGCCGAACGCATATCTTATACCGTTCTTGATCCGGTTGCGGGGAGGACGTGCGGGTAAGTCAGCTTTAAACACTGTATTCCGCATAACTCTTCATCCCTGCGGCATAGTATACTTGTTATGGTGACGTCTCATGACGGGCCCATGAGACGTGCTCTATGATTTGTGACCTGAGCCCCAAATGGTCCCGCATT
>NZ_AWFA01000057.1 GCF_000682675.1 Hyphomonas pacifica | reverse complement strand
TGTTCCAGAGCGCGAAGGGCACGAGCACGAAGCCCGCCAGCGTCGTGAGCTTGAACTCCAGGATCGCGACGAAGAGCTGGACCGACAGCACAAAGAAAGCGACGAGAATGATCGCCCAGGCAATCAGCATGACCGCGATCAGGATGAAGTTGTGAAAGAAGCGGATCGGGCCCAGCATGTCGCCGATCTCTTCGAGAAGCGGCTGCGCTGCCTCGAACCCGACCCCTGCAATATAGCCGGGCCGCATCAAATCATCCGCCGTCAGCGTAGATGATCCTGCCTTCACGCCGAGATCGGCAAAGCTCGCAAAGAGGATGTTCGCCAGGATGGAGAAATTGCCGAGTATGAAGGCGAAGAAGCCGACATAGAGCACCTTCTTGAGGAGCCCCGAAATCACATCGGCATTCTGCGACAGGGCCCAGAATAGCCCCGCCAGCGTGATGTCGATCACGATCAATGTGGTCGTCATATAAGCGACATCGCCTGCGAGCAGGCCGAAGCCTGAGTCGATATAGGCAATGAAGGTTTCGAGGAACCGGTCGATGACGCCCATTTCTTCCATGGCGGTCTAGTTCCCGAAAAAGCTTTGAAGGCGCGCCCGGCCGCGTTCGGCCTCTTCCAGCTCGCGCGCCCGGTCGAGCGCCTCAGCGCGGTAATGGGCGGCCATCATGGCTTCCATCTGCATGAGCTGTTGAGCCGACATGGCTTCGATCTGGTTGCCGGCCTGCAGCACCTGGAGATTGCCGATTGCGGTCTGGCTCTCTTCGACAAGACCCGTCAGCGCCTCGGCATCGCGCGCATTGTCCCGGACCGTCTCGGCGACCATGAGGAGCGTGTGCTTGTGCGCCGAGCGGGATTGCTGCCAGCGCGCCCGCGCATCCTCGACAAGGACGGCATTGGCAGGCGGCGTCTCACCATAGGTTTCGGGATAGAGGTCTTCGTAGTCTCGTTCGACCTCCTCGACGCCGTATCCAATGCCGTCTGCTTCCTCCATCAGTTCGCCGATCCGGCGGATACGGTCGGCGATGATGGCACGGGCAACCTCGACGGGCAGTGTCTCCAGATCCCGAGCCATCTTCTCGATCATGTCGATTTCATGGGTGAGCTGACGGATCTGGTTGTCGATCTGCTGCAGGGCCCGCACCGCCTGGAGGATGTTCTCGGCATGGTTGGTCGGGTCGTAGACTATGCCGCCGCCGAAGAGCTGCGCGGAGGCCGGCGGGGCCATCAGGCCCGAGAGCGGAATGGCGGCGAGGGCGACAGAAGAGAGAAGGGCTTTCATGTGAGGGGCTCCTATTCAGCGGCAATTTGGGAGAGGGGTGCGTCTGGCTTCTCGGCCAGTAGGTCTGCTGCCCAGCCAAGCTGTTTCAGCTCCAGCCAGCTCCGGGCGAAGCCCGCTTCGGCACCGGCTTCGAGAAGCCCGTCCATGAGTTTCTGGTCGGCGGGGGACGCCGCCCCACAGAAGGCAAGCGCGACATCGCCAAGGCCGAGCTCGAACAGCCGGTAGCCAAGGGGCGAGGTGTAGTAATAGTCCCGCTTCGGGATGGCCTTGGCGAGGATGTCGATCTGGCGGTCATTGAGCCCGAACTGGCGATAGATCGCCTGGGCAGTCGGTTCCAGCGCCCGCTCATTCGGCAGGAAGATCCGCGTCGGGCAGGATTCAATCAGGGCAGGCGCAATCGAGGCCCCTTCAATGTCGGCAAGCGACTGGGTCGCAAACACAACGGCTACATTCTTCTTACGGAGCGTCTTCAGCCAGTCGCGGAGGCGCGCGGCAAACACCGGATGATCGAGGAACAGCCAGGCCTCATCGAGGATGAGCAGGGTCGGGCGGCCATCGAACCGGTCTTCCAGCCTATGGAAGAGATAGGTGATGACGGGCGCCACCGCAGACGGGGTCTGCATCAGCTCGTCCATCTCGAAACAGGCAACCGAAGACAGGTCGAGGGCTTCGGCATCGCTGTCGAGCAGATGCCCGTATGCGCCTTCCAGCGTGTAGGGATGGAGCGCGGCTTTCAGCGTATCCGATTGCAGGATGAGGCTGAGCCCCGTCAGCGTGCGTTCGGCAACAGGCGCTGAAGCGAGCGACCGCACCGCGTCCCACAAGACGGTCTTCAGGTCCGGCGTAACGGTGACACCTTCGGCTTCGATCAGGCCGAGCAGCCAGTCTGCGGCAAAGCTCGCACCGCGGTCTGTATCAATGTCCCGAAGCGGCTGCAGTGCCGGACGCTCATCGCCGGCCAGCGGCAACCAGGTGCCGTCCATGGCCAGCGTCACCGCGCGCGCGGACCGTCCCTTGTCGAAGAGGAAAACCTGCGCGTCCTCATAGCGCTGCCATTGCGCCGCGAGCAGTGACAGGAGGACCGACTTGCCGGACCCAGTTGGACCGATAATCAGCGTATGACCGACATCGCCAACATGCAGGTTGAGCCGGAACGGCGTCGTGACTTCGGTCTGCGCCTCGATCAGGCCGCGATCTGCAAGGTGGTCGTTCCACGCATCGCCTGCCCAGACCGAAGAGATTGGCACGAGGTGTGCCAGGTTCAGCGTATGCAAGATGGGCTGGCGGACATTGGCGTAGACATGGCCCGGCAGCGAGCCGAGCCAGGCTTCAACGGCGTTCAGCGTCTCACGGATGGTCGTAAACCCGCGCCCATTGATCACCCGCTCAACGGCGCGGGTGCGCTCCTCGACCTCTTCGCGCGAAGTGCCCATGAGCGTCAGCGTCGTGGTGACATAGCCATAAGAGACAAGGTCCGAGCCGAGTTCCTGCAGCGCTGCATCAGCGTCGGCGGCCTTGTTGTCGGCATCATTATCGAGCAGCGCGGCCTGCTCGTTGAACAGCGTCTCACGCAGGACTGCGCCAACCGATTTGCGCTTCGCAAACCAGTGCCGGCGCTTCTTTGCAAGGAGCTTTTCGGCTTCCGCCTTGTCCATCGCGATATAGCGCGTTGTCCAGCGATAGGAGAAACCGAGCCGGTTGAGCTCATCCAGCATCCCCGGGAGGGTCGAGGCCGGAAAGCCAAGCAGGGTCAGCGTCGCAAGGTGAGCTTCGCCAATCCGTGGCTCAAGCCCGCCCGCAAAGCTTTCATCGGCGAGCACCGCATCGAGAAAGACCGGCAGTTCCGGCACAGACACGGCATGCCGTTTCGACGAGATGCAGGCATGGAGATAAGTCAGCGTCTCTTCATCCGAGAGCGGATGGATTTCATCCAAGGCCATCGCAAGAAGGTCCAGCGTCTGCGCGGCGCGGGTCTGGAAATGTTCAAGCCGCTGACGCCAGTCCTCGCCATCCCGTTTCTCCGGCCGCTCGATCAGCGCCTTTTCGGCCCGGCCTGTCGCATCGGCGGGCGGAAGCCAGAGCAGGGTGAGATAATAGGCGCTCTCGAACCGGGCGCCGGTCTCTTCGGCGGTTGCTCGCCGCTCCTGCTCAATCAGCCAGGCGGCTGGGCACTCAAATGTACTCTCGTCCAGCGAGGCCGCTTCTGCCCGCACCGCCTCGAAGAAGAGCGCCCAGCCGGACCCGAACCGGCGGAGCACATTGTTGACCCGTGCGGTGACCGCAACGAGTTCGGCTTCCGTCGAGCTTTCGAGGTCGGGACCCCGATAGCGGAAGCTTGTCTGGAAGGCGCCGTCCTTGTTGAGGACGACGCCCGGCGCGACGAGGCACGCCCAGGGGAGGTAGTCGGCAAGACAGGCCTGCCGCGTCGCGTATTCGGATAGGTTCAGCATGACAGATGTTCCTTGTGACGGGCAGACCGGATCGCGACGGCGAGAAAGTCGGGATCAGACCGGGCCATGAGGACGGCGAGCGAGTGCCCCGCCACCCAGACCACAAGCCCTGGTATCCAGAGCCTGAGGCCAAGGGCCAGAGCTGCCGCGATCGTCCCGATGGCAATGGCGGCCGAGCGCGGCGCACCTGCCATCAGGATGGGTTCGGCGAGCGAGCGGTGGAGGGGGATCTCGTAGCCGTCGAGCATCAGAGCACCGCGCCGCCGCCGAAGCTGAAGAAGGTGAGGAAGAAGGAGGTAGCTGCAAAGGCGATCGACAGACCGAACACGATCTGGATCAGCTTGCGGAACCCGCCGGAGGTTTCCCCGAAAGCGAGCGTCAGCCCGGTGAGCGTGATAATGATCACCGCCACGATCCGGGCGACGGGGCCTTCGATCGATTGCAGGATCTGATCGAGCGGGCCTTCCCAGGGCATGCCGGTGCCGGCGGCATGGGCAGGCAATGACACCACACTCACCGAGGCGAGCAGCACGCCGACCTGAAGCGATCGGTTGAGGGCCTTGATCTGGTCGTAGAACATGCGTCGGGTCTCCTTAGTTGACGATGTTGAGAAAGGGGGTAGCAAGCGGCTCGGTCCGGTATTCGGTGCCGTCAAAGCCGGTAATCCGGAGCGCCTGCTCGACGCGGCGCGCGCCGCTCGCGCGGGACATGAAGACGATCACGTCGACCGCTTCGCCAATCAGGGCATGCGGAAGGGCGGTCGTTGCTTCCTCCACCAGCTGTTCGAGGCGCGTGAGTGCGCCGGAGGCGGAGTTTGCATGCAGCGTGGTGATCCCGCCCGGATGGCCCGTATTCCAGGCCTTGAGCAAGTCGAGCGCCTCGCCGCCGCGCACCTCGCCAACAATGACCCGGTCAGGGCGGAGCCGCATGGTCGAGCGCACGAGATCACGGAGCGTAATGCCGGACCGGTGCGTCCTGAGCTGCGTCACATCTTCAGCCGAACAACGGAGCTCGCGCGTGTCTTCCAGGATGACGATCCGGTCCTCAGCAAGAGCCGGCTCGGACAACAAGGCATTGGCAAAGGTCGTCTTGCCCGATGATGTCCCGCCGGCAACGACAATGTTGAGCCGGTCTTCCAGCGCCTGCCGCAGCCCGACACAGAGCGCCGGCGTCAGCGCGCCCGTTTCGACATAGGTATCGAGCGCGATCGGCTGGCCGGCCGGTTTGCGGATTGCGAAGCAGGGTGCTTCCGAGACGGGCGGAAGAATACCTTCGAACCGCTCGCCGGAGCCTGGCAGTTCGGCGGACACTATGGGAGAGGCGCGGTCACAAGTCTCCCCGACAGAGGAGGCGACCAGCCGGATAATCCGCTCACGCTCGGCGCGGCCCAGCGTTTCGGTCGCCCGCCGCAGACCAAAGCCCGCTTTTTCGACCCAGACCGAACCATCGGGATTGGCGAGGATCTCGATCGTATCGGCGGCAGCCAACGCCGCGCCGACTGGGCCGTCGAACGCCGTACGGAGCATCGCCGTGCGGCGGGTCTCGGTCTCGCTGGGCTGGGGCAGGGCAGACATGGTTAGGCGTGGTCCTCATCAGTGATGGGACCAGCATCAGGGCATCAAATGCCGCCGCACAGTTGGGGCCGGAGGACACGAAAGGCGCCTGCGGGACCTCCGAGGACGCAGAAGGGCAATTCAAAGGAAATCGCGCAGCACAGATTGCTATCAGACCGGAAAGCAAGAAAAGAACAAAAAGGGAACTAAAAGGAGAAGCCCATGGGTCGCTACAAATCCGTTCTCATGGCCGAAAGGGATGCGCGGCACTTCCCGCACCATGTCGAATTGCCCATCCCGCCATTCGGCCTCGGCAAACGCCTCGACATCATCGCCGCCTGGCTCAACACGCATATCGGCCCTGACTGGCGCTCATACAGCCATCTGGAGAAGGGCGAGCATACCGCCCGTTATATGTTTAGGTCAGAAGAAGATGCCGCAGAGTTCGAAACGGCGATAAAGAGCGAGAGGATCTGATTATTTTAGATTGAAATCTGGTGGTTGAATAATTGTGCTCCTGATGTGCTAATGCACTTTTTGAATTGCCGCTATCAGAGGATTCGAAATGGAGGCGAGCCAGGCACGCACAACCCAATCAGAATCCAGCGCGGACCAGCTCGCCACGATTGCGTCGACGATCGAAAAGTTGCGATTGAAGCTCCTCGATTTATCGCTCCGAAATCCGCTTTTGAACTTCAAATTCACCAAACGAACGCTTCGACTGATCGACGAACTCCCTGATCAGGTGTTTTCGTCCCTGATTGACGGAAGAAACTTTTCCTTCCTCCCGCTTCCCGAGCCAACTCAGGCAGAACTCGATAATTGGGAAGCGGCTACGAAGCCTCCCGAAGAGTTCATGCTGACGAGTGAAGAGCTGACCGAAGATGCATCAGATGTCAGCGCAGCGAAGCGGCGTGATATTCCGAAATGTAGCGGTTCAGCGACCGTGAGACATTTT
>NZ_AWFA01000056.1 GCF_000682675.1 Hyphomonas pacifica | reverse complement strand
GAAAGGCCGCCCCAAAAGGGCGGCCTTTTTGCTGTGCGCAATAAAGGTTGATTGCCGGGCCGTATTTGTCCGTAGGCGGTAAAGCGGGACGAGCATGAAAACGCCCACCTGCCGTTAAGACAGGTGAGCGCCGGGGAGTCTGCCGTGAGACGTGCCTGACTTACTGGCAGATTGTCCTGTTCGCGTTTCCATTCATGGTGCAGTGAGCATAGCGGTATTTCTCCCGCGTCTGGGCCGCCGCATCGGTTGCGCTGAGCATCGGCTTTGAGCCAAGCGACGGGCCGCGTTCGATCGGCCGATAGCTGGACGTATTGGCGCGGGCGGCATTGAAGCGCTGATTGGCGGATCTGATGGTCTGCATGTCTGCGGCCCAGGAATCATATTCGCCGGAGACGGCAATGCCGCGGCGGCGCATCTCTGCCTTCACGACCCCGCCGGGGCCTTTGCTGTCAAACCAGAGTTCGAGAACTTTGAGGTCATAATCATCTACATCGCCCATGCGGCCAGCGGCAGAGGCGGCGTTGACGGCTTTCGCGGCCCAGTCGCTGGATTTGTAGACCGAGACGGCGGTGGCAACCGCGCCATTATAGTCTCCAGCGTTCAGCATGGCGGATATTTCCGCCTCGCGGGCGGCCTGTTTGGCGTTCCATTCGGCCCATTCATCCAGCCAGGATTTCAGATCCTTCGCCGCGCCGCAGCCGATCTCATTGCCGAGCTGGCAGGCCTTGTCATACTGGGTGTAGGCGCGCTCATAATCGCCAATGCTGTGATAGATGCCGCCAAGGTTCGCGCAGGATTCCTCGACACCGGCCTCGCAATTGATCGCCGTCATCTTCAGCGCCTTTTCGGCATTGAAGGCGGGCGAATCCGGCTTGGCATACATGATTTCCCCGATGACGCAGAAATAGGGTTCGCCCGTTACATCACAGGCCTGCTCTGCCAGCGGCGCGGCGCGGACGGGGTCGACATGGCCTGGATCCTTGCCTTTACGGCCATCATAGAAGATCTCTGCGCCCCATTGGCAGGCCTTCAAGGACTGGTTGGCGCAGCCCTTTTCGAAGGCCGTGAGAAGACGGGGCATATCTTGCTCGCCTTTTTCCGCCGTGCGCAGGATGGCGAATGTGGCGCTGCAGGCCTCTTCATGGCCCATCGTGCAGGCCTTTTCGTAAAGCGAGATGCCACGCGCAGGATCGGCGGCAATCCCTTCGACGCCATAACGATACATTCTGGCGGTATAGAAGCAGCCATCCGGAATGCCGAGGTCACACGCCTTGATGAAAAGCTCGGCGGCTTTCGGCTTGCTCAGCGGCAAGCCTTTACTGCCATTGGCATAGTCCGCGCCGGCATAGAAACAGGCCTCGGCCCCGCCTTTAGAGCAGGCGATCTCATTCGTTGAAACGATTTCCTGCGCTGACGCGCCGGGCAGGGCCAGCAGCGCAAAGGCGGAGAGCCCCATGGAGGTGAGGAAGGAAGGTATCTTCATGCGGGATTCTTTCCTGTGTGTGGCCTTGTCCTTTGGCCGGATCCCCACCCAGCCTGCGATGAGGGCAGATTAGGCGAACGGCCCGTCTCAGACATGCCCCGCGGGGGTTATGCGCAAAGATTTTCAGGAAATTGCCGAAAGCCTTGCTGTCCCCAATCAGCCTTCTAGAATGAACTTCCATTCCACAGCAGCGTGTTGCCGAATCTGTATGTCCCACACCAACCGCTATTTCGACATGCTGGGCGCTGCCTATGAAGTGCCCTCGCAAACGGAGCGCTTCGATGTGTTTCTGGGCGCGGCCATGGCCTATTTCTTTGAGGAGAGGGACAATGTCGCGCTGGCAGAAGATGTGCCGCGCCATCATGGCGATGATGACATGCTGGACACGCATGGTGCACGCATCAGCAAGCTGATCGAGGAAGCATCACGCCGCGAAAGTTCTCATGATGAGCGCTTCCATGCGATTCTGGAAGTTTCCGCGCGGACCGGGCAGGTGACAGGCAATGCCGCCGCCGCGCAGCTGACCGGGCAGGAATTTCCCTGCGCGCTGGACGAGCTGCCGCTGGACCCGTCTGCGCTGGGGGAGATCCGCAAGACACTGAGGGCCGCCGCGCATCAGGCGCAGGACCGGATCATTCTGGCGAATGTGGAGGCGACACAGATTCGCGCCTGCCTTGCGCTGATCCAGAGGCCCAAGGATGTTGCCGATCAGGTGCATGTCTCGCTGTCTTATATTGACTGGTCACCGGCCCTGATGACGCGCCTTGGCGAGGCATTCGGCCTGACGACCAGCGAAAGCGAAGTGCTGGAAGGCTTTCTGGCCAATCTCAGCCAGAAGCAAATTGCCGATCAGCGTGGCCGGGCGGTGGAGACGATCAAGGGGCAGGCCAAGAGCATTCTGCGCAAGACGGGCTGCGCTCGGATGTCGGATGTGGTGCAGCTGTGCGCCAGCATCGCCTTTCTGATGCGGCAGTTGCCGGAGCAGCTGAATCCGCCCAGCGCGGAAGTGTGGATGACGCCGAAGGCGGGCCTCTCCCAATTGCCGCGCCCCGGCGGGCGGACGCTCGCTTGGTATCGGGTGGGCCGCGGCGAGAAGATCATCCTGTTCATTCATGGCTATATTCAGGGCCCGTTCTTCACGCCGGAATTCCTGAGACGGCTGGCGGCGGAGAACATTACGCTGATCGCGCCGTCGCGGCCGGGCTATGGCTATACGAGCCCGAGCCGGACCCGGGCGGACTTCGATGCCGTGACGGTGGAGGACGCGGTTGCCCTGGTGGAGCATCTGGGACTGGAACGGGTGCGCCTGTGTGTGCATCAGGGCGGATCGTCCCACGGGTTCCGGATCGCGCGGGCGCTTGGCGAGCGGATGGGGGAGATGCTGGTGATTGGCGGGGGCATCCCGATTGATGAGACGAAGCATCTGTCTCATATGGACCCGCAGACCCGGTTTGCGGCCATGGCCACGCGCCATGCCCCCTCGATCATGAAGATGGTCATGTCGGTCGGCTTGCCGGTCTATCGGCGGCGCGGCACGAAGGCCTTCCTGAAGGCGCAATTCGTGCGCTCTCCGATGGACCTGGAGACACTGTCGGATCCGATTCTCATGAAGGTACAGGCCGAGGGGCTGTATCATGCGGTGGAGCAGGGGGCCGAGGCCTGGATTCGCGATGGTTCAGCGGCAATGGCGGACTGGTCAGACGATCTGGAGGCGGTGACGGCCCGGCAGGTCTGGTTGCAGGCGGGCGACGACACGATCATCAATGCCGAACATGTGGCCGCGCACATGGCGCACCGGCCGAATGTGGCGTTTCATATCCTGAAGGGCCATGCAGTGAATGTGCTGCACACGGCGGTGGATGAGGTGTGCACCGCGCTGGCCGGACTGTCCTAGGGAAATGACCACAGGCGGGCGCGGCGCAAACCTGTGAATCTTTTGTGCAGATTCCTCAGGCGAGTCAGTTGACGTGGGCGTGTTCATCCCATAAACCCCCGAATTCGCCGGGATGGCAGCGCTTTAGATAGCGAACGCTCCCTCGAAACAGACAATTTAATCCCACGTAACGCCCTGGGGCCTGGCTGGCTCTGTTGGGGCTAACGTGTTTTGTGCGGACGGACCGAGAACGATGGAACGACAGAATATCCGGATCAGGCTAAAGGCCTTCGATCACCGCGCCCTCGACATGTCGGCGAAAGAGATTGTGAACACGGCGAAGCGCACCGGCGCTGAAGTCAAAGGTCCGATCCCGCTGCCGACCCGTATCGAGCGCTTCACCGTGAACCGCTCTCCCCATATCGACAAGAAGTCGCGCGAGCAGTTTGAAATCCGTACCCATAAGCGGATCCTCGACATTGTAGACCCAACCCCGCAGACGGTTGATGCTCTCATGAAGCTCGACCTGTCTTCCGGCGTTGGTATCGAGATCAAACTTGAGGGAGGCCGCTAATGGCTCTGCCAGCACCCCGTTCTGGCGTGCTTGCCCGTAAAGTTGGCATGACACGTGTATTCGACGAGAATGGTCGCCACATCCCGGTGACGGTTCTCTCCCTTGACGGCTGTCAGGTTGTCGGCGTGCGCACGGAAGACGAGCGCACCGTCACCACGAAGAAGGGCGGGGAAGTGACCCGCACAGACGGCTACAAGGCTGTGATCCTCGGCATTGGCGAGAAGAAGGCAAAGCGCACCTCCAAGGCTCTGCGCGGCCAGTTCGCAAAAGCCGGTGTTGCACCGAAGCGCAAACTGAAAGAATTCCGCGTCTCTGGCGACCTGCCGGAAGTTGGCGCTGAGGTTCAGGCTGACCACTTCGTTGCAGGCCAGAAGGTCGACATTGCCGGCATCACGATCGGTAAGGGCTTTGCCGGTGCGATGAAGCGCTGGAACTTCGGTGGTCTGCGCGCGACGCACGGTGTGTCCATCTCCCACCGTTCTCACGGTTCGACCGGTATGAACCAGGATCCGGGCCGTGTTTTCAAGAACAAGAAAATGGCTGGCCATTACGGCGTTGAGCGCGTCACGACCCAGAACCTGGAAGTCGTCCGCACCGACGTTGAGCGTGGCCTGATCCTGGTCAAGGGCGCTGTGCCTGGCCATGACGGCAGCTATGTCGAAGTGCGTGACGCCGTGAAGAAAGCTCTTCCGGCAGAGGCTCCGGCAGCAGGCTCCTTCAAGGCAGCAGGCGCGGCAGACGCTCCGGCCGCTGAAGCAACTCAAGAGGGTGCTGAATAATGGAACTCGCAGTCAAAACCCTTGCCGGGAAAGCGGCTGGAAACATCACGGTCGATGATGCCATTTTTGGCATCGAAGATATCCGTGGTGATATCCTCCAGCGCACGATCCGCTGGCAGCTGGCCAAACGCCAGGCTGGTACGCACAAGACGCAAACGCGCGGCGAAGTCAGCCGTACGACGAAGAAGTACATCCGCCAGAAAGGCTCCGGCGGCGCACGTCACGGCTCCCGTAACGCGCCGATCTTCGTTGGCGGTTCCGTCGCACACGGCCCGAAAGTCCGCAGCCACGCCCACGATCTTCCGAAAAAGATCCGCAAGATGGCTCTGGCTCACGCCCTGTCGTCCAAGATGAAGGAAGACGCGATCATCGTGCTTGATGAGGCCGTCATGTCCGCTCCGAAGACGAAAGAACTGGTCAGCCAGTTCGCGGGTCTCGGCATCGAGAACGCCCTGATCATCTCCGGTATCTCCGTGGATGAGAATTTCGCCAAGGCTGCCCGCAACATCCCGAACGTGGACGTGCTGCCGGTCGCAGGTCTGAATGTCTATGACATCCTGCGCCGCAAGAAGCTCGTCATCACCAAGGAAGCGGCTGAAGGCATCAAGGCCCGTTTCGACGGCGCGAAGGAGGCTAAATAATCATGGCCGACGTTAAACCGCATCACTACGACATTATCCGCCGTCCGCTGATCACTGAAAAAGCGACGCTGGTTGCTGAAGAAAACAAGATTGTTTTCGAAGTGGCTCCCGACGCGGACAAGAAAGCGATCAAAGAGGCTGTCGAAGCCCTCTTCAAGGTCGAAGTAACCAAGGTCAACACCCTGGTCCAGAAGGGCAAGACGAAGCGTTTTCGTGGTTTCGAAGGTCGCCGCAACGACCTGAAGAAAGCCATCGTCACGCTCGCCGAAGGCCAGTCTGTCGACATCACGACGGGCCTGTAGGGGAAGGACGAGAATTATGGCACTTAAGACTTTCAACCCGACCTCTCCCGGACGCCGCCAGCTGGTGCTGGTGGACAAGTCCGACCTTCACAAGGGCAAGCCCGTCAAGGCGCTGACCGAAGGTCTGACGAAATCCGGCGGACGCAACAACAAGGGCCGCATCACGTCCCGTCACATTGGTGGTGGCGCCAAGAAGCTGTACCGCAAGGTCGACTTCAAGCGTAACCGCTGGGATGTGCCGGCGACTGTCGAGCGCCTGGAATACGATCCGAACCGCACGGCCTTCATCGCACTGATCAAGTATGAAGACGGCCTGCTGTCCTACATCATCGCGCCGCAGCGCCTTGAAGTCGGTGACACGGTGATCACGTCCAAAACCGCCGACATCAAGCCGGGCAACACCCTGCCGCTGAAAAACATCCCGGTGGGTACGATCATTCACAACATCGAGCTGAAGCCTCAAAAAGGCGCTCAGATGGTCCGCTCCGCCGGTACCTATGCTCAGCTCGTTGGCCGCGACGGTGGCTACGCCCAGATCAAGCTGACCTCCGGTGAGCTGCGCATGGTTCTGGATAGCTGCCTGGCAACCATCGGTGCTGTGTCCAACCCGGACAATATGAACCAGGTTCTCTCCAAGGCTGGCCGCAAGCGTCACATGGGCAAGCGCCCGTCTGTCCGCGGTGTTGTCATGAACCCGGTCGACCACCCGCACGGTGGTGGTGAAGGCAAGTCTTCCGGTGGCCGTCACCCGGTTACGCCGTGGGGTAAGAAAACCCGCGGTCCGAAGACCCGTAAAAACAAGGCTACGGATCGTCTGATCATCCGTCGCCGCAACGCGAAACGCTAAGAGGAGCCGCAAGACATGCCACGTTCTGTCTGGAAAGGCCCGTTCGTAGACGGCTATCTGCTCAAGAAAGCAGAAGATGCACGCGCCTCCGAAAAGCGCGTCGTGATCAAGACCTGGTCGCGCCGTTCCACGATCCTGCCTAACTTTGTCGGCCTGAACTTCCAGGTCCACAATGGCAACAAATTCATCCCGGTTACCGTTTCCGAGGAAATGGTGGGTCACAAGTTCGGTGAATTCGCACCGACCCGTACCTACTATGGCCACGGTGCGGACAAGAAAGCGAAGAGGAAGTAAGCCATGAGTAAGGCCAAGAATCCTCCGAAGCAGGCGTCGAACGAATCCCGCGCCGTGCTGCGCATGTACCGCTCCAGCCCGCAGAAGCTGAACCTCCTGGCTCAGCAAATCCGCGGTCTGCCGGTCGAGCGCGCACTGGCCGAGCTGCAGTTCTCTCCGAAGCGTCCTGCCAAGGACGTTCGCAAGCTGCTGCAAAGCGCCATCGCCAACGCCGAGAACAATCACGGTCTCGACATTGACAGCCTGGTCGTTGCGGAAGCGCACGTCGGCAAGAACCTTGTCATGAAGCGTATTCGTGCCCGCGCCCGCGGCCGCGCTGCGCGCATCGTGAAGCCATTCTCGCAGTTGACCATCGTCCTGCGTGACACCTCAGTTGAAGCGGAGGCCGCATAATGGGTCAGAAAGTAAATCCGATCGGCCTGCGTCTTGGTATCAACCGGACGTCTGACAGCCGCTGGTATGCCGACACGGCCGACTTTGGCCGTCTGCTGCATGAGGACATTGCGATCCGCAAGGAAATCCGCAAGCGCCTCAAGCAGGCAGGCATCTCCAAGATCATCATCGAGCGCCCGCACAAGAAATGCCTCATCACGATCCACACGGCTCGCCCGGGTCTCGTGATCGGCAAGAAGGGCGGGGACATCGAAGCCCTGCGCAAAGATCTGTCCAAGATGACGGACGACGAAGTTCGCGTGAACCTGGTCGAGATCCGCAAGCCGGAAATCGATGCCACGCTGATCGCTGACGACATTGCCCGCCAGCTTGAGCGCCGCGCCTCGTTCCGCCGTACCATGAAGCGGGCCATCCAGTCCGCCATGCGTCTGGGCGCCGACGGTGTGAAGATCATGGTGTCCGGCCGTCTTGGCGGTGCAGAGATCGCCCGTACCGAGAAATATGCAGAGGGTTCCGTTCCGCTGCACACGCTGCGCGCCGACATTGATTACGGCACCGCAGAAGCCGAAACCACCTACGGCATCATCGGGATCAAGGTCTGGGTCTACAAAGGCGAGATCATGGAGCACGACCCGATGGCTCAGGACAAGCGTCTGGAATCTTCCGGCCAGTCCCGTGCCCGTGCCAATGCAAACCAGCGCGGACCGGCCACCGGTTCGCAAGCCGCCGGAGCGTAAGTCATGCGTCAACCGAAGCGAACAAAATTCCGTAAGGCCTTCAAGGGCCAGATCCGTGGCAACGCCAAGGGCGGTTTCTCGCTGGCTTTCGGCGAGTTCGGCCTGAAGGCTCTGGAGCCCGAGCGTGTTACCGCACGCCAGATCGAGGCAACCCGCCGTGCCGTAACGCGCCACATGAAGCGTCAGGGCAAGGTGTGGATCCGCGTATTCCCGGATCTGCCTGTGTCTGCCAAGCCGATTGAAGTCCGGATGGGTAAAGGTAAAGGCTCTGTCGACCGTTGGGTCGCCCGCGTCGCACCTGGCCGCATCCTGTTCGAGATCGACGGCGTGCCTGAGGATGTCGCCCGTGAAGCCCTGCGTCTCGGCGCAGCCAAGCTTCCGATCAAGACGAAAGTCGTCAAGCGGATTGAGGGTATCTGATCATGAAAGCCCAGGATGTAAGAACGAAAAGCGTCGATCAGCTCAAGGACGAGCTGATCAAGCTGAAGAAAGAGCAGTTCAACCTGCGCTTCCAGACAGCCACCGGCCAGCTGGAAAAAACGGCCCGGGTGAAGGAAGTTCGCCGCGACATCGCGCGCGTCAAGACGATCCTTCGCGAAAAAGCCGAAGCAGGTCAGGCGTAGGAGAGAGATCATGCCAAAACGTGTAATGGAAGGCGTCGTGGTCTCTGCCAAGCAGAACAAGACAGCCATCGTCCGCGTCGAACGTACCTTCACCCACCCGGTGATGAAAAAGATCGTTCGTCGCTCCAAGAAGTATCATGCCCACGACGAAGCGAATGCTGCTGTTGAGGGTCAAACCGTAACGATCCAGGAGTGCCTGCCGCACTCCAAGCTGAAACGCTGGGAGCTTGTCTCCGGCGGGGAAGGTGACGCATGATCCAGATGCAATCAAACCTTCGCGTCGCCGACAATTCCGGCGCACGCCGCGTCCAGTGCATCAAGGTGCTGGGTGGCGCGGGACGCCGTTATGCGTCTGTCGGTGACGTGATCGTCGTGTCCGTGAAGGAAGCCATTCCTACGGGCCGCGTGAAGAAGGGTGACGTCCGCAAGGCTGTCGTCGTTCGCGTGGCAAAGGACATCAACCGCCCGGATGGCACGACCATCCGTTTCGACACCAATGCTGCCGTTCTCATCAATAATAATGGTGAGCCGATCGGCACCCGCGTCTTTGGCCCGGTCCCGCGTGAACTGCGCGGCAAGAACCAGGTCAAAATCGCGAACATGGCCCCGGAGGTCCTGTAAGATGGCTGCGAAGATCAAAAAAGGCGACACGGTTGTCGTGATCGCCGGCCGTGACAAGGGCACCAAAGGTGAGGTCCTGAAGGTTCTCGTCGACGAAAACCGCGTTGTTGTGCGCGGCGTGAACGTCGTCAAGCGCCACCAGAAGCCGAACCAGATGGACCCGGGCGGCATTAAGACGTTCGAAGCACCGATCCACGTCTCCAACGTGGCGCACGCCGATCCGCGTGACGGCAAAGCGGTGCGTGTTGGTTTTAAAGTTGACGAGCATGGCCGCAAGACGCGCTTTGCCAAACGTTCAGGGGAGTCCATCGATGTCTGATGCATACGAACCCCGTCTCAAGAAGAAGTACCGCGAAGAGATCCGCGCGAAACTTCAGGAGCAGTTCAACTATTCGAACCCGATGAAGGTTCCGAAGCTGGACAAGGTCGTGATCAATATGGGTGTTGGCGAAGCTGTTGCCGACTCCAAGAAGATCAAGGCTGCGCTGGCTGAACTCGAGCTTATCGCTGGCCAGAAGCCGGTCGCAACCAAGGCCCGCAAGTCGATTGCCGGTTTCAAGGTTCGCGAAGGCATGCTGATCGGCTGTAAGGTCACCCTGCGCCGTGAGCGCATGTACGAGTTCCTGGACCGTCTGACCAACATCGCCCTGCCGCGCGTGAAAGACTTCCGTGGTCTGAACGGCAAGAGCTTTGACGGTCGTGGCAACTACGCCATGGGTCTGAAAGAACACATCGTTTTCCCGGAGATCAATTACGATCAGGTGGAAGATATTCGCGGTATGGACATCATCGTCTGCACCACGGCTGAAACCAACGAAGAAGCCAAGGCACTCCTCGCCGAGTGTGGCTTCCCGTTCCGGAACTAGCGCCAGGAGATCTGCTGATATGGCAAAGAAGAGCGCAATCGAGAAGAACAAGAAGCGCAAGCAGCTTGTCGACAAGTACGCCGCGAAGCGTGCCGAGCTGAAGGCGATCGCCATGAATGAGGATCTTCCGCTGGAAGAACGCTTCAAGGCCCGTCTGAAACTCGCAGAGCTTCCGCGTAACTCGGCTCCGAACCGCGTGCGTAATCGCTGTGAAGTAACCGGGCGTCCGCGCGGTTACTATCGCAAACTCAAAATGTCGCGGATCGCGCTGCGCGAGCTTGGCTCGAACGGTCAAATCCCCGGCCTTGTTAAGTCCAGCTGGTAGAGAGGGAGGATATCAAAGATGAACATTTCTGATCCCCTCGGTGATATGCTGACACGCATCCGGAACGCCCAGATGCGCGGCATGTCTAAGGTTGTCACCCCGTCTTCCAAGCTTCGCGTTCGCGTGCTGGACGTCCTCATCGAAGAGGGCTTCATCCGCGGCTACACCGAAGTCGAAAAAGACGGTCACAAGAATATTGAAATCGAGCTGAAGTACTATGAAGGCCAGCCGGTCATCTCGGAGATCAAACGTGTCTCCAAGCCGGGCCGCCGGGTGTACTCTTCCGTCTCTGACATTCCGCTTGTGCGCAATGGTCTGGGCATCTCCATCCTTTCGACTTCGAAAGGCGTGATGTCTGACAATGCCGCTCGCAGCCAGAATGTTGGTGGCGAAGTGCTCTGCCGGGTATTCTAGGAGAGCTATCATGTCACGTATTGGTAAACTCCCGATCACTGTTCCGAATGGCACGACCGTCACGGTCGAAGGCCAGACGGTTAAAGTGAAAGGCTCCAAGGGCGAACTGTCCATGGTGCTGTCCGATCTGATCACGCCGAAGTTCGAGAACAACGAACTGAGTGTGATGCCGCGCGAAGACCTCGTGAAGGCTGCAAATGAGCGTATCGAGGCTGAAAAAGCCCGCGGTCGCCGTCTGCCGACTTTCGCTGAAGCCCTGGACGCCCGCGCCCGTACGCAGTGGGGCACCGCACGTGCCAATGCTGCGAACATGGTGGAAGGTGTCTCCAACGGCTATTCGAAAACGCTTGAACTGGTCGGCGTCGGCTATCGTGCCCAAATGCAGGGTAACGATCTGAAACTCGCACTCGGCTTCTCGCACGACGTGATCTTCAAGGCCCCGGAAGGCATCAAGCTCGATGCGCCGAAGCCGACTGAAGTGATCGTCTCTGGTGCAGACAAGCAGGCCGTTGGCCAGACTGCTGCCAAGATCCGCGAATTCCGTCCACCTGAGCCGTATAAAGGCAAGGGTATCCGTTATCAGGGCGAATATGTCCGCCGTAAGGAAGGCAAGAAGAAGTAAGCCCATGAAAAGCTCACGCGAAAAGATGCTGCGCCGCGCCCAGCGCGTTCGTACAAAGCTCCGGAAGGTCGCCGAAGGCCGTCCGCGCCTGTCCGTTGCGCGCAGCCACAAGAATATCTCTGCCCAGATCATCGACGACGAAAAAGGCATTACGCTCGCTTCAGCATCTACGCTGGAGAAGGACGTGCTCGGGTCTGCAAAGACCGGTGCCGATACGGAAGCGGCTGCCCTGGTTGGCAAAGCGCTCGCAGAGCGTGCCAAGCAGGCTGGCGTTGAAGACGTAGTCTTTGATCGCGGCGGTTACATGTTCCACGGCCGGGTGAAAGCCCTGGCAGACGCCGCCCGTGAGGGCGGTCTCAAATTCTAAGGAGAGGCCCGATGGCTGAAGAAAGAGGAAGAGGCCGCCGTAATCGCGATCGCGACGAGGAGCAGTCCGACATCGTCGACAAGCTGGTTGGTATCAACCGCGTCGCAAAGACGGTTAAAGGTGGTAAGAATTTCGGTTTCGCTGCTCTGGTTGTCGTTGGCGACCAGAAAGGCCGCGCCGGTTTTGGCAAGGGCAAGGCCCGCGAAGTGCCGGAAGCGATCCGCAAGGCAACCGAAGAAGCCAAGCGCAACATGGTCCGCGTGCCGCTGCGCGAAGGCCGCACCCTGCACCATGACGGCAAAGGCCGTTGGGGCGCTGGTAAAGTGGTCCTGCGTGCAGCCCCTCCGGGTACCGGCGTTATTGCGGGTGGTCCGATGCGCGCTGTCATGGAAGTTCTGGGTGTCCAGGATGTCGTCGGCAAGTCCATCGGCTCCTCCAACCCCTACAACATGGTCCGCGCCACGTTCGACGCTCTGAAAGAGCAGGCAAGCCCCCGTACGGTGGCTTCCAAGCGTGGTCTCAAGGTTCAGGATGTCGTCGGTCGCCGTAATGACGGTGCATCCGAAGCCGGCATGGCTGACGTGACGAACTAGGGAAGGGCACACAGATGGCTAAGAGCACGCTTACTGTCCGCCAGGTTGGCAGCCCGATCGGCCGCAAGCCTGAGCAGCGCCAGACCCTGATGGGCCTCGGCCTGAACAAGGTCGGCCGGACCAAGGAACTCGAAGATACGCCAGCCGTGCGGGGCATGATCCGCAAGGTGGCTCACCTGGTTGAGGTTGTCGGCGAGTAATCGCCGCAATCCGCAGCCACACGATATCGAAAGATAGACCGATGAAACTGAACGAACTGTCTCCTGCTGAAGGCTCCACCAAGAACCGCATGCGCATTGGCCGCGGCGTCGGCTCGGGCAAGGGCAAGACGGGTGGCCGCGGTGTTAAAGGCCAGAAGGCCCGTTCCGGTGTTGCCGTGAACGGCTTCGAGGGCGGCCAGATGCCGATCTACATGCGTCTGCCGAAGCGTGGCTTCACGGCCCGCAACTCCAAGACGCACGCCTGGGTCAACCTTGGCCGTCTCGGCAAAGCCATCGAAGCTGGCAAGCTGGACGCCAAGAACGTGACCGAAGAGACTCTGGTCGCTGCCGGCCTGGTCCGCAACGTGCGCGATGGCGTGCGTCTGCTGGCAAAAGGTGACGCACCGAAGAATCTGAATATTACAGTGACAGGCGCCTCCAAAGCAGCCATTGAGGCTGTTGAGAAGGCTGGCGGTAAAGTGACCGTCACGGGCCCCGCGAAAGACGCAGCTGAAGAATAATCGGCGGTTTTTACCGGGTACCCCTTCACAAACTTTGTTTCGCCGCCGATTTAGGCGGCGAACGCTTTTTCAGGGAGGTCTAGCGGCCAATGGCAAATGCTGCTGAACAAATGGCTCGGAACATGAATTTTTCGAGCTTTGCGAAGGCCAAGGACCTGCAGGCGCGGATCCTCTTCACCCTCGGCATCCTGCTTCTTTACCGACTCGGTACTTTCATTCCGATTCCGGGCCTTGACCCCTCACAATATGCCAGCCTGTTCGAAAGCCAGTCCAACGGCATGTTGGGCTCCATGAACATGTTTGCCGGTGGCGCCGTTGAGCGGATGGGTATCTTCGCGCTCAACGTGATGCCCTACATCACGGCGTCCATTATCATCCAGATGCTGACGGCCACCTCTCCGACGCTTGAAAAGCTGAAGAAGGAAGGGGAGTCCGGACGCAAGCAAATCAACCAGTACACTCGTTATCTGACGCTTGGCTTTGCCCTTGTGCAGTCCTTTGCGATTGCCGGGGGCCTGGCCTCTGTTCGCATTGACGGCATTTCCGCACCCTTCTTTATTCTGACCGGCGTTGTGACGCTGACGGGCGGCACCATGCTGCTGATGTGGATGGGCGAGCAGATTACCGCGCGCGGTATCGGCAATGGCGTCTCGCTGATCATTTTTGCCGGGATTATTGCGGAGATGCCGAAAGCCATCTTCAACCTGATCTCCCAGGCGCGTACGACGTCTGTGAACGTGGCCTTTGTTATCGCAATTGCGGCCATGGTGATCGCGCTTGTCGTGTTCATCGTGTTCATGGAACGCTCGCAGCGCCGCCTGCTGATCCAGTATCCAAAACGCCAGCAGGCACATGGCTTCGCACAGGGCCAGAAGAGCTTCCTGCCGCTGAAGATCAACACGTCCGGCGTCATCCCGCCGATCTTTGCCTCTGCCTTGCTGATGCTGCCGCTGACGGCGGTTGGCTTCATGGGCGGCAATCCGGCCGATGCCGAGGCCTCCGGCGCCGTGAGCGGCGTTCTGGGCTGGTTGGCGACACATTTCGCGCCCGGCTCGTGGACCTATATCGGCTCGCAAGTCGTGCTGATCATGTTCTTCGCCTTCTTCTATACCTCCATCATGTTCAATCCGGAGGAAACGGCAGACAATCTGCGCAAGTATGGCGGCTTCATTCCAGGCATCCGCCCAGGCTCCAACACCGCCGCCTATATCGACTATGTGCTGACCCGCCTGACGACGATCGGGGCCCTGTATCTGACCTTTGTCTGTATTCTCCCCGAGCTCCTGCGGCGATATTTCCCAGAGATACCGTTCTATATCGGCGGTACTTCACTTCTGATCGTTGTGTCTGTTACGATGGACACAGTAACACAGATACAATCGCACATGATCGCCCATCAGTATGAAGGGATGATCAAGAAGTCGAAACTCGGGGGTCGTAAAAGATGAATCTCATTCTGTTCGGGCCGCCTGCGGCCGGGAAGGGCACGCAGGCAAAGCGCCTGGTAGAGGAGCGGGGCTATATCCAGCTCTCCACAGGCGACATGCTGCGCGCAGCCCGCGCATCAGGATCAGAGCTTGGGCAGAGAGTTGCCAAGATCATGGATGAGGGCGGTCTGGTCTCCGACGAGATCGTGATTGCCCTGATCGACGAACAGCTGACCGAAAAGGCCGGCGCACCGGGATTCATCTTTGATGGCTTTCCGCGCACGGTCGGCCAGGCGGAAGCCCTGGACCAACTGCTGGAATCCCGCGGCGAAGCCGTGGATCGCGTGATCCGTATGCTTGTTGATGATGACAAGCTGCTGTCACGTGTCACCAAGCGTTTTGAGGAGCAGGGGCGTAAGGACGACAACCCTGAAACCTTCTCCAAACGCCTGGAAAAATACTATGAGGATACTGCGCCCCTGGTGCCTATTTACGCAGAACGTGGTATACTTGTTGAAGTCGATGGAATGGGGACGATCGATGCTGTTGGTGCAGACATCGACGCGGCCCTGAAAGAGACGGCATAAAGCTGGGATTCCGCGGTTGACGCGTTAATTTCCATAGCTATAAGCCTCGTTTCTTAGCTTTTGGCTTAATCGCCGGCGCGCAAGGCGGAGCTTTCCGACTTGGCGCGCTCTTTATGTATGAACACAGTCCGCTTGAGGAGAACCGGCCTTGGCCCGTATTGCAGGCGTTAACATCCCGACCAACAAGCGCGTTGAAATCGCGCTGCGGTACATTCATGGCATCGGCCCGGCCATGGCGCGTGAAATCATCGAGAAGGTCGGTGTTGAGCCGGCACGTCGTGTGAACGAGCTGACGGATGCCGAAGTCATCAAGATCCGCGAAACCATCGATGCCGATTACATGGTAGAAGGTGACCTTCGCCGTGAGACCTCGATGAACATCAAGCGTCTGATGGACCTCGGTTGCTACCGTGGCCTCCGTCACCGCCGCAAACTTCCGGTTCGCGGCCAGCGTACCCACACAAATGCTCGTACCCGTAAGGGTCCGGCGAAGCCGATTGCCGGCAAGAAGAAATAGGATTGATCTTCAATGGCTCGTGAAACGACCCGCGTCCGCCGGAGAGAGCGCAAGAACATCACATCCGGTGTTGTTCATGTGAACTCCAGCTTCAACAATACCATGGTCACCATTACGGATGCCCAGGGGAACACGATTTCGTGGTCTTCCTCCGGCACGATGGGCTTCAAAGGCTCCCGTAAGTCGACCCCTTATGCTGCTCAGATGGCAGCTGAGGATGCCGCGAAAAAGGCCATGGATCACGGTCTGCAAACCGTCGAAGTGAACGTGCGCGGGCCAGGTTCCGGCCGTGAGAGCGCCCTGCGTGCCCTGCAGGCTGTAGGCCTGACCGTCACAGCGATCCAGGACACGACGCCAATCCCACACAACGGATGCCGCCCGCCGAAACGCCGCCGCGTCTAGTTCGTTATTTATCGGCGGCGCAATCAAGCGCCGCCAAATGCATTCTGAGGACCCGTCGCCCATGGCTGACATCGAATCCACCGCCGTCAATGACCGCAACTGGAAAGTGCTGATCCGCCCGAACCGCCCCGTGGTTCAGGCAGGATATGATGCCAAGCGGAAGGCCAAGCTCGTCATCGAGCCCCTTGAGCGTGGCTATGGCACGACGCTGGGCAACGCGCTGCGCCGCGTGCTTCTGTCGTCGCTCCAGGGTGCTGCCATTATCGGCGTCCAGATTGATAATGTCGTGCACGAATTCTCCGCCATCCAGGGTGTGCGGGAAGATGTGACGACCATCGTGCTGAACCTGAAGCAGGTCGCGATCTTCATGGAGAGCGACACGCCTAAGCGCATGGTGCTGAAGGCAAAAGGCCCGGGCGAAGTGAAGGCCGGCCAGATCGAGACCTCCGGCGACACGAAGATCCTGAACCCGGATCACGTGATCTGTACGCTCGACGATGGCGCCGAAGTCCGCATGGAATTCACCATCGCAACCGGCAAAGGCTACCAGCCTGCTGAAGCCCACCGTCCGGAAGACGCCCCGATCGGCTATATTCCGATCGACGCGATCTACAGCCCGGTGCGCCGCGTTGGCTACCTGGTCGAGGACACCCGCGAAGGGACCGTTCTGGACTATGACAAACTGACGCTCGACATTGAGACAGACGGCTCCGTCACGCCGGAAGACGCTGTGGCCTATGCCGCACGTATCCTGCAGGACCAGCTTCAGCTGTTCATCAATTTCGAAGAGCCGACCCTCGAAACGAGCCAGCAAACCGAAGAAACCGATCTCGGCTTCAACCCGGTCCTGCTCAAGAAGGTCGACGAACTCGAACTGTCCGTTCGTTCGGCGAACTGCCTGAAGAACGACAACATTGTTTATATTGGCGACCTGATCCAGAAATCCGAAGCAGAGATGCTGCGCACGCCGAACTTCGGCCGCAAGTCTCTGAACGAGATCAAGGAAGTTCTCGCCGGTCTTGGCCTGCACCTCGGCATGGAAGTGCCGGATTGGCCGCCGGAAGACATCGAAGGTCTTGCCAAGAAGTACGACGACCACCTATAGGACCCGCTTTAACGGGGGCCTGACCACCTCCTGAAGGATAACGACAATGCGCCATCGCCATGGATACCGCAAACTGAACAAGACGACGTCGCACCGCAAGGCGATGTTCGCGAACATGGCTGCCAGCCTGATCGAGCACGAGCAGATCGTGACCACCCTTCCGAAAGCGAAGGAAATGGCTCCGATCATGGACCGGCTCGTGACGCTCGCCAAAAAGGGCGACCTGCCTGCTCGCCGTCAGGCGATCGCTCAGGTTCGCAATGAGGACGCTGTCCGCAAGCTGTTCGACGTCATGGGCGAGCGCTACAAGGACCGCAATGGCGGCTATACCCGCGTGCTGAAAGCCGGCTTCCGCCATGGCGACAATGCACCGGTTGCCGTTCTGGAACTGGTCGATCGTGACGAGAGCGCCAAGGGCGCCGCTGACAAGGCCCGCCATGAGGCCGAACTCGACGCGATGGAAGACTAAGTCTTCACGGCTCTTCGGACCTGAAAGATATCAAGAGCCCCGGACGTAACCCGTCCGGGGCTTTTTGTTTGCGCTGTCGCCGCGTCAGCAGGGGAGGCCGAAAGAAACTGTCATGCTGGTGCGCTAGGCGGGCCTCACATCCTGTGTTTGTGAGTCCTTTCCGGAGATCTGCCCCATGACATTCCTGTTGCCTCGTTTCCCGGCCGCACCGGCCACGGCTTTGGCTGGCCTATTTGCCTTGATGGCGGCCTGTACGAATCAGCCTGCGGCAGAGTCTGCCCAGATTGCCGTGGTGGAGAGCGAATCGGTACGTCTTGTTGAGCCGGTTACAAAGCCGGCGGACCCGACCGACACCTATTTCACCATCGCCGTGCTGCCCGATACTCAGAACTATCTCGATTATACGCACCAGAAAGCCGAGGGTTTTCCGTTCGAGGCGAGCGAGATGTTCCTGGAACAGATGCAATATGTCGCCGACAATCTGGAAAGCGCCGGCGGCGAGATCGCCTTCGTTTCTTCGCTGGGCGATGTGTGGCAGCATCAGACCAAGGCCATGGACCCGGAGCACGCGGCGCGCGGCTTCAAGGCCGTCCCGAACCCGATCATGGATTCCCATTTCGCGCCGACCGAAAAGGTAAAGACGGTAGAGATGCCGAAGGCGCATGAGGGCTTCAGCCTGATCGCCGGCAAGACGCCGTTCTCCGTCGTGCCGGGCAATCATGACTATGACGCGATGTGGACCGATTCGAAATTTCCGCCCTCGGCCAAGGGCCCGGCTGATATTGACCCTACCGATTTGAAAACGTCTCTCGGCGTTCTGCATCCAGGTGGGCTGGACAATTTCCGCACCGTGTTTGGTGCAGAAACCGATTTCTTCAAGGACAAGCCCTGGTATGTGGCCAGCCATGATGGCGGCGCCGACAGCGCGCAGATCTTCGAGGCGGGCGGCTATCGCTTCCTGCATATCGGCCTGCAATTCGATCCGCCGAACGCGTCTCTGGAATGGGCCGCCGACGTCATCGCGCAGTATAAGGGCCTGCCGACCATCATTTCCACGCATGACTATATGACCAAAGAGGGCGAGCGCCTGCCGAACCCGATTGTGGATGGCCATGCTGTGGATCCGCTGAACAACAGCCCGGAAATGGTATGGGAGAAGCTGATCAGCCAGCAGGACCAGATCTTTCTTGTTCTATGCGGGCATGAGCATGGCCAAGCCTGGCGGGTCGACGAGAATGCCCATGGCCACAAGGTGTGGCAGGTGCTGGCCGACTATCAGGACCGGGGTCAGACGGCCATCCAAGCCGGCGTGAAATCTGCCTGGCCGGTCGGCATCGGCGATGGCTGGATGCGCCTGATGAGCTTTGACTTCGGGGCCGAGGTCCCGATTCTGACAGTGGACACCTATTCGACCTATTATCGCAAGGACAGCCGCGACACGGCAGAGTACGCCACCTGGTACAAGGCCGCCGAGAAGCCGCATCTGAGCGATGAGGCGTTCCATGACGAGGATGACTACACGCTGACCTTGGAAGATTTTCGGGTGCGGTTTGATGAGACAGGCCGTGTCAAAAACTAGGCCCAGAGCCTTGTGATACAAGGAAACATGATTTTGCATATCAGTCCCCGGATCATATGTGTCCGGGGATTTTTTTATCTTTGGGGTTGACGCTGCCCGCGCCCTCCGTCATATGGCGGCCTCAATCCACTCAGAGGACGGACCGATGAAACGGCCAGAACCAAACTTTCAAAGCGCAAATCGTAACCGGCTACCCGGTAGCGAGGGCTGCTGCATGGAGGTGAGTGGATAGGGCTGAGTGTCAGTCCGGGGCTGGGCAACCGGTCTTATGCCGCCCTCCGCGCGTTTACGCCCGGAGGGTTTTTTTTATGTCTTTCGAACCCGATGGAAACGCGTGGAGGGCTTGTCAGGAGGAGTCTGAGAAAAGAGCAGACTAAGGAACAATGAGCGATTTTGAAGTGATAGAAACCAGCGCTGGCGGGCGCATCAAGGCCTGGGTCAAGGGTGTGCCTCTGGAAGCGCAAGCGCGCACCCAGCTGGAGAATGTGGCGGGTTTGCCGTTCATTCACAGCCATTTGGCCGTGATGCCGGATGTGCATTATGGCCGCGGCGCGACGGTTGGCTCGGTCATCCCCACGCGGGGCGCGATCATTCCTGCCGCTGTCGGGGTCGATATTGGGTGCGGGATGATGGCAATCCGCACTAGCCTGACGGCGAAAGATCTGCCGGATAGCCTGTCGGCCATCCGTAGCGAGATCGAGCGCAAGGTGCCGGTTGGCAATGGGCGCGGTGGCAACCACAAGGAAGCTCCGGCGCGCGCGGCAACGGCCCTGAAGGCCTCTGGCCTGGCGGACAGACTGGATGTGATCCTGAAGAAGCATCGGCGTATTCAGCGCACGGCATTTGCCAAGCAGTTGGGCACGTTGGGCGGCGGAAACCACTTCATCGAGCTGTGTCTGGATGAAGCGGACCGCGTCTGGGTGATGCTTCATTCCGGCTCTCGCGGGACGGGGAACATCCTCGGAACCTATTTCATTCAGGAAGCACGCGAGGCCCTGGAGAAACGTGTGCTGAGCTATCATGTGCCGGACAAGGATCTCGCCTTCTTCGTGGAAGGAGAGGCATTGTTCGACGATTACACCGAAGCGGTCAGCTGGGCGCAGGATTATGCCCGCCTGAACCGCGAGGTGATGATGGACCGTGTACTGTTTACCCTGCGTGAGCATTTTCCGGCCTTTGCGCTGGAGAAGGAAGCGGTGAATTGCCACCACAATTATGTGGAGCGGGAACACCATTTTGGGTCCGATGTCTGGGTTACCCGGAAGGGCGCCGTGCGCGCCGGGAAGGATGAACTGGGCATCATTCCGGGATCAATGGGGGCGAAATCCTTCATTGTTCGCGGGAAGGGACATGCAGACTCTTTCTGCTCCTGCTCCCATGGGGCAGGGCGGGCCATGAGCCGGGGTGAAGCCAAACGGCGGTTCTCTGTCGAGGATCACCTTGCGGCGACCGAAGGTGTCGAATGCCGGAAGGACAAGGGCGTGATCGATGAGACGCCCATGGCCTATAAGGATATCGACAGCGTCATGGCCGCGCAGACAGATCTTGTGGAAGTGGTTCACACCCTGAAACAGGTTGTGTGCGTGAAGGGCTGATAAGGCCTGGCCGTTGCAGAATGTGACGGCCTGTGCCTGCCAGTAAAATGGACTTGACAGGCTATCCGCTGACGGATGGCCTGTCAGGCAAGCGAGACAAGATGAGATGATGCAGAGTTGTAGAGACACACACAGCTCCTCGCAAAGGCGGGGGGCGTTGTCAGCGGCGCCCGCGCTATGGCCGGTCGCCTCCTGATACTGAGATGATTCTGAAGTTTCATGGTCCGGGAAAAGGAAAATCTGTTTCCGGATCAAGTGAAAGGAGGTGGATCATGGGCACGCTCATGACCCGCGCGGGTGTCTTGTCTCGTGGCAAGGCCCCCGCACCAACGCCTTTGCTGGTGTTCATTGCCGGGCCGCATGCGGGCCGGGTTGCCCATCTCTGGCCTGCGCCACATGCCGGCTTCTTTGCCTTGCCGACGGCGCGGCGTCATGCGGCAGCGATCCTTTTGCAACGGCGCTGGACTGATCCCGGCGGTATGGAGCTGGACGTTGTGCACGCGGTGGAGCGTGCCCGCGACGCTGACCTTGCCCGCATTCTGATGCGCGGTGAGGCGCCGGGTGGCCTGATGAAGGCGCTCGGACGTCTCGGTGAAGCGCTGTGGCAGGAAGACGCGTATGATGCCTTTCTGGCCCTGTTTGCCGATCCGGAAGCCGTCACAGTGTTGCGGCACATGCCGCAGATTGAAGCAGATCAGCTGACCCTGATGCAGGCCCTTCCGTCTGCGTTACGGGTGCCAGGCATCATCGGCCGCCTTCCGGAGCGCAAGGAGGCAGCGGAAGACCTGGCGGATGCCTATGCTCTGGCCCGGAGAATTCATGGGGCGGGGCATGGACCTCACCTGGTCAAGCGCTGGCAACGGGCGGCGACGTCTGTCCGCCTGTTCGACATGGCGGCGGAAGCCCTGCAGCCGGCCGAGTTCGGCTTTGTGCTCGCGCCGCCGCGTCTGCCGGCAGCGTTCCATCCGGTTCGTACCCGCAAGGCACTGGCTGAGATCGCATTGGAGTTCCACAATTGCCTGCGGGACTTCGCGGCCGATCTCTCCCTGGGGCGTATGGCGGTCTATGCCGTACGCGAAGGGGGCCGTCCGCCGGTTGCTCTGGCCCTGCGTCAGGATCCGGCTGGCTGGCGGCTGGCAGAGGCAAAGCTGGCCCGGAATGCCGATGTGGAGGAGCCGCATCTGCGTCACCTGGTCGGCCTACTGGAAGGGGCCGGTGTGCGTACAGGCGAGTCCAGCTGGACGCTGGCAGACCGTCTGCACAAGCATGCCTGTCCGCACTGTGGGCCGGCCTATGTGCCCCATAGGGAAGACTGGCGGGCCGGGCTGATGCTTGGCTCCCTGTGGGACTAGGCAGGACACGGCAAGGCAAAAGGCGCCCCCGGACCAAATGGCCGGGGGCGTTTCTGTTTGTGTCACCGCGCTGGCCTGTGTATTCTGAGCAAAAGATATAAGGGAGGTAAACATGGCCGACGGGCACGATATGGGCGAACGCGCCAAATTCCGCGAAATGCTGGAGGGCACGAAGGAAGACTGGGACATCATCGCGGCGAATTCCAAGGCCTTCAACAAGGGGCTTGCCAAGCGGGTGCTGGACCATTTGCGCCTGCTGGATGGAGATTTTGGCGGCTTTCCGATCGACCGGCTGGAGCACTCCCTGCAGACAGCGACACGTGCGCACCGGGATGGCCGGGATGAGGAATATGTCGTCTGTGCGCTGCTTCATGACATTGGTGATACGTTGGGAAGCTATAACCACCCGGACGTTGCCGCCGCGATCCTGAAGCCTTTCGTCTCAGAGGCAAACCACTGGATGGTGGCCAATCATGGCGCGTTTCAGGGGTATTATTTCTTCCACCATCTGGGTCTCGACCGGAACTTGAGGGAGAAATTCAAGGACAGTCCGCATTATGAATATTGCGCGCAGTTCTGCCATTTATATGATCAAACTGCATTTGATCCGGAGTATAAGAGCGAACCGCTGGAGTTTTTCGTGCCCATGGTGGAGCGTGTCTTCTCCAAGCCTAAAAACTCTATGTATCTCAAGGCAATGGAGGAATAACAAAAGGTGGATTTTTCTACGGGACGGCGGTGTCTTCGCAAAAAGTCGCTTGCCTTTAGTTAACCATGTAAGAGGCTGTTTTTCCTGAATATTTCAGGAAGGACGGCCATTTTTGTGTCAGGTGGTATGCTGTCGATGCAAGGCTCTGATGACTTGTGACCTTCTGTAACGCCTTATTAGTCATGCTTAACAAAATATTATCTTATCCTTATACAGATAAACCGTATTCAGAACTCTGTTAACCATCACATGGGCCGATTATCTGTGCTCAGCCTGTTGGGACGTAACGCTGCGTTAAGCGTAGTTGTGGTACCCAAATGCTTAATGATAACAGTGGTAATGGGCTATGAGAAACGATGCACGCGCTTTGCTGGAGAAGTTGAGTCGTCAAGATTTTCGATACAAGCAGTTCGAAGATCCCTATACGGATATGGAGTTGTGGCCCGTGTTCGAGGCGCTGCTCAAGGACGAACGGATTTCCGGCAAGGGCGAACGCCGGGAAGAGGCGCCGCGAGCGCCTGAACCGCGCCGACCTGCGGCACAGGCACGTCGTGCGCCCCAGTCGGCCAAACCGGCGGGCAGTTTTCTTGGGCAGTATTCGGCGCCGCAGCCATCACCCGCGAATGAACCGGGGCGAGCCCAGACTGAAGCCGTCGATCTTCGACGGTTTCTCGGCAAACTCGGACAGGCAAAATCATGACCGTAATTTCAGTACACTCTCCGAAGGGCGGTAGCGGTACAACGCTGATCGCGGCGCGGCTGGCGATGTCATTCGCGGGCCGTGGTCGTCCGGTCACCCTGATAGACTATACTCGCCAGGATACGTTGAAACTGCACTTCGGAATGGTGCCTTCACAGACGATCCAGCCATGGCAGGGCGCTGAAGCTGATGCCCCGGTGATCGGGGGCGTGCGTCTGGTAAAAGGCTATGGCAGCCGGATGGCAGCGGAACAACTGGTTCAGGATTTTTCCGGCGGCGACACAAGCCAATTGTTCATTTTCGACATTTCCTCTTCCAATCTGGAACTACGCCATGAGATAAGCCGGTTTGCGGATTTCAATCTGTGTGTGCTGGAACCAAGTCCGGCGGACCTGACCAGTCTGACTCTTCTGGATGAAGGGCAATCAATCCGGGAGCTGCAGAATTTTGGCGTCGTACTCAACCGCGTGGATGAGCAGTACAAGCTTTCGCGACATTGCCGCCGGTTTCTGGCTGAACTGCTGGGCGAGCAATATTTCGGAATTGTCCGCCGGGATGAAGCCGTCAATGAGGCGCTGGCACAGTTTGAGGTGCTGGAGAAATTCGCGCCGCAAAGCGTTGTGCTGCGGGATGTTACAGCACTGACCAATATGATTGAGGCACATCTGAAGGGTGAGCCGGGGGTCAGCACTGAAGGCGCAGACACGGCTACGCGGCGGGCGGTCTGATCATGGGAAATTCCTTCGGATTTCTCCGCAAGGTGATGATGCTTCCAGTCTGGATGCTGGTTGCCTTTCTGGCTGTCATGGTCATTTCCGTGCCGCTGGATTTCAGGGATCAATGGATCTTTGGCCTGGGCGTCATGCTCGCGGCCTTTATTGTAAGCCGCACCAAATCCCGCCGTGGTACACTGGTGCTGGCAGGCATCGCACTGTTGGTGTCCACACGGTATATCTGGTGGCGTACAACCCACACGCTTGAATTTGGCACACCGGTGGAGTTTGTGCTGGGCACCGGTCTCTACCTGGCAGAGCTGTATGCCTGGTTGATCATGCTGCTGGGCCTGATCCAGACTAGCTGGCCACTGCATCGCCCGGTCGTGGAGATGAAAGGGGAGCCGTCGGAATGGCCAACGGTGGATGTCTATATCCCGACCTATAATGAAAGCCTGGATATTGTCCGCAATACGGTGTTTGCCGCGATGGACATGGACTATCCGGCAGACCGCTACCGCGTCTTCATCCTGGATGATGGCCGCCGCGAGGAATTCCGTGAATTCGCCCGCGAGGCCAATTGCGGGTATTTGACGCGCACGGACAACAAGCATGCCAAGGCCGGCAATCTGAACGCCGCCATGAAGAAGACTGACGGCGACCTGATCGTCGTGTTCGATTGTGACCATGTGCCAACGCGCGCTTTCTTGCAGCTGACAATTGGCTGGTTCCAGAGAGACCCGAAGCTCGCCCTGTTGCAGACACCGCACCATTTCTATTCGCCTGATCCGGTCCAGCGTAACCTTGGTAGTGTCGAGGATTTGCCAGGGGAGGGTGACCTGTTCTATGGCCCCGTGCAGAGCGGGAACGACCTTTGGAACGCGACCTTTTTCTGCGGCTCCTGCGCGATCATTCGCCGGGAAGCCCTGATGCAGACCAACGGATTTGCCGGGGAAACCGTCACGGAAGATGCGCATACTGCGTTGAAACTGCAGCGAATGGGCTGGAATACGGCCTATATCTCTGCGCGCCTGTCTGCGGGCCTCGCGACCGAGCGTCTAATCCTGCACATCGGACAGCGCATTCGCTGGGCACGGGGCATGACGCAGATTTTCCGCATTGATAATCCGCTGTTTGGCAAGGGGCTGAAATTGCCACAGCGGCTTTGTTATTTGAATGCGATGTTGCACTTCCAGTTTCCGCTGCCGCGCATTGTCTTCCTGACCGCCCCGCTGGCCTATTTGATTGCTGGGCAGAACATCATCCACGCCTCTGCCGCGTTGATCTTCGCCTATGCCGTGCCGCATCTCTATATCTCTACCCTTTCTAGTGAACGTACGCAGGGCGGAGACCGCCGTCCATTCTGGGGAGAGATTTACGAAACCCTGCTGGCCTTCCATCTGGTAAAGCCGACCGTGCTGACCCTGCTCCAGCCACGCAAGGGCAAGTTCAATGTGACCGACAAGGGTGACCTGCTGGACAAAACCTATTTTGACCTGGATGCCGTCAAGCCGCACATGGTGACCATCGGCCTGATGATATTTGGCATTGTTTTCGGAACCGGCCGTCTGCTGATCTTTTCTGAGCCGGGCAGCATGCCGATTGGCACGCTGCTGTTGAATATCGGCTGGGCCACGTTCAGCCTGATTATCCTGCTGGCGGCTGTGTCGGTTGCGCGTGAGACACGCCAGGTGCGTGAACACATTCGGATCGACCAGACATTGCAGGCCACCCTGTACCGGGATGACGGATATGTTTTCGATTGTTCCACGATCAACTTTTCCATGGGCGGTGTGGCTGTCCGCCTGCCGGAAGGCATGGACCTGACCGGACACACGATCAACAGCATCTCCATTCCGATGGGCGATGACACGCTGACGGTTCCGGTTGAAGCCATTCGGACTGATGGCGGCATTCTGCGTCTGCGGTTTGAGCCGCTGGACCAGCTGTATTCGCGCCAACTCGTCCGTGCCGTGATGGGACGCGCCGATGCCTGGCAGCCGAGCGCCCCCCGGGAACCGGTTTCGGGGATGCGCTCAATCAAGGATATCGTGGGAGTTGATGCCGTGACCTTTAAACGCATTCTTGGCCCATCCCTGGGCCGGGTGCCTGTAACTTTGACCGCCATTGCCGCGCTTTGTGTGCTGGCGGGGGCGCTAACACCATCCTTCGCACAGGAAGCGCCGCCACTGCGCTCCGGCCCGGTCAGCCAGGATCTGGGCGCAGGCATGCGCCAGAGCCGCATGACGCTGGAAGACCTGTCGATCCGCTCTCCCATTAGATTGCAAGGCACGCGCGCGGAGATTGGCATCCCGTTCGGCATGCGGGCTGACGAAGTGGCCACAAAGGCATCTGTCACGGTCAACATGGCGTATTCTCCGGCTCTGCTGGGGGATCTCAGCCAGTTGGTGGTGATGCTGAACGGGGAAGTGATTCAGACAGTGAAGCTGTTGCCGGATGGCGCAGATGGCACGACGCTGGAGCTGGAGATTGAACCGGCCCTATTCCTTCCGGGGGCGAACCAGCTGAACTTCCGCTTTCTGGGCCACTATGCCGCCGATTGCGAAGATCCATTCCACTCCTCCCTTTGGATGAATATTTCGAATGAACGCACTTTCCTGGATGTGACGGTGCAGCAATTAAAATTCCCGCCGGATCTTCGAAAGCTGCCGGCGCCTTTCTTTGACGAGCATGATTCCATGCCGCTGAACCTGCCTTTCGTGATGGCGGCGCGACCGAGTGATGGCGAACTGGAGGCTGCCGGAACGATTGCCTCCTGGCTAGGCAGTTTGGCTAGCTATCGCGGATTCCGCTTCACGCCGCAAAGTGGTGTGTTGCCGGAAGGCAATGCAGTTGTGTTCCTGGACGCACAAGATCGTGTACCAGGCATTGAGCGCCAGGTGACTGGCCCGGAAGTGGCGATCGTGCCGAACCCGGCAGACGAGTTTGGCCAGCTTCTGCTGATCATGGGGCGGACCGATGCGGAACTGAAACAGGCGGCCGCAGGTCTCGCCTTTGCCAGCGGCTTCGTGGGCGGCCAGGACATTTCCATGAAGGATTTCCGCGTGCCGGCGTTTGAGCGTTATGGTGCGCCGCGCTGGCTGCCGACTGACCGCAAGGTTCCGCTTTCAGAGATCAGCGAGCCATATTCCCTTGAGGCCCGCGGCCTGCCGCCGGGTCCGCTGAGTGCGCAATTCCGGGTGTCGCCAGACCTGCTCTTCTGGCCAGGCACAGGCGGCAAAGTGGATATGGCGTATCGCTATCCTGCTGCGCCATGGCTGGACCGGGCAGCCTCGCGGCTGGATGTGTCGCTGAATTCGAACTTTCTTGAAACCCTGCCGCTGGGCGGTGAAAGCGTGCTCAACCGCCTTGTGAAGGGGGCTCAGACGGTCTCCGAAGAGCGTAAGGCAAAAGTAACGCTGCCCCGATACAATTTGTTTGGACAGAATGAGCTGGTCTTCGACTACAACCTCATTCTGGCAGACAAGAGCGAGTGTACGGGCATGATACCTACGAATGTCGCGGTGAGTGTTCTGGCTGACAGCCAGATTGACCTCACAGGCGCACATCATGCGATGCAAATGCCGGATCTGGCCCCCTTTGCCGGGGCAGGATACCCGTTCACGATACGTCCGGATCTGGCGGAGACAGCCATTCTGATGCCGCGTGATGCTGATGCGGCAACGATTGAGACCTATCTGGTGCTGATGGGTCGCTTTGGTGATTCGACTGGGGCACCTACTGTCCGCGCTCGTGTGACGCGCGAGGTGAATCCAAACCGCATGCATGACGAGGACATTCTGGTCATCGGACCGGTCAGTCTGGGCAATGATCAGGACCTGTTCCACGGGGCACCTGTGTCGTTCGCAGGTGGCCAGATTCATGTGCCTGCCTCCAGCCTGATGGATCGCGTGGGCAGCATGGCCTCCACCCGTAAACGCAACAGGGCCGCTGAGGCTAATGACACGCTGATGGCGGCGGATGAGTTCACCGGCATGATCGGGTTTGAATCGCCCTTCGCGTCACGGCGCAGCGTTGTGGCCGTACTGGGCAGCGATACGTCGCGCCTGCCGGGCATGATTTACGCGCTGGAAGACATTGATGTGATCGCAGACGTTCAGGGCGACCTGTCCATTGTACATGGGGACGGCATGGCCAGTTACATGATCGGCTCCAGTTACTGGATCAGCGATCTGCCCTGGTGGCTGGCCTTTGCCTTCTGGATGAGTGGTCGCCCATTGTTCATGGTGTTCAGTGGTGTGATCGTTGCCCTGATTGTTGCCGGGCCCGTCTATGCGCTGTTGAAACGTCAGGAACGTCGTCGTCTGCAAGATATGGATAGTGAGTCATGAAAACGACACACCTGACAGCCCTCGCTCTGGCCAGTGTGATCGCCGCCCAAGTGGATGGCGGTCAGGCCGTTGCGGAAAGCGCTGGCGTCGAAACGCTTTTGCAGCAGGCGAAATACTGGGAAACGCGTGGCCAGCATAACCGGGCCAAGGAAACCTATAAGCGGGTGCTGGAGCTCGATCCTCAGAACGCAGTGGCCAAGCAGGCGCTGGAGTTCAATGCTGCCAAGACGGTTCTGACGGTTCCGGTCGCTAGCAAGACGACACAGGAGGCTCCGCAGACAACAGACAAAAAGCCTGGGCCTGCCAGAAGCATGCCAGCGCCAAAGCCTAATCCGGCAGGCGATGCACGTGCGGCCGGGTTCAAGGCGCTCGAAGCAGGCAATCTGGATCTCGCCGAGACATCCTTCAACCGGGCCCGCAGCCTGTCGCCGAAAGATTCCGACGTGCTGGGCGGGCTGGGCGTGGTGCAGCTGCGCAGGAACAATTTTTCCGAGGCAAAAGACTTGCTGGGTCAGGCCCGCAAGCTGGGCCACTCCGACAAATGGGACCAGGCCTATGCGTCTGCGGACTTTTTTGCACGGGTCAGTGAGGCATCTGCCGCGCTTGAGGCGCGCGAGCTTGATACGGCGCTGTCGATTTCGGAAAACCTTGTGCGCTCCGGTGATGGCGATCAGGCGATTGCCTATGGTTTGTTGTCAGATGTTCTGGATGAACTCGGCCGCTATAGCGAGGCGGCGCAGGCGGCTCGCACGGCCCTGCGCATGCCGGGCCTGGAGCAGGGCTTTGCCGATCAGTTGCGCATGAATGCCCTGCGACGGGAGGCCATTGATGCGTCCCAGCAGGGCCGCACGGTTGTGGCCGAGAAACTGTTTCAGGATGGCATGACATCCTATCCGAATGATCCGTGGATTCGGTATGAATATGCGCGTTTCCTGAACGGGCAGGGCAATAGCTGGCAAGCGCGCGCAATGGTCACGTCACTGGCGGCGTCAACCGATGCGGAGCATCTTTACGCCGCTGCGCTGTTGTCTGAGCAATTGGACATGCCGGGCGAGGCGCAGGATCTGATTCGGCGTATTCCGGATGCTGCCCGCACGCCGGAAATGCAGGAATTCGTCCTCAGCCTGACAGCGCAGACGGCGATAGACCGCGCGCAGCTTCTGGCTAAGCAGGGCAAGACCGCGCAGGCCGTTTCCGGCCTTAAGCAGATTGCCGCTACAGGCCGTCTACCAGCCTATCGCCAGGCAGAAATTGCCGGCGTTCTGTATGACCTAGGGGACCGCAGCGATGCGGTGACCATGGCGCAGAATTTGATGAAGGAGAGCCTGTCTGATCCGGCCGCCTATGAGCCTATAGTGCGTATCCTGACATCAGAGGGGCAGACAGCCTTTTCCTATGGCGCGATCCAGCGCGCGGCTGAAGCCGCGGGGGATTCGCCGGAGAAGCAAGCCATCGTGGAGCGCATGCGCCGCATGATGGCGGTGATCGAGGCGGATAATCTGCGCGAAGTCGGCAATTACGCGCAAAGCTATGAAGTGCTGCAGACGGCTTGGCAGACAGCGCCAGGCGATACGGATGTGCTGATGTCTCTCGCGCGGCTCTATCAGGCAGGCGGAATGGCCCTACCGGCAGCGAGAACGCTACAGATGGTGCTGCAGCAGGAACCGCAGAATAAGGATGCTCTGCTTGTTCTGGTCGACACAGCCAGTGCGGCAGGAGATGCAGACTTGGCGCGCACCGCCTTTGAGCACCTTGAAACGCTGGACCCGGACAATTACGAGATTTTTTTGGCCGCCGCCCGTATGGAGAAGCAGGCCGGACGCGACCGTGCGGCCCGCAAATATCTTGAAAAGGCCCGGGAGCTGTACCAAGCCCAAACCGGAGAGGTCGGCGGCGGTGGCTTCAGCAGCACCAATCCGTTTGCCAATCGCGCCATGGGCGGTAATCCGTTTGCCGCGTCCGCCGCGCCGAACCCATTTGATACCAAGGCCTTGGTATCCAGCAACACCCAGTCCGCCAATCCGTGGCAACTGGCCTCGGCTTCTACCGGTCCGGCCTATGGTCAGGCACAGACGACCCCATCCACTCTGCCGGGCAGGGATATGCCGGGTATGCAGACGATTTCTGTCAATCAGAATCCAGGCGGGTTTGGACTGGCCGACCCGGTTCTTGTCGGCATAGCAGCAGACCTTGCGGAGTTGGACGCTGAGACGGGGCCGCGCATCAATGTCAGTACGCACTATCGTGACCGGTCAGGCGAGTCTGGCCTTAGTGCCCTCAACGAGTTGGGTGGAACGGTCGAGTATTCGACCGGCTTCGGCGGTGGGCGTGCCTTCGTCGCAGCGCATGCGGTGTCGATTGATGCCGGCGAAGTGGGTGAAAACAGCCAGCTGAAATTTGGCCGCAATGACCTGCTGCAGGCGCGCGGCATCGTCGGCGAGTATGAGGCTGTTCTGGCAGACCCCGGCACGCAGCATGAGGCGGGTGTCGAACTGACAGCTGGCTATCGCGGCGAATATCTGAACGCGGATGTGGGCGTGACACCACTGGGATTCCAGAAGACCCGCGCGCAGGGCGGCATTTCATATGAACCCAAATTTGGACAGTATACGACCGGAAAGGCCTGGGTGGAGTATCGCCCGGTGACAGACAGCGTCCTGTCCTATGCGGGCACGACCGACCCTGTGACAGGAGAGTTCTGGGGGGCAGTGATGCGCTCGGAAGCCGGTGTGTCGCTCTCCTATGAGCGGGACGGATCAGGCTTCTATGCGGAAGGATCCTATGCCGAGTATGCAGGCGAGAGCGTCAAGGATAATAAAGGCATGCAGCTGAATGCGGGTGGCTATCTTCTGGCACACAAGGGTAAGTACTCGGACCTGTCCGTCGGCGTGAACGGCAACTATCAGGCCTTCGATGACAACCACAATCTCTTCACTTCAGGTTATGGTGGATATTTCAGCCCACAGAGCTTCCTGAGTGTCAGTTTCCCGATCCGCTATGCGTATACGCGCGAGAGGCTGGAGGCGAAAGCCAGCATCACGCCAGGCTATCAGAGCTTTGAGCAGGACCGCGAACCCTTTTATCCGACAGATCCGGCCGCCATGTTCGAGGTGGGCTATCTGGCCTTCCTGAACGAAGATGTGCAGGCCTATCATGATAGCAGCAGCGAAACCGGCTTTGGCGTCAACTTGAACGGGTCAACCTATTTCCAGGTGGCGCCGGGCACAAGCATTGGCGGTGAAGTGCGCCTGAATACGTTCGGCGAGTATAATGAATTCCAGACCCTCTTCGGAATCCGGCAGAACTTCGGAGCATTCCAATGATCCTCATCAATAAAAAGAGCCAGGTGCAGGTACATAACCGCGCTACGGCGACAGCGGTCAGTATAGAGACGCTTCTGTCCCTGTTTCTGGAAGAGGTGACCTCTACCGCCACGCCGGAGCAACTTGACATGTTCCTGGCATCTGTGGGTCGCCGGCTTGCCGGACTGGACCCGCTGACCGGGCTGAGCGACGTCGAGGAAATTGAAAGCGCGGTCAACGCACTTTGGCATGAACTCGGCTGGGGGCATGTGATCTTTGACCTGGATGATGGCGGCATCGACATCATGCACAAGAACCCGCCGACCAGTGCAGGCCAGGAGGACGGCATCCCCTGGGATGTGATCATGCCCGCCCTGTTGCAGGGGGCCTATGCCGCCTGGTTCCACACCTTGTCAGGCAATGATGCCTTGCGTACCTGGATCACGAAATGCGAACCCGGACTTATTGAGCTGCGTCATGCGCCTTGATCGTCGCATGGTTTTGCAGGGGCTGGCGTTGAGCCTGATCTCCGCCTGCGGTGAACGCAGCCAGGCCGAGCCGCCCTATGGCGAGACCGTCGATGCCAATCCTGTCAACGCATCTGTCAGCTTTCTGGATGACTGGGCGTCCTTCAAAAGCCTGTTCGTGAACGGCGAAGGCCGCGTTATTGACAATGGCAATGGTGGCATCAGCCATAGCGAAGGCCAAGGCTATGGTTTGCTGTTTGCCCAGGCGGTCGGCGATCAGGAAACGTTTCGTACACTGCATGACTGGACAGAGGCTAATCTGGCACGTCAGGACGTGAATTTGTTTGCCTGGCTGTATGACCCGGCCAAGGCAAAGGGCGTGGCAGACCCGAACAATGCCACAGATGGAGATATTCTGATTGCCTGGGCGCTGATGCAGGCGGCCCGGCGTTGGAATGAGCCGGCCTACGAGCAGCGCGCCAGCGAGATCCGTGAGGCAATTGCCCGGCATCTGGTGGTAGAGCGGCAGGACAGGATGATTCTGTTGCCTGGCCTTAATGGCTTTGATCATGATGACCTTACCATTTTCAACCCGGCCTATTTCATCTGGCCTGCCTTTCGGGATTTCTCTGCTGGCGGCATGGACAAGGTCTGGACGCGCATCATTGCAGACAGCCAGTGGCTGTTGGCCCAATCTGCTTTCGGTCCACTGCAGCTACCTACGGATTGGTGCGAACTGACCCGCGAAGGCGATGTCCAGCCTGCCAATGGCTGGCCGGCACGGTTTGGTTATGATGCCATCCGTATACCAGTCTATCTGCAAATGGATGGGCTGCAGGTGCCGGCACCGATTGTCACCTTCTGGGAATCCTACCTGTCCGCAGGGCACAGCGTGCCTGCCTGGATTGATGTGAATAGCGGCAACACGCCGGATTTCGGCCCCTCAGAAGGGGGGATGGCTGTAGTCGCCAAGGCGACCGGACGCAGTCTGCAGCATACGAGTTTGCAGGGCGATTACTATTCTGCCGTGCTGAAACTGCTGGTGGGGCTGGTCCAATAAAAAAGCGGGCAATCGGCGCCCGCTTTTTTGACTTTCACTCAGTATACGCCTCAAGTAAGCGCGTCGGCCAGCGGCACGCTCAGTATTTCCATGCTGAGGCTTTCGGCCACGGGTGCGCAAGTGATCTTGCCATTCCAGACATTGAGACCTGCGGCGAGGTGCGGATCAGCCTGAAGGGCGGCCTTCCAGCCCTTGTCTGCAATGCGCAGCCCATGGATCAGCGTTGCATTGTTGAGCGCATAGGTGGAGGTGCGCGCCACGGCGCCCGGCATGTTGGCAACGCAGTAGTGCACAATGTCGTCGACAATATAGGTCGGGTTGTCATGCGTCGTGGCGTGTGAAGTCTCAAAGCAGCCGCCCTGATCGATGGCGACATCCACCATCACCGCGCCTGGCTTCATCAGGGACAGCATCTCACGCGTGACCAGTTTCGGTGCGGCAGCACCAGGCACCAGCACCGCGCCCACGACGAGGTCAGCTTCGGACAGTGCCTGTTCCAGCGTCGCCTTTGTGGAGTAGATGATTTTGGCGCGGCCTTCAAAGTGCGCATCCAGACGGTCCAGCACGTCCGTGTTGCGGTCCAGAATGGTAACTTCCGCATGCATGCCAACGGCCATTTGCGCTGCGTTGAAGCCGACTACGCCGCCACCGATGACGAGCACATTGCCGGGGTGTACGCCGGGCACGCCGCCTAGCAGAACGCCGCGACCGCCTTCATTCTTTTCCAGGGCAGACGCGCCGCATTGAATGGCGAGGCGGCCGGCAACCTGGCTCATCGGTTTGAGAAGGGGAAGGCCGCCATGACGGTCCGTGACCGTTTCATAAGCGATACAGGTGGCACCGGAAGCAAGGAGATCTTTGGTCTGTTCGGGGTCTGGCGCAAGGTGAAGATAGGTGTAGAGGATATGATCCGGGGTAAGACGTTTACGCTCGTCAGCGAGCGGCTCTTTCACCTTGATGATCATTGTGCTGTTGGCGAAGACATCCTCCGCTGTGGGAGCTATCTTGGCGCCAATTGCGACATAGTCTTCATCACTGGCGCCAATGCCGACACCGGCCTGGGTTTCCACCAGCACGTTGTGGCCACGGGCGATGAATTCCCGCGCGCTTTCCGGCGTAAGGCCGACGCGGTATTCGTGGTTCTTGATTTCCTTGGGGACACCGATCTTCATAATAAAATTCCTGCGAAGCCGAAATTAGGGGCGCTTCATGCGCCATATTTGTGGTTTCCTCGATATTACATTTCTCATTTCGCGCAAGACTTGGGATATTATTTCTTTCAGTGCTCGCGGCAGGTAAAAGGCACTGCCTATCTTGGGAGGCATCCTGTATTCATTCGCGAATTCGAGAATGAAACGGGTTTCGCGGAGGGGGGGCTGGCTAGGCCTCACGCCCCTGCGCTCAAGCTTGCCGGGCGCTTTTGCCAGCAGGACAAGCATACCTTTGACGCACCTGCTGCCTGATTTATAGAGTTTGGAGTAAAGCGGGGCGTCTTGAGCCATGAGGTGGTGCGGCCTTCACGGGGTATTTCTGTTGCATTGCCCATGTTCACCAATGCTTGCTTATTTGCCAGAATCTGATTTTGCTGACCACGTTCACCAGCGTGTGGCGTTTGTCTGAAAGGGAGTTAGGCCCTTCCAGGATGATGGGCTGGCAAGCGATTAACTGAACTTGTAATCAAGATGCTCGTGGACTCTGGAGAGTGGATACGGATATCTGAAACCGGATTGTCATATCGTGTTCGGTGCGTAGAGCAGGTGGTCGATATGCTTAGTGGAAGGGTCGGCTGAATGCCTGGAAAGAGGTCGTCTGGTATCAAGAAGGCTTCAGGTAAGAGGAAACCTGAGGCGTGTGATGTCGAATTGGAGGCAAAGGTTGCGCCGTCACAAGACCGTGCACGAATCACCTTCGAAAAAATACTTACAGTTACCGGAGAGTTGCTCGGTGAGGTGGGTTTTGAGCGTCTGTCCACGAACCTAATTTGCAAGCATGCTGGAATTACACCGCCTGCTCTGTATTGGTACTTTCCGAACAAGTACGCCATTCTTCACGAGTTGGGGGAGCGCCTGACATCGGCGCAGGAAAAGATCGTTACCAATTGGGTTGAAGAGGGCGGACTGGAGAAGGATTCCTTCGAGGAAACGGTTCAGAGCTTCATGACGCTGATGTCACGTGTCAATGAGCAGAGCAAGGCGTTCCCGGGTGGCCTGTGGGTTATTCGCGTCATTCGCGTTACCCCGCGCCTGAAAGGTGTGCGGGTTGCTTCGCGAGAGCATTATGCGGCACCAGCCTTTGCAAAACTGCAGGAAGCTTATCCCGGGCTGCCGGAAGAGCGTATCCGTCTGATTACACGCCTGGTTACGGATGTCATTTATGCTGCTGCCGAACTGGCAATTGATGAGCCAGAAGATGAGATGGCGATCATTTTCGATACGAGCGTCATGATTGCCAGCTATTATGAGAAGTTGCGGGAGTTCCTGCGCAAGACCTAAGCCCTGCCCAGGTCTCGTCTCTAGCTTTTGCAGGCACCTTCTGCAGCGACGCTGGTCTTGGCCGCATGGGCCATGCAGGGATTGTTGTAGGTCTTTCCGTCACACCCGCAGACCGGGTTATATTCCCGGGTGCACATCGGGCGGACTTGCTGGCAGGTGCCTGCTGCGTCGGCGATGTTGCGGCAGGCGCCATCATCCATCTTGCAGAACAGGCCGTCTTTGCACTGAATGGCAGCGATGCCGCCACAGGTTTCGCCTTCGCTGACCATGAACGGACCCTGAGGGGATGCTGTGGATGTCCCTGTTGGTGTGCTGGCTTCAGGCGGCGTCTGGACCATGCCGCAAGCCGTGAGCAGCAGGGCTGAAAACAAAAGAGCGATGAGGCGCATGTTGGTCTCCTTTTGGCAGGAGATACCTGCGCCTCAATCGCGTATTTGGCAAGAATGCGGGCGCGTCAGCCCTGCATGCCTTTTGCCACGGCGGCAAAGATGTTCTGGCCGTGCTCGCCGCCGGATTTGAAGGCCGGGCGGGTCGTGGCGACATCCGTGATCTGGTCCCACTTGGCGGCAACGGCTTCAGCGGTGAGGGCTTCGCCCTGGCCGACGAAGACGCCTTCGGTCTCAACGATGCGAGCCATGGAAAACGCGCCGGCACCTGCGGACAGGATCATGCCGGTCGGGGCATCGTCCTTGACCAAATTCATCACGCCCGGCGTGACATATTCCGGCTTCAGCGCGGCGAGCGCCTCTTCGGACATCAGGCCTTCGGTCATGCGAGTTGCCGCGATTGGGCAGACAGCGTTGACCTTGATGTTGCTCTTCGCGCCTTCGATTTTAAGCGTATTCATCATGCCGACCACGCCGAGCTTGGCCGCGCCGTAATTGGCTTGGCCGAAATTGCCATAGAGGCCGGTGGAAGAGGTGGTTACGACGATCCGGCCATATTCCTGTTCCTTCATGATGTTCCAGGCTTCATGGACCGGCATGAAGGTGCCGCGCAGGTGAACGTCCAGCACGAGGTCAATGTCCTGCTGGCTCATTTTGGCGAAGGATTTGTCGCGCAGAATGCCAGCATTGGCGATGATGATGTCGATGCGGCCCCATTTATCCATGGTGTCGCCGATCATTTTCTTCACGCCGGCTTCATCGGACACGGAGGAGCCATTGGCGATGGCTTCGCCGCCAAGGGCTTCGATTTCCTTCACCACGGCTTCAGCCGCTTCGGAATTGCCGCCGGTTCCGTCCATCGAGCCGCCAAGATCGTTGATCACGACCTTTGCGCCGCGGCGGGCGAGTTCCAGGGCATGGCACCGGCCGAGACCACCGCCAGCACCGGTGACAATGGCAACGCGGCCGTCAAAACGGATATCAGACATGGGAGAACTCCTCACTCTATGACTTGTCTGAGCGTGACACACCAGACGCTCACGTAAACGTCAAGCATGCCCCTTGCGTCACCCCTTGCGCGGATTGACGCGCCGTGGTCACGATCTGCTGCACAACAGGTAAGATTACAGGGAGAAACGCAATGCTGGCCTATCTGACACTTGGGACGAATGACAAGGACAAGGCCCTGGAATTCTATGACGCCGTGATGGCAGAGATGGGAGCCAAGCGCGCTTTTGCGAATGACCGCCTGCAATTCTACGGCGTTGGCCCCGGCCAGCCGATGATTGCCATCGGCACACCGTATGACAATGAGGCCGCCAGCGTGGGCAATGGCGTGATGCCGGCCCTGGCCTGCGCTGACAAGGAAACAGTGGACCGGGTTTACAAGAAGGCCATCGAACTGGGCGCGGAGGATGAAGGCGAGCCGGGCAATCGGATGCCGACCTTGTATGGCGCCTACTTCCGCGACCTGGACGGCAACAAGATCTGCGTCTGCAAGCTGGGCTGATCCCAGCACGTTTGCCCGGCCCCGCGGTGCGGTCCGGTCAGGCGAGCTGTGTTTTCAGTGCATCTCAGCCAGAGCTTTCCCAGCTTTCCAGCCCGGCGCGGATAAAGCCCGGCAGCGCCGTGGCCACCGCGCCAAGCTCTGGCGACAGGCGGAACGCGCCCGCCGCGGGGCCGACCATGGGCCGCGCCTCTCCCTTCGCCTGCATCCGCTGCAGCGTGCGCGCCAGGCGCTTTGCGGCGGCCTCCGGCGCTTTCAGGATCTTCTGAAGCGCCAGAATGCGGTCAATCAGCGGCTGGGTGCTCACCGGCCCGGATAGACCCAAAACAGCCCCAAAAGTGTCCCGAGCCTGATCCGACAGGATGACCCGCCGCGCAGGCGGCATCAATGTGAAGCGCTTGACCGGCACGCGCGGAAAAATGGCAAGCTGGGTGCCTTCCGGCAGGTCTGGCTCTGCCTGAGGCGCGCGCGGCGCGGAGGCGGCCAGCGGGCCAAGCTTCAGGGCGAATGCCATCAGAAGGATCAGACGCCGGACGATTGTCTCGATCTGCTTCAGCCGTCCATTGGCCCTGGCCCGGCGCGAACGCGGCATGGTTTTCGGGTTGAGCTGGAGATTGTCCCGCCCCACCACATCCACTACAGCCCGCCGCGCCTGCTCCAGACCCTGCACAAGAAAATCGCCCATCGCATCCATACCGCAAAGTATCCATGCGCGTCTTTTCAGACGGATTGGGACGGACGTTACCCCAGTGCGCCGAGGAGGGCGTGGAGGGTTTCCTGAGCGAACAGGCGCATGTTTTCGGCGCGGTCGGTGAGGCCGGTTTCCAGCGTGTGGGAATGGCGGCTTCCGCCCGGGCCGATGACGGCGATGCAGGTGTGGCCGGCCTCATCGCCATACATATTGCCGCCGGGGCCTGAGGCGCCGGTTTCACAGACGCCCCAGTCTGCGCTGAGCTGGTCCCGGATGCGGCCTGCGAGCAGGCGGGCATAGGGCTCTGTTGCGGAACGGTGCTCTCCCAGATCCTCCCGGCTGAGGCCCAGCAAATGCTTGTAGGCCTTGGCCGTGTAGATGACGCCGCCGCCGCGATAATAGGCCGAGGCGCCTGGCACGGCGAGCAGGGCGGCAGAGATGAGCCCCCCGGCAGAGGATTCCGATATGGCGACGGTTTCGCCGCTATCTTTCAGCTTGTCTGCAATCTGGGCGGCGATGGGGATCAGCGTTTCCATGACCTCTAGTTGAAGCAGGCAGGGCGCCAGTGCAAGCGGCATCTTGGTCCTGCGGCGACCTCACGCGGCGGCAGGACTGATTCAGGTTAACAGATGCCAGAGTCTGCGGCGCCATTGGCGTGTTGCAGCGCGTAGCGCACAAGAGTGCTTCCCCTCTGGCGATGTCACGTTTAAGCCTTAATGTGACAAAATCGGGGAAGGGATCGACTTCATGATTTCGATTGCGGGTTATGAGTGGGGGTGGGACAATGCACGCGCCCTGATCGGGATTGTGCTGATCTATGGCGTTTGTTGGCTGTTGTCAGAAAAACGCAAATTGTTTCCATTGAAACTGGTAATCGGGGCGACGCTGATGCAGTTCGCCTTTGCGCTGATCCTGTTCGGCGTGCCGTTCGTTCGGGCCATTCTGTTCAAGGCGAATGATGTGGTCGACGGCCTGCAGGCCGCCACGCGCGCGGGCACGAGCTTTGTGTTCGGCTATGTCGGGGACAATGTCGCCGCCGAGCAGCTGATGGGCGGATCGCCGCCGCCGCTGTTCTTCTTCCAGATTCTGCCGATTGTGATCGTCGTGGCGGCGCTGTCTGCCATTCTGTGGCACTGGCGCATCCTGCGCTGGGTGACGAATGGCTTTGCCTATATCTTCCAGCGGGCGATGGGGCTGGGCGGGGCGACGTCTCTGGCTGTGTCGGCCAATGTGTTCATGGGAATGACAGAGGCACCGGTTCTGATCCGGCCTTATATCAAGGGCATGACGCGGTCTGAGCTGCTGATCATGATGACGGCGGGCTTTGCGACCATCGCGGGCAGCGTGCTGGTGGTGTACGGCGCGTTCCTGGAAGGCAAGATGGCCAATCCGCTGGCGCAACTGCTGACGGCGTCGATCATGGCGGCCCCGGCGGCTGTGGCCGTGGCGCTGGCGATGATCCCCGAGACGACCCCGGCGACCGAGCGCATGAAGGAGCCGGATTTCAACTATGCCTCCACGATGGATGCCTTCTCCCGCGGGGCCTCTGACGGGCTGCAGATTGTTCTGAACATTGCGACCATGCTGATCGCGGCACTGGCCCTGCTGTGGCTGGTCAATGCGGGCCTTGGTGCGCTGCCGAATGTGGCGGGCGAACCGCTGTCGATCGAGCGCATCCTCGGCTGGATCTTCGCACCCCTGATGTACATGATCGGTGTGCCGATGGGAGAGGCGGCACAGTCCGGGTCCCTGATGGGTGTGAAGACGGTGTTGACCGAATTTGTGGCCTTCCTGCAGCTGGCCGAAGTGCCCGTCGATGCGATGGACCCGCGCACACGCATGATCACGGCGCACGCCATTTGCGGTTTTGCGAACTTTGGCTCCATGGGCATTCTGATCGGCGGCCTGACCATTGTTGAACCGGCGCGGCGCGATGACTTCCTGGCGCTGTCCTGGCGGACGCTGTTGGCTGGGACGCTGGCAACGTGTCTCTCCGGCGCTGTGGTCGGCGCGCTGCCCTATCAGCTGTTCTCTGGCGGAGCGGGCTGATCTTTGAATCCCTTCTCCCTTGGGAGAGGGGATAAGGGGCAGCGCAGGTACCCATTGCATACCGCAAGGGCAGGTACGAAACACAAGCTTTCCGCCACCGTAGGACTCGCTCATGCCGCAACACCGTCATCCGTCACGCCCGGTCCCTCTCCCAAGGGAGAGAGGGGTGCGCATGCGAGCCCGGTTGCTTACGTCAGGCGCTGTGGCCCTGATGGCTGCAGGCCTGCCAGCCATGGCGCAGGAGCGTCTTGCCGCTGTGAAAGTTTGGGGAGATCGCCAGAGTTATGATCCCGGCTCTGTCGCGACGCTTGATGCCGAACAGGTGTTTGAGGTTCGCGCTGACCATCCGGCCGAGATCCTGAACCAGCTGCCCGGCGTGAACGTGCAGATGAATTCCGGGCAGGAGCACCTGATCGCCATCCGCTCGCCGGTGCTGACTGGCGGGGCCGGGCAGGGCAGCTTCCTGATCCTGGAGAATGGCGTGCCGGTGCGCTCGCCCGCTTTTGGTAATGTAAACAGCCTGCTGGAGCCGCATCATGAAGTGGCAAGCGCCATTGAAGTGGTGCGCGGGCCGGGCAGCGCGAAATATGGCTCGAACGCCGTGCACGGACTGATCAATGTCATCTTGCCGGAGGTTGGCCAAGGCAGCGAGGCCGTGGCGAGCTATGGCACGCTGGGGCGCTGGCGCGGGGATGTGACGCTGGATGAGGGCGAGGACTGGCTGGCGGCGCTGTCGCTGCAGAAGGATATTGGCTGGCGGGACAATACCGGCATCGACCAGCAGAAGCTGACCCTGATGGGTGACTGGACTCTGGGCGCCTGGGATACGACCGCATGGCTGACGGCCTCCAACCTCAATCAGGAAACGGCGGGCTTCATTGAGGGCAAGGATGCCTACAAGGATGAAGACATCGCCAGAAGCAATCCGAACCCGGAAGCCTATCGCGATGCCTGGTCCGCGCGGGCCGGGGCGCGGCTGTCACGGCCACTGAATGGTGGCGAACTGGTGCTGACGCCCTATGCGCACACGCAGGCGATGACCTTCGCGCAGCACTTTCTGCCGAATGGCGGGGTTGAGAAGAACGGTTCCACAGGCGGCGGCCTGATGGCGCGCTATGAGCGGGCGGCGTCAGACGCGCTGACCTGGCGGATCGGCGCGGATATGGATCTGGCAAGCGGCTGGCTGAAGGAAATCCAGCCGGAGCCGTTCGGCTTTTTCCCCGGCGACGGGCGCTTCCCGCAGGGCAAGCATTACGACTATACGGTCGACACACTGATGGGCGCGCTGTGGGGGGAGCTGGACTATGCGCTCACGGAAGATGTGCGCGTTGTGGCCGGTCTGCGCGCCGAGGCGCATGACTATGACTATTCCACCGATGTGGCGCCCGGCATCAATGGCCGCTTCAATGTGCCTGCCGACCGGACGGATAATTTCGAGCTGCTGACACCGAAGCTGGGCGTGATCTGGTCTGTGGCAGACACGGTTGATCTCTATGCGAACTATGCCCGCGGGCAGCGCGCGCCACAGGCGTCCGATCTCTACCGCTTGCAAAGCCTGCAAGTGGCCGGGCAGGTGAAGGAAGAGACGCTGGACAGTGTGGAGATCGGCGCGCGGGGCAGCGCGCTGCAGGGGCGGCTGGTCTATGATGTCTCCGCCTACTGGATGGACAAGGAGAATTTCTTCTTCCGCGACAGTGACGGCCTGAATGTTCCCGATGGCTCGACCGAGCACAAGGGTGTCGAGGTGACGGGCGCGTTTGAGCTGTCGTCTGTCGTGTCCCTCTCCGGTGCGGCGAGCTGGTCTGACCAGACCTACACGTTTGACCGGGTTGTCGGCAGCGGCACCGAAACAATCCGCGATGGCAATAAGATCGACACCGCGCCGGAATGGCTGGCCAATCTGTCGCTGGACTGGCAGGCGACGCAGGCGCTGAAGCTGTCGCTGAATGTGGACCATGTCGGCGAGTATTATGTCGATCCGGCGAACACGACGGTCTATCCCGGTCATACTGTGCTGGGCGCACGCGGCAGCTGGGCCTTCAGCGACACGGCGGAAGTCTTCCTGATCGTGCGCAACCTGACCGACGAGCGCTATGCCGACAGGGCAGACCTTGCCTTCGGCAATGACCGGTATTTCCCTGGCGAGCCCGTGAACGCTACGCTGGGTATGAGAAAAAGATTTTAGGAGGAAACGGCATGAAACTTTACCATACACCAGGCGCGCCCAATCCGGACCGGGTGACGTTTTTCCTGCGGGCCAAGGGCAAGCTGGACGCGGTGGACCTGGAAGAGGTCTCCATCATGAAGCAGGAACACAAGACGGCGGAATATCGCGATGTGTCTCCGTTTGCGCAGGTGCCTGCACTGGCGCTGGATGATGGCACGAAGATTACCGAAAGCCGCGCGATTTGTACTTATTTCGAGAACGTGTTTCCGGAGCCAAACCTTATGGGCACGGATGCGAAGGAAAAGGCGCTGATCGAGATGTGGGATCGCCGTGTCGAGATGATGTTCTTCATCCAGTTCGCCACATGGTTCCGCAATGCGCACGAGATGATGGCCCCGCTGGAAGTTCCGCAAAGCGCCGAGGCCGCTGCCAAGGGCGAGAAAAATGCGAAGAAGATGGCCGAGCGCATCAATGCGCATCTGGCGGATCATGAATTCCTGGCGGCAGACCGCTTCTCCATTGCCGACATCACGCTGTTCATCACCTGTGGCTTCTGCCGCGTGATGAAATGGGCGCCGACGAAAGAGCATGAGCATCTGGGGCGCTGGTTTGAGGCTATGAAAGCCCGAGGCTTTGCGGGCTAAAGTGGCAAGAGACCGCTAAGAGACCCGACGAATCCCACAGGATGGGTGCCATTACGGGATTGATGCGATATGCATGAGTTCAGGACACTTTCTGGAGCGATTCATGCGGACATTCTTCCTGTCTTTTCTGATGCTTGGCCTTGGTTCTTTGTTAGCCGCCTGTGGCAGCCATTCTCAATGGGGCGTGGCCACCAGCCCGGTCAGCCTGGAAGAATTGAAGGCGGTCGCTCCCAAGGGACAATTGGCCGGAAATGCCCAGCCACAGCTCTACCGCGTCTCGCTGGACCTAGACCCGCGCGAGCAGCGTTTCTCCGGCAATGTCTCTATCGCGATCAAACTGGAGACCGCGGCCACCGGCATCTGGATGCATGGCGATGATCTGAACGTTACCAGGGTGACGGTTACGTCGGGCGGAGAGAGCCAACCCGCGACCTGGAATGAAGTGCTGAGCACGGGCGTTGTGCGCGTCGGTTTTCCGCGCCGTCTGAAGCCCGGCTATCTGACGCTGGACATCGAATATGACGCCGCCTTTGACGCCAATCTGGCCGGCCTGTTCCGTGTGGACGAGAAGGGCGAGGCCTATGCGCTGGCCAAGAGCGAGAGCATTCAGGCGCGGCGCTTCCTGCCGAGCTTTGACGAGCCCGGCTTCAAGGCCCCGTTCGACATGCAGTTCACGGTTCCGGCCGGGATGGTGGCGATTGCAAACACGCCGGAAATCTCCCGCGAGGACATTGGCGCTGGCAAAGAGCTGATCACTTTTGCGCGGACGCGGCCGCTGTCGACCTATCTGCTGTCCGTCGCGGTCGGCAATTTCGACAAGGTGGATGCGGGCGTTCTGCCGCCGAACTCCGTTCGCGCCAAGGCCATTCCGCTGACAGGCTATGCCCGCAAGGGCAAGGGCGCGGAGATGGATTATATCCTGAAGATGACGCCCGAACTGGTGCAGACCTTTGAGGAGTCCCTGCAACAGCCCTATCCGTATGAGAAGCTGGATATTGTCGCCGCGCCGCAATGGCCGTCTGGCGCAACGGAGCTGGCGGCGGCGATCACCTATCGGGAAAGCCGCATTCTGGCGAACGAGAATTCCGGCCCGGCCTTTCTGCGCGGCCTGAAATCCATCCATGCGCACGAGATGGCGCATATGTGGTTTGGAGATCTGGTGACGCCGCCCTGGTGGGACGGGCTGTGGCTGAAAGAAGGCTTTGCAACCTGGGGCGAGGCGATGGCGCTGTCGCAGATGGAGCCGACAGAGGGCCATGATGTGCAGGCCGTGGCCGATGCGATTGGCGCGATGCGGCTGGACAGCCTGGCCAGCGTGCGCGCCATTCAGGAGCCGATCCTGCGCAATGAAGACATCCGCAATGCCTATGATTCGATCACGTACAATAAGAGTCTCGGCGTCATCAACATGGCGGATTCCTATTTCCGCCCGGATGTGTTTCGCCCGGCGCTAGGCGAGTATATCGCCCGCTTCGCGGATGGTGTGGCTGACAGTGATGATTTCTTCCATGTGATTGGCAAGACTGTCGGATCACCGGACCTGACAGATGCGTTTGATAGTTTTGTCCTGCAGCAGGGCGTGCCGGTTGTATCGGCAGACCTTCAGTGTACGTCCCTCGGCGCAAAAGTTGCGCTGTCGCAGGCGCGCTATCGCCCGCTTGGCTCTTCCATCGAACCGGGGACGCGCTGGACCATTCCTGTCTGCATCGCCTGGCAGGACGGGGCCGAGAGCGGCCGCACCTGCACGATGCTGAAAACGCGCGAAAAGACGCTGGCGCTGTCTCTGCCGGAAGGGGCGTGCCCGGGTGTTATCCATCCGAATGCGGGCGGTGTGGGCTATTACCGATTTACTCTGGGCGCGCATGAGTGGGACGCACTGCGCGGATCCTTCGCTACGATGCCGGAAACGGGAGTTCTCACAGCGCTGGACAGTGCTATTGCGGCCTTTGAGGCTGGAGAGCTGGACGCTGTGCGTTTGCTGGACATTCTGGATGCCGGGGCAGAACAGTCTGGCAATCAGGCGGCCAATCTGGCGCTGGATTATTATGGTGACCTGTTGGAGCGGGTGAAAGGCACGCCTGCCGAAGCAGCCGCACAGGCAAGGGCAGGCGCGGTGGTTGCGAAGATCCGAAGCGTTCTGGAAGCGGATGGGGGAGATGCGGAGATGTCCGCCCGGCTCGACCGCTTTGCGGCCATCAAGCTGAATGATGAAGAAGTTCGTGTGCGGCTGATGGCATCAGCGGAAACCTATCTGGACACGCAAACGGGCCTGTCCAGTGATGAGTATTTTCCGGCACTGTCGGTGGCCCTGGCAGACGGCGGGCCGGAAATGATGGACCGCGTATTGATGGCGACTGACGAGATTGATGACCCGGTCTTTGATCAATCGGTCGTCAATGCGCTCGGCACGGTGAAGGCTGCGGAAGGCTCGGCCAGGGTGCTGACACTGATCGAGAGCGCTGAACTCGGCCCCCGCGAAACCTATACGCTGGCCATGATGCAAATGGCCAATCCGGAAACCGAAGAGGCGACCTGGACATGGCTGAAAGCGAACATGCCCGCCTTCCTGAATTCAATCCCTACCCAGTGGCGTCGCCGCGCACCACGCCTGGGGCAGTATTTCTGCGACACAGCGCGGATTGCGGAGCTGGACGATCTGTTTGCGGAATATGGGGCGCAGGCCGAAGGCTATGAACGCGCGCTGGCCGAGACAAAAGAGAGCATCAGGCTCTGCGCCGCCCTGAATGAAGCGACGCAGAGGGATCTGGAAGCGGCCTTCAAGATCTCTGCCGACTAGGTCTCATGCGTTCTTGATGGTCAGGCCGCCATCGACCGGGATGTGTACGCCGGTTAGGAAGCTGGCGGCGGGCAGGACGAGCGAGAGGGTGATATTGGCAACCTCTTCCGGGATGCCATACCGGCGCAGTGGCACGCGGCGCTTGGCGTAGATTTCCTTGTGCTCGTCCGGGATACCCGCCGTGATGCCTGTCTTGATCGGGCCGGGGCAGATGCAGTTCACCGTGATGCCTTCGCGGCCAAGATCCACCGCCAGGCCGCGGGTCAGGCCGATGACGCCATGCTTTGCTGCGACGTAGGGGCTGTTGCCGGGTGTCGCGCCGAGGCCTTCGGTGGAGGCGATGTTCACGATGCGGCCAAAACCGGCCTTGCGCATATAGGGCAGGGCTGCGCGGATGGCGCGCTGATGGCTGCTTAGCATGACATTGATGCTGGGGCCCCAGCTGTCTTCATAGGACTCCTCTGCCACATCGGCCATCTTCGCAAAGCCGGCATTGTTGACGAGGATTTCCAGCCCGCCAAAATGGGCGGCGGCCTCGTCCACGACGCGCTTGATGGCGTCCGCATCGCCGACATCCATGGCCCAGCCTTTGACATGGTCGATGCCAGCTGCCTTGATCTCGTCCACAACGATATCGACGTTTTCCTGCTTCAGGTCTGTGACGATGACGTTCGCGCCTTCGCGGGCGAAGAGGTGGGCGGTCGCCCGGCCCATGCCGCTGGCGGCGCCGGTGATGAGGGCGGTCTTGCCTTTGATGGAGCGCGACAGCTCCTGATAGGGCGGTTGGGTCATGATGGCTGTTTCCTCTTTTTCTTGATTGTGCCGGAGAAGTTTAGAACAGGCCGGCCATTGGCCGTGATGATGCCCCTGACGAAGAGCAGCGAGCGGCCTTTGCGCAGCAGGTCTCCGCGCGCTTCGATATATTCGCCCTCCAGCGCGCCATCGAGGAATTCTGACGTGAAGGCGACGGTCAGGCCGTATTCGCCTTCCATGCCCTCATGAGCGATGGCGAACAGGGAATAGTCCGCAAAGGTCATCAGGCAGCCGCCATGCATGACGCCGCCGGCATTCATGTGCTTGCGCTCGGCCCGGAAAGCGGCGACGGGGCCTTTCTCGTCAGTTCTGAAATAGAATGGACCTGCTGCATCATACTCGAATGGCTCATTTGGCCAGATTTGCCAGCCAGTAAACTCTCCTTCCTTCACGATTTCAGTGGTCATAGGCCCTCCTTGCAGATTTTGTCGCACGATATCGCACCGTCACCCTTCGACAACCGTGCCGTAGGGGCATAGATTGAGCCCGAGAAGACATTACCGGAGGAAACTACATGGCTTTTGATGCCGAAATCCGTGCTGCACTGATCGATCAGGTGCGCCGGTTCGTGACTGAGAAATGTGTGCCCATCGAGGCCAAGGTCGGCGAAGAAGATGAAGTGCCGCAGGATGTGGTCGATGAGATGAAAAATCTCGGCCTGTTCGGTATTGCCGTGCCGGAAGAATATGGTGGCCTGGCGCTGGACATGGAGACTGAGGCGCTGGTGGCGATGGAACTGGGACAGACCTCTCCGGCCTTCCGCAGCGTGGCGGGCACCAATATCGGCATCGGCAGCCAGGCTCTGGTTCTGTTCGGCACCGACGCGCAGAAAGAGAAATGGCTGCCCGGCATTGCCAGCGGTGATCTGATCGCCAGCTTCGCCCTGACCGAGCCGGAAGCAGGCTCCGATGCCGGCAGTCTGACCACGAAGGCCATACGCGACGGCGACCATTATGTGCTGAATGGTACGAAGCGCTACATCACCAATGCCAACAAGGCGGACCTGTTCACGGTCATGGCCCGGACCGATCCCGATACGCCGGGGGCAAAGGGCGTTTCGGCCTTCGTCGTGGAGCGCAACACGCCCGGCGTGACCGTCGGCGTTCCGGAAAAGAAGATGGGCCAGCAGGGCGCGCATATTTGTGACGTGATCTTCGAAGACGCCCGCGTGCCTGCCGAGAACCTGATCGGCAAGGAAGGCGAAGGCTTCAAGGTGGCGATGAGTGTGCTGGACAAGGGCCGCCTGCACATCTCCGCTGTGGCGACTGGCGTGTCCAAGCGCCTGATCCGCGAGATGGTGAATTATGCTTTGGAGCGCAAACAGTTCGGCACGGCCATCATGAACCATCAGATGATCCAGGCGATGATCGCCGACAGCCAGGCGGAAACCTATGCCGCTGAATGCATGATTATGGACGCCGCCCGCCGCCGCGATGCCGGCGAGGACGTCACCCTGCTCGCCTCATCTACGAAACTGTTCGCGACGGAGGCGTGTGGCCGTGTGGCTGATCGCGCGGTGCAGGTATTCGGCGGGGCCGGCTATGTCTCCGACTATGGCATTGAGCGCTTCTACCGCGATGTACGTATCTTCCGCCTTTATGAAGGCACTAGCCAGATTCAGCAGATTATCATTGCACGGGAACTGGCCCGGGCGGCGAAAGCCGGAAAGCTGTAATGAAAGGACTGTTTGGTCTCTTCTCTCGCAAATCGCGGCCAAGCGGCGCGCAGCGTGTACAACTCGCGCCTGGTCAGGTCTGGACGTTTCAGGACCAGCCTGTGCCGGAAGCGCGCCTTGTCATCGGAGAAGTCGAGACACCCTGGCCGGATAATTCGGATGTGGCGGTCAGCGTTTCCATTGTAGGCCTGCCTAAATGGCCGATGGAAAACGGTGAAATGGTTGGTGGCACGATCAGTCACCTTCCATTTGATAAGGCCACCCTCATCGCATCGCTCGACCAGCAGATGGAGGAGCCAACACAGCTGGACGAGAGCTTTGAGGGGGGATACCAGACGTGGCGAGATGCTCTGGACAAGGGCGAAGCTGGTGTCTTTACCATCCCTCCGAGTGAGGTGGTGAACATGATTGCGGGCGTGGCCCAAGGAGACTCTTAATGTTCGAACACGATTTGACGGACCCGCATGATGTCGGCCTGAATGCCGACCGCCTGGATGCCATCCCGGAATATTTCCAGGAGCATTATCTGGACAGTGGCAAGCTGCCCTGTGTGGCGACACTGGTCTCACGCGGCGGTGAAGTGGCGCTGGAGGATTACTCCGGCACGACGGAACTGGGTGCGGGCAAGCCAATTGGTCCGGATACGATCTTCCGTATCTACTCCATGACAAAGCCGGTCACGTCTCTGGCGGCGATGATGCTGTTCGAGGAAGGCAAGCTGCGCCTGGACCATGAAGTGAGCCGCTACATTCCGGAGTTTGCAGACACGCAGGTGTTCGATAGTGGCAACCGCGAAGACTATACGACGCGCAAGCCGGACCGTGAAATCACACTGCTGGATCTGTTCACGCACACATCCGGCATTCCTTATGGCTTCCTGATGCAGGACGAAACGGACGCGCTTTACCGCAAGCACAAGATTTCCGAGACCAAGGAAACCCTGCTGGAGATGAGCAAGCGGATTGCCGGGCTGCCGCTGGCATTCTCTCCGGGGGAACGTTGGTGCTATGGCCATTCCATTGATGTGTTGGGCGCAGTTGTGGAAATCGTATCAGGCCAGCCTCTTGATGAATTCTTCCGGGAACGTATCTTTGGCCCGCTGGGCATGGAAGATACTGATTTCTGGGTACCTGAAGACAAGATCGACCGTCTGATGGCCTGCTATAGCAAGCATCCGATTACCGGAGAGGTGACCGAGTCTGACGGGGCAGGCGCTGCGTCAAAACTATTCAGCAAGCGGCCAACTCTGCTGAATGCCGGCGGCGGACTGGTGTCCACTGTGCGCGATTATCACCGTTTCTGCCTGATGCTGATGCGCGGCGGCACGCTGGATGATGCCCGCATCATCAGCCCCAAGACATGGGAGTTCATGCGCCAGAACCATCTGCCCGATGGCAAGACAATCAAGGATATGGGCGACAAGACGTTCTCGGAAGCGCGGATGGAAGGCAATGGCTTCGGGCTTGGCGGTTCAGTTCTAGTGGACCCGGTGGCCTCCATGCAGCCTTCCAGCCAGGGCAATTTTAGCTGGGGCGGACTCGCCTCAACCTTCTTCTGGATTGACCCGGTGGAAGAGATGATTGCCATTCAGGCGACGCAGATGATCCCGTCCGGTACCTATCCGATCCGGCCACAATTGCAGCAATTGGTCTATGCGGCGGTGGACTGGTGAGCGAGGCACAGGCAAATCCGGTGCGTGAAGCCATTCTTGAGCTGACGGAAGCGTGCGGCGCGGGGAAGACAATCAGTGCGGAACAGGCGGCGCGGGCTGTCAGTGAGAAAAACTTTCAGCGCGTGCTGAAAGATGTTCGCGCGGAGGCGATCCGACTGCACAAGGCGGGCATCGTTCTGATCTATCGCAAAGGCAAGCCGGTGGAAGACCCCGATACGTTCAAGGGCGTCTACCGTCTGGGCCGACCCGACGTGTGACCCATGCCCAAGCCGCCCGATCCCTTTCATGAGTTTGTCGCGGAAGTGTTCGGGCCCATGGGTGCAGTGCGGGTGCGGCGTATGTTTGGCGGGGCAGGTGTCTTCCTCGAAGGTGTCATGTTCGCCCTGTTGGACGATGAGACGATCTACCTGAAAACCGACCCTGATTTGCGTGCTGCCCTTGAAGACGAGGGCGGCGCGTCTTTCATCTGGACCCGGCCCGGTGATGGAAAGCAGATCGATATGGGCTATGTCCGCATACCGGATGCGGCGCTGGACGATCCTGATTTGGCAGTGAGTGGGGCAGGCGAGCCTTGGCGGCTGCGCTGGCGACCAAGAAGAATTAGGGGTTAGTTCCCGTAGCGGCGCAGCTCAGTGCGGAACTTCCGGCCGTCCGCCGTCAGAACATATAGCCGGTCATATTCGCTGGCCTCATCAATGGGCGTGCCGGGCTTTCCGCCCAGAAGCTTGACCAGTTCTGGTGTCGTATTGGAGTGACCGACGACGAGGATGTTGCCCGGCGTCGCGCGCAGCTGGGCCGCAAAGCGTTCCAGATTGCTCGGATCATATTCGAACACATCCAGGTTTTGCGCGCGCGCCGTAGGGGCGGCGGTCTGGCGGGTGCGCTTGTAAGCTGTGGAATAGATTGCCGTGAGGTGCGCGTTTGACAATTCCTGCGCCAGGATGTCTGCGCGCGTGCGGCCGATCAGGGTAAGGGATGGATCATCCCCCGATTGCTTCTCTGCGTGGCGCACAAGATAGATTGTGTTGGTAATGGGAGGCGGCGTTGACGCACAGGCCGCTAGCATCAAGCTGGCGGCGATGGCGGCAAATGTCTGGCGTCGTGTCAGCATCAGGCGGCTGCCGGATGGGACTTCAGATGGTCCAGCGTGAAGGCCTGATCGGTAGGGCCGTGCTCACGCAGATGCATCAGCTTGTTCCAGCCATCCTCAAGTGACAAGGTCTGGCTGCGCGGAGCCCACCAAAGGACAAAGTTGGCGCCCTGGCTGCGATCCAGCTGCGAGGCGAGGCGGCGCATGCCCGGCGGGTGAGTGCGGCCGCTATAGGTGAATTCCTTCAGCGCCTCTATACCGGTCCAGACCGCCATGGTGCATATATCTGGCATACCCATGCCTTCGGGATGGGGCAGCGCGTCATTCATGCCGCGCCATTCTGCATTCGGGCGGCGAACGCCATGAGAGTGCCAGCGCAGACCTTCGAACTGATCAGCATCCGTGAAAATGCGTGGCAGAATCGACAATGAATACGCGCACGAATTCATTGTCGAAATTGAACTCGCCGAATGGGCGGGCGCAATTGAAATGAATCAACCGGTATTCTTTGTTCATTACGAGCTATCCCCACTCCAGCTCCTGAGGGGATAAATCAAAGGAATTACTCAATTATTAAGGGAAACAGGGTGGTATAAAATATACTTAAAGTTTATTTTCCCTTAAACTCGGCCTGGCGTTTTTCGAGGAACGCGCTGACGCCTTCCTTGAAATCCTCTGTGCGTCCGGCCGTACGCTGAGCAAGGCGCTCATTATAGATCGCTTCGTCAAAATGATTTTCGCATGCGCTCCAGATGAGCTGGCGTGCCATGGAGAGGGCCACCGTTGGACCCTTGGCCAGTTTGTCTGCCATTTCCAGGGCGGTCACCATGAGCTGGTCATCTTCCACAATGCGGTTGACCATTCCCCATTCCATGGCGGTTTCGGCAGGCACCTTGTCGCCAAACAAGGCCATTTCCATAGCGCGTACACGGCCAATCGTGCGAGCGAGCAGCCAGGTAGAGCCGCCATCCGGCACCAGGCCGATACGGCGGAAGGCCTGAAGGAAGTAGGCGCTCTTGGCGCACACAACGATGTCTCCGATCAGGGCGAGAGAGCAGCCGACACCGGCAGCGGCGCCGTTTACAGCCGTGATCACAGGATGCGGGTGTTCCCGAATGGCCTGAACCAGCGGATTGTAATGTGTCGTCAGCGCGCGGCCAGCATCCGGCTTGGAGCCTTCATGGCTCAGTTTGGGAGCCAGTCCGCCCGGGCCGAGATTGGCACCGGAGCAGAACCCGCGGCCCTCGCCGGTGAGAATGGTGCAGCGCGCTTCATCCGCAGCGACTTCGAAAGCATGCAACATTTCCTGAGCCGTATCCACACCGCATGCATTTAGCGTCTTCGGATCATTGAACTTGATGATGGCGATGTCGCCCTTCAGTTCATAGGAAATCTTTTCGTAGGTCATCCGGTGCTGCTCCCTTTCATGTTTATGCGGTCACCTTATTCACTTGTGCGGCCTTGTGAACGCCTGACCCGGCGGAAATGTTTTTTATTTTGTTCAGCGCTCATTCCGCGCTAATCTGCATATTGAGGAACATCACACGGGAGAGAGACAATGGCCTTAGACAGCGCGTCCGGCTCGGGAATGAGTACAATACTGGCAAAGCAAAAGGCGGCCCATATTCGGGATGGTATCCCCTCTGCGGTTAAGCGGATTGAGTGGCTGGACCGGTCAATTGATCTTCTGGTGACGCATGGTGAAGCCCTCAGTGAGGCCATGCGAGACGATTTCGGGCACCGCTCAATGGATCAGTCCGCCCTTACAGATATCGCCGGTTCAATTGGTGCACTGAAGTTTGCCAAAAAGAATGTGGCCAAATGGATGCGGCCCGAAAAGCGCAAGGCCGAGTTTCCGCTTGGCCTCCTGGGTTCCAAGTCCGAAATCCGCTACCAGCCCAAAGGCGTGATCGGTGTGATCAGCCCATGGAACTTCCCGGTTAATCTGACCTTCGCGCCACTGGCAGGCGTCTTTGCGGCAGGCAACCGCACCATGATCAAGCCCTCGGAATTTACCGAGGCGACATCAGAGCTGATGAAGAAACTGCTGGCGCAATATTATGATGAAGAGGAGGTGGCCGTGATTACGGGCGGTCCTGAAGTGGGCGCCGAGTTTACGAAGCTGGCCTTCGATCACATCATCTTCACGGGCGCGACCTCCATCGCGCACCATGTGATGCGGGCAGCGGCCGACAATCTGGTGCCGCTGACGCTGGAGCTGGGTGGCAAAAGCCCTGTTATACTGGGCCGGTCCGCCGATATGCAGAAGGCCGCCAACCGCATCATGGCGGGCAAGACGCTGAATGCCGGGCAAATCTGTCTTGCCCCGGACTATGCCTTCGTTCCACAGGAAAAGAAGGCGGAGTTCGTCAGCGCAGCGACCAAGGCCATTGAGACGATGTATCCTACGGGCCTGAAGGACAATGCGGATTACACCTCCGTCGTCAACCAACGCCATTATGACCGGATCATGAGCTATATCGAGGAAGCGCGCGATAAGGGTGCCGAGGTGATCGAGTTGAACCCGACGGGCGAGAATTTCTCCCAACAGCCGCATCACAAGATCCCGCCGCACATTATTGTGGACCCGAGCGAGGACCTGAAAGTGATGCAGGATGAAATCTTTGGCCCGGTCCTGCCGATTAAGTCCTATGGGGAAACAAAGGATGCGGTGGCGTATATCAACGGCCATCCACGTCCGCTGGGGCTTTACTATTTTGGGGAGGATCCGGCCGAGAAAGACTTCGTGCTGAACAATACGACGTCAGGCGGTGTGACGGTGAATGATGTGATCTTCCATGTTGCGCAGGAAGACTTGCCCTTTGGCGGCGTAGGTCCGTCGGGCATGGGCAGCTATCATGGCCGCGAAGGATTCTATGAGTTCAGCCACAAGAAATCTGTTTACACGCAGACGGGCAGTGAAATGCTGGCCATGATGCGTCCACCCTATACGGACAAGTTCCGCAAGCAGGTGCAGGGGCGCGTCAAGCGCTAGGCGCAATCGGCTGAGACTTCAAAGACCCGTCAGCGTGTCTGGCGGGTCTTTTCGCGTGCGGAACCGAAACATTGTGATTTCGTATAGTTCCGGTCACATCCCTCCAAGGTGACGGCGTGTATTCCTATATCCATGCCACCGAGACGTGGCTTGCAAAGAAGGAGATACAGGTATGAAACATATGAAGAAAACGCTCGCTGCCGCTGTTGTTCTGGGCGGAGCCACTACCGGATTAGCCTATGCTGACCGCGACGATGCCCGTGCCATGGAAGCGGCCAAGATCACGCTGATCGAGGCGATTCAGGCAGCTGAAAGCCACCAGGGCGGCAAGGCGTTCGAAGCCCAGATCGAGGATGACAGCTTTACCCCGGAATATGAAGTCAACATTCTGGCGGATGGCAAAGTCTATGATGTGCGGGTAAATGCCGAGACGGGAGACATCATCGGGTCTCGTGAAGATCTGGATGACTGATAACATTGTGCTCCCTGCTGGCCTTGTTCCAGCGGGGGGTGCCTCTTGAGGGCTGGACTGTGCGTATCTTGCTGATCGAAGATGATGCCGAAACGGCAGACTATGTTCTGCGAGGCCTGAAAGAGAGCGGCTGGATGGCAGACCATGCCGCAACCGGGCAGGACGGTCTGATGATGGCGACGGATGCCGACTATGACATCCTAATTGTTGACCGTATGCTGCCTGGCCTGGATGGCTATAAATTACTGACCATGCTGCGGGCGGGTGGCGACGCAACGCCGGCCATCTTTCTGACGGCGGTGTCCAGCATTGAGAGTCGTGTGGAGGGCCTTGAGATTGCTGATGACTATTTAGTGAAGCCGTTTGCCTTCTCCGAGTTGAAAGCGCGCATTGGCGCCGTCGCTCGGCGGCCAGCACGGGAGGTGCAGGAGACCGTGTTGAAGGTGGCCGATCTTGAAATGGATCTGCTGAAGCGCCGCGTAAAGCGTGCCGGAGCAGAGATCAACCTGCAACCGACCGAGTTCCGCCTGCTGGAATATCTGATGCGCTCCAAGGGGCAGGTCGTGACACGTACGATGCTGCTGGAAAATGTGTGGGATTTTCACTTCGACCCGAAGACCAATATCGTCGAGACACATATCAGTCGGCTACGGAGCAAAGTGGACAAGCCCTTTAAGGGAGAATTAATCCAGACCATACGCGGCGCAGGATACATGATTTCAGATGCAGATGCCCCGGCTTCTTAGGACCGCGCAGTTCCGTTATGCGGTAGGTGCGGCGCTACTGTTCGCCTTTCTGTCGTCCATCCTGGGCGCATTCCTCTATTATGGTGTACGCGATGGCATGGAGCATCAGTTGAAGGAGTATATCCGGACTGAGACCAGTCACCTTATGGGAGACTATCAGGACCAGGGCATTGATGAATTGGTGCACGATATACGCGAACGTGTGGAGCGCACGCCGAGCCCGCGTATGCTGTATGTGGTTGAAGCGCCAACCGGCCGCCGTATCTTTGACCGCATTGATTTGCCCAAACAGGATGGCTGGAGCCGCATTATGCGGGATGACCGACCGGACATCATCCTGAATACGGTGCTGCTGGAAGATGGCTATTGGTTGGGCGTGGGAGCAGAAGCCCGCGGTCAGTATGAGTTTTCCCGCGCCTTCAGACATTTTCTTATTCTGGCGATGGGCGGGATTGTGCTGCTCAGCGCAGTGGCTGGTTTGCTGATCAGCCAGCGTTTCCTGGCGCGACTCAAACGCTTCAATATTTTTGCCGCGCGCGTGGGTGAGGGAGACTTGTCCGTTCGTATGCCGACAGAGGGCATGGGTGAAGATCTGAGGCCTTTGGCGGATACGGTAAACCGGATGCTGGAACAGATTGAAATCCTGCTGGATGATGTACGTCACACCTCAGTCAGCATTGCGCATGATTTACGCACGCCGCTAGGGCATCTGCGCCAGACGCTGGAAAGCCTGACGGCGTACCAGTCTGGCGCAGAGGCGCGGATAAAATGCGAGAAGGCGATTGCGGAGCTGGATAGCATCCTCGCCACTTTCTCCTCCCTGCTGAAGATCGGGGAACTTGAATCCGGAAGCGCGAAAGTGCGTGCCGACCACGTTAAGCTAAGTGAGCTGCTGGAGGCTTTGGCCGAAGCCTATGCGCCCGTGGCCGAAGAGGCTGGGCAGGTATTGTTTGCTCATATCACACCCAGCGTGAAGGTCTCCGGCGACCGAAATCTTCTGGTGCAGCTTTTCTCGAACCTTCTGGAGAATGCTGTGCGTCATGCCGGAGCAGGCGCCGAGATTGAAGTGTTCCTGCGGAGAGAGGCTGGGGCCGCGATATGCGGCGTATCCGATAGCGGGCCCGGTATACCTAGGGCCAGCCAAGTAGACATGTTGAAACCCTTCCGGCGGATGGACGCAAGCCGCAGCACCCGGGGAAGCGGACTTGGGCTTAGTCTGGTGCGCAGCATCGCCGCGCGCCACGAGGCAGAATTGTCCCTTAAGAACAATGCGCCCGGCCTTGTTGTTGAACTGATTTTTCCGAAGTCTTACTAGCGGCGCAGGAAGGCCGGGATGTCGTCGCCAAAGCCTTTGACATTGTCCGGGGCCGGATCCAGCACCAGATCATCATCCTTGCGCTTGCGGTCTTTTTCGCGCTTCGGCTTGCGGTCGCGCTTCGGCTTTTCAGAGGTGGCCTCGTCAGACTTTGCCGTCTTGTCGGCTTTCTTTGCCTTGGCGGGCTTGTCTTCCCTGGCAGGCTTTTCGGCCTTTGCCTCTTTTTCTTCTGGTGCGCTTACTGTCTCGGCTTCGACGGCGGCGTCGCTTTCTTCCGTGCGGCGTGTGCGTGAGCGGCTGCCGCGGGAGGAGCGCTCGCTGCGATCATTGCTGCGCGACCCACGGCGGCCACGGCTGCGGCTTTCTTCCGGAGGCAGATTTTCGATCTCTTCGAGTAAACCTTCCGGCATGAACTCTTCCACATCCTGCTGGATCATCTTGAGGACATAGCCCCAGGACTTTTCGTCATCCGGCGAGACGAGTGTGTAGGCTTCACCCTTGCGTCCGGCGCGGCCAGTCCGGCCGATGCGGTGCACATAGTCTTCATCCTTGGGCGGAGGTGCATAGTTGAAGACGTGGGAGACTTCAGGAATATCGAGCCCGCGGGCCGCAACGTCGGAGCCGACCAGCAGGGTCAGGTCACCGTCGCGGAATTTCTGCAGCACTTCACTGCGGACAGCCTGGGGCAGGTCGCCATGGATGGCAGCCGCGTCATGGCCGTGCTTGGACAGCGAGGCAGCGACGATGTCGACTTCAACCTTCCGGTTACAGAAGACAATGCCGTTCTGAACGTCGCAGGATTCGATCACGCGGCGCAGGGCCGTGCGCTTCGCCTTGGCGCTGTTGTTCGGCAGTTTGACAACGTGCTGTGTGATCGTCTCGGCGGTCTGCGCCGGACGGGACACTTCGATCTTCTTCGGATCGTTCTGGAACTTCTTGGCGAGGTTCGCGATTTCCGGCGGCATGGTGGCCGAGAAGAGCAGGGTCTGGCGGCGCGGCGGTAGAAGGCTACAGATTTTCTCAATGTCAGGAATGAAGCCCATGTCCAGCATGCGGTCGGCCTCATCAATGATGAGATAGTCTACGCCCATCAGCAGCAGCTTTCCGCGTTCGAACTGGTCCATCAGGCGGCCAGGCGTCGCGATCAGAACGTCCACGCCGCGCTGCAGCAGAACTTCCTGTTCCTTGAAGCTGACGCCACCGATCAGCAGCGCCATGGTGAGCTTCAGATACTTGCCGTACTTCTCGAATTGCTCTGCCACCTGAGCGGCGAGTTCGCGCGTCGGGCAGAGGATCAGGCAGCGCGGCATGCGCGCACGGGCGCGGCCACGGGCTAGACGATGGATCATCGGCAGCACGAAGGCGGCCGTCTTGCCGGTGCCGGTCTGGGCAACGCCCGTGACATCCCCGCCCGCAATGACGTGCGGAATGGCTTCTGCCTGAATTGGAGTGGGGTGTGTGTAGCCAGCCTCAGTGACGGCTTTCAGTACGTTTGGCCCGAGGCCAAGGTCTGCGAATGTAATCTCGGTCAAATCTATCGTTCCCGGAATGGTATCTTTTTTAAACCCGAGCGGCCCCTCTGGCCGCAATTCCTGCATTCAGCGCCTCAGTGCGCATTCAGCAGGCCGGGCGATTCCATTGCCCGGAGCGTCGTGTTGCGGTGCACATAAGCCAAACTGTGGATAAATGGAAGGGGGGCGGCTCAGCTTTTCGGATACCGCCGGTTTGTCATCGTTCGCAAGAGAGCGCGCCGACAAGCTGTGTTCGGAAAGCGTCTGGCTCGTCGCGGATATGCGGCGCGCGCAGACGTCTCGCTTAGCAAAGTAAAAAGCCCCCTCATCGCTGAGGATGAGGGGGCTTTTTTGAAATCAGGCGCCTGCGTCAGCGAGATTCTGGTTAGCAAAATCCCAGTTCACGAGGTTGTTCAGGAAGGCGTCCATATAATTCGGACGGCTGTTCTGATAGTCCAGATAATAGGCGTGCTCCCAGACATCCATGGTCAGGATCGGGGTGGCCGCGTCATCTGTCAGTGGGGTTTCGGCATTCGGCGTCTTGGTGATGGACAGCTTGCCATCCTTATAGACCAGCCATGCCCAGCCGGAGCCGAATTGGCCGCCGCCTGCGCCTTTGAAAGCTTTGACAAATTCGTCATAGCCGCCAAGGTCGCGGTCGATCAGCTCAGCCACTTTGCCGTGCGGCTTGCCGCCACCGCCCGGTTTCATGGAGTGCCAGTAGAAGGTGTGGTTCCAGACCTGAGCCGCGTTGTTGAAGAGGCCGGCCTTGGAGCTGTCGGCGGCGGCTTTCTTCACAATGGTTTCCAGAGAATCGTCGGCCATGTCCGTGCCTTCGATCAGGCCGTTCAGGTTGTTGACGTAAGCGGCGTGATGCTTGCCGTGGTGAAAGTTCAAGGTCTCCTCGGAGATATGCGGAGCGAGGCCATCGCGGGCATATGGGAGATCAGGGAGGGAAAAAGCCATTTGGGCGTCCTTTCTTGCAGCAAAGTGTCTAGTCTAATAACGCGTCTTCCCACATATGGGTTGCATGTCCAACAAGACTACCCCCCTTTCGAAATCTCAATGGGACGCCATCGACAAGCGGATCCTGCGTGCGGACGAGGATCGCTGGATTTCCAGCCGTTATGCGCCTGCCGAGTTTCGCAACACGCTTACGGCGCTCTATGCACTGGCCTATGAGCTGGCGCGGGTCCGGCTTGTGGTGACGGAAGAAGGCCTGGGCCTGATCCGCTTCCAGTGGTGGCGGGATGCCATATCCGAGATCGAAGCCGGGAAGGTGCGCGAGCATGATGTCGCCCGCGCGCTGATGGAGGAAGTTACGGCAGGGCGGCTGAAGACGCGGGCACTACAGAATCTGGTTGATGGCTATCAGGCCGCCTTTGAGGAGGATGACCGGGACAAGGAACCGGAAGCCTGGTTGGCGCTGACGGCGGCGAATGTGCTGGCACCTATCCATGACTGGGGCGAAGAGATACGGGAGGTCGCGCCCTTCTTTGCGGCGTCGCGCCGGTCTGACTCAAAGGCCTATGGCCCGATCATATCCCCGGCCCCGAAACCGATCCGCCCGGCGGTCGCTCATTTCCGCCTGCGCAAGCACTATATTGAAGGGCGCAATCCGAACGCGCTGCAAAAGCGGTTGTCCATCTTGCAGGCCATTCGTACTGGCAAGGTCTAGGACTCGAACGCTTTCAGGATGGGGCATGGGCCGTCATCTTCGTGAACGCAGTCTTCGGCTAGCTGTTTCAGAGACGCGCGGGCCCGCTGCAGTTCATTGATTTGCGCGTCCAGCGCCTTGAGGCGGTCTGTAGCCATTTGTCTTGCTTCGGTGCGGTCTGTCATCGCGTCGAGTTCTATCAGGCGCGCGATTTGCTTTAAAGTGAACCCGGCGGCCTGCGCGGAGCGGATGAAGCGAAGGCGCTCTACATCCACCCGGCCATAGTGACGGATGCCGCCCGATATGCCTCCGCCCTGCGGGCGTTGCGGCAACGGCATCAGGCCCTGACGCTGATAATAGCGGACGGTTTCGACGCCCACACCGCCCGCTTCGGCCAGCTTTCCAATCGGAATCTGAAGATCGTCTTGCAACCGTACCATGGTACGGGAGTTATATATGGGAGACCAGAAACCCACAATGGAAGTTTCCCATGTCCACTCCCAAACCAGTTGCCCATCTCTACCGGATGAAAACCCCCTCCCATATCTGTCCGTTCGGCCTGAAGAGCCGCGCGCTGTTGCGGCGAGAGGGGTATAAGGTGGATGATCATCTCCTGACCTCACGCGAAGAGGCTGATGCCTTCAAGCAAGAGCATGATGTCAAAACCACCCCGCAGACTTTCATCGGTGGCAAGCGCATTGGCGGTTATGACGATCTGATGGACCATTTCGGCAAGGCCACAAAAGACAAGGACAAGAAGACATATAGGCCTGTCATCGCGATTTTTGCGTCTGCCGCATTGATGGCGCTGGCTGCCAGCTGGGCCGCCTATGGCAGCCTGCTGACGATCCGGACTGCGGAATGGTTCATCGCGATCAGCATGTGTGTGCTGGCCATCCAGAAACTGCGCGACCTGGAAAGCTTCACCAATACATTTCTGGGCTATGACCTGCTGGCGCGGAAATGGGTACGTTACGCTTATATCTATCCTTTCGCAGAATTGCTGGCGGGCGTTCTTATGATTGCGGGCGCGCTGACTTATGTTGCGGCACCTGTCGCGCTTGTGATCGGAACGATTGGGGCGGTTTCCGTTTACCGGGCCGTCTATATCGAGAAGCGGGACCTGAAATGCGCCTGTGTCGGGGGCGACAGCAATGTGCCGCTTGGCTTCGTCTCGCTGACGGAGAACGTCATGATGGTGGCCATGGCCATCTGGATGCTTGTGAAATAGCCATCTAGGTGCGACCAAATTGCAAATGAGTTTCATTTCAGCTTGACCTTTGCGGACGGTCTCAATAGCGAGACTGCAAATCATTCGCAAAATGGAAGGTCAGGGAATGAGATCATACATGGGGCAGACTGCATTGGCAGGCGTGATCCTTGCGAGTGCCACGTTCGGCTATCCGGCCTGGGCACAGGAGCAGATCGACACGCCAGCCACCCAGAGCGACGAATCTGATGACGAGATGCGCCTTAGGGATGTGGTTGTTACAGCGGCAGGTTTTGAACAGCTGATCGAGCAGGCGCCGGCATCTATCTCCATGATGTCGCGTGAGGAACTGGAAGAAGGCCGCTATCAAAGCCTGGCCGAGGCCATTTCCAATGTAGAGGGCGTCGATGTCGGCAGCTCTGTCGGTAAGACGGGCGGCCTGGAAATCTCCATTCGCGGTATGCCGAGCGATTACACCCTGGTGCTGATAGATGGCCGCCGCCAGAATGCGGCAGGGTCTGTCACGCCGAACGGGTTTGGCTCTACCTCGACCAGCTTCATTCCGCCGATGTCTGCGATTGAGAGGATCGAGGTGGTGCGCGGTCCCGTCTCCACACTTTATGGGTCAGATGCCATGGGTGGTGTCGTCAACGTCATTACGCGCAAGGTGGGCGACAGATGGGGCGGCTCATTCTCTGCTGATGCGACCCTTCAGTCTAATGACGATTTCGGAAATATCTATGGCACAAACCTGTATGCCAATGGCCCCTTGGTGAAGGATCTGGTCGGCGTTGCGGTGCGCGGCCGATATCAGACGCGTGAAGCATCCGATCTTAGTTATACGGACGAAAATGGTGATCCGATCGAGATCAGCAAGCGCGGGCCAAGCCCGGTCGAGAACGAGATCTGGTCGTTCGGCGGACGCCTGAGCATCACGCCGAATGCCAATCATGACATCATGATAGATTATGATGTGACCGAGCAATGGTATGATAACTCCGAGGCTCAGCTCGGCACGCTTGGTACACGCGGCTATGCCGAAGAGCTGGAGTTCAATCAGGAAGAGCTTGTTCTGGCGCATAATTGGCGTCTCTCCTTCGGTGAACTGCAAAGCACTCTGTCACGCGGTGAGCGCGAGACCGTTGGGCGTATTCTGCCGAGTGATGTGCCCGGTACGGATCGTGTTGCTGGTGATCCCCGTGAGCTGGTGGCTACCAATACCGTATTCGACACAAAATTCTTTTCCCAATGGGGCAACCATACTTTCGCGCTGGGGGGGCAGTATTGGGATGCGGAACTGGTGGATGGCGTCGCCCCCAAGCCCTACACGCATGAGCAGTGGGCCCTGTTCGCAGAAGATACCTGGCAAATCTTCCCGGCTTTCAACCTGACCTATGGCGCACGGCTAGATGACCATAGTCAGTTTGGGGAACATCTGAGCCCCCGTATCTATGGTGTCTGGAATCTCGCTGATCGCTGGACGGTGAAAGGCGGCGTCAGTCAGGGGTTCAAGACCCCGCGCCTGGACCAGATTGCCGAAGGCATTACTGGCTTTACCGGCCAGGGGACGCGCCCTGTCATCGGGACGCCCACGCTGCAACCGGAAACCAGCACAAGTACGGAAGTGGCCATCTTTTATGATAATCGTGACAATTTCCGGGCTGATGTCACCGTCTTCCACAACAAGTTTGAAGACAAGATCGCGAGCGGCAGGCCACTCGATAATTGTTCCTTCGGGCTTACGGAAGACGAGTATGAGGCCGGGCAGGCTGCTTTCCCGGATTGCGCTGACTATGGATACTGGCCTGCGGTGGAAAGCTATGCCCAGACGGTGAACGTGGACGAGGCTGTGACGCAGGGCGTGGAAGCAAGTTTTCGTTGGGCGTTTCTGGAAGACTGGTCTCTACGTGGAAACTATACCTATACGGATAGTGAGCAGAAAAGCGGAAGTCAGAAAGGTTTGCCGCTGAGCGATACGCCGGAGCATATACTGAATGGGAACCTGCGCTGGAATGCGACGGACAAACTCTCTCTCTGGTTGCGTGGAGAATATCGCAGTTCCCGTTTTCGAAGTCCTGACCGTCGCGGCAATAATTTTGCGAGAGATGCCTATGGTGACTACAAGGCCTATGAAGTGTTCCACATGGGCGGATCATACGCAATGAGCGATGCCGTTTCGTTCAATGCCACGATCTACAACCTACTCGACAAGGATTTCGTGAAATACGAACCGTATGTAAGCAATACAAGCACGAACGAGATATCCTACACAAATCTGTATGCGATCAACCAGGAGCCGCGGCGCCTGTGGGTGTCCGTGAATGTAGACTTCTAGTCCGCAGCGCCCTGTCACTTGATTGGTGGCGGGGCGTTTCCGCTTATGTGCCGCGGGTGTCGCCATAGAGGTGGATGTGCAGGCGGCCTGTGAAATTGTAGCCTTCCTTTAGGCAGGCATCGGCGAGCCATTGTTCGCGTTGCTGCAGTTCCTGCGTTGAGCGGCCTTCCGGCATCAGCCAGACGCGGGAGAGTGGCATTTCCGTCTCGACCACAAGGGACTTCACCTCTTCAAGGTCTGGTGGGCTCTCAACCACAATCTTGAAATTTGCGCGTGGATCATTGGCGTAAAAGCGAAGCGTTTCCAGTTTGTGGCGGATGGCGGTGTCATTGCCGGAATGGGCGAGCTTGGGTGAGACGTTGAACTGGTCGATCAAATCTGCTGCAAGGCCCACGGGGCTGATCGTGCCATTGGTCTCAATCTCGATGTAGAAGCTTGGGTCTGCCTCTTTCAGGCGCTGGATCAGTTCGCCCAGTTCGCGCTGCTGCAACAGAGGCTCGCCGCCTGTGAAGATGATACGCCGGCATGGCAAAGCGAGCAGGTGTTCGGTCAGTTCCTCTACGGAGCGGTCGACCGTTTCCTGCGCCCGGTCATATTTGCGCGGCGCACCCGGAGTGTCATCTCGGTGATGAAACTCCGTTCCCTGAAAATTCCAGGTGTAAGCCGTGTCACACCAGACGCAGTGGAGATTGCATTGCGACAGCCGGACGAAAACGCTCGGTTTTCCGGCAGAGACGCCCTCACCCTGCAGTGAGTGAAAGATTTCAGGCGCGCCGGGCTCGGTAACGGCGAGGCGCATGACTATTCCGCCGGAACCATGGCTTCGGCCTTCAGCCAGGCGTCAAAATCATTCAGGGCCCGTACAGCCTGGGCGCGTTTCTTGGCGCGACCCTTGTCCTTGCCGCGCAGGCGTTTGCCATCCGGTCCGTGTTTCGGGTAGTCAGTGATGTCCGGGAACAGACCGAAATTGACGTTCATCGGCTGGAAGCTGGCCTTGCCCTCAAGATGGCCGCCGGTGATGTGGCGGACGAGGGAGCCGAGAGCTGTCGTCTCAGGCGGCGGTGCCAGCGGCTTGCCGAGGCGCTCTGCTGCCGCAAACCGGCCCGCGAGCAGGCCCATGCCGGCGCTTTCCACATAGCCTTCAACCCCTGTCACCTGACCCGCAAAGCGCAGGCGCGGCAGGCTTTTCATGCGCAGCTGGTCGTCCAGAAGTTTCGGAGAGTTTAGGAAGGTATTACGGTGGATGCCGCCAAGCCGCGCGAACTCAGCCTTTTCCAAACCGGGGATCATGCGGAAGATGTCCGTCTGTGCGCCATATTTCAGCTTGGTCTGGAAGCCGACCATGTTCCACAGCGTGCCTAGGGCATTGTCCTGACGCAGTTGGACAATGGCATGAGCCTTGATGTCCGGCTGGTGCGGATTGGTCAGGCCGACCGGTTTCATCGGGCCAAAGCGCAGGGTCTCGCGGCCCCGCTCCGCCATCACTTCAATCGGCAGGCAGCCTTCAAAGTATGGCGTGTCCTTTTCCCAGTCCTTGAACTCTGTCTTCGGCGCCTCGATCAGGGCGTCCAGGAAGGCATTGTATTGGTCTTCATCCAGCGGGCAGTTGATATAGGCCGCCGTGTCGCCGCCCGGCCCTGGCTTGTCATAACGGCTCTGGCGCCAGGCCTTGGTCATGTCGATGGAGTCGAAATAGACGATCGGTGCGATGGCATCGAAGAAGGCCAGATCATCTTCGCCGGTATGGGCGTGGATGGCTTCAGCCAGCTTGATGGAGGTCAGTGGGCCAGTGGCAATGATGACGCTGTCCCAGTCTTCCGGCGGAATGCCGTCAATTTCCTCGCGCACGATGGTGACGTTTGGGTGGGCTTCCAGCTTTGCGGTGACGGCTTCGGCAAAGCCTTCCCGGTCCACGGCGAGCGCGCTGCCGGCAGGCACCTGATGGGCATCGGCCGTCTGGATGATCAGGCCATTGGCCCGGCGCATCTCCTCATGCAGGACGCCGACAGCGTTGGACTCATGGTCATCGGACCGGAAAGAATTGGAGCAAACAAGCTCAGCCAGCTTGTCGGTCTGATGGGCATCTGTGCCCTTCACACCGCGCATTTCGTGCAGAATAACGGGTACGCCTGCATTCGCGGCTTGCCAGGTCGCTTCGGAACCGGCCATGCCGCCGCCGATTATATGTATAGGTTTGATGCTCATGAGCCGGGATGTGCGGGGCAAGTGCGGTCGCGTCAAGATGGCCTATGCCGTCATTGGCCGTGGCAAGAGCAGTATCAGGTGTGTATGGAGGGCTTCATGACTCGGAAATTGCCTGTTCTGGACCTTGTGAGAGAGGCGTGGGTGCTGGCCTTCCAGGCGGTACATCCCACTTTGCTGATCATGCTTGCCCTGCTGATTGCGGGTGGGCTTTACACATTTGCCGTCGGGCCGGGATCTGCATTGGGAGATGCGGCACCGGCCATTGCGGCGCTGGTGGTCTTTGTCGTCGGCGTCGAGTTTTCACTTGTCACATATCGTACGATGCTGGGTACGCCGCATGGAGACAGGTTGCGCCTGGCGCACGCCAATCTGGCTGTTTATGTCGCCTTCCTTTTTGTAGGCGTCTTTATCGGCTTTTTTCTACTCACCCTGCCAGGCATTCTGCTGAAAGCCTCGGGACGGACGGATCTTGATGCGGATACGCCGCCCGCCGTCGTGCAGCAGGCGCTGGTGGATATGCTGCCAAGTGCCTATGGCGCAGTGCTGATTGTGGCCTGTCTGGCGGGCGCCCTAGCGCTTTGCTATCTGGCGATCCGCCTGCTTTTGATCGGATCCGCGACGATCAGCACGCGTCAAACCATGGTGTTCCGTACCTGGGGGTGGACAAAGGGCCATGTCATCTCGCTTTGGCTGGCTGCGCTGGCGACACATGTCGCGCCGTTTGCCGGTGCCGTTCTCATCAATTGGGGGCTTCACGGCCTTTGGGGGCAAAGCGGTGTCGGGGCTTTCCTTTCTGGTTTTATCGGAATGCTGTTGCTGGTGCCGTTTTTGCTGGCGGGTCATGGGTTGGCTGTGGCGGTCTTGCGCCGTTTGCAACCGGAACAAGCCCCTGCAGGGTGATTGCCTCTGCCGCCGAAAACGCTTTATCGTGGTGCAAGGCTGAAAAGAGGCATCAGGGGGCTTTTAAGTGCTGAATCGATTTACATTTGACGGAGCGCTCGCCAGCCCGTTGCGGTCAGCGCATGCAAATTCGTTCCCCTGGCTGTTCGCTGTCAGCTATGCCACTGTGTCGAGCCTTGGCCTCCTGCTTCTGCTGTTTCTTGGCAGAAGTGCTTTTGTATCAATCGCAGAAACAATCGAGGCGCTCGACAGGATAGATGTTGATCAGGTTGAGCCTTTTACCTTCCTGCGCCTGATCCTTGGCTCCTTTGCGCCACTGTTTCCCTGGATTTTGCTGGGATCCTTCGGTGCCTGGGTCATCTGGTCTGTCTTTCAGGCGGCAAGTCAGCGGCGCTATGTGCGGGATGAGCGGTTTTTCCTGCGCTTTGGCGGCGATGAATTGCGGATGATGGTTGTCAGTCTGTTGTGGGGCGGTCTGCAGCTGGTCTTCACATTTGTACCCATCATTATCTTCCTGGGCGGTATGTTGGATGTCGTCGCCTTGATCCTGTCCGGGGACGATGATCCCCGTCTTGTCGGCCGGGTCATGACGACCTTGCTGATGGGAGGCTTTTTGTGGCTCATCCTGTTTGTCGTCTATGTTTTCTTTGCGACCAGGCTGGCGCCGAGCTTCGCACTGACGATCAAGGAAAGACGCATTTGCTTCTTTGATGCCTGGAATGTTTCCCGCGGACGCTTCTGGCCTATTTTGGGGGCCTATCTGATCTGGTCCATAGGCGGTGGTATGGTCGTTTCCGTCATTGATCAGATACTCCAGATTCCCCTGGGCATGCTGATGATGCCTCACCTCGACAGCCTGCAGACAGGTGAGGAACTGATGACGCTGGTCATGAGTGCAGGGTTTCTTATTCCGCTTTTTATTTACACTTTTCTGCGCATGTTCGCGGCAGGACTGTTGATGCATGCTGTGGCGGGGCCGGCAGCTTTCGCTGCGCGTCATGATCCTCGCGGCAGTGTGGACGATAAGGCCATGATGGGCGCATTCGATTAGGATTTACGCATGACACCTCTTCCCTTCACCTTCGGCAATGCACTGAACCATTTTTCCCGCACGGGTGGCCCAAAAGGGTTCCTTTGGAAATATGCCCTGGCCTATGGCCTTTGCTCCCTGCTGGTACAGGTGTTGAGCGGGTATTTCATGGGCTCGTACTATGCCGCCATTTTCAATCCTGCGACGTTTGGCGACGAGCGCGCCATTAATGCGGCGCTGACGCAGAACTTTGGCCGCATCATGATCGGTTACGTCATCTCGCTGGTTGGCGGCATTGCATTATGGACGGTTTTTGAAGCTGCCAGCCAGCGTCGCTACATGCGTTCAGAAGGGTTCAGTCTCAGATTTGGCGCTGATGAGGGGCGGCTTCTGCTGATTGGCTTGATCTGGATCGGGATCTTTCTAGCGCTCTATGTCGGGCTGATCATTGTCATGATCGTTCCTGCGGGACTGCTCGCATTTCTCGCCTCATCGGGCAGCGATGGCGGAACAGCGTTTGCCGTTCTGCTGATGTTTGTCGCGATCCTCGCCTATATGGTCTTTGCGCTCTGGTTTTGCGCCCGTTTCTCGCCAGCCGCGGCGATGACCATTCGCGATAATTCCATTCAGTTTGGGGAAGCCTGGCGAGTTACAAAGGGCAAGGCGTGGACCATTGTTGGCAGCTGGATTGTCATTATGCTGCTCAGCATGTTGGTGCTGGTCGTGCTCTATATCGCGTTCGCGGCATTTGCGCTGGTTTCTCTTGTGCCTGCTCTGCAAGGGGATGCTGATCCTGCAGCTGTGATGTCAGCAATGATGACGCCCCAATTTATTCTGCCTCTGATCATTTTCGGCGCGCTTTACATGTTCATTACTGCGGCGTTGATGCACATTTTTGGTGGCCCGGCAGCGCTTGCGGCCAAGGCTGACCCGAGCTGGGTGAACAATCCCGAAATGGACAAGACCTTCAGCTGAACGACTGAACTGAAACAGCGCACAGCAGGAGCGCCCGCTATTTGGCGGAGCTCTTGCTGCGCGCTTTCGCTTTAGGCTTGGCTGGAGCTTTCTTTGCTGCGCTTTTGGCTGGTTTCCTGGTGGAAGTAGCTGTTTTGGTCTCAGCCTTGGCTTTCGGCTTGGACTTCGGGGTGGCTTTGGGTTTTGGGACCGGTTTGGTCTCAGGTTTGGGCTTCGATTTGGTCTTGGCAGACTCCGCGGCTCTCACCCGTTTGTTGCGGGCCGCGCGGCGTTCATCCTGACGGCGGAAGGTTTCGGCCAGATGCTTGCCGGTCCAGCTTTCCTCGCAGGCGGCAATGTCTTCCGGCGTTCCGGCCGCAACCAGCTGGCCGCCACCATCGCCGCCCTCGGGCCCTAGATCCAGCACCCAGTCGGCTGTCTTCACGACATCCAGATTGTGCTCGATCACCACCACTGTATTGCCGGTGTCGACCAGCGAGTGCAGCACTTCGAGTAGCTTGCGCACGTCTTCAAAGTGCAGGCCGGTGGTCGGCTCATCCAGAATGTAAAGCGTCTTGCCGGTGGCGCGTTTCGACAATTCCTTGGCGAGTTTCACGCGCTGCGCCTCACCGCCGGACAGCGTCGTCGCCTGCTGCCCAACTTTCACATAGCCGAGACCGACCTCGTTCAGCGTGTCGAGCTTTGTTGCGATGGCTGGTACGGCGGAGAAGAATTTCGCCGCATCCTCAACCGTCATGTCCAGCACATCTGCGATGGATTTGCCCTTGAACAGGACTTCCAAGGTCTCGCGATTGTAGCGTTTGCCCTTGCAGGTCTCGCACGTGACATAGACATCTGGCAGGAAGTGCATCTCGATCTTGATGACGCCGTCGCCCTGACAAGCCTCGCACCGACCGCCCTTCACATTGAAGCTGAAGCGTCCCGGCGCATACCCGCGTGCCTTGGCTTCCGGAAGTCCGGCGAACCAGTCACGGATCGGGCCGAATGCGCCGGTATAAGTTGCCGGGTTGGACCGGGGTGTCCGGCCAATCGGGCTCTGGTCTATGTCGATCACCTTGTCGAGATGCTGAAGGCCCTCAATGCTTTCATAGGGCTGCGGGGGGGCGGAAGCCCCGTTCAGCTTGCGGGCGAGCGCTTTGTAGAGGGTCTCTATGATCAGTGTGGATTTACCGCCGCCGGACACGCCCGTAATGCAGGTGAAGCTGCCGAGCGGGATCGTCGCGGTCACATTCTTCAGATTGTTGCCGGTTGCGCCTTTCAGGGTGATCTTGCGCTTGGCTTTCTCTACCGGGCGGCGTTTCGGAATCGGGATTTCCTTTGTGCCGTTCAGATAGTCTGCCGTCAGGCTTTTCGGATTGGCCATCACCTCTTCCGGTGTGCCTTCGGCAATGATCTCACCGCCATGCACGCCAGCGGCCGGGCCCATATCGATAACATGGTCGGCCGTCAGGATCGCGTCCTCGTCATGCTCCACAACGATGACCGAGTTGCCGAGATCGCGGAGGCGCTTCAACGTTTCCAGCAAGCGATCATTGTCGCGTTGGTGCAGGCCGATGCTCGGTTCGTCCAGCACATAGAGTACGCCCGTAAGGCCGGAGCCGATTTGACTGGCCAGGCGAATGCGCTGGCTTTCCCCACCCGACAGCGTGCCGGACGCGCGGCTGAGCGTCAGATATTCCAGGCCGACATCATTCAGGAAATCGAGACGGTCATTGATCTCTTTCAGGATGCGGCTGGCGATTTCGTTCTGCTGCTTGGTCAACGATTTGTAGACTTGGGCGAACCATTCATGGGCCTGCTTGATGGAGAACGCGCCGGCATCTGAAATGTCGAGCGTGTCGATCTTCACCGCGAGGGCTTCTGGCTTCAAGCGCTTGCCACCACAGGCAGGGCATGGCGCGGCGGCCTGGAATTTGGCGATCTCGTCACGCACCCACTGGCTGTCAGTCTCGCGGTAGCGGCGCTCCAGGTTCGGAATGACGCCTTCAAACGTCTTCTTCACTTCATAGCGGCGCATACCGTCATCATAGACGAACTTCACCTCATCCTCCCCAGTGCCGAACAGGATGATATTATGGATTTCCTCTGGCAGCTGGTTCCAGGGTTTCTTGAGGTCAAAGCGGTAATGCGCCGACAGGGCCTGCAGTGTCTGGGTCTGATAGGGCGAGGTAGATTTGGCCCAGGGCGCGATTGCGCCATTCAGCAGGTCGAGATCCTTATCCGGCACAACGAGGCCTGCATCTACTTTAAGCTGCTCGCCGAGGCCGTCACAGGTCGGGCAGGCGCCAAAGGGGTTGTTGAACGAGAACAGGCGCGGCTCGATTTCCGGAATAGTGAAGCCGGAGACCGGGCAGGCGAAATTGGCGCTGTAGGTGATGCGTTTTGGCTCGGTCTCACCCTCTTCCACATCGGCATATTCGCCAATCGCGATACCGTCTGCGAGGCCGATGGCGGTTTCGAAACTCTCCGCAAGGCGCTGTTCCATACCTTCGCGCACAACAATCCGGTCCACGACCACATCAATGTCGTGCTTGAACTTTTTGTCGAGCTTTGGCGGGGTTTCGAGTTCGTGGAACTCCCCGTCCACTTTAACGCGCTGATAGCCATTTTTCAGAAGTTCGGCGAATTCCTTGCGGTATTCCCCCTTCCGGCCGCGCACTATGGGCGCGAGCAGATAGAGGCGCGTGCCTTCCGGCAGGTCCATTGTGCGGTCGACCATCTGGCTGACGGTTTGGCTTTCAATGGGCAGGCCCGTGGCCGGAGAATACGGCACACCGACACGTGCCCAGAGCAAGCGCATATAGTCGTAAATTTCCGTCACAGTGCCGACGGTTGAGCGTGGATTGCGGCTGGTCGTCTTTTGCTCGATCGAGATGGCGGGCGACAGGCCTTCGATGCTCTCGACGTCAGGCTTTTGCATCAGCTCCAGGAACTGGCGCGCATATGCCGACAGGGATTCGACATAGCGGCGCTGGCCCTCGGCATAGATCGTGTCGAAGGCGAGCGAGGACTTGCCGGAGCCTGACAGGCCTGTCATCACAACCAACTCGCCGCGCGGGATATCCACGTCGACATTTTTGAGATTGTGTTCCTTGGCGCCGCGCACGCGTATATAGGGGGACTCGGCCATAGAGTTTCTCTGGAATGGTATTTAGACCGTTGCGGTTGCGAAACGGTGTGTGTCTATTTGCTAGGGCTTATGTGTGCCTTGAGTCCAGCTTGACGACAAGAACAAATTGTGAACATCGTTTTCTTGCTGCATTTTCATGTCGATGACTCATGAATCTCGTTGCGCTATGGGCGACATGCTCAGCGTGGCGGAGTAAAAGCAGAATCGAATCGAGAACGAAACATATCAGATCGGAGATGGAATTATGGCGGGATCAGTGAACAAGGTTATTCTTGTCGGCAATGTCGGCCAGGATCCGGAAGTCCGCCAGTTCCAGAATGGCGGCCAGGTGGCCAGCTTTACGCTCGCCACCTCGGAAACCTGGAAAGACAAGAACACCGGTGAGCGCAAGGAGCGCACCGAATGGCACCGCATTTCCGTGTTCAGTGAGGGCCTTGTACGGGTCGTCCAGAACTATGTGAAAAAAGGCTCAAAGCTCTACATCGAAGGCCAGCTTGAAACCCGCAAATGGCAGGACAAGGATGGCCAGGATCGCTACACGACCGAAGTTGTGCTTCGTGGCTTCAATTCTACGCTGACCATGCTGGATGCCCGTGGTGAAGGCGGTGGCCGGTCTGCCGGTAATGATTTCGGCGGCTATCAAGGCGGTGGCGGCAATAGCGGTCCGCGTCAGATGAGCGGCCCGCAGGAGAGCTTCAGCCAGGATCTAGATGACGAGATTCCATTCTAGGAGCGGCTCGTGATTCGGCATCTGTTCGGCCTTGCTCTTGGACTGACGGCGTTGCTCTGCGCCTGTCAGGCTGTGCCGGAGCGCCCGCAGACGCTGGATGAGGTGTTGGTGGCGCAAGGGCTGACGCCTGAGGCGGCTGCCCTCGTCATCTACCGTCTTGAAGATGGCGGCACATGGGAGACGAGCGGCGACCGGCCCGAAAACCGGTTCGTCGCAGCTTCCACCTCAAAAATACCGCACACGCTGATCGCGCTTGAGACCGGGGCTGTAACGGGCCCGGATGAGTGGTTTGAGTGGGATGGCGAGACGCGATTCTCGCCAGGCTGGAATGAGAGTCAGAGCTTTGCCAAAGCGTTCCAGCGCTCCACGGTGTGGATCTATCAGACTGTAACACCGCGCATTGGTAGTGCCGTCCTGCATGACTGGCTCATGCGGTTTGATTATGGAAATGCCGATGTGGGCGGCGAGTCTGATATTCAGACTTACTGGCTGAAGGGGCCGTTGGCGATATCTGCGCGCGAGCAGGTGGCGTTTCTGGCCCGGCTGGCGGCGCATACATTGCCGCTGTCCGCACGCACTTATGAGCAGGCCATTCCCATCATGCTGGCGGATCAGGGCGAAGGCTGGACGCTCTATGCCAAAACAGGGTGGAAGCGTGTTGAGGGAGAGACCGATATTGGTTGGTATGTAGGTTGGCTGGAACAGACCGGCGGACCTGCACCCGGCACCTATGCCTTCGCTATGAATATGGACATGGATGTGGACAATCCCGCGCTCGAAAAGCGCAAGATTGTGGTGCATGAGGGGCTTGTCGCTGTGGGCGCGCTGGAATAGGCGAAAAAGCCTCTGAATCGGTTGTTTCGCCCCGTATTTACTGCCTTTTTAGCCCCTCTGGTATTTGTTTCCGCGTGCCTGGGATGCTAGACATATTCCTGTAACGGAACAGGTGATTCCCGTTTGAATTCACCGTAGCCAGGACGACTTCTCCATGAGCGACGACACGACCACGCCGGACGACCCGGAAACCCCCGAAAATGGTGGCGAAGGTGGCGCGATCCTGCCGGACGGCATTGAGCCGATTTCCATCGAATCCGAACTAAAAAGTTCCTATCTCGATTATGCGATGAGCGTGATCGTCAGCCGGGCCCTGCCGGATGTACGTGACGGACTCAAGCCCGTTCACCGCCGCATTCTGTATGCCATGAATGAAGGCGGCAATACGCCGGGTAAGCCCTACAAGAAATCGGCAAATATCGTAGGCGCCGTGATGGGTAATTATCACCCGCACGGTGACTCCGCGATTTATGACGCCCTTGTCCGGATGGCGCAGCCTTTCTCCATGGGCGTGCCGCTGGTTGATGGTCAGGGTAATTTCGGTTCGATTGACAATGATCCGCCGGCCGCCATGCGTTATACTGAAAGCCGGATGACCCGTGAGGCGACCTACCTTCTTGCAGACATCGAGAAGGATACGGTCGACTTCCAGAAAAACTATGACGACTCCAAGCTGGAGCCGATTGTCCTGCCGGCGCAGTTCCCCAATCTGCTCGTCAATGGGGCAGGCGGTATTGCGGTCGGCATGGCGACGAACATTCCGCCTCACAATCTGGGCGAGGTCGTGGATGCGACGCTGGCCCTGATTGACGATCCGACCCTGGATGATGATGCGCTGCTGGAGATCGTGCCGGGACCGGACTTCCCGACAGGCGGCCTGATCATGGGCATGTCCGGCAGTCGCAAAGCACTGATGACAGGCCGTGGCAGCGTCATCATGCGTTCCAAAACCGATATTGAAGAGGCCAAGAATGGCCGCCAGGCCATCATTGTCACCGAGATTCCATATCAGGTGAACAAGGCCGCCATGATCACCAAGATCGCCGAACTCGTGCGCGAGAAGCGGATCGAAGGCATTGCTGATCTGCGCGACGAGTCTGACCGGAATGGTATCCGTGTCGTGGTCGAGCTGAAAAAGGATGCCAGCGCCGAAGTCGTGCTGAACCAGCTTTACCGTTTCAGTCAGATGCAGACGAGCTTTGGCGTGAACATGCTGGCCCTGAATGGCGGGCGCCCAGAGCTGATGAACCTCCGCAAGGTGCTGGAATGTTTCATTGCATTCCGCCAGGAAGTCGTTGTTCGCCGGACCAAGCACGAGCTGAACAAGGCGCGCGACCGGGCGCACGTCTTGGTCGGTCTCGCCATGGCCGTGGCGAACATTGACGAAGTGATCCGCATCATCCGCTACTCTCCGGACCCAAATTCCGCCCGTGAAGCCCTGCTTGAAAAGGCCTGGCCGATAATGGATATGGGACCGCTGCTGGACCTGATCGCCGACCGCCGGACCCGCAAGGGCGAAGGCGACACGATCTATCTGTCCGATGAGCAGGCCCGTGCCATCCTAGCACTGCAACTGTCCCGCCTCACCGGCCTTGGCCGTGACGAGATCGGCAATGAGGCCAAGGGCCTGTCTGAAAAGATTGCCGATTATCTGGATATCCTGCGGTCTCGTCCGCGCGTTCTGGACATCATCCGCGCCGAGCTGAATGAGGTGAAAGACAAATTCGCCGTACCGCGCCGCTCTGAATTCGCGTTTGGCGGTGTCGACATGGAAGACGAAGACCTCATCGAGGTCGAAGACATGATCGTGACCGTTACGCATGGCGGCTACGTCAAGCGCACACCGCTCTCGACCTATCGGACTCAGCATCGCGGCGGCAAAGGCCGCTCTGGCATGAGCATGAAGGACGAGGACTTCGTCGTGAACGTGTTCTCTGCCACGACGCACACTGAAGTGCTGTTCTTCTCCTCCGCCGGCATGGTCTACAAGGAGAAGGTCTGGCGTCTGCCGATGGGCGGGCCGAACTCGCGCGGCAAGGCGCTGGTCAACATTTTCCCGCTGGCTGCGGATGAGCGCATTGAGAGCGTCATGCCGCTGCCCGAGGATGACGAGTCCCGCAATGAACTGGACGTCATGTTCGCCACCAAGACGGGCACCGTGCGCCGCAACAAGCTGTCAGACTTCATCCGCGTGAACCGCAACGGCAAGATTGCGATGAAGCTGGATGATGGCGACGGCATCGTTTCGGTGAAGATCTGCACCGAAAATGACGACATCCTGCTCACGACGGCGCTCGGCCAGTGTATTCGTTTTGCGGTGACGGATGTGCGCGTGTTTGCAGGTCGGAACTCGACCGGTGTGCGGGGTATACGTCTCGGGGATGATGATGAAGTCATCTCCATGGGCATTTTGCGCCATATCGAAGTCACCTCCGAAGAGGCGCGTGCCTATCTCAAGCATGCCTCCGCCATGCGCCGAGCCGCAACCGGCGAAGAGGAGGAGGTGTCTGACGATGAGGGCGAAGAGGGCATCGAAGAGGCCGCGCTGAGCGCCGAGCGTATCGCCCAGCTTGGCGCCGCCGAGGAATTCATCCTGACGATTGCCGATGACGGCATGGGTAAACGCTCGTCCGCTTACGATTACCGCGTCACCGGACGGGGCGGTAAAGGCCTTGTGGCCCAAAATATCTGGGGCCGCGACAAGAAGAAGGGGCCGGTCAAGAAAGTGGCTCAATCCTTCACGGTTGGCGATGGCGATCAGGTCATGCTGGTCACGGATGCGGGACAGCTGATCCGCACGCCGGTGGAGCAGATCCGCATTGCTGGTCGCTCGACAGGCGGTGTCTGGGTGCTCCGGACCGCCGAAGGAGAGCGCGTCGTTTCGGTCGCGCGTCTTGTGGAAGACGCTGAAACAGCTATGGATGGTGCAGAAGACGGCGCGGGTGAATAAGCCCGCGCCTCCACACATACCATAAAGGTTGGGAGGACAGGCCATTGCATCGTGTCGGACTTTATCCAGGAACTTTCGATCCTCCGACGAATGGGCATGTCGACATTATCGGTCGGGCCCGTAAACTGGTTGATACGCTTATTATCGGCGTTGCTGTGAATGAGGCCAAGAAACCGCTCTTCTCGCTGGAAGAACGGGTGGAGATGGTTCAGTTCGAATGTGCGAAACTGAACGGGCCGGGGCTGGCTGAGATCAAGGTTATGCCGATGCATGGCCTCCTCATGAAGTTTGCTGAGGCCAGTGGCGCACAGATTATCGTGCGAGGGCTCAGGGCCGTTCAGGACTTCGAATACGAATTCCAGATGACCGCCATGAACGAACAACTGAATCCCGAGATTGAAACTGTGTTTCTGATGGCCGATGTTAGGCATCAGGCGGTTGCCTCACGGCTCGTTAAAGAAATCGCGAGCCTCGGCGGTGACATTACGCCTTTTGTAACGCCTGAAATCAAAAAGGCTCTCTTGGAGAAATACGGAAAATGAAACTGGTTGCCATCGCGCTTGCCGCCTCCGCTCTCGCCCTGACAGCTGCGGCAGAAACTACGGAAGATGCAAGCGCGACGAGCGAGGCGACCCCGCAATATACAGTGGCCGAAGCCAAGGCGGACCCTGCGCATTGGCGCGCGGTGGATCCTGAAAACCTCTTCATTTTCGACACGACCAAGGGGCGCGTCGTTATTGAGGCTTTTCCGGAAATTGCGCCCAAACACTACAAGCAATTTTCGACCATTATCCGTTCCGGCATGTATTCGGGCACGAAATTTCATCGCGTGATCGAAGGTTTCATGGCGCAGGGCGGCGATATTCGTGCGATCAATGGAGAAGGCTCCGGCCTGCCGAATATCGAGGCCGAATTCACCTTCCAGCGCAAGCCTGAAGAGATGCCACTGGAATACGCCATCGGCTATCCGGAAGATGCCGAGGGCGGCTTTATCAAGGGCTTCCCGATTGCCACGCGTCCGCTGTGGATTGCGCAGGATTTTGGCAATGAGACGGTTGAGAGTTGGATACCCCATTGCCAAGGGGTCGTTTCCACGGCCCGCTTGGGTGACAATGTGAATTCCGGTAATTCCCAATTCTTCCTGATGCGCGGCTATGCGGACCATCTGGACAAGGACTATACGGCATGGGGCCGGGTAATCTCTGGTCAGGATGTGGTCATGTCCCTGAAGAAGGGGCCGGATGCGCGCGATGGCCTGGTGACGGATCCGGATATCTTAAACTCCGCAAGCGTGGCGGCTGACATGCCGGCGGCCGAACGTCCGAAGGCCTGGGTGATGCGGACCGACACAGAGGAGTTCGTAGAGACGCTCGACCTCAAGGAAGGTGACCTTCCGCATGTGTGTGACCTGCCGGCAGTTCCGGCTGTCGTCGAGAACTAGGTTCCGGTATCTGCCCCAGGGCAAGGCAAATGGATATTTCAGCTTTCCAGTTTGATCTGCCCGAGGGGTTGATCGCGCTGCGGCCTGTCGAGCCGCAGGATTCCGCACGGCTTCTGGTCGTGCATGGGGATGGGCGTCTTGAAGATGCATGCGTGCGGGATCTGCCACATTACCTCTCCGCCGGGGATGTGCTGGTTTTCAATGACACGCGCGTGCTGCCTGCGGCGCTGAAAGGGGTTCGGCCTGCGAGAGACGAGACGGGGCAGGATGTCAGCTGCGATGTGAACCTGACAGAGCGCATGGATGAGCAAACCTGGCGCGCGCTGGCGCGACCGGGCAGGCGGCTAAAGGAAGGCGATGTCATTCAGTTTGCGGATGGGTTTTCCGCGGCCATCATCAGCCGCATGGAAGGAGGCGAAATCGAATTGCGGTTTTCCCTTTCTGGCGACGCCCTGACAGCTGCGCTCGACACGCATGGCGCGATGCCTTTACCGCCTTATATCGCGCGCCGCCGCGCTGCGGATGCCCGGGACCGGGAAACCTATCAAACGAAGTTTGCCGGCGAGGATGCGGCGTCTGTCGCGGCACCGACAGCTGGACTGCACTTCACGCCGGGTTTGCTGGAAGACATAGATGCCGCCGGGCTGTCGCGTCAGACGGTGCGCCTACATGTCGGTCTGGGTACGTTCAAGCCGCTTGAAGAAAAGCATCTTCAGGAAAACCGTCTGCATGAAGAGTGGCGGCGGCTGACCCCTGAAACGGCAAGCCTTCTGAATCAGTCGCGGCAGGAAGGGCATCGTGTTGTGCCAGTGGGTACGACAGCCATGCGAACGCTGGAGAGCTGTGTCGATGCAGAGGGCATTCTGCATGCGGCTACAGGGCCAACCGATATTTTTCTGAAACCGGGGGATGCCGTGCGGGCCACGGATGCGCTGATGACGAACTTCCATCTGCCGGGCTCCAGCCTGTTCATGCTGGTCTGCGCCCTGATGGGAACAGACATTATGCAGGCCGCCTATGCGTACGCCATAGAGAATGATTATCGCTTCTATTCCTATGGAGACGCCTGCCTGTTGTTGCCATAAGACAAGCTCCATGCGGGGGCTGAGGTCTTCTGTCAGACTTGTATCATGAGCTGCTTTGTCACTTGGCGGAGGCGTCCGGACGGAGCTCTTCCATTGAACGGATGGCCTTTGCTGCCGTGATGCGTGCCAGAAGCCGTCCGTCCTCATCCTTCCAGTCCGCCTCGACAAGGCCTGTCGTGCGTCCCCGGCTGACAAGGCGGCCTTCAATCGTGATCAGGCCATGGCCGACGGGCCTTAGAATGCGGGTTTGCAGTTCCATGGTGGTGAACCATTCCTGATCGTTCAGGGCACTGGCCATCGTGATGGAAACGATGTGATCTGAGAATCCAGCGATCCAGCCGCCAAAGGCGCGGTTGTCGCTGATGTCTCGGTCACCGGTATTGGGCCATTCATAGCGTGTGTAGCCATAGGAGAAATCTTTCAGCCAAAGATCCGGACGGATGCCGAGATTGCGCAGGCCGACGGGCGGCTGCCATGCACCATTCTGCAGATTGGTCAGAAACGCCTCGGCCTGTTTTGAGATTTTTTGCGATGTCATGCGAGGCGGGCTCCGTTTGGGACAGGCTGGTCGGGTGAAAAGAGAACGATGTCTTCGGAGGAGTCCGGAAACCCAAGTGTCAGAACTTCAGACATGAATTTGCCGATCTGGCGTGGCGGGAAGTTGACGACAGCCGCCACCTGTTTGCCGACCAGCGCGTCACACTCATAGTGTACCGTAATCTGCGCCGAGGATTTCTTGATGCCGACGCCCGCTCCAAAATCTATCTTTAGACGGATTGCTGGTTTGCGTGCGCCTTCCAGCGGGGCCGCCTCCAGAATTGTGCCGATACGAATGTCTATCTGCCGGAAGGTGTCAAAATTGATTTCTTCCACAGGGCTGTTTTCAGGTTTATCTGTCAGATGCATGATTTAAACAATCACCGTGCCGCCATCGACGACGATCATTTGACCGGCCATATAGGCACCAGCCTTTGAGGAAAGGAACACCGCCGCCCCCGCAATGTCTTCCGGGTCACCAATCCGTCTCATGGGGGTGCCTTTTTCAATACGGGTGACAAGATCAGGATTCTCCCAAAGAGCCCGGGCGAAATCTGTCTTGATCAGCCCCGGCGCAACACAGTTTACGCGAATATTGTGTGGGCCAAGCTCGAGGGCGTAATTTCGGGCCAGCTGGAAGTCTGCTGCCTTGGAGATGTTGTAAGCGCCAATCGTGTTGGAGCCTTTCAGACCACCCACGGATGAAATGATAACGATCGCGCCATCCTTGCGCTCTTTCATCTCCGGTGCGACGAGCTGGATCAGCCAATGATTGGAGATGATGTTATTGTTCAGGATCTTCTGGAAGGAGTCATCATCAATCTCTTCCAGCGGTCCGTAATAGGGATTCGATGCGGCGTTGCAGACAAGAATGTCGATCTGGCCAAAGGCTTTGCGGGTTTCTTCCACCAGATGAGTCAGGTCTTCCTTGGAGGAGATATTGGCAGGGATGGAAATCGCGGTGCCGTCGCCATGTTTTTCATTCAGGGCGGCGGCGACGTCTTTGCATGGGCCGGGCTTGCGGGAGGAGATGACGACTTTCGCGCCCTGCTCAGCCATCTGCTCTGCTATGGCCTTGCCAATACCGCGGGATGACCCGGTAATAATTGCGGTTTTTCCAGTCAGGTCAAACAGGCTCATGTGAAACTCCCTTTGTCGATTATCGCCCTAAGGCTAAGCGCCCGGCACACATTCGACTAGGGGGCTCCCTAGGGAAACCTTTTTACAGGTAGTGTTGAAGGCCCCATTCCTGCATCAGGATTTCGGCAAGTCTTTCCGTGCGCTTGCGCACGACTTCCGAAGTCCAGGCGTCCTGATCAATCAGATCACGCGTCAAGGCAAAGGCCTCGCCACCACCGCCATTGAAGTAGACTTCCTTCTTGGCGCGATAGTCCAGCCGGTCTGCCCTCTGGTTCACCTTATTGGTCAGCAACACGAAATTGCCCAGCGTGTCACATTGTTCCCGGCGCTTGGCAGGGTCAGGCCAGGTAATCATCCAGTGGCTGTCTTCATGTACATTGCGCGGCAGAACATGCTCTACGGTGGCATCCGATTCCGGCGGTATGGTGAAGCCGCCATCCAACGCAGCGTTGAGGCGCAAGGCCATTGCGCGGCGCTGGCCGAAAGTGGCAAAGCGGCCATGTAGGCGCTCAAATGCGCGGCGGGCTTCATCATTATTGATGATAAAGGGGCTGTTGCGCCCATTGAGGACACGCTTGTTGATGATGTTCTCGCTAACCTTGTTGAACCGTTTATTGCGCTGGTCTCTGTCAGGTAGGATTAGCATGATGACATAGGCCAAGCGTTCCAGTTTGTTGAAAAAGTCCAGCGCATCCGGATCATCCACGCCGCGCTCCACCAAAAACTTCAGGGCAGGGGCACGCCAGCTTGCCTGGTCCAGCGCGCGCATCTGGTTCAGTTTGTCACTGATGTGATCCGCATGCTCACCATTGGGAAGCTTGGCTGTCGTGACCAATTGGTAGGCCTCAACATAGCGTGGCAGGACATCGTCAAGGAATTTGCGCGGGCTTACCTTGGAGATGACATTTTTGAGGAAGGCCGAGATTAATTCGCCTTTGGAAGACTTGTCATAGATTGCCCGGATCTGGCGCAACAGGTCATCAAAAGCGGCGCCGCCGAGGATGGCCTCATGCTCAGACCAGCGTTCGGAGTAGAAGGCGGCATCCTTGACATCAAACTTGGCGCGCTGGAACAGTTCCGTCTTGATGATGTCGTGCGCGTCGGGCTCCTTGCCGCGTGTGTTCAGAACACGGAATACTGTGAAGCCTTGTTCCTTATCGGCGACTACGACTCTTACCAGTGCGCACCCATTCATGACGACCTCGGACAATTCATGCCGCTTGTCTTTCGATAAGGCGCGTAAGCGTTTCAGGAAGACTTTGGCATTCTGTACCATTCGCTGCTGGCTTTCGCTTTCGCCAGGTTCTGATTCAATCGTCAGTGTCGCACCGGGGGTCTGGATTGCATGCCGGAAGAAGGGGCCATCCATATGATTCAGCGTCAGTCGCCAACTGGCGGGTTCGCCAAGTAGCGGACGGGCCTCATTTGCAATTAGGGAGTGAATGTCTGCGCTGCGCGCCTTGTCTTCTTCCAAGTCTCGCAGAACCGCAAGAAGAATGGTCAACGTCGTCAGCCTCTGCTGGCCATCAACGATTTCGAGGATGCCTTCTTCAGCACTCTTGTTCAGCACAACCGCACCAACAAAGTGCGGCGTTTTGCTGTCTGCTGCATCAAGAAGATCATTCAGTAGTTCGCCTGCTTCGCGCTCTCCCCAGGAATAACTGCGCTGGTAGGGCGGCATGCACAGCTGGTCACTGGGGCCAAAAATATTTCTGAGCGAGCTCTCCTGAGCGCGTACGCCGAGATCCATTCTGGCTTCCCTTCTACAAGCTTTCTGACTAGCCCTTGCCAAGTGTCATCACAACGGCCCAAGAACGCTTTGCAATGGGTTTGAGGAAAAAGTGTGACAGGAGGGTAACGGTATGAGACTGGTCCGATATGAAGGGCTTGACGGCCCTAGGTATGGCTTGCTGGAGGGCGATGTCGTCCGTCCGACAACTGCGCGGACATTGCAACGTGCTTTGACTGCTACAGCGTCCGATGAAGCGGCTATTCCGCTGTCAGAGGTTCAGTTGCTGGCCCCGGTTGAGCGGCCGCGAAAGATTCTGGGCATTGGCGTGAATTATGCGGCTCACGCTGCCGAAAGTGTCAGTTTTATAGATACGAAGACGCCTCAGGTACAGAAATGGTTCAACAAGCAGGCCACAGCGGCCAACGCCCCGAACGGGCAGGTGCATCTACCTATGGTTTCGGATCAGCTGGATTATGAAGTCGAGCTGGTCGCCGTCATCGGCAAGCGTGGCCGGCATGTTCCCAGAGAGCGGGCCATGGAGATTGTTGCCGGCTTTTGTGTCGGCTGTGATTATTCGGTTCGCGATTGGCAAAAGGCCAGCCAGACCATGATCATGGGCAAAGGCTTTGATACACATGCGCCTTTCGGGCCAGCTATTGTCACACCGGATGAAATCAGCGACCTGGCCTCGGTAAAGCTTCGCTGCTTCGTGAATGATGAGCTACGCCAGACGGGGCAGGTCCGTGACATGATCCATGATATTCCGGCACAGATTGCGCATTTGACCGCAGCGTTCACGCTTGAGCCGGGCGACCTGATCTTCACCGGAACGCCCTCCGGTGTCGGGGCGGGACACACGCCGCCAAAATGGTTGAAGGCGGGCGACAGGGTGCGGTGCGAGATTGATGGCGTCGGCACAATTGAGAACGAAATCGTAAGGGAACTGGGCGAGACCGTCATCGGATAGCGGGGGGATTTTTTCATGCGGTGGAAAGAGCTTCTGCTGGTCGCAATGGCCAGTGTATGCGTGGCCTGTGGTGAGCCTGCCAGATCTGGTGATGAGCCTGCAGTGCAAGCTGTGACGAAGCCTCAGGTCAAATCCACCGATTTCGCGATTCTTCCCTGCAAGGGGCTTGAAGAGGCTGCGCCGTGTGCTTTGGTTATGGCCGGGGGCAAACGCGTTCTTTTTGGTGCGCCTGGTGGGATCGGTCGTACCCTGAGCCGCGATGATGTGCGTAACATGGATGCCGTCATGCTGTTCTCGCTGCGATCAGAAGGCAGCGAAGGCCTCGACGAAATTCGCAATGCGAGCTGGCGGGCAGGGCATGAAGGCAGCCTGCCTGTCAGCGGCCCTTCCGGCACCGGGGCCTTCATCGGTGCGCTGAATCTAGCTTATGAGGTTTCCGACGCGCTGACCTTTGTAGAAGACAGGCCTGCGGGCGGATTTGATGCGGCGCTGCTGGCCCTATTGCCCGGAGAAGATGACGAGCGCTCAATTGTCTTCAATACGGGCGATTTGCAGGTCACCAAAATCGAATCGCGGTCCAGCCGGGCCGGGTATTGGGTGGATTATGAAGGCCATCGTGTGGTGCTGGAGCCGTGTGGCGCAAATCAGGCGGAAGAGTTTGCTGGAGCTGCCGATCTGATTCTGAATTGCGAATCAGGATGGCCGTTGAAAACGCCAAAATTTGTGATTCAGGGATAAATTCTGCCAGAAAAACGACGAGGTTCTGCGTTTCCACAGAACCCCAGTCTCCCCCGGGATGCCCCCGCTCTGGCCAGTCATATGGCCACAGACCGGTGGTTCCAGGCTTTATCTATCCACTGGTATCGCTCAGCTTGCGGCTTGTCCATGTGCGCAGTGACTGCCATGCTGCGCGTCATATGGCGTGTGACAGGTTGGCAACGGTGATGTGACAGGATTGCCGCAATGGGCAAATTCCTTCATTTCCATGCAATTCGTTAACCAATTGGGCCTATCTGTTAACGTTGATGGATTGTATTGGGTGCTGACCATATGACTTTTGTCCTGTTCCTTCTGTACGCAGCCATTGGGGGCGCCGCGGGTTACGGCATCTTCACGCTGACGGATGTAGGCTTGCCGCTTTCCATTGTGGGCGGGGCAGTTGTCACCGCCTTGCTGGGGCAGGTTCATATTCTGGTGAAATCCTCCAACTCCACGAAGGAGCTGGACGAGCGTATGGATCGCGTCGAGAAGACTGTACGTGATAATTATGAGCGCATGGATGTAGTTGAAGCCCGTACCGAAGCTGTCGAAACCACGATCAAGCATGAGCTGACAGAGCGCCGTGACGCGCTCGTCTCTGAGATGAAACAGCTGGAAAGCCTGATTGACCGCCTATCCCGCAGTTTTGAGAACAAGCTGGCCGAAACCAGCACGAGTGCTGCTGTGGCGCCGGAAGAGGACGCTGTTTTACGCGATGTGCGCGACGCCCTGAAGGATGGCCGGGTAGACCTGCACCTTCAGCCGATTGTGTCATTGCCGCAGCGTCGCGTGTCTTTCTATGAAGGCTTTACGCGCCTGCGTCGCCCGAATGGCTCCCTGTTGCTGCCTGCAGAGTTCCTGGATGCGGCCCGCCGCGCAAAGCTGATGGGCATCATAGATAATTTCACCCTGTTCCGCTGCGTGCAGATTGTGCGCCGTCTGGCAGAGAGGGATCGCCGCGTGGGTGTGTTCTGCAACATTGCGGCATCTTCGCTGGAAGACGCGACCTTCTTCCCGATGTTCCTGGAATTCATGACCGAGAATCGCGATCTCTCGGGGGCTGTGATTTTCGAAATCCGTGCGGATCGCTTCGAAATGCGCTCGCGCACGATGCGGGACAATATGGACAAGCTGACAGCGCTCGGCTTCCGCTTCTCCATAGACCATGCTGATAATCTGGAGCTGGACCTGCCGCGTCTGCAATCGGCTGGTGTCCGTTTCATCAAGATGAATGGTGCCTCGCTGATCGAGCAGCTGCGCGATCCTTCCGGCCCGCGTCCTGTTTCGTCCATCAATCGTCGTCTTGATGGCGATGAGGTCAGTGCTGTTTTCTCACGCTATGGGATCACTATGGTGGCCGAGAAGATGGAAGACGAAGCCAGCGTGGTCGAAATTCTGGAATACGACATTCCTTACGGTCAGGGTCATGTCTTCGGCGCGCCGCGTCCAATCAAGACCTCGCTGATGGAAGAAACTGCACCGCCGCAGGAAATGGTGCAGCGCCTGTCGAATTTCGGCTGATCCGTCCGCTCCCTCAATTTGCCCGATTCCTGATGTCTTCTCCCTTCTGATGTGGAGGTGGACATGATGCGACTTATTCCGATTGCCTTGATCACGGGCCTTTGTGGCTTCGCCACGGCAGAGGCTCCAGGCGTGCAGGGGATTACAGCAGACCTGCCGGGACCGGTGGAGTTTGAGGCACCCGAAGCGCTTCAGAATATGGAAGAAGGCATTGTCCTGCTGGATCTCAGCATCGCTTCGGATATGGACCCTGGCATCAAGCTGGCCGATGGCACATGGCGCACGCTGGAAGGGTGTGAGTTCGGGGCTGTGGAAGCCGAGACCGTGATGGTCAAAACTGGTTCCAACCATATGCTGCTGGAAGTCCGCATAGGGGATCCGGATACGCACGCCGCGAATTTGCTGTCCTGCAATTACAGGCCGAATCTGATCTCTGATGACGGCTTTGGTCACCTCACGCGCCTGAAGGGCTGCTTCTACGCGCACAATATTGCGATCCCGACAGCGGTGCACTGGCGGCTGAACCCGTTGCCAGCGAAGGCCTGCGGCATCGGCGATTGACCCGTGCGGCGGCTGAGCCTACCTCGCTGATATGACTGATTTGAAGTTTCCGGGCGGACTGTCCGAGATCGCGAGCCATTATGACGGCATTCTGTGTGATGTGTGGGGCGTTATCCACAATGGACGCCAGGCCTTTGATGAGGCTTGCGATGCGCTGACCAATTTCCGCAAGGGCGGCGGCAAAGTCTGCCTGATCACCAATGCACCTGTTCCGAAGGCGCAAGTTGTGGACCTGTTCGAGCCCCTGGGGGTACCGGATACCGTCTATGATGATTGCGTGTCTTCCGGCGATGCAACACGTACCGTGCTGGCGCGCCATCGCGACAAGAGAATCTGGCGTATGGGAGCCGATTCCGGCTGGGAGCGTGACAAGTTCCTTTATGAGGGCCTGGACCTGAGTTTTGGCGAACCGGAAGAGGCCGACCTGCTGCTCTGCATCGGTCTGCGGGACCAGCTGCGCGATCACCCGTCTCAATATCGCGACGAGTTGCAACCGGGTGTCGACAGGGGAGTGCCAATGATCTGCGCCAATCCTGACAAGCAGGTGCGTGTGGGCGGCAAGCTGCTTTGGTGCGCAGGCGCGCTGGCGGAGATTTACGAAGATCTTGGCGGAGAGGTCATCTATCCCGGAAAGCCTCACGCGGCGATTTACCGGCTTTGTCTGGAGCGTCTGGGCGAGGCCGCAGCCGACAAGTCTCGCATTTTGTGTATTGGGGACAGCCCGGCAACAGACATGCGCGGCGCGCGTCAGCAGGGCCTCGACCGGCTGTATGTCGGTACCGGCCTGAAGGAGCATGGCGAAGACTTCAAAGCCGAAGTGACAGACCTGCTCGACGACTATGGAGAAACTGCGACTTACGCGATGACTGGCCTCAGATGGTGACGTGCTGCGTTGCAGCGTGTAACGAAATTTCCGGAAAACAATCAGGAGCCCGAGTCGGATGAGCGCATTCACCGGATATAAGTACGAAGATCTTGAGATCGGCATGGCCCATGAGACTGTGCACACTATCACCGAAAACGACATTCAGCGCTTTGCTGAAGTGTCCGGGGATTTCAACCCGCTTCATATGTCCGACGAGTTTGCGGCGAAAACTGTCTTTGGCAAGCGCATCGCCCATGGTGCGCTGACCGCCAGCTACATTTCCGGCATTCTGGGCAATAATCTGCCAGGCCCGGGCGCCATCTTCATCGGGCTGTCCATGCGCTTCAAACGCCCCGTTCACATTGGTGACGAAGTGACAGTGCGCGCCGAGGTGGCCGAAAAGAAAGACCGTGGGAATCGCGTCACCCTGAAAGTGGAATGCACAGTTGACGGCAAGCGGGTAATCACCGGCGAAGCTGAAGTCGTCGCCCCCAGCCGGGACGCATAATGACGATTTACGCAGACTATCGCGGATTGCCTGAAAAAGCGCGCGGAGCGTCCATTGCGCTGGGCAATTTTGATGGTCTGCATGTAGGTCATCGGACGGTCATTGCAGCGGCAGCGAAAGCTGGTGGCGGCAAATTCTCCGTGGCCACTTTTGAGCCGCCCCCTCGGGCGTATTTCCGGCCCGGTGATCCGCCCTTCCGAATTCTCCGGCCTGAGCGCCGCGATACCGCGATTCTTGCGCTGGGCGCGGATTCGGTTTTCGAGCTGCCGTTCAATGGCGAAATGGCAGCCAAGACGGACGAAGAATTCGTCCGCCAGGTTCTGGTCGAAGGGCTGGGCATCAGCCACGTGGCTGTCGGCTTTGATTTTCGCTTCGGTCGGGGCCGCATGGGGCATGCGCAGAGGCTTTCCAGCCTTGGCCGCGCGCTTGGATTTGGCGTTACAATTGTCGAGGAAGTGCAGGAGCATGATGCCAAGGCGTCTTCGACTGCGATCCGCGAAGCCCTGAGAGCGGGGGAGCCTGAAGTCGCGGCGGATATACTCGGTTATAACTGGATCGCTGATGGCCCGGTTGTTTCAGGTGAGCGCAATGGCCGGAAGTTCGGGTTTCCGACGGCAAACATCCAGATGGGCGAACTGGTTCACCCCAAGCATGGTGTGTATGCCGTGCGGGCGAGGGTCAACCGCTCTGGAGACTGGCTTGATGGCGTGGCCAATTTCGGCCGCACGCCCACCACGGGCCTTCGTGATCCACTGTTCGAAACGCACATCTTTGATTTTGATCGGGATATCTATGGGGCTTGGCTGGAGGTAGAGGTCGTGTCTTTCCTGCGGCCTGAGCTGAAATTCGACACGATCGACCTGATGATCGACCAGATGGGCCGGGATGTGATTGAGGCGAAATCCCGCCTTTAGGCCATATTTAGAAAGCCGTATCGTCAAACCACTGCCGCATTCTTTACCTAGATTCTGCTTGGAAATGAGGCAGAGGTTTGGGTGTGCTGAAACAGGTGATGTGTGCAGGGATTGTGCTGGCGATGTGTGTACCAGCGCACGCTGATGTCTCCGCTGAAACGGAGCGGTCTTCCTATTTCCTGGTTCATTCCGTAACATTGGATGATCTGCAGCTGCTGCTGAACGATCTGGGCGCCACCTTCATGGCCGCAGGCGAAAATGCCGAAGGGGAGCCTTTTATCTTCGGCCAGATGCCTAATGGTTTGACCTTTGGGGCCTATACGGTGTGCGCCGGAGCAGACGGCCGTGATTGCCGGGGCGTTGAGTTCATGGCCGTCTACTCAAGCCGCGCCAGTGTGGCGGAGGTCATGGATATTGACCGGGATTATGCAGCGATCTCGTTATACAAGGCGGATGACAATACGGTGCATGTCTCTCGCTATGTGATCCTGGACAATGGGGTCACCTGGGCGAATTTGATCGAGAATGCGAATGTGTTCCACCTCCTGTGCGGCAAGGTATCCGAGCGCTTGCAGGCCTTTCCGCAAGATGCGCCCCAATAGTGACTTCTTATGTCTGTGCTGCTAGGCAAGCAGCATGGCACGGATTTGCTGCATACGAATTAGCCGCCCGGCTGCGCGCTGACCCGTTCGATGGGGCCGCGAAGCCGGGAACTCATGCTCTGCAAACATGAAAAAAGCCGTGGCCATTGCCCGGCATTTCCGTAAAACACGCCAAAACTGCCATAGGCCCGAAATGACCGATTCCCTGACTGCCCGCGATTACCGCGATACGCTGTTCCTGCCTGCCACCGAGTTTCCGATGCGGGGCGGCCTGCCCAAGCGCGAACCCGACTGGATCAAGCGCTGGGATGACCTGAAACTGTACGAAAAGCTGCGCGCCGATGCGAAGGCACGCGGGGCTGAGCAGTGGATACTGCATGATGGCCCGCCCTATGCGAACGGGCACATTCACCTCGGCACGGCGATGAACAAGATCGTCAAGGACATCATCGTCCGCAGCCACCAGATGGCGGGCTATGATGCGGCCTATCTGCCGGGCTGGGACTGCCACGGCCTGCCCATCGAATGGAAAGTGGAAGAAGAGTTCCGCTCCAGGGGCAAGACAAAGGATGACGTGCCGCCGGGAGAGTTCCGCGCTGCCTGCCGTGCCTATGCCGAAAAATGGGTCGACATCCAGAAACAGGAATTCCGCAATCTCGGCATCGAGGGTGAATGGGACAATCCATACCTGACGATGAAGTTCGAGAGCGAAGCCTCCATCGTCGGCGAGTTCCTGCGCATGGCGATGACCGGGTCTCTCGTGCGCGGCGCGAAACCGATCATGTGGAGCCCCGTAGAGCGCACCGCGCTCGCCGAAGCGGAAGTGGAATACCAGGATCGCAAGGTGCCGGTGATCTGGGTAACCTTCGGCGTCCCGTCCCGCGGGGATGGTGCCAAGCTGGTGATCTGGACAACAACCCCCTGGACAATCCCGGCCAACCAGGCTGTCTCCTATAGCACTGACATCTCCTACGGTCTGTTCGAGGTCGAAGAGGTCATGACCGAGGAAGAGCTTGGCTTCCCGCCCTATGCGACAGCGGGCGACCGTTTGATCATGGCCGACAAGCTGGCGCAGGGCGTAATGGACGGCGCGAAGGTGAAATCCTTCAAACGTGTTGAGGATATTGACCCGGCAAGCCTCGGGTCGTTGACGCACCCGTTGGCTAACATGGACCCGTTCTTCCAGCACGATGTGGCTATGCTCGCCGGTGATCACGTTACGGACGATGCCGGTACGGGATTCGTGCACACGGCACCGGCGCATGGTGAGGATGACTTCAATGTCTGGGTGGCGTCTGGCCGCAAAGCATCTGAAATCCGCGACATCGTAAACCCGGATGGCGCCTATCAGCATCCGGAGCTTCCGGACGTGCTGCAGGGGCTCGACATCATCCGCACCAGTGGCAAGAAACGCGGGGAGCCCGGCAAGGCGAACTCTGAAGTGATCCGTCTGCTGGCCGAAAGCGGCAATCTGCTTGCGCGTGGCATCACGACGATCCGCGATGCGCACTCCTGGCGCTCCAAGGCGCCGGTCATCCGCCGCGCGACGCCGCAATGGTTCATCTCGATGGACAAGCCCGGCCCGAACGGCAAGACGCTGCGGGAGAACGCGCTCAAAGCTATCGAAGATACGGAATTCTTCCCTGCCGTGGGCCGTAACCGCCTGCAATCCATGGTCGAAGGACGCCCGGACTGGCTGATCTCCCGCCAGCGCAACTGGGGTGTGCCGATCACCATCTTCGTTAATAAGGAAGGCCAGCCGCACACGGCTGCCTTGCCGCAAGCGCAAGCCGACCAGTTGAACGAAGCGATCAAGTCTGCCATCGCTGCCGGCGGGGTTGAGGCGTGGTTCGATACGCCTGCGGAAGACTTCCTGTCTCCGCTCGGATTGTCTGCGGATGACTGGGACAAGGTAACGGACGTTCTGGACGTCTGGTTCGATAGCGGCACGACGCATGCCTTTGCGCTGCGCGAGCGCGGCCTCATTGATGCCGAGACCGGGCAGGCGAACCTATACATGGAAGGGTCTGACCAGCACCGGGGCTGGTTCCAGTCTTCCTTGCTGGAATGCTGCGCGACCCGCGGCATTGCGCCTTACAAGCAGGTTCTGACGCACGGCTTCATCGTCGACTCCCAGGGCAAGAAAATGTCGAAGTCGATCGGCAATACGATCGAGCCGGAAGAGATCCAGAAGCAGTATGGCATCGAGATCCTCCGTATCTGGACGGCCTCGGGTGATTATACTGAAGACCTTCGCATCTCTGACGAGATCATCAAGGGCTCGGTCGAGACCTATCGCAAGCTGCGCAACACGGTGCGCTATCTGCTCGGCGCGCTGGATGGCTGGACGGAAAACGAGGCCCTGCCGAAGGAAAACATGCCGAGCCTTGAGCGCTGGGTGCTTCATCGCCTGGCTGAGCTCGACCAGCAAATTCGCGCGGCCTACACGGTATATGACTTCAAGCGCATCATGGCGCTGCTGATCAATTTCTGCGGCGTGGACCTATCGGCGGTCTATTTCGACATCCGCAAGGACAGCCTCTATTGCGACCCACGCTTTGAGACCCTGTCAGCCTGGGATGACGAGACGGCCGGGTATGGCAATCGCCGCCGCGCGGCGCGCACCGTCATGGCCGCCGTTCTGGAGCGCCTGCTGACCTGGCTGGCGCCGGTCATGCCGTTCACGATGGAAGAGGCCTTTTTGGAAAGCCATCTGAAATCCCGCGCGGAATCTGTGCACCTGTTGCAATTTCCGGAAACGCCCGAAGGCTGGCTGAATTCAGACCTTGCCGCCCGCTGGGCGAAGATCTTCACCGTCCGCCGCGTCGTGACAGGCGCGCTGGAAATTGAGCGCCGGGAAAAGCGCATCGGCGCATCGCTGGAAGCCGCTCCGAAAGTCTACATCGCTGACGAGGCGCTGATCGACGCGTTCAAGGGCGAAGACCCGGCAGACCTGTTCATCACATCCGGTGCAGAGCTGATTCATTCAGCCAGCGGCGATGGCGGTGGGTTCACGCTGGACGATACAAGCGGCGTGATCGTGTATCCGGAGAAGGCAGACGGCATCAAATGCCGCCGCAGCTGGAAGTATTTTGACCCGGCAACCGCAGACCCGAATTTCCCCGATATCACGCCGCGTGATGCCCTGGCCGTAAAGGCTTGGGACAAGGTGGCAGGATGAGCCGTGGGCGAAGTGCTCAGAATCGCTTGATTGCATCGCCTGAAGCTGCAATCTGCCGGGCATGAAGTTGAAACCCGGCTATATCTGGGCGCTGGCGCTCATTCCGCTTGTCGTTGTTGTGGACCAGTGGTCGAAATGGCTCGTGCTGAATGAGCCACGCCTCAACGCGATTCCCTGTCTGGATGGCCTGACGCGCTGCGGTCATATTCCTGTGGCTGGGCCAATTGATGTGACCATGGTGTGGAACCGGGGCATGAGCTATGGCATGTTTCAGTCCGAAGGGATTGGGCGGTGGATCCTGGCGATCCTGATGCTGGTGATTGCCATTGGCTTTCTGTACTGGCTGGTACGCCATGCGCAGGGCTGGCTGCTCCGCCTCTCGTTGGCACTTGTTGTCGGCGGGGCCTTTGGAAACCTGATTGACCGGGTACGCTTTGGTGCGGTTGTAGACTTTATCAATGCCGGGGCGCTACATTTCCCGTGGGTCTTCAACGTGGCCGATGCTGCAATTAGTGTCGGTGCGGTCTTGCTGTTTGTTGACCAGTTCGTACTGTCAGGCCGTAAACAGGCCGGTAAACAGCCTGAGTAATAGTTAATGTGAAGGCGAGGACGCCCTGATATGAAGAAACAGATTTTCCTTCTTGCTGCAGGCGTAGCGGTTGCCGCGTCAACAGCCTGCACCTCTTCCGGCAGTGGCGCACGCACACCGGACGAGTTCCGCGTCGTCACAATGGCGCCACTGACTGTTCCGCCAAACTACAAGCTGCGTCCGCCATCGGCTGGGGGATCTTTGCCACCGGAACTGGATGGCTCGCGCAATGAGACGGCGACAGCCTTTGGCACAACGATTGGCCAGGATGCCAGTGCATCCGAGCGCGCTCTTGTCGCTGCCGCGAATGCCAATGCGGTTGATCCGATCATTCGCACTGAAGTGGACTATGAAGAGACCAAGACGCTTCGTAAGCCCAAGAGCATTGCGGATCGTATCCTCTTCTGGCGTAGCGATGACGAAGAGACGATTGCCGGACTGGAAAGCGATAGCGCGACCGGCGGCGAAGAAGTCACCATCGAGCGGACCAATGAAAAAGCCCGCATCAAGCTGCCAGGAACCTGAGACGCCTGACCAATATGCATAATCTCGACATCTGAGAGGAAGAAAGCCCATGAAACGGATACTCACCGGGGGGCTTTTTGCGCTCTCGGCTGTCCTGTCTACTGCCAGCGCGGATGATACGGACTGGGCCCCGACCATATTCAGCCTGGACAATGGCATGGAAGTGGTGGTCGTGCCTGATCACCGCGCGCCCGTTGTCACACATATGGTCTGGTACAAGGTCGGCGCTGTTGATGAGGCCCCCGGTAAGTCCGGCCTCGCGCACTTGTTTGAACATATTATGTTCAAGGAGACGGATGATCTCGGCCCCGGCGAGTTTGATGACATTGTCTCCCGCAATGGCGGCGTGAACAACGCGTTCACCAGTTGGGACTATACGGCCTATTTCGAGCGTGTGGCCAAGCAGCATCTCGGCACGATGATGGCGCTGGAAGCTGAGCGCATGACGGATCTGATCATCAATGACGACCCCGAAGGCCCGTTCATTTCTGAACGCGACGTCGTGAAGGAAGAACGCCGCCAGCGCATCGACAACAATCCCGGTGTCATTCTGCAGGAAATGGTGCTCTCCGAATTGTGGAAGGGGCACCCCTATGAGATCACTGTTATCGGCAAGATGGACGAAGTCGCCGCGCTGACACCGGAAGACGGCATGGCCTTCTACAAGGAATATTACAGCCCGGAGAATGCCATTCTGGTGGTTGCCGGGGATGTCACGCCGGAAGAAGTCCGCGTGCTGGCAGAAGAGCATTATGGACGCATCAAGCCGACCGGCACCGCCCATGGCAATCGCAAATGGGAATCCGTGCCGCTGCTGACGGAAACCAAGGAGCTGGAATATTCCGATCCGAAAGTGCGCCAGCCGAGCTGGAGCCGCTATTACAATGGCACATCCGAAAGCCGCGACAGGGAGTTTTCCTACGCTCTCGATGTCGGCCTAGAAGTTCTGGGCGGCGGCATGACCAGCCGTCTCTACCAGTCTTTGGTGGAAGAGCAGAATGTTGCAATCAATGTGAATACGTTCGCTTGGACGACGCTGCATGATGAGGGCCCGGCCGTTATCAGTGCCAGCCCTGCACCGGGCGTGTCGCTTGAGGACCTGGAAATGGCCGTCATGACGGACCTTGAAGCGGTACTGACCGAAGGCTTCACGGATGAGGAAGTCGAACGCGCGCGCAACAAGCTGGCCGCGAGCGCGATCTATGCCCGCGATAGCCAGAGCAATATGGCCAATGTGTTTGGCTCCACACTGGCGCTCGGTGGCACGGTCGATGATGTGCTGGACTATCCTGACAATATCCGCGCCGTCACCACGGAAGAAGCGCTGGCCGCTGTCCGCAAGGTGTTTGGGCCTGACCGCCACTATATCGAGGCGCATCTGCTGCCTGCTGAGGGAGATTCCTGAGATGAAACGCATTGACCTCCTGGCCGGGGCTGCCCTGGCCATCATGCTGGCGGCGTGCACCACGGCAGAGCCTGTTACTACGCCTGAATTGACAGAAGATGTCACCGCCGAGCTGATTGAAGAAGAGGCCGGGCTGGACGTGACGACCCATGAAGGGGATTTCGCACAGATCCAACAATTCACGACGCCGGGCGGCGTTTCTGTCTGGCTGGTCTCTGAGCCGTCCATTCCAATCCTGTCAGTGGAACTGGCCTGGGAAGGCGGCGAGGCGTCTGATCCCGAAGGCATGGAAGGCTTGGCAGATGCCGTGGTCTATCACATGAATGAAGGTGCCGGGGATCTCGACTCGCTTGGCTTCCATATGCGGATGGAAGAGCTAAATATGAGCTTTGGCTGCAGCGCGTCCAATCTCTGGACATCCTGTTCCGCGTCCATGCTGACAGACAATGCGAGCGACGCGATGGACCTGATCGCTGAGGCCTTTGAAGATCCGCGTTTCGATGATGGTCCGTTCCAGCGTTTCGTGCGTGAGCAGCAGGTTTCGCTCAACACACGCGAGACCAATGCGGGCTATCTTGCCTGGCGTGCGCAGGCTCAGGCGCTGTATCCGGATCACCCGTTTGCGCGGGAAACCTCTGCAGACAGCATCGCTACGCTGACGCCGGAACTTGCCAAGGCGCATATGCGCAAGCTGATGGTGAAGGACCGTCTTCTGGTAACCGCGGTTGGGGCCGTGACGCCGGAAGAGCTGGCGCCAATGATCGATGAGATCGCGGCGAACCTGCCTGAGACGAGCGACCTGCCGGACATTCCCGCAATTGACTACACTGCCGCAAACGCTTTCGGGACAGTCGTTGTCGACCTGCCGCAGCCGCAAAGCCTGGTACAGTTTGTTGCGCCCGGTGTTGAGCGCAAGGATCCGGAATTCTTCCCGGCCTATGTGCTGAACTACACGTTTGGCGGCGGTGGCTTCAAGAGTCGCCTGATGGATACGCTGCGTGTCCAAAAGGGGCTGACCTATGGTGTCTACACATCCCTCAGTTCTGGTGAGAAATTCCAGTCCTGGAATGGCGGCGGCCAGACCAAGAATGAAAGCGCTGGAGACTTCATTGACGGCCTCAAAGAAGAGATGAGCAAGATCTCTGAAGGTGGCGTCACCGAAGAAGAACTGGCTGACGCCAAGGCTTACCTGATTGGTTCCTATCCGTTGGCATTTGACTCCAATGCCAAGATTGCCGGACAGATGATGTCTGTCCGGCAAGACGAGTTGGGCGTGGACTATTTTGATCGTCGTAACGCGATGGTTGAAGCTGTCACACTCGACGATGTGAATGTGGTTGCAGCCGAGTATCTCGCGCCCGACCGGTTCAGCTACATTGTGGTGGGTGAGCCAGAAGGCCTGGAATAGGGCCTAGTCCGCAGTCTTGCGCGGGGCTGACAGTCCAGACGTAGCCAGGCCCGCACTCTTGTCCCGGCAGAATCGATAGAGTTCTGCCGGGCGTCCGCCCGTACCTGTTTCCATGGCGCCGGTTCCGGTGACAAAGCCGGTCTTGTCCAGCGCACGGCGGAAATTCTGGGTGTGCAACGGCATACCCAATATAGCTTCCACAGTGCGCTGCAAGGCGCTGAGCGTGAAGCGCTCAGGCATCAGTTCAAACACGACCGGGCGGTATTTCAGCTTGCCGCGAAGGCGGGAAATGGCGGTCGCCAGAATGCGGCGGTGATCTGAGGCCATGACTTCTCCAAGGCGTACATCCGGCTTGGGCAGACCTGCATCGCGCGCACACTCGGCCACAAGCCCCGCTTCATAAAGCAATTCATATCTGTCTAGCACGCGTTCCTCTATCCAGCGCTCGCCTTCCAGCGCAAAGGCGAGGCGCGCGCGTTCCAGACGTTGATCATTGCCAAGCGCCCAGGTCATGAGGCGCGGGGCAATCTGCTCGTCAATCAGGGATGGGCGGCCATTGCGGTGATCTTCCCACGGAAAATATCTGTACCAGGACTGCCATTTTGCCTCGAAAGAGGCACCGGCAGGCCGGGCGTCCGGCGTTAGCGCCAGATATCCGACGGAGATCACGCGGGCATTGGGCGGCGCGCCAGCCAGTGTCGCTTCCGGTGTTTCCCGGTCCTTGTCGCCGAATGTGTAGAGTTGCTCGACATAGCCGAGCTCAAAGCCGGTTTGTTCTCTAACCCATCCGCGCAGGGACAGGTCAAATGTGCGGTGGCGTTCAGGATTGAACACGCCAAAGGGCAGGGCGTCTTCGCCTGTCTCTCGTTGGGTGACCAGAACCAGCGGCATGTCTTCCTCCGTCGCCACCATGACGGCGGACAGGCCAATCAGCAGTGGGATGGATGAGATCATGTAGCGGGCCCAATCTTCTTGTTGATCTGTTCGTAACGCTTCAGGAAAGCTTCCTGTGCCTCCGGAATCGCGCTGGGTTTCAGCTTCAGCCGAGTTTCTTGCGGCGGCTTGCCGAACAGCCGGTTGGATTCCGTCTCTGAGAAGCCTGCCAGTTGCACGGCCTCATGCCAGGCGCAGATCAAGTCAGCCTTCTTGATCAGGCGTTTCAATTTGAGCGGCGTCACAGGAGCGAGGCCAAAGCGGATGTGGATGGCTTCCTGCAGGCGGCCTTCAATGGATTTGTAGCTGTCTCCCAAAAGCGCCTTGAAGGGAGAGATCATGTCACCGATCACATATTCCGGTGCATCGTGCAGCAGGGCGGTAAGGCTGTGCTTCGCCGAGAGCTTTGGTTCCAGCTTTCGGCAGATTTGTTCCACCAGAACCGAATGTTCGGCCACGGAAAATGCATGCTCCCCCGTTGTCTGGCCGTTCCAGCGGGCCACACGGGCCAGGCCATGGGCGATATCCTCAATCTCGACATCCATTGGAGAGGGGTGGACAAGATCCAGCCGTCGGCCGGATAGCATACGCTGCCAAACCCTGGGTGTTTTTGTGGATTGCTTCACGTGCGCGGTCATCTCGTCTCCTCTTTAAGGCATTCGAGGCAGAGTGGCAAAAGGGTAAATCCTTTGGTTTCAGTGTTGTGTGCTATCTGTCGCCGCTATGTGCTTAGCTGGCTGAAAGCGGGAATACCCGGGGCAATCCGTGCGGCAAGGGATTCGTAGATAAGCTTTCATAGGGGGCGTTGGTTAGGAAGCATGAACCATATTTAAGAAAAGGGCATGTGGACGGATGAAATTCACAGCTTTCTGTGTTCATGAAAAATATGTTTCAAATCCTCGTGTTATGTCGCGTGCGTTAATTGTTCCGCATACGATGAACATAAGGGTAAACAAAAAACGGCTTTTCGGTTACGAAGTCATCGCTTTTCCGCCCCAATTAAAAAAGCAGCTGTTAAGGCGTTCAGGGCAGAAAGGTCACATCATATTCAGGACGACGCCCATCAGGTGTTTTCCGGCACAAAATGAGGTGACCATGCTTGAATCATTGACGACTGCTTTCTCGACCCAGGCAATTGCATTTGGTGTATTGCTGATGGGCTGTGGCATCGTCGTGGTTGAGGCTGTCCGTTCCAGCCGGGAAGTGCTTTGGGGCGACATGTTCATGGACGATCTGGACGATTGATCCGGATCGCCTGCCGCCCTTAAGGGCAAACTTTGTCAGGCAGATTTTTCGACAAACACCGTACCGGCGGAATAGCCCGCTCCAAAGGAACAGATAAGACCTTTGTCACCGGCGTTGAAATCGCCCGAATGCTTGTGGAATGCGATGATCGACCCGGCCGACGAGGTGTTGGCATAAGTATCCAGAACCGTTGGGCTTTCATCATCTGAAGCTTCACGGCCCAGAACCCTTGAAGAGATCAGACGGTTCATGTTGGCATTGGCCTGGTGCAGCCACATGCGGCGCAGGCCTTCCTTTTCCAATCCCAACTCATTCAAGTGCGCGTTGATCATCTCCGCCACCATGGGAACGACTTCCTTGAACACTTTGCGGCCTTCCTGCTTGAACAGTTTGTCCGGGGCATCAATGCCTTCCGGTGCGGCGCGGTTGAGGAAGCCGAAATTGTTGCGGATATTGTTGGAGAAGGATGTTTTGAGTTTCGTCCCGAGAATCTTCCAATGCTCGGCCGGGGCAAAATCCTTGTCTTCGACGAGAACCGCTGTTGCCACATCTCCGAAGATGAAGTGACTGTCGCGGTCAGTGAAGTTCAGATGCCCGGAGCAAATTTCCGGGTTCACCATTAACACAGATCGCGCGCTACCGGAGCGGACAAAGTCTGCCGCCGTCTGGATGCCAAACGTTGCGGAAGAACAGGCGACATTCATGTCAAAGGCAAAGCCGCCGCAGCCGAGAGCTTCCTGAACTTCAATGGCCATGGCGGGATAGGCGCGTTGCATGTTGGAAGCCGCGCAGATAACCGCATCCACGTCTTCAGGCTTGCGGCCGGCACGGGCCAGCGCCTCATGCGCAGCTTCTACAGCGATTTCTGCGAGGACAGAGATCTTTTCGTTCGGACGCTCAGGAATGCGGGGGGCCATGATGTCCGGGTCCAACACGCCGCTCTTGTTGATAACATAGCGGGATTTGATGCCGGAAGCCTTCTCGATGAACTCGACCGAGGAATGCGTCTTCGGCTCGATTGCGCCGGAGGCAATGTCTGCTTCGCGCTCAAGGTTCCAGTTATCGGCCCACTGGTTGTAGCTGTCGACCAGTTCTGAGTTCGAGATGGAGTGCGGCGGTGTCCATAGGCCTGTCGCCGAAATTACAGGGGTTTTCATCCTAGGCCCTCATGTTGCCACCCGCTGTTTCCGGGCGTTCTTGAATTGATTCTTAGGGAGTAGCGCGGGTTTGAGGATAGGTCGAGGCTGCTGCACAGAGAGAGGTACTGCGTAGGGGACAGGCTCAGTCGGGGATCTTCAGCCCGGATTCAACTGTCTGGCGAGCTTCATCAGAGGGGACCCCATGGGCTTCCAGTTTGGCTTGCTGTTCCTCAGCCCGTCGCTCTGCTGCCTCTCTGGACTCCATTTCCTGACGTTCACGCGCTTCAATCAGGGCCATCTCGGTTTGTATGCAGCGCTCGCGTATGTCCGGGTTAGGTGCCTTGCTGCATCGGCTCCAGGCTTCGGTTCGGCGCGTCTGATCGGCAGAGGCGCAAGCCTGAACCAGCAGAGGAGCGGAAATCAGGGCGGCGAGAAAGAGCGTGCGCTTCATTTGGACATGTCCTGAACAGCTTTGTGTCTGGGGCATGATACATCATGATCGTTGACCATACCAACAGCTTGCGCCCACGCATAGACAATCGTCGGGCCGACGAATTTGAAGCCACGCTTCTTCAGATCCTTTGACATGGTGGCGGACCAGTCGGTTTGCGTCGGCGCGTCCCTGAAATGCTTCCAGCGGTTTACGATTGGACTGCCTTCAACAAAGCTCCAGCAATAGTCTGAGAAGCTCTCGCCAGCTTCTTCCATGGCCAGATATAGCTGTGCGTTGCCTATGACCGCTTCAATCTTCTTAGGGCTGCGGATGATGCCGGGATTCTTCAGGGCCTTTTCTGCGCGTTTGGGCGTCCAGCGCGCCAGCTTTTCCGGGTCGAAATAGTCGAATTCCTCGCGGATCGTCTCGCGCTTGCGCAGGATGGTGATCCAGGAGAGTCCGGCCTGCATGCCGTCCAGCTGCAGCTTTTCCCAAAGGGCCCGGCCATCATATTCCGGCACGCCCCATTCGGTATCGTGATAGTCGCGATACACTTTGTTCGTCAGGGGGGCCCAGGCGCAGGGGAATGTTTCAGTCATTGGAAGCCTCTGTCGCATGTGCGTCGATCTCGGCGCGCTGACGTTCTGTCAGGTCAAACGTCACGGGCGCATCATTGCAGGTGAAGGCTTTGCCATCCTGCTCGGCTTTTGCCAGGCGGTCCGTACGGATCAGGGCGAGGCCGATATTGCCGGAGACACTCGTGATGGTGCCGATCGGCGCATCTGCCATTATGTCTGCGCCAGCTTCGAGATTGCTGCCCGACACTTTCACCGTGCGCTTGCGGATTTTGCCCTTGCGCTTCATGCGGCTGGCGACTTCCTGGCCTACAAAGCAGCCTTTCTTGTAGTCGATACCGTTCATCATATCCATGTTGATGTCGGTAGGGAAAACTTCTGCACCGCGATAGTCTGCGCCCCATTCCGGAATGCCAGCGGCGATACGAGCGGCGTGCCAGTCGTCTTCGGTCATTGGCTCACCGGCCATACCTGTGGGCGTGATCGCGCGGTGAGGCAGAGCCGTGGAGCGGACATCCACCCAGCTGCCTTCGGTCACGACATCTTCTTCCAGCCGGTCGATGGCAACATCATTGCGCATTCTGAACATCTTGAGGCGCTTTTCGAGGTCGTCCGCCGCGTCTGCATGGACATCGATATAAATGTTTTCCAGCGACAGCATGGCAAGATAATCGGCGATCACCTTGCCCTGCGGCGTCAACAGGGCACCATAGCGCATTTCACCAGTGTTCCAATTGTCGACAGAATGCGTCACCGTGCGACCAAGCAGGTGCAGCATGTCCGGTCCGGTCAGGCGAATGATGGCGCGATTGGGAAGAATACGTTTCATCTGCTTGTTGTAGGTAGGGTTGCAGACTGTCTCAAGAGCGCCTCTCCAGCATGACGGCACAGAAAACGGCCTTGACTAAACACCCTGACAGTTTCACCCCATCCTCATGACCTATGACTTGATCCTGAAGGGCGGCACGGTTGTGACGCCGGGCGGCACAGCCGAGACAGATATCGGCGTGCGTGGTGAGCGAATTGCCTTTATCGGAAACCTTTCCGGGGCAGAGGCCGCAGAGATTTATGACACGACCGGCCTGCACATCCTGCCGGGCGTGATCGACAGCCAGGTACACTTCCGCGAGCCGGGGATGGAGTACAAGGCAGACCTTGAAACCGAGGCACGCTCTGCCGCACTGGGCGGTGTGGTGGCCGTGTTCGAAATGCCGAACACCAATCCCACAACGACCACGCCGGATATGTTGCAGGACAAGCTGAACCGCGCGAAGGGCCGCATGGATGTGGACCACGCTTTCTATGCCGGGGCGACGCACGAGAATATCCACCTTCTGCCAGAAATGGAGAAGATGCTCGGCTGTTGCGGCGTGAAAGTGTTCATGGGCGCGTCCACCGGCGATCTGCTGATCAAGGATGATGAAGGTGTGGAGGCCGTGCTTCGCGCCATCAAGCGCCGCGCGGCATTCCACTCCGAAGACGAATACCGCCTGGAAGAGCGTCGCAAACTGGCCGTCACAGGCGACTGGCAGAGCCATATTGTTGTGCGTGATGTGGAGGCCGCCGTCAGTTCAACGCGGCGTCTGCTGCGCCTCGCCCGCAAGACTGGCAAGCGCATCCATGTGTTGCACATTTCGACCGCTGAAGAGATGGAATTGCTGCGCGATGCAAAGGATGTGGCCAGTGTTGAAGTGCTGCCGAACCACCTGACCCTTGCAGCGCCGGATTGCTATGAGCGCCTGAAGGGCTTTGCCCAGCAGAACCCACCCGTGCGCGAGCAGCGCCATCAGGATGCCCTCTGGCGCGCGGTGAATGCGGGCATTGTCGATGTGTTGGCAACAGATCACGCGCCGCACACACGTGAAGAGAAAGAGCGGCCCTATCCGGCCAGCCCGTCTGGTATGCCGGGGGTGCAGACACTGGTGCCGGTGATGCTGACCCATGTGAACAATGGAAAGCTGAGTCTGCAGCGCTTTGTCGAGCTGACCAGCGCCGGGCCGCAACGTGTTTTCGGCCTGGCCGACAAGGGCCGTGTTGCCGAGGGTTATCATGCCGACTTCACGGTCGTGGACCTGAAGCGGCAGGAGACGATCACGGAAGACTGGTCCAAATCCAAATGCGGCTGGACGCAATATGATGGTTTTGAAGCCACCGGCTGGCCCGTGGCGACCATCATCCGTGGCGGCTTCGTCATGCGTGACGGAGAGATTGTGAAAAAAGGCGGCGGTCAACCTGTACGCTTCAACGAGACTCTGGAGACCGCGGAATGAAAGCGAGACGACCTGACCAAGCAGTCACGGGCTTTACTTGACGCATTCAGCCCATGCAAACTGGGACAAAGCGGGCCGCGCCAATCTTGAGCGCGCACTCAGGCCGCTGGAGTTGGGGTAATGAAGCACGAACGCAAGGGGCTGAACCGGCAGCTGTTCTGGCTGTATGAAGGCCACGGGAAATGGCCTTTCATTTTCCGGTGGGCGATGCTGATTTTTGATGTTCTCAGCATCGGCTATTTTCTCTGGGCCCCCTTCGAGCATCGTGACCGAACCCATGTCGCATTTGACTATGTGATCGGGTCAATCATTGCCCTGGACTGGTTGGCCAGGTTTTACATTGCCCGCCATCGCTGGAACTATGTTGTCCGTCCGATCAATATTGCGGACATGATCGTCGTGTTCACGATGTTCGCGCCACTGCTGGTCTCCAATTTTGCCTTCCTGCGCATCTTGCGAGCGGTACGGGCCATCCGGGCGTTTACCTTCGTGCGTCGCATCAAGGTGCTGACGCCTTTCTTCCAGCGACATGAGCGCGTGATCGACAAGGTGACGAATCTTGTAGTCTTCGTCTTTATCATGGCTGCGGTGGTCTATTCCACGCAGGTCGGCGTGAATGATGGCATTCATACCTATATTGACGCGCTCTATTTCACCGTCACCAGCCTGACGACGACCGGCTATGGCGATGTGCTGATGGTGGGAACGCTGGGGCGTGTGCTGTCCATCCTGATTATGGGGCTGGGCCTGACACTGTTCCTGCAATTGCTCCGCGCGATTGTGGACCCCCGCGACAAGGTGGAACATGAGTGCGAGGAATGCGGCCTTACCTTGCATGAACGCGACGCAATCCATTGCAAGCATTGCGGAGAAGTGATCCATATTCCCACACGCGGCTTTGATTGACGCGACAAGATAAAATCGGGGATGAAACGCTGACACCATGGCTGACACGTCAGACATACCTTTTCGGGAAGTACCTTATCTGCCCCTGAAGCTGGAGGTCGACCGCCAACCAGATGGAACAATTTATCTGAACAATGGCCAGCCGCTAAAGGCGTGCCCCCCGCACATGCTGGCACCGCTGGTGAGATGGGCCGCCGAGCGGCCGGATACGGTGTGGCTGGCAGAGCGTGACCCGGAAAACTTCGCCGCCGAAGGCTGGAATACCGTCACCTATGAAGCGGGCCTCGCGTCCGTGCGCAGACTGGCGCAGGGCTTCCTGGATGCTGGGGGTGGGCAGTATGCGCCGCTGATGATCCTGTCGAAGAATTCCATCTCCAATGCGTTGATCATGTACGCCGCCATGTGGGCAGGCAGCCCGGCTGTGCCGGTGACACCAGCCTATGCGCTGCTCAGCGAAGATCTGGGGCGCCTGAAATATATCAATGGCCTGACACAGCCGAAATTCATCTATGTCGAGGACGGCGTTGACTATCAGCGCGCGCTGGACGGGATGGACCTGACAGAGCGTCTCGTCATCTATAGCGGCCGTGCGCCTGAGCGATGCGAGGCGGTGCGTCTTGAACAATTCATGCGCGCGCCGACCGAGGCCGTTGACGCGGCCTATGACAGGCTGACGCCGGATACGGTCGCCAAATACATGATGACGTCCGGCTCCACGGGTGAGCCAAAGGCGGTGATCAATCTGCAGGGCATGGTGGCTTCAAATGCACGGATGATACGCTCTGTCTGGGATGAAGACCGCCTCGATGAGCTTACAGGCGGCCCGCAGGTTATGTGCAATTTCCTGCCATGGAGCCACACCTATGGGGCGCACTCCATTTTGCACAATATGCTCGATTGGGGCGGAACGCTTTATATCGACCAAGGCGCGCCAACGCCTGGGCGCCTGCCGGAAATGCTTCGGAACCTGAAAGACGTTGCCACAACACAGCACACCACCGTGCCGGCGGCCTGGGCCGCCCTGGCGACGGAACTGGAGCGCGATGATGAACTGGCCGAGACGTTTTTCTCGCGCCTGATCTGTATGGCCTATGGCGGGGCGTCCATGGGGCAGGACATTTACGAGCGCATTCAGTCCGTGGCCGTGCGCATCACGGGCGAGCGCATTTCGCTCTCGGCAGGCTATGGTGCCACAGAGACGGCGCCGACCGCCTCCAATGTTCATTGGCCGAATGATCGGATGGGCCTGATCGGCCTGCCGCTGCCGGGCAACACGTTCAAGATGGTGCCCAATACCGAGAAGATGGAACTGCGCGTCAAGGGCGTAAATGTGACCCCCGGCTATTTCCGCAATGCCCAAAAGACGGCAGAGGCCTTTGACGAAGAAGGCTTTTACAAGCTGGGCGATGCCGTGAAGTTCGTGGACCCGAACAAGCCGGAGCGCGGGCTGGCCTTTGATGGCCGCACGGCAGAAGAGTTCAAGTTGGCAAATGGCACATGGGTGTCGGCGGGCACCGTGCGCGTACAGGCCGTTGCCGCGACAGGCGGTGCCCTGGCGGATGCTGTCGTCTGTGGGCTAAACAAGAATGATGTGCGTCTTTTGGGCTTTCTGAACGAAGCTTGGTGCAAGCGGTTGGTCGGCAAAGAAATGCCGCTAAGCGATTTGATTCGGCATCCAGACGTGATTGCGAAGATTCGCGGCGGGCTGGAGGCGCACAACAGGCATCACCCGAACGCGTCGGCGCGGATTGCACGTATTCTGTTGCAGGCCGAACAACCCCGCGCGGATGACGGAGAGATTACCGAAAAGGGCTATATCAACCAGTCCCGCACGCAGGTCCTGCGGCAGGATCAGGTTGAATTGCTCTATGCAGAAGACAGCGCAGCGCAGGACACGCTCCTGATCCTGTAAGCGACAGAACACAGCATCAAGAACCAGATACTTCAGAGGGAACACCAATGACCGATCAACCCATTCAGAAGATGACCGGAGCCGAGGCGCTCGTCTCCACACTGGCAGATCATGGCGTGAAAGCCTGTTTCGCCAATCCCGGTACATCCGAGATGCACCTTGTCACAGCGTTGGACCATGAGCCGCGTATCAAGTCCGTACTCTGCCTGTTCGAGGGTGTGGCAACTGGTGCCGCAGATGGTCATGCGCGTGTCACTGGCGACCCGGCCATGACGTTGCTGCATCTTGGCGCAGGGTATCTGAATGGCGGGGCAAACATCCATAATGCGCGCCGAGCCTGGACGCCAATGATCAATGTGATCGGCGATCATGCTGTGCCTCACCAGCGCTATGATGCACCGCTGACCTCTGACATTACCGGTATGGCTGGGCCGAACTCCAACTGGATCAAATCGGCAGACAAGGTTAGCGCGGTCGGCGAAATGGCCGCTGAGGCATGGGAGGCAAGCTTTGGCCCGGTGGCGGGGCCTGTGTCTCTTGTGCTTCCTGCAGACACGGCCTGGCTTGAAGGCGGCAAACCCGGCAAGGCGCGCGTGCGTCCTACGCTACGTAAGCCTGATGGCGCCCGCATAGAAGCAGCTGCAGCCGCTGTGAAGTCCGCCAGCAAGCCTGTCATCATCATCAGTGGCACAGCCCTGACGGAGGCTGGTATCGCGCAGGCTGCTCGTGTGAAGGCGGCAGGTGTACGTGTGCTGACGGATACCTTTTTCCCACGCCAGGCCCGCGGCGCAGGGCGCTTTATCCCGGACCGGATGCAATATTTTGCCGAAGGGGCGATGACGGATCTTGAAGGCTCAGACCTGATGCTGATTGCCGGTACGCAGGTGCCCGTCGCCTTCTTCTCCTATCCGGGCAAGCCCAGCGTACTCGTACCGGAAGGCTGTACACCCATGATACTTGGCGGTCCCGAATCCGATAGCGCCGCTATTCTGGAGGCCCTGGCCGATGCCCTCGGTGCGAAGGAAGCGGCCGATGTCGCGGTTCTGGAAATGCCGGGTCTGCCGTCTGGAGACTTGAATGCGATGACCGTTGCAGCCTCCATCGTAAGGCACATGCCGGAGGGCACCTTCGTCTCTGATGATGGCGTGTCAAATGGCCTGCCATGCTTCCTGATGACCCAACGCGCTCGGCCGCATGAATGGATGATGCTGACAGGTGGTGCGATCGGGCAGGGCATGCCGCTAGCCCTCGGCGCGTCTCTGGCTGCACCTGATCGCAAGACGCTGTGCATCTCTGGCGATGGTGCAGGCATGTATACCAATCAGGCGCTGTGGAGCATGGCGCGAGAGGGCGCGAATGTCGTGAATGTCGTCTTTGTGAATCACTCCTACCGTATCCTGAATATTGAGCTTGCCCGTACCGGGGCTGGCAATCCAGGACCGGTGGCACAGGATCTGCTTGGTCTTGGCCACCCGGAAATTGATTGGGTGAAACTGTCGGAAGCGCAAGGCGTTCCGGCCGTTAATGCGACCGATGCGGAAGAGTTTGACGCCGCACTGGAGCGCGCCTTTGCGGCGGACGGGCCACAATTGATTGCTGCGCACGTTCCTGCACGATAAGTCTGGCGGGGCGGGTTATTCCCGCCCGCGCTTCAGGTCTTCTTCAATCTGGATTTCAACCGGCTCACCCAGCAGGCGCTGACGGTAAACCTGTGTGTTTTCCAGCACACGCTGCACATAGTTGCGTGTCTCAGAGAATGGAATGAACTCCACCCAGTCGATCGGATCGACCTGCCCTGTGCGCGGATCACCATAATCCTCCGCCCATTGGCGCGGACGTGACGGCCCGGCATTATAGGCCGCCGCTGTCATGATGTAGCTACCATTGAAGCGCGACAGCAAAGTGTCGAGGTGCTGGCCGCCAAGTGTCATGTTATAGCCTGGGTCGTCTGTCAGCCAGGATTTGCGGTAAGGCAGGCCGCTCATCTTTGCCTCGCGTGAGGCAGTGGCCGGCATGAACTGCATCAGGCCGCGTGCGCCGACATGGCTGATCGCGTTCGGGTTCATCTCGCTTTCCTGACGTGACAGGGCCAGCATCAGCGGGCGTTCCACTTGCGGCTCCTTCAGTAGCGGATAGGCAACCACGGGATAGGCCGCATCTGTCGCAACGATACCCTTGGCAAGGCCTGCTTTTGCCCCGCGCACGCCGACATCCGGCACCTGATATTCTGTCGCCATACGGGCAAGCAACAGATAGTCGGCTTCGCTCGTCAGCAAGTCGTCCAAATGATAGGCGAACTGACGGAACAGTCTGTCTTCCCCCGCCTCTCCCAGAAGGCGCAGCGCTCGCACCATAGGGCGGCTTTCAAAGGCCTCGATCTGTTCCGGCGTCGGGTCGACAGATTTTACGAAGTCTAGTTTCTTGTCGCCAAGGCGCTCGGCCGCCAGCTGTCCATAATAGGTGAATTTGTGCTCGGCTGCTGCGCTATAGCTTGTGCGGGCGTTCGCCGGGTCGCCCAGCGCATCCTTGGCGCGGCCGGCCCAATACTTGCCCCGGGCCAGGCTGATCGGTGTCGAGACGCCATCTGACATGGTTTCAAAATGCTGCAGACTGCGGTGTGCATCATTGGTCAGGCGCAGCGCGATCCAGCCGGAGACCCATTCAGCCTCGGCAAAGTCTGCGCCGGACTCCATGCCGTGCGGCGCGGCCAGTTGATAGGCCCGCGTCCAGTTACCGTCCTTCAGGTCGGTTCGGATGGCAATGTTACGCTCGTCCCAGAGCCGCGAGCGCCCGGCTTCGGGCACATCATTGCCATCAATTTCGGTCAGCAGTGGCGTTGCGAGATCCTGATTGCGCAGCTTCTGGCGGCGCCATTTGGCGCGCTCGTAAAGAAGTCCGGGGTTGTCCTGCAGATGTGCGGGCACGGCATTTACCAGTGCGTCCACATCGCGGGAGCGGGCGGCCAGACCGATGCGAGCGTCTACCAGTTTCTGATAGTCGGCAGTCAGCAGGTATTTCAGTTTCGAGGCTGATGTGCGCTGGTTAGTCCAGAGCAAAAATTCAACGCGGGCTCGATGGTCCTCCTGGGTCAACTGATTACCATAATCAGCCAGAACCTTGCGTTCCGTATCACGATCCATCGAATTGTTGTGCCAGGCATCGCGGATTGTTTCGAAGGCTTTGCCGGGTTCTCCAATGGCTTTCCAGCTTTCGGCCAGCGCGACCTTGCCGGCGCCGGTTATCGGGCCTGATTTGGTTAGCCAGTCGATACGTTCCTTGTGGCTATAATTGGACTCGCCGATAATCTCTTCCGCGCGGCGCTGCATGGCAGAGGTTCGCGGCCAGTCATTCAGCTTTTCCAGCGCAAACGAGATTTCCGAGAAATTCATGCCCGGAACGCCCTGGCTGGCGCGGACCCACATGATGAGGTTGCGCACATCCGGATCAGAGGTCTGGGACTGCAAACGGGCCACTGTGGGCCAGTCATAACTACCTGCAGCTTTCAGCGCCTTGTGCAGGATTTCCGCATTTTTGGCGTCTGTGACCTGGGATTGATAGGTGCGCGCAGGTTTCAGGCTCGGCGTTTCAGGTACGCCCGCAGCAGCAGCGCCCTGCGCCAGCACGGCAATTGAGGCAAGAATGGCAAGGGGTCGCATCATGTTACAGCTCAGCGGAGTTTATTTCTTGGCCAAAGCGTGAGAAGGCTTTGGCGGTTTATATTCGAACAAAACAAACAACACCTGAATCGCGGCAAATTTACGATGTTTCATGGCTCAATCCCAGCTCTCGTCACTCCTTTCAGAAATGGTGCCGTTGACCGGGACGCGTTCGCAGCGCTGGTAGAACGCCAGATTGCGGGCGGTTCCAGTGCGCTCGTCCCCGTCGGAACCACAGGCGAGACGTCCACACTGTCCACCCAAGAACATAAAGATGTCGTAACGCTTTGTGTTGAAATTACCAAAGGCCGCGTGCCCGTTATCGCCGGGGCCGGGGCCAACGCAACAGATGAGGCGATCGAGTTGGTCGAGCACGCCAAGGCGGTCGGCGCTGATGCAGCGCTTGTTGTTTGCCCTTATTACAACAATCCCAATCAGGACGGGCTGATCGCCCATTTCAAGGCGATCAATGACGCAGTTGCCCTGCCCATTCTGCTCTATAATGTGCCCGGTCGTACCGTTGTAGACCTTCAGCCTGCCGCTGTGGCCCAATTGGCGCAATTACCGAACATTGTCGGCATCAAGGATGCGGCAGGCGATCTCGCCCGGGTCAGCCAGCATGCTGCCGCCATTCCGGAAGGCACACAGTTCGTGCAATTGTCGGGCGATGACCCGAGCGCGCTCGGCTTTCTCGCCATGGGCGGCATGGGCTGCATCTCGGTTACGGCCAATGTTATGCCGGATGCCTGCGCCGCAATGCACACTGCTTTCCATGCCGGAAATCTGGATGAGGCTCGTGCGATTGAGCGCAAGCTGATCCGCCTTCACAAGGCGATGTTCTGCTCGCCATCGCCCGGCCCGGCGAAATATGCTCTCTCCAAGCTTGGCCTGTGCACCGATGAGGTGCGCCTGCCGATTACGCCGCCCAGTGCAGAAAAACGAGCGGAAATTGATCAGGCCATGGCAAGTGCGGGCCTGAGCGCCTAAATCAGGTCCATGTCAAAGAAGAACCAGGCAAAAGGCCGCTCGGATGGGTTGGTCGCGGAAAACCGCCGCTCCCGCCGCGATTACGCGGTTGAGGATACGCTGGAGGCTGGCATCATGCTGGTCGGCTCTGAGGTAAAGTCCCTTCGTGAGGGCAAGGCCAATATTGCCGAAGCCTATGTCAGCCCGGAAGATGGCGGCCTCTATCTGATCAATGCTGATATCCCGATCTATAATGCGGCAAACCGCTTCAACCATGAGCCCAAGCGCAAACGGAAGCTGCTCGTCTCCAAACGGGAACTGGCGAAGCTGACCCAGGGCGTTGATCGCGCGGGCCGTACAATTGTGCCTCTGAAGCTCTATTTCAATGAACGCGGCCTTGCGAAACTTCTTATCGGCCTCGCCACAGGTCGCAAGAGCCATGATAAGCGCGACGTAGAAGCCAAGCGTGACTGGCAGCGCCAGAAGGCACGTATCCTGAAGGAAAGTTAGCCGCGCCTAGAACAGCTGCCGCATGGGCTGGCACTGTGCGTCAAGGCGGTGGGTCCAGATCTGGCTGGCATTATACAGGCGCACCAGGCTTATCGTGCCATCCAGCCTGTTTACGGACCCGCTCAGGAATTCTTCGTCTTCCGGCAGCTGGCCTGTAAGTGCGAACGCGTACTCGCTGGGTGAGGCGTCATAGATTTCGTACAGGCCATCGAATACTGACGCGCCGCTGATCTCTACAGTTCCGTCTGACAGGATTACGGCAAAGCGGGGGACGTATATCTCTTCGTCTCCTGTCTCTTCCGACATGAATACGCCGTCGCACATCATGTCCGTAGACGGGACTTCCTGAGCTTGCGTGCCGGGGCATGCAAGGGCGCTAAAAATGGCTGCGATGACAAGAGGGCTGCCGGAAACCTTCACGCGCTTACCCCGTTACCTTTTTCGCCATTGCAAAGACGTCTTCGAACATCTCTGCCGTCAGGCGGCCGGTGTTCGTATTGTAGCGGCTGCAGTGGTAGGATGAGATCAGCGCCACCTTGCGGCCGTCAATCTCCACATTGTAATGTGTTCCGTGTCCGAACGGATAATCCTTGAGTTTCAGGCCCAGCGTTCGCACGGTCGAATCGTGGGAAATCTTGCCAAGGCAGACCATCGCTTTCAGTTTGGGCAGGGCATCAATGCGGGCGGTCAGGAACTGGCGGCACTGATTGATCTCGGCGCCGACCGGCTTGTTCTGCGGCGGGACACAGCGCACGGCATTGGTAATCATTGCACGTTTCAGCTTCAGCCCGTCATCCGGGCGCGCATCGAACTTGCCCGTCGAATATCCGAACTTGTCGATTGTCGCATAGAGCAGGTCACCGGCCCAGTCGCCCGTGAAAGGCCGGCCTGTGCGGTTCGCTCCGGTCACACCCGGCGCAAGGCCGATGATCAGAAGCTCTGCCGTCTCCGGCCCGAAGCTCGGCACGGCGCCATTGAACCAGTCCGGATGTTTCTCTGCCACTTCTTCCCGATACGCGACAAGACGCGGGCAAAGAGGGCAGTCGGCAGGGGCTTCGGGAGGGATCGTGTTCGTCATACGCCCTCCCTAACCGGCGTTGCTTTCACTGCCTAGTACCCATCCGCGCTGCCATCCTTGCGCATTTCGGTGGCGGCGATCCAGGCGCCGGACTCAAAGTCGCGCATGATGGCCTGATATCCGCCGGCATTGGCCTTGCAACAGTCGACTGTATGGCCGCGCGCCTCCAGTTCGGCGCGGGTTTTCGGCGGGATGCCGCTTTCCAGATGCACGATGCCCATATCGGTTTCGCAGGTATCGCCGGTGAGGTCGTTCGTCGGCTCGCACCCGCCGGTATGTTCCCAGCGCGCCGTATCGCCTGCTTCCTGCAGGCCCATATCGTAATCGACGAGGTTCAGGATGACCTGCACATGACCCTGGGGCTGCATCCCGCCGCCCATCAGGCCAAAGCTCAGCCAGGGTTCGAACGGGCAGGCCTGCTCAATCGGCTCGGCGCGGACCTGGCAGCCCGGCATGTCTTTCTTGAAGGCAAAGGCCGGGATGATCGTGTGGAAAGGGCGCTTGCCCGGTTCCCAGACATTCGGATGGTCCGGGTCCAGGCTGAACAGCTGGCCGCGATCCTGGAACATGAAGCCCATGCCGTCCGCGACGAGGCCGGAGCCCATGCCGCGATAGTTCGACTGAATCAGCGAGACCATCATGCCGTTCTTGTCCGTCACGGTGAGATAGGTTGTGTCGCCATCCTTGAGCTTGGCGTCAGCCTCGGCAAAGCCGGGTGCCGGGGGAGCCATGGCTTTTGCCAGATCAATCTGGCCTGCTCTCTCTGCGTTATAGCCGGGGCGAATGAAAACTTCCGGTTCAATTCCGGAATATTCCGGATCGGCATAGCCTGCAGCCCGGTCCGCAAAAGCCAGCCGCTTGGCCTCCACCTGCGCCATGATGCTGTCGGCTGAGCCGAAGCCCATGGACCGCAAATCAAACCGTTCCAGCATTTGCAACATCTGCAGCGCGGCGATGCCCTGCGTGTTTGGCGGCAGTTCGCACACTTTGTAGTTCGCGCGATAGGTGACGCAGACGGGCTCTACCCATTCGCCGGTATGACTGGCGAAATCGTCATAGGTCAGGAAGCCATCAATGCGCTCGAAATAGTCATTCATTCGGTGCGCGAGGCTGCCCTTGTAGAATGCGTCGCGTCCGCCTTCGGCAATCTGGCTCAGCGTGTCGGCCAGATCCGGATTGCGGAACAGGCTGCCTTCTATGGGCGCAGGGGAGAAATAGGTTTTCCTGGCATTCTCATACTCTTCAAGCATGCCGCTCTCATAGGCAGGCTCAAAGCGTTTGGGGCCAAAGCTCCAATAATAGGAAATGACTTCGGGGATCGGCGCGCCTTCGCGGGCATAGGTGATGGCGGGCTTCAGATTGTCCGCCATCGGCTTCTTGCCGAACCGTTCATGCAGCGTGAACCAGCCCTCGACGGTCCCGGGCACGGTGACAGGCGCGGCGCCGAAGGGCGGGATTTCCTCGCCGTCCATGAACTCATCCGCCTTGGCCTGCATCTCGGCAAGCGTCGCGCCCTTCGCGCTGCGGCCTGAGCCATTGTAGCCGTAAAGCTGCTGCGTTTCCGGGTCCCAGACAATTGCGAACAGGTCTCCGCCAATACCGTTTCCCGTCGGCTCGACCAAGCCAAGCATCGCATTCGCGGCAATTGCGGCGTCGACCGCCGAGCCGCCGGATTTCAGCACATCGAGTGCTGTTTGCGTCGCCAGCGGATGGGCGGTCGCCGCCGCGCCATTCGGGGCGACGACCGCTGAGCGCACGCCCAGATCACGCCCGGTTGGCATCCGGTCTCCCGGGCCGGGCGGTGTGGCCTTGGTGTCTTGCTCTGCAATCTCAATGGAGACCATGCTGGTCTGGGTGACCTTAGCATTGGCCTCCATTTCGGTTTCCGGGGCCGGCTCAGTGCTGGCGCAGGCGCTAAGCCCCGCCGCCAGAGCGACCATAGCGATCATGCGGACTGGTTTCATCTGCCTCACCTCTCCTGTTTGAGGGAGAGCTTAGCGTGTTACGTCCGATAATCGAGTCTCCATTGGGAAGAAGATAGGCATCCCGCAGGCCCCATCCGCGACCAAAGCTGCTCCAGACAGGCATGCATCCTTCCTTCAGCTGTAGCTGACAACCTCCCATTCGATGTCATCCTCGTCATGGAAATAGAAGCGGCTGCCGGGATCATAGGTCTGGTGGTTGTGGGTCTTGTAGCCTGCCTCCAAAATCACTTTCTCCGATGCGTCCAGATCATTCACGACAATGCCGAAATGATTGATGGAGCCGATCCGATAATAGCTTTCTGAGTCGGCCTGGGCGCTCTCGGGCAAGGTGTAGAGAGCAATGTAGGCATCATCCGTGCCCACATGGACCGTATAGCCATCATATTTCGCAGGGCCTTCCCAGCGGATCTTCCAGCCAAACAGCTTCACCAGCATGGCGGCGGTTTTCTTCGGGTCTGCAACGGTGACATTCACGTGTTCGAATATCGGGGTGCTCATGATTTCAACTCCATTCTGGCTTGGTCAATTGTCTGATTTGACTGTCGTAATTCCTCAACTTAAGTTGAGGTCAAGCGTGTCTGAGGAGATTTTTCATGGCGGCACAGAAGAGGCTTTCCATCGGCGATGTGGCCGCGCGGACAGGACTGTCTGTCTCGGCAATTCGCTTTTATGAGGGGCGTGGATTGGTGCATCCCGAGCGCAGCTCAGCCGGTCAGCGTGTTTTCCTGCGCTCTGACATAAGGCGGCTGTCCTTCATCATGATTGCTCAGCAGATCGGCCTGACAATTGAGGAAATCTCGGATTTGCTCGCCTCCCTGCCGGAGCGCCGCACGCCCACCAAGGCAGACTGGTCACGCATCAGCACTGCATTCCGGCACATGCTGGATGAACGTATCGCCCTGATGGAACGGACACGGGACAAGCTGGATGGCTGTATCGGATGTGGTTGTCTGTCCCTCAAAAAGTGCCAGCTCTACAATCCGGAAGATCGGGCCCGCAACCTGGGCACAGGGCCGCGTTTCGTTCTGGATAATGTCAGCCAGGTCAGGGCCGATTAGAGGCCGGGGGCAGGTCTGACTCTTTCGGGAAATAATGCGTGGCCATGCGAGTGGCGATTTCCTGCCCGCGCACGGCGAAGTCAGATTCGGCCTGAATTGCTGTGTTGTCACAGCTCGGGTAGAGGCGGCTTGCATTCTTGAAAGCAGAGTTGAAGGCATCTACCAGGCTGGAGCGTAGACTGCCGCGATTGGGCGCCTCGTAGCTCAGCATGTCAGACATGTAACGCCGCCAATACTGGTCTTCCCGGCCATTGCAGCGCACGCGAATGGCATGGGCCGCGCCCAGCGTGCTGGCCAGATCCGCCGCATCGCGGAAATAATCCGGTCCCCGCATCGGGATATCGGACTGCGCAGTGCTTGCGCCACAGAATAGGAGCGCGCTAAGCACAAGAGCATGAAAACCTGTTTGCTTCATGCGAAGACTTTCGCCCGCATTTCGGAACGGCTCAAGAGCCTAGAGCACAAGCTTGATGTGATTGTCATGGATGAGGATGGCCTGTTCTACCATGCGGGCAATCGCGTTGTGGTGCATGATCCCAAGCCCGACATCGTTTTTGGCAATACAGATGTGTGGTTTGGCGCGCATGCGCGGGACTTCATGGTGACCGTGCTGAAAACCGGAAAGATTGACTGGTTCCAGTCGTCTGCGGCAGGTCTGGACAATGCAGCCCTGATCTCGGTGGGAAAGATTTCCCGCCTCTACACCACCAATCACCGCCAGGCTGAAGCCATGGCTGAGTGGGCGCTCTGGCAGGGGCTGGACTTTCTTAAATGCGGCCCCGCCTATCGGGCGCAACAGGAAGAGCGCCTATGGCAGCGCCAGGTGAAACGCGAGATCATGGGCTCCAACTGGCTGATCATCGGCTTTGGCTCGATAGGGGAGGCTGTCGGCCGCCGCGTTCAGGTGCTGGGCGGTCATGTCACGGGCGTACGCCGTTCGCCTGGCCCGGCGGAGGGGGCAGATCATATCCTGCCGCCAGCCCTGATCCATGAGGAACTCGGCAAGGCGGACATTGTGCTTCTGAGTCTTCCTCTGACAGAGGATACGGAAGGTATGGCAGACGCCGATTTCTTTGCGGCCATGAAGCAAGATGCGCTGTTCATGAATATGGGCCGGGGCGGGTTGGTGAAGGAAGACGAATTGATTGCGGCACTGGATGCGGGGCGGCCCGCCTTTGCAGCCCTGGATGTGACGGTGGAAGAGCCATTGCCTCAGAAAAGTACGCTATGGAATCACTCGAAAATCGCGATTACCCCGCATGACAGCTCTATGACTCCGGGTACGGATGACCGCGCAGATGAAACTTTCCTCGACAATCTTGAGCGTTATCTGAATGGCAAACCTATGAAGCACCTTGTCGATCCAAAAGTGTTTGAGACCGCTTAGGGCGGAACTTCCGCCCATCCCAACCATTCTTTCGGTAGCCAATCAAACTATCGGAGGAACACTTATGTCTTCATTCAGGGTACGTGCGCTGCTTGTCGGCGGATCTGCCATTGCCATCGCCGCCTGTGCATCCGCGCAAAATCAGACAGTACTGGCGGATGCCGAGCCGATGTCTGTCAAAGGCACACAAGGTACAGTTCTGACCGCTGAGCCGCTTGAGACATTTGACGGGGCATGGGCCATGGCCTTCCTGCCGGATGGCCGCGCGCTTGTGACGGAGCAGGATGGTGATCTATGGCTGTTGGACAAGACCGGTGCAAAGGCTGGCAAGATTTCCAATGTCCCAACTGTCACGCCAAGAGGTCAGGGTGGCCTAGGCGATATCATCGTGCATCCGGACTTTGCCAGCAATGGTATTGTCTTCATCTCGTATGTCGAGCGTGATGCAGAGAATGATGAACTCAGCGGCGCTGCTGTAGAGCGCGCGAAGCTGATGCTTACCGAAGATGGTGGCAGCTTGTTGGAGCGCGACATCATCTGGCGCCAGTCCCCCAAAGTGAAAGGTAATGGCCATTATGGTCACCGCCTCGTCATTGGGGTGGACGGCCATTTGTTTATCACATCGGGCGAGCGCCAGAAATTCACCCCCGCCCAGAACATGGCAATGAATCTCGGCAAGGTTATTCGGATCAATCAAGATGGCAGCGTGCCGGAGGATAACCCCTTTTACGGAAATGGAGCGGCGGCGGATCAGGTCTGGTCCCTGGGGCATCGCAACCCACTGGGCATCGCATTTGATGGTGATGGTCAGCTCTGGGCTGTTGAGATGGGCCCGAAAGGCGGCGATGAGCTGAACCTGATAGTCCGTTCAGAGAATTATGGCTATCCGCATGTTTCGGAAGGAGATCATTATAGCGGCAAGTCCATTGCCAGCCATAAGAGCAACCCGATCTATGAAAACCCAGCCATAGCCTGGAATCCGGTTATCAGCCCGGCAGGCCTGATATTCTATAATGGCGAGATGTTCGCGGACTGGCAGGGCAATGCCTTTATCGGCGGACTGTCTTCGAAGGCGTTGATCCGCGTCAGCTTTGAGACCGAGAAAACCGACAATCTTGGGCAGCCGCCGAAGCCCTCTCAGACAGAGCCGGTTGCATCTGAAGCTGAACGCTATGAATGGGGCAAGCGCATCCGCGAGGTAGAGCAGGGGCCGGATGGCGCGCTCTATGTGCTGGAAGATGAAGACGGTGGACGCCTCGTCCGCCTTACACCCGGGGCGTAAGGCGACGGCGCCTATCCCGGTCAGGCGTTGACGGAGACTTTCAAGCTGGAAACGCGGTCAATCGCGGCCTCGGCATCGCGCATGATGTCAGCCACGATGTCCGCGACCGGTTTTACCTCTTTCACGCCGCCGGCAGACTGGCCCATGGCAAAGCAGGATTTGTCTTCGTCCAGTTTGGTCTCGTCCGTGATCCCGCCAATGCCGCCAATAACGCCGGTCTGGGTGGAGTGGATGGCCTGTTGCGGGAAGGGTTGTATGTCCTCAGGGCGGTTTTCCCAATCCTTGATATACTCGTTCGTTCGGCAGCGCATCGGCTTGCCGGAATAACACCGTGTACGGGTTGTGTCGGTATCGCCTGCGCCAACTACAGTATCCTTGTACATTTGCGCTGCGTGAGCTTCAGTGGAGGCGATAAAGCGCGTTCCCATCCAGACGCCGCAGGCGCCGAGTGAAAGAGCCGCGGCCAGCCCGCGTCCATCATAGATGCCACCCGCGGCGATGACTGGAATGTTTACCGCTTCCACAGCCTGCGCCACCAGCGGCATCGTGCCGACGAGGCCTGTATGGCCGCCGCCTTCGCCGCCTTGCAGGATCACGGCATCGCAGCCTGCCTGTTCGGCTTTGATGGCATGCTTCACCGCGCCGCCGACAACCATGACCTTCACATTGGCTTTCTTCAGGCGCTCCATGATCGGCATCGGCACGCCCAGGCCTGCCACAAAGCTGTCCGCACCATTATTGATGATGACGTCTACGCTCTCTTCCAGGCTTTCCGGGCTGGCCGCCAGCAGGTCCACCCCGAACGGGCGATCCGTCAGCTCACGGACGCGTTTCATCTGCCCTTCGATAAAGTCTGGCGTCGTGCCCGCCATGCCCAGTACGCCATAGCCGCCTGCATTGCACATCGCGGCGCACACTTCCGCATAGGATACGCCGCCCATGCCGGCCAGCATGATCGGGTGGTCAATATTCAGCATTTTGGTCAGAGCTGTTTGCAGGGCCATGTCACGTGTCTCCTCACTATAATTATTTTGTTGATATACACGATACGCAGCCGCCCCAGCGTCAACGCAATAGGCCTTTGAGAGAGCAGCATGATACGTATCATGCCGCATTCCAGCCTTCATGCGGAGGTATAGAATTATATCCTGTCGAATGTGGCCGACAGGGAAGAATAAAAGGGAGGTCCACATGAAGAAAACGCTCGCCATTGCGGCTGTCTTGTCTGTTCTGGTTTCGCCTGCCATGGCCCGTGAACAGGGCGAAGAGGTGCACTCGGTCTCCACTCATGATGCTCTGTCGCAGGACGTCCATGACTGCTTGGCAGAAATGGTGGTGGCAGGGGGCAATTCTGGCGCGCTTGATGAGGCGGCTGTGCTGACAGAAGACGGAATGGGCGAAGAATTCGAGATTATTGATTCTGACCAACAGGAAACGGAAGTCGAGGAAACCGGCTATTTCGAATCGGAAGTTGACGAGACATCCATGCCGGATGATGCCGAATAATTATCCCGGTGGCTTTAAAACTGCCTATGCAGAGCGCGAAATCGCTTTTTGCCTTAAGGATTTAGGCGAAATCTGGTGCGGATTGCGTCAAATTTAAATTATCTTTTCGTCATGGTCGGCAGATGGTAATGATTTGCCCGGTCATTTTTGACCTCAAGTAGGGGAACTACATTATGAAACAATTCCTGATCATGGGTGCTGCTGCTCTCGTGCTTGCTGCTTGCAGCGCTGAAGAGACGAAGCCTGCTGAAGACACCACGGTGAGCGAAAGCATCGAAGATGCTGCAGATGATGCTGCTGATGCCATGGACGAAGCTGGTGACAACATGGAAGAAGCTGCTGACGACGCTGCAGACGCCATGGATGACGCGGCTGAAGAAGCTGAAGAAGCTTACGAAGACGCCACCGACGGTGAGCCGGAATAAGTCTGGCACCAGTGCCAGATACTGAAAGGGCTGCCCCTTGGGGCAGCCCTTTTTGCTTGCCTGAAGTCTGGTTCTGAAGAATCAGAACTTGGAATACGCACCATCGATTAGCAGCGTGTCGCCGGAATGGAACTTCGATGCGTCCGAGGCGAGGTAAACCGCGATGCCGCCGAAATCCTCCGGCTCACCCCAGCGGCGGATCGGAACGCGGGAGATGACCTTGCTGTTGAAAACGTCGCTACCCTGGCCACCTTCGGTCATGTCGGTCGCGATCCAGCCCGGCAGGACAGAGTTAGCGCGGATCTTGTAGCGACCATACTCGACTGCGATGGCGTTCATCATCGCGATCAGGCCGCCCTTGGTATGGCCGTAGGCCTGATTACGCGCCGCGCCTGACAGGGCCGCCAGAGAGGCCGTGCCGACCAGGCTGCCACCCGGATCACCTGCCTTGGCGCGATTGACCATGGATTTGGCCGCCTCGCGCAGAGTGAGGAAGGCACCTTCGGAGTTGATACGCTGATTGAACCGCCACGTGTCGAGCGACATTTCTTCAAAGGAAGACGCGCCCCGGCCAACGCCCGCATTAGCGATACAGGTATCAATGCGGCCGAATTCTTCTTCACTCTCTGCCATCGCCTTGATGACAGCGTCTTCGTCGGCGACATCCACCTGCCAGGCTTTTGCCCGGCCGGTACCCAAGCCTTCCAGTTTTTTGACGGCGGCGTCATTGTCTTCTGCCTTGCGGCCCCAGATGACGACATCGGCATTGGAAGCTGCGAGCGCTTCGGCCATGCCCAAGCCAATGCCCTTGTTGCCGCCGGTCACGACGCAGACTTTGCCAGTCAGGTTGAAGGGGGCGTAAGTCATATGGGTCTCCTCAGATAGTCATTCTTGGTTTTGACGCACTTCAGAGGCATGACGTAAGGGCGGTCAAGCCCCAGCCGGATCCTGAACGATTTTCCGCGCCGCTTCTATGATGCGCCGTGTCTCGTCCCATAGCGGCAGGCTGGCGAGCTTCTCCGGGCTGATCCATTCGGCATGGGCGGCGTCGTCGCCCGCGCATGGCTCTCCTGCAGTCCAGATGGCGGCAAAGTCAAACAAGACATAATGCCGGGTCACATTGCCTGAGGTGCGGGAATGGAATATGCCGTCCACCACATCGACCAGCCCGGCAATTCTGGCCTCGACGCAGGTTTCCTCGTGCAGTTCCCGCAGCGCGGCGTCTGCGGCCTGCTCGCCAGGTTCGATTCGTCCCCCTGGCAGCGACCAGTCTCCCTTCAGCGGTTTGGTCCCTCTCTGGATCAGCAGGACATCTTCGCCCTTGAAGCAGACAGTGCCGACCGCGGGTACAGGTTCTCTGGCTTCGCGTCCAAAGCTCATCAGGCTTCACACTGATGGCGCAGCTTTTGCAGCTCGTTTGTCAGGTCTTCATCTCTCCGTGCGAACGGATTGCCCATCATTTTCTGTACCTTGCCGAGCAGGGGCAGGCGCAAAAGCGGTAGAATAGATGGATCCTGCCGGACCAGCACGAGCGCTCTGATGATGTCCCTGTCCTTAAGGGCGTCAATAACGCCATCAAACACAATCGCGCGGCGAATGGATTTCAGGCGTGCGGCATGGGCGGCGGTCACTTCCGCATGCGGAGTAGGCTGGCACATCGCGGCTTCGGCAGCGGCGCGCAGGGCATCCAGAGATTGTGCATCCAGCCTGTGGGAAATCGAGCGATTGTGCTTGCGATAGAAATACATGGCTTCGGGCAGAGACATCATCCGCGCCCCGGCAGACAGAAGCCGAACGATCAGGTCGTAATCCTCTCCGATGCGCATGTCTTCATTGTAGCGGATATTGTTCGTGTCGAGACAGCTGCGCAGGATCAGCGGCTTGGCATAGCCGAGTTGGCTGCCGCGCCCATACAGCATGTTGGCCTTGATATACTCGCACTCCATGATGCGTCCGGGACGATCTTTCAGATCTCCCTCCAGCATCGTGGTGATGTCAGGCTCGCCGTCATTTTGGAAGATGGCCAAATCATCAATCATGATGTCGGCTTTCGTATTAATCGCCGCTTCCAGCATGTGTTGCAGCCGCTGCGGCGCGATCAAATCGTCGCTGTCGACAATGGCAATCCATTCGCCGCGCGCCTGGTCCAGCGCATGGTTGCGAACCGGCGCGGGGCCACCAAAGCGGGTACCGCTGAAAACGCGCAGCCGTGGGTCCTGACGTGCCAGCTCTTCCGCCAGCGCCACACTGCCGTCGCTGGAGCCATCATCCACCAGGATCAGTTCGATATCGGCTAGCGTCTGGTTCAGGACAGACCGGATGGCACCCTTCAGATACGCTTCGCAATTATAGTTCGCCATGATGACCGAGACGGCTGGCGAGTGGGATGGAGCCTTAGACACGGTGTTTGCCCTGTTCATTCTGCATGATCACGCGGCTGTTACCGCAAGCCCTGTGCCAATTTCGTTCAAAATCAGGGCAACAGAGCCATATCTGCCCTTCGCGGTGCAAGCCTGTTGATGCGTGTGTCATATGCGCGTGGTGAGGTCTCATTAAGACGGCGCTTGCAAGATTGGTTTGGCCGGAAAGTAACAGGGATTTCACCATGGCAAAGCAGAAGTGCAAGCAGATCAGTCTCGCTTTGCAGGGGGGCGGTGCTCACGGAGCGTATACCTGGGGCGTCCTGGACCGGCTTCTGGATGATGAAGACATTGAAATATCAGCTATTTCTGCCACGTCTGCGGGGGCGATCAACGCCGTGGCCTTCGCGGATGGCTTTGCGCGTGATGGTGCTCGGGGAGCAAAAGACAGGCTGGCGGCCGTATGGGAGGATGTCTCCCGCACTAGCGGCAATCTGATGCCTTTCGGTGCGCTCAGCCCCGTTGTCTTTGCCTATGCCAGCGCCATGCAAAGCCTTGCGAGCCCCTATGACCTGAACCCGTTCAATCTGAACCCGTTGCGTGAGGTTGTCGCGCGCAATGTCGATTTCTCGAATGTGGACGCCTCGGGTATCCAGCTGTTTCTATCTGCGACGAATGTGGAGAAGGGGCGCGTAAAAGTGTTCAGCGATGGAGATATCTCTCTTGATGCCGTGCTCGCCTCCGCCTGCCTGCCGCAGACCTTTCAGGCGGTGGAGATTGATGGGGAGGCCTTCTGGGATGGCGGCTACATGGGCAACCCCAGCCTGTTCCCCCTGATCTATTCCGGTGCGCCGCGGGATGTGCTGCTTGTCATGCTGAACCCCATTGCGCGCGAAGGCGTGCCCAAACATGCCGGTGAGATCCAGGACCGTATCAACGAGATCAGCTTTAACGCCTCCCTCATCGGAGAGCTACGCGCGATTGCCTTCGTCCAGCATCTTATTGATGATGGCATGCTGAAGGAATCCATAATGAAGAAGTACCGCCGTCTGAACATCCATGTGATACGCGGCGGTCAGGATCTTCTAGATTTCAGCCTACGCACCAAATATGATACTAGTTGGACCTTCCTGACACAGCTGCGCGATCTGGGGCGGGCGGCGGCAGACCAGTGGATACGTGAAGGTTCCCACCATGTCGGACAGAAAACCTCCAATGTTGATCTGCGTGAGGAGTTCCTGGACGGTTAGGCCCGTTTCATGAACCAGATGCGGGCCGCGCCATAGTCGCGCGTCTCTATGATTGTCCAGCCATCGGGGGCAATCATCTCGTCAGAGCCGGTCTCGACAATGGCCAGCGCGTCCTCGATCAACCAGTTGCCGGAGACGAGGCAGGCCAGCGCAGGCTCTGCCAGATCCTTGTGATAGGGCGGATCCAGGAAAGCCAGCGTGAACGGGTTGCCAACGCCAGCTGGTTTCTCACCCAGATCTGTCGCACTGCGCCGGTGCAGGCGGGTGTTTCCGTAAAGTCCTAGCGTCTCGATGTTGTCACGGATCGCGCCGCGCGCGCCATGATCTGTTTCCACAAACAGGCAGAAGGCTGCGCCCCGGCTCATTGCCTCCAGGCCCAGCGCGCCAGAGCCCGCGAACAGGTCGATCACCCGTGCACCTTCAATCTGCGGCGCCCAGTCGGCATGGGCCAGCATGTTGAAGATGGATTCCCGCGCGCGGTCGCCCGTCGGCCGTGTTCCCTGACCCTTCGGCGCGGCAATGGCGCGGCCCTTGTGCTCTCCGGCAATAATGCGCATGTGGCAAACCAATCTCTTTACTTTCCGCCCGTGTAAGGCGATCCACGCCTCATGACAATTCTCGCTGATCCGATGGAGCGCGCGCTCGATCTTGCCCGGCAGGCCGCCGAGGCGGGCGAGGTGCCTGTCGGGGCTGTGATTGTCGATCCGGAGACCGGCGCGATTGTGGCGGAAGGCTTCAACCAGCCGATTGCCGGGCATGACCCGACCGCCCACGCAGAGATTGTCGCCCTGCGCCGCGCGGCGGAACAGTTCGGCAATTACCGTCTTACAGGACTGCACCTTTATGTGACGCTTGAGCCCTGTGCCATGTGCGCAGGCGCGATCAGCCTTGCGCGCATCGGCAAGCTCGTCTTTGCTGCGTGTGATCCGAAAGGCGGGGCGGTGATTCATGGCGCGCGCTTCTTCGAGCAGCCGACCTGCCATTGGCGACCGGAGGTTGAGCAGGACGAAGCGGCGGGGGAAACTGCCAGCAGGCTGCTCAAGGATTTCTTCAAGGCGCGCCGCGCCTGAGCATTACCACTCGTTCTGCCTTGCGCAGTGCGGCTATCAGAGAACAAGATGAAGGGGGCACATGGCGGAGCCAGGACACGACATACTGATCAAGGATACGCTTGTCTTTCTTTTTGCGGCGGGCGTTGTCGTTCCGGTTTTCCGGTATTTGAAACTGCCTGCGGTGGTCGGCTTCATGTTGGCCGGTATCGCGCTGGGACCCTACGCACTTGGCTCCCTGACGGGCGAGTATCATTGGCTGGAATATGTCTCGATCTCGGAACCTGCCGCCGCAGCCCCTTTTGCGGAACTCGGCGTACTGTTCCTTCTCTTCCTGCTAGGCTTGGAGTTTTCGTTTGAGAAACTCTGGGGGTTGAAGCGCGCTGTGTTCGGGGCGGGCGGACTGCAGGCAGGTGTGAGTGCGCTCGCGATTGGCGGTGCAGCCTGGCTGATCGGTCTGCCGCCAGCCGCGGCCATAATTTGCGGCCTGGCGCTCGCTCTGTCCTCCACCGCCATCGTGATGCAGCTGCTGATCGAGCAGAAGCAGGCGACCCAGCCTGTCGGCCGCGCAGCGCTCAGTGTCTTGCTGTTTCAGGACATTCTCGTCGCTCCGATCCTGATCTTTGTTGGCTTTGTGAACCTTGAGGCTGGCGCCAATATTACGGCGGTCCTACTGGAAGCTCTGTTCAATGGCGTTGTGGCCATTCTCGTCATTCTGGTGATCGGGCGCTTCGGTCTGCGCCGCATGTTTCGCCTCGCAGCTTCGGCGGGTGGGCGAGACTTCCTGATGGCGCTGACGCTGCTGACTGTGGTTGGCGCAGCGGCCATCACCGCGAGCGCCGGGCTGTCGCTCGCTTTGGGTGCTTTCCTGGCCGGTCTTCTTCTTGGGGAAACCGAGTTCAAGCATCAGACCGAAGTGGACCTCGAACCCTTCAAGGGCATCCTGCTCGGCCTGTTCTTCATGACTGTGGGGATGAGCCTGGATTTGCCCTCCATCCTGTCACAGCCCTTGGTCATTCTCGGCGGACTGGCGGCACTGTTGGTGACGAAACTGCTGATTGGCTTTGTAGCGCTGCGCTTCTTTGCCGGGCCTACGCCTATGTCTATTGAGGCGGCTTTCCTGCTCGCGCCAGCCGGGGAATTTGCCTTCGTCGTCATCACTGCGGCCACCGCTATCGGCGCGCTGCCGGCTGAGCCCGCTGGCCTGATGGCGGCGATTGCAGGTCTCTCCATGCTGCTGATCCCGGTACTGGGCAAGGCGGGCACGCTGATAGCTCACCGCCTGCGCGGTGCGGAACCTGCGCATGTGCTGGAAGAGGATTTCTCGGAGCTTGAGGGACATGTCATCATTGCCGGCTTTGGCCGGGTCGGGCAGGCGGTCGCGCGGATCATTGGCGCGGAAGAGGCGGAAATCGTCGCGCTGGAGCGCAGCGCCTACAATGTTGCGCGGGCCCGGGATGCAGGCTGGCGGGCTTTCCTGGGGGATGCTGCTCGCCCGGAAATCCTACACAGCGCCGGGGCTGATGGGGCCAGCCTGTTCGTTGTCACGGTGGATGACGTCAATGATGCCGAGGCGATGGTGAGAGCCTTCCACCAGCTGCGCCCGGAAGTGCCGATTATTGCCCGCGCACGAGACCGGGAACACGCCGCCCGTCTGCAGGAGGCTGGCGCGCGCGACGTGATCCCGGATGCCATCGAGTCCGGCCTGCAAATGGCTGGCCGTACGCTGCATCAGTTTGGCTATGATGAGGAAACTGTACGCGACCGCCTGGCGGCCGAGCGCGACGAGGAATATCGCCGCGCCTCGACCTGAGACTTACCCAATCCAGCCCGCCGTCTGCGCCAGCAGCCACAGGCCGATGATCAGGAACAGCAGCGCCGCAATCATGCGCACAACATTTAGCGGCACACGCTTGATCAGCTCATGCCCGAGGAACACGGCCGGCACATTGGCCAGCATCATGCCGAGCGTCGTGCCCATCGTGACGTAGAAAATATTCTCGAACTGCGCACCCAGCGCCACGGTCGCGATCTGTGTCTTGTCGCCCATCTCGACCAGGAAGAACGCAATTGTCGTTGTCAGGAATGCCCCGAACCGAGCCGGTTTGCTCTCCATGTCATCGTCCAGCTTGTCAGGGATCAGCGTCCAGGCCGCCATGGCGATGAATGAGATGGCCACGATGTAGCGGAACCATTGCCCATCGAGGATGGATGCAACCTGAGACCCGACCAAAGCCGCAAGAAAGTGATTGGCCACAGTCGCGACAAAGATGCCGAGAATGATGGGAACCGGCCTGCGGAATTGCGTCGCCAAGACGATGGCTAGCAATTGCGTCTTGTCGCCAATTTCGGCGAGCGTGACCACGGCGGTGGAGGTGAAAAAGGCTTCCATCTGAACAAGTCTCCTGGCCGGGCAATTCTTGACGCAATGACACCTCCATCCCGTGCCCGGCCATGAGCAGGAATGCGGTGTCATTGGTCTCGCCCGAGCGGTTGCCCGCTCCCTTCGCGCCACGGTCTGCTGACCGAGTATGTTGACGCGGAGGCCCGGTCTGTCGACCGACTGGCTACTCCCCAAGTGACGGCTCCTCCTAGTGGGATCGCTTCAGCTTTGCAAGCCGGGATCGATTTCTGTGACGATTTTCCGGATCAGACCGCGCAGCCAGGTCAGGGCCGGGTCTTCGGAATTCTCCCGCCGCCAGTAAAGCTCGCTGTCGAGAGCCGGAAACACATCCGGCAGATCGAGCCGGATTAGGCCATGCGTTGGCACAAGTGAGGCCGGAACGGTCAGGGCCAGATCGGTCTGGCGCACGATTTCCAGCGCCGGCATATGATGCGGCAGGCGCATGATGGGCGTGATGCGATGCCCCTGACTGCGGGCAACTTCCTCCACATAGGAGCGGCCTTCGCGGCGGCTGGAGACCACGATATGGCGCAGGGCGACAAAGTCTTCCATCGACAGTTCGCGTCTGGCCAACGGGTGGGTGTCGGCGACAACGCAGACATAGGGCGTCGTCATCAGCGGTTCGCGTTCCAGATCGGTGCCGCGAATCCCTGGCACGTCCACGGCCAGATCCAGGCGGCCTGAGGCCAGTTCACCTGAAATGGCTCCCCGGTTCAGCTGGCTCCACGCGATCCGCACGCCCGGCGCTTCATGCTGCAGATGGCGCGCAAGACGCGGGGCGATCATGTAGGCACCAGCATCGCGGGCAGAGATGTTGAATACGCGGGTAGACCGTGACGCCTCGAAAGCAGAGCGCGGTTCCAGTCCTGCACGCAGCCGGTCCAGCGCGTCGCGCACCGTCGGCATCAGGGCTTCCGCCATGGCGGTGGGCTTCACGCCGCGCCCCTCACGCACGAATAGCGGGTCCTCGAAATGGGCGCGCAGCCGCGCCAGCGCATTGCTGACGGCTGGCTGGGTGATGTGCAGCGTTTCGCTGGCCCGCGTCAGGCTGCGCTCGGCATAGACTGCTTCCAATACGGGCAACAGGTTCAGGTCCAGCGATCTCAGATTCATCGGCGCGCTCCAAACATCACTATCAGTGATGTTTGTGCTTCATGCAATAAAGTTCACGAATAGTCCAGTGTGCGCTAGGAAGGCTGTAGATAAGTGGAGTTGGAATGCACACCGCAGTGAGGCCTGACACGGACAGCGTCCTGACAGCGGCTGGCCTAAAGCCAGCCGACAGCCTTTATGAACATCACGATGCCGACCGCCGTCACCAGATACTTCATTCCGCGCTTGAAGTTCACATCGCTCATCCGGTCCAGCACCTTGCCGCCCAGCGTCGTGCCCAGCATGGACAGCGGCGCCGCCAGCAGGATCAGCCAGGCCGGCGGCAGTGCCTCCACACCTGCGGTCATCAGCACTGGCACGCTCCAGAAGATGATCTTCACGAAGTGCGCGAGTACCTGCGTTATGGCCTTTGTAGCGACAATCTCGTGGCGCGTCAGATCTGTACGCACGAAGAACTGGTCCAGCAGCGGACCCGCCACACCGGCCACCGTGTTCAGCGCCTGTACAACAAAGCCCGCGCCTTCGGCCTGGAACGGCTTCTGGATGTCCAGGTCGGCCACGCGTTTGGGCAGCCAGACCAGCAGCGTAACAAGGCCCAGCATCAGGTAGACCATCTGCTTGTCCGGCCGCCAGCTGAGCGCGAAGAGCAGCAAGACGGCCCCCACAGAGCCAAGTGCATAGCGGCGGAAGACCGTCCAGTTGATGTGCCGCCGCCACAGAAAAGCGCGATAGCCATTCGAGACCATCTGTACGGCGCCGTGGATCATCATGGCCATGGCAACCGACACCAGGGAGGTCAGCACGCCCATGAAGATGATGCCGCCCGCCATTCCGAATATGCCCGATATGAAGCTCGTGATGAGCACCGTGACAAGAATGATGACAGCAGCGACTGGACCCATGGCCGCTGCTTAGCGCCATTTACCCGGCTGCGCCACATGCCTGGGAGGACACAAAAGATTGCAGAGAAACAATTTGCGGTGACTGCGCCGCAAGGCTTACCAATGGATTCAAACAAGAAAGTCTAAGAGGAGACCCGAAAGATGGCGGATACTGAAACGTCAATCGACGCCCAGAACGAACTCAATGATTTGCGCATGTCAGACGCAGCCCGTCCGCTGTATGAGCACGTCAAAGCCTTCATCCGCGATGTCGTGGAGCCGATGAGCGAGGAATTCCATCGCCTGGGCGAAAACAAGACCGACATCTGGTCTTACGCGCCCGGCCAGTTGGAAGCTCTGGAAGCAGCCAAGGACGAAGCCAAGAAGCAAGGCCTGTGGAACTTCTTCCTGCCGGATGCCGAAACCGGCGAAGGTCTGAAGAATCTCGACTATGCCTACATCGCGGCAGAACTGGGCAAGAACTCGCTCGCCTCTGAAACCATGAATTGTTCTGCGCCGGACACCGGCAATATGGAAGTTCTGGAGCGCGTGGGCACGCCGGAGCAAAAAGAGAAATGGCTGAAGCCGCTGCTGAACGGTGAAATCCGCTCTGCCTTCGCGATGACCGAGCCAGCCCTGCCATCATCCGATGCCAAGAACGTCTCCATGAGCGCTGTGCTCGAAGGGGACGAATGGGTCATAAATGGCGAGAAATACTACATCTCCGGTGCTGGCGATCCGCGCTGCCGTATCATGATCACCATGGTGAAAACCAGCCCTGACGCCGAACCGAACAAACAGCAGAGCCAGATCCTGGTGCCGCTGCCGCATCCGGGCGTCACGATCCTCGGTCCCATGCACGTCTTCGGCGATCCGGACGCGCCGCATGGTCACATGCATATCAAGTTCGAGAACGTCCGTGTTCCGAAGGAAAACATGCTGCTGGGCGAGGGGCGCGGGTTTGAGATTTCCCAGCTCCGTCTCGGGCCTGGCCGCATCCACCACTGCA
>NZ_AWFA01000055.1 GCF_000682675.1 Hyphomonas pacifica | reverse complement strand
TTGGCTCACACTTCCTGATCGGCTAACCTCTCCTATTCAATGTCCCATGTGGGATCTAGGTTGCGGTTGGCTCACACTTCCTGATCGGCTAACCTCCTGAAGTTGATAACACCGTCCTTGAATCCGTTGCGGTTGGCTCACACTTCCTGATCGGCTAACCTGCCACAAAGGTTTTGCCGGACGGGAACCCGGTTGCGGTTGGCTCACACTTCCTGATCGGCTAACCTCACGGCGCACTGCATCACTGCTTATGATGGGTTGCGGTTGGCTCACACTTCCTGATCGGCTAACCTCACGGCGCACTGCATCACTGCTTATGATGGGTTGCGGTTGGCTCACACTTCCTGATCGGCTAACCTCACGGCGCACTGCATCACTGCTTATGATGGGTTGCGGTTGGCTCACACTTCCTGATCGGCTAACCTTTAAAATCTCATCGAATGCGCCACCACCATGTTGCGGTTGGCTCACACTTCCTGATCGGCTAACCTACAGCCGCAGCCGGAGCAATAGTCGATCTCGTTGCGGTTGGCTCACACTTCCTGATCGGCTAACCTAATCGAGACGACTTTATTGCCATGCATATGGTTGCGGTTGGCTCACACTTCCTGATCGGCTAACCTTCATTTATGGATAAGCCCCGGATTTCCGGGGCTTTTTCCTTTAGTTGTGTGCGGGAAAACAACGACACAGCATCAGAATAGCGCCAGCTGGCCTGGAGATTGATTCGCCGCCTGTCTCTTTTTGTTCCGGAAGCAAATGATGTTCTCATACTGTTTGTCGGTAAATTGCAAAATATCGACAACTCCTCCCGGTGGGACCTCTGCCTCGACTTTTCTGCAAATAGCATCAACACCATCGCTCCCGCTTACAGCTTTCATATAAACCGATAGCTGAGCCATACTGAAGCCAATGTCGCGCAAAAAAAGCCGGAATTTATTAGCTCGCTTTCTTTCGCTCTTTGTCAGAACTGGCAAATCGAACATGACCATAACCCACATAATTCTGTATCCACTGAGCTGGCTCACGGCACGGGCCGAGCGAGTGCGAAGGGAGGTCCAGGGAATTCGAGCGCAGACTGTTCCTTGAGATAAACTCGCGCCAGTGAGGAGGCCATTCGGTCGATACAAACCTGAAGTGGGGATGCTCCCCTTGGCCCTTGCATGTCGAGGCGGAGCACATCAGCAAGAGCGTTCTTGTTTTCAAGGGTCAACTCGCTCTCACCCTTTTCTATTAGATCATGTACTAGGACATCGACCCAAGGGCGGAAAGGCTCCATCAGGTCGTCGGCAAGCCGTAGCGCTTCGCCTCGACTTTCGTGCATGATAGAAAGTGATGGGTGCAAACCGGCAGCAAGAATGGCGCGGGCCGTACCTGCTCTCAACACCGTATAGCCGTAGTTCAGGAGCGCATTCTGATTGTTCGCCTGCCTGTCCCGCCTAAAACCCTTTCCGAAAAGATGCTTCCAGTAACGACGCGCAGCCTGCGCCTCCATATTTTCCGAATCTCCGGATTTAACCGATCGTGCCATCAGTCTTAACCCCGGCAGAGGGTTTCCGATATGATTGAGCGCGGCAGCCTGGGCTGAGATTTTTGCAGTTACAATATCCTTCCAAAGCCGTTTCTTCAGGGGCAGAGACGCATTTGCCTGAGCCTGAAGCCTATAACCTTGCGCGTGGTGTCCCTGTATCGGCCAAACCACTGAGACAGGGCTATGATTGTTGCCACAAACAATAAGCGGTGCACCTTGATTTGACAGGCGTGCACAAACATTGGCGGAGAAAGTGGACCCATGACCATGGACGACCACGGCGTCAATATTATCAAACGGAACTTCGCCAAGCTTTTCACCTTCGCGGCTGAGCTTCAGAAAACCCCGTTCCACCGAAAGGTGGATTCCATTACTTGATATTTCGACAATCTGTCCCGGCATGACGCAACCCTGGATCGAAGACCCTTCCTGCCTCGTCCACATGCACAAGCCGTGCCTTTCGGGCTTTGAGCTTCGAGATTGTCGCAAAGTCCCAGCTGAACAGATCGTCCCTGTCGGTGTGGCGTTTCTCATAGTCGCCAGCTTCCCGATCCCTCGCCAACCTTACGCGGTTTGCACTTGGTTCCAATCTGACGACACGCTTGTACTCGATTTCACCCGGCACATCTTCGACCGCGATCATGTCACCTTTTCGTAAGCGCATAACGAGTAACGCTTCCGGATTATCTTCCATCCAGCCTGGTACCTCTGCCTTATCGCTTCCTTTGAGGCGATTGGCATCGAAGCGGGATATCTCACGGCAGTGCCACTTGCCGTCTGGCGTCTCGACAATATCAAGACAGTAGTTTTCGCCAGCCAGCACGCCTCGCTGGTACTCGCCAATACCGCCATGATGAATCTGGCGCAGGGGCGTTGACTCCGTTACCGGCTTGTGAACGCGCACTCTGCGAGGATTGGTTCGCCTACCCGGCTTCTGCTCATTCACATAGTCATGGAGTGCCTGCTTGAAATCAGCGCCCGATAAGCCGTAGGTCCGTTCCATGAGTTCTTCCCGTATACGGTTGTCGGCTATGTATTGCAGCTGGCCATGCTTCTCAAATGAGACAATGGGTTTGCGGGTGGCGAGTTTCTGTCCGTCGCCCTGTGGATTTTGCACAACCCCGTAATTCGTGTCCTCGTGGAGCTGACCTTCAATCCCATGGTCTTTCTTATGGGATACAACAATGGCATTCACATGCCTTTCTACATCTTCCCGAAATCCTTTCCACGGCTCACCCAATGCCGCCAGCATGCGTTCTGAAGAAACCTCCGAGTTCTGGAGGTTTGCATGGTCCGCCGCCTTCTTCAGCATGGCGCGATCCGTCAGAGCAACAACAATCGCGTCAATTGCGTGGTGGCGATGATCGTCGCGATTCTTGCGCGAAGGGGCGTCGGGCTCATCGCTCGGCTTATTGCCATCAAGAATCCGGTTGAGTCCCCAGACGGAGCGCAAGTCCGATGTCAACCGGCCGGGAGTAACCCAGACATGTTTCACGGCCTCATCGCCGCCACCATAAATTGCGCCAAGATACGTGCGTGTCAGGCGAGCGATATATTTAGTATCGTTGAGTTGGCGCTCAAGAAAATCGCGCTCCTCGTTTTCATAGCGCTCCATTGCATCGGGAGAAAAGCGCCAGCTTTTTTGTGGTGGAAGATCGGCAGCACGCGATGCAATCTCTTCCCAGTCATAGCCGGACGGTGAAGTACCGAATGCCTCATATGGCGAACGTCTCGCTTTGTCGCGATTAGCCCGGCGGGTCACCAAGGTCTTGTTGTTAAAACCGTCATCCAGCGTTTGAGCGAAGGGAAGAATATGATCGATTTCGATCTCATCCGATAGCAACTTAGCCAAGCCGAATTGTTCACCACTTAGCAGGCATTGGCCATTTGTAGCTTTTCCGCGTGTTAGTTCTTCAAAGAGGCGTAACTTCAAGCGGTTCACATAGGTGTTCCGTATGCCGTACTCGTTTAGAATTTTTTCGCGTTGTTCATTTGCATTCTGGTTGTCCTGTTGCTCGCGTTCCAGTTTGCGCTTGTCTTCCGCGCCCAGCGGAAGATCCCTAGCCAATTCAATCACGACTTCAGAAGGAGGCCCGTAACGCTCCATCAGGCGGTTCACCACCTTCCGTAACTGGTTTAATGCGACGTGCACGGTCGGGTTGGCTATCTTGCCGACCCGCTTCTCCAGCGAGTCGCGTGGATCTCCGGTCCCGAATGCGACAGAGCGTTCAAGAACCTCACCATAATAAGGCAGCTTCCGGTCATGAACCTCGCCCTGGCCTTCGGTGGCGCGATGGTCCCTGTATCCGCTGCGCACGACAGCTTCACTATAGACCGGCGCATCGTCTGCCATGAGTTCTGCCAGTACTTTTGCATTGGCGCGGCGCCCGAGGCCCTGATGGCTATCCGGTAGATTGGCATCCACCACGTCGATGGCGATTTCATAAGACAACCCGTAGCGTTCGGATAACCAGTGTGCGAGCACAGCGGGATCGCTGCTTGTCAGCAGGGTTTTCGTCTCACCACGGCTGATCGAAAAAGTGCTTGCTGCCTGCTCGATGACTGCTTCCGTAACCTGCCGGACTTGCGCCGGCGTCTTATCCGTCAGAGGTTCCAGCCCCAGAAGCAACTCGACGATCGCTTCCTGCTCTGCAAAGGGAAGCTTGCGCCATTCCTTTCCCCAGAGGTTTTTGTTCGCCAAGATGGCTGCAGTATGGTCTCCCTCAATCTTCTTGCGTTTTTCCGATTCGATACTGAACTTCACATCGCCATGGAACTTCAACGCCTTGCGCATATCATCGAAGGTCAGATCCTTCTTGCTGAGCGCCTTTTCCGCCAGAAGATCTCGCTGTTCGCTTGTGAGCCATTCGGCTGCTTCGCCGGGTTTGCGATAGTGCATCGCATTCAGCGTTTCATAGAGTCTCCGGCGCTGGGAGGATGGTAGTGCCCAGGGCGCGCGCAGGTCAGTTTCCGGTTCCAATGTGCAACGGCCAACGGGTTGGGGTTTCAACGGACGCTGAAAGCTCAAAATACTGTATAGTTTGTCGTAGGCCTCACGGGTCAGTATGGTCGGATGATAAGTCGCTTGCACCTGCCAGATTTTTTCAAATTCATCCAAGATCAGATCGCGGGTTGGATAGAAGTCGTAGAAAGCTTTTGTGCCCTCACCGCTCAAGCGCGCGCGGGTAGATGCGTGAAGATTGCCTTCGAGTCGAGGACGGCCAAAAAGCTCGCCCAAAGTCCGGGCATGTCTTTCCTGCATCCGTGCCAGCGTCTCGACGGCCCCTTTGGAAATCTTGCCGTCTTTGGCTTCCTTGTCGGCTTTCCGATTCGACTTGAATCCACGTCGCTGCTGGAGGTGGAACAGGGCTCGACCGATCTGGAAAGGGGTAAGTGTCTCATTCAAAGCGCGGGCACGCAGGCACCAAGGATCGAAATCCTTGCGAATTTCGATGTCTTGATTGCGTTTTCTTCCGGTCGGGTTTTCCAGTGTCTTACGTTCTGTTTCATCGGCAGGCATCAGGCCAAATCCGACAAGCGCCCCCAAGAAATCTTCACGTCTTTGCAAATACCGGTCCCGATTGCGCCGCATTCCCCGGGGAACTCTCCTTTGCGCGGCTAGGGACTGTTTATCCTTGGGGTTTCGACCGTCGGGGAATATCCGGGCGCCTGCACCAGGTAGAAATTGCTTATCATTTCCACCTTTAAGAATGCCACAAGGACGCCCGTTAGCGTCTAACTCTATTGCAGCCCACCCAATCGAGTTTGAGCCAACATCCAGTCCCAGGCGCCATGCTGTCATCTGCTACCCTCACTTAGAAATAGCGGAGATGATTGCTATTGCTTTGGGCTGATCACTCCAAAGGCAGCTGTGCATCCCGCACCCAATAGATGAATACATCTGGCCCCATTCTCTTTTGGAAAGCAATCATTTCCGCTTTCCAGAGGAAAAGATTTGTGCTTTATTGATCGGATCAGGAAGTGTGGTCTCTCCGTTAACAAGGTGAATACCACAAAATGGGCGCCCTCTGGGGCGCCCATATACTTTTTAGGGCTATTGAAGTTATTGCAGCGCAACTTCCGTTAAGAACTCTGCCTGCAAACAAACTATCAAATAGGTGTCCCCAACTTCATCCACCTTGGTGCGCCGGTTTTCCCTTATTGGGCGAGCAGCTAAGGGAGGAATCGCGTATGAGTATTGGGGGAGGATGGTACGCAAGCACCCAAATGCCAAAGCGTAAAAATATCATTCACTTCATTTTGAACGATTTGGCGCGCCTCATCTCGAGTCATTCTGTGGATTTTGAGATGGCGCTCATAATCAGTATGCCGATGGCGTATGTGCGTATGCACAGCTATAGAAACAGCTGTCACGATACGCGTCCTTTTTGTCCAACTGCGGTCTGTGACCCAAACCACAATCTCATCAATGCTCTCTACAGGACAAAACGGAAAATGCTTAGCCATCGTCCGGACGACGTGCGCGCGATCATACTTTTTTACCCACTTACTCATCACTGCTTTCGTCGCCTGTTCCAAGCAAAGAGGTTGCTACGAGAAAAGATGGGAATCAACTTGTATCCGAGACGGGTCTCAGGATTGCGATAAGATACTAGTTCTTCTCTTCCCCCTCCCCGGTGCGCCAGTTTTCCGTGATGGACGAATAAATCCATGAAATTGGTGGGGTTACGTTACTCCAGCCCGTCAGACGAATGGCGCACCGGGGAGGGTGAAAGCTGGAACCTTCAGATCGGGCGCACAAAGCAACCAACCGACTAATTCCACTTCACAGCCAAATTGTCAGTCGACGATCCTGCGCCTTATCTCGCGGAGTTCGCTGCGCGGACCTTCCTGTTCGTCGCAATGAGGCTGAAGACAACACCAACTTTGACCTGAGCCCCAAATGGTCCCGCATTTGA
>NZ_AWFA01000054.1 GCF_000682675.1 Hyphomonas pacifica | reverse complement strand
ATGAATGAGGGAGCCAAAGGGCTCAGGTCACCTGCGCAAAAGCCGGTACCGCCATCAGCGGCATAATCATGGCAATCGCAGTCGAAAATTTCAAATTCTTCATAGGTTTAATCTTCCTCCAAACTCGCTCCGCTATTCCCCATGCACTTGCCTTTGACGTGCATAGGCACCCTTAAAAGCAATTAATGCAGCATTATTTATATTTTTAAAGCTTTTATTGCTGCATTATAAAAATAATGCGTTCTTTGCGCATCATTGCGAGCCCATGCCCATTAAGGCAGCATTCCACTGAGCATGTTGAAAGGATTTAGCCTGGCGGCAGCGTTAAAACGCCTGACACCCAGAGGCGTCGGGTAAAATCAACGCGAATTCGCCTTGTTTCCAGATAACAAGAGGCCATCCGGTTGGCGCAGGCTTGAGATACGCTATACGCGCGGGTTGCAATGACCAGCTAATGGATTGCGCCAGCCACAGGCCTTTGAACCATGACCATCAGGTCAACCCTAAGCGCGTAGCAAGAAGAGCGGCTTCGGCACGCGTCGAAATTCCGAGCTTGCCATAAACAGATTTGATATGACTTGCGATCGTGTTCTCGCTGAGCCCCAAGGCACGAGCCGCTTCTGCATTTCGCAAACCACGACCGATGAGGCCAAGCACATCTCTCTCACGCGCGGTCAGATCTGCGCCATCCGTTTCCGAAACGGCAGTCCTGCGAAAGTGTTCGACGATCCGCCTGGCAACAGCAGGCGACAATGCAGGCAGGCCCTGCTCAATCATTTTCAGCTGCCGGACGAAGGCCTCTTGCGGAGCATCCTTCAGTAGATATCCATCCGCACCCTTAGAAAGAGCCCCAACAAGTGATGCATAATCTCCCATCACTGTAGCCACAACAATTGTGGTTTCGGGGCGGCTCGAAGACAATGCGCCGATAATGCTGGTACCACTTCCATCCGGAAGCCCTAGATCTATAATGGCAAGATCGAATTTCTGACTTGCAATGGCGTCGGCCGCCTCATGTATGCTTTGGGCTTCAGAAACCTCACTTCCAGGAAAGGCCATTTCGACCGTCTGGCGGAGCCAGATTCGTGTCTCGGAAACATCTTCAACGATCAGAACAGTTTTCATTGCTCGTACCTCTGCAGCGGAAAGGTCGCAATAAGACGTGCTCCGCCAGCCTCTGAAGTCTGAATCAGGAAGTCTCCCCCAGACCCGCAGACCCTCGCTCTCATGTTTTCAAGTCCCTGCCCACGATCAACAGCAAGCACATCGAACCCCTGGCCATCATCTTCAATCTCCACACGAACATTATGCTGAGTCACTCGCGCCTCGACTTTCAGACATGTCGCGTTGGCATGTTTGATCGTATTACTTGCAGCTTCCCGGATCACCGACCGTAAAGCGTGAATGTTTGCTGGGACAAGCCGGGTTTCTTGCCTAGCTTCAAGTGTCCAGACCAGGCTCACGCCATGCGGGTCGAGGCGTTCAGCGGTTTCAGCTCGCAAATCCGCAAACATTTCGTCCAACGGGATTGCAGCTTCATGGGCATGATTGATGACATCTCTCAGGTCCGCAAGAGTCTCGCGAATTCTTGAATCCTTCTTGTCTGGCGCATCAGAATGTAGCGCCCGCATCAACTGAGCACCAATATTGTCGTGCAGGTCGCGGGCAATTCTGATGCGCTCTGCAGAGACACCCCGATCATAAGCTGTCCGACTTTCAAGCACTTGTACCGCCAGGAGCACCAGATGCCTGACAGAGACAAGGTCTTTCGTGCTGAAAAGCGACCGTCCATGATTGTTATACTTGAGCGTTAGAGCGGGCATGTCCCCCACTGCGGGAATTGTAAGCGCAAGGCCTTCATCCTCAATTTCAGGCTCCATGGTGGAGTCAGATCCGGATACCACCTCCAGAGGGCTGAAATGCCCTCTTAACAAATTCACCCACGCCTCTGCGCGATCCGTAGAATTTGACCTGAACGAAACATCGAGAACTTGCAGAAACAACAGTTCATCATTTCTTTCGCGTCCAGATGCCAGACGGCGCCATAGTTGTTCACGGAGCGGCAAATAAGCAAATCCGACCAGCAGAAGCGACAGACCAACCGCCTGAGCCCGCCCCACCGCGAGCAGGGTGATCAGCAACAAGTCCAGCACGATCAGCAACAAGGCGCCAATTGCATAAAAAACCAGCCTATAGGCCCATATCCCCATATCGAACAAACGATAGCGCATCAGTCCGAGGGCAAGCCCGCCATATATTATGAGAAAAAAACCGAAGGCGTAATTCTCGCGCACGAGTGGCAGGGATCCAAATGTGATTGGCAACGCAACCGTTCCAATGAACGCACCCGCACCAACCAATGTCGACGCGCCCAACCAGTTTGCAATTGCCTTCTGTCTGGGGTCGATAGAGGACACACGAACTTGCCAGATAACAGTGATGACAATTACCATCATCTCAACAGTGGTGATTGTCTGCACCTCGGCGAATTTTTGCCACGGACCGAATGTTCGCAACACGGTCCAGACGCCAAAGCCAAGCACCACAATCAACGCCAGGCCTCGCCACTTTGGCACGGGAGTTGGATATATCAGGAACAGGCATATCATGATGATGCCAAAGGCTGATGCCCCTAGCATGTTCAGTATCCAGAACCAGGAAATGACCTCTTCCCGCAATGGCAAAGCAAGCGATGTCGGAAACGAAAAAAAGCAAAATATGAGAGTCGCGAGCCCGCTCAGGGCAAACAGGGCTGCCGCAAAATTGGCAGGTTTTAGGGCCCAAACCCATGCCGCCACAATAAACGCCATCAGGCCTGTCAGGAGTGAACTCCATATCGCCGGATCCGTCTGCGCAGGACTACGCCAGTCTGCTATAGACCAACTCCAACCAGAGGCTGGTTGCAAAGCAACAAGGCCCATTGCCAGAAACAGAGTCGCAGCCAGAATAAATGTCGTGACCAGACGGCCCAGCGGCGTGCTGTATATCTTGCCAGAACGGCCGACACCAATCGATCCCGTCTCCTCCCCCGCCACCCGAATCCTCCGGCATCAAAAACAATAGGCCCATTCTGAAACTTTACCGCCTAATTCGCCATCAGGGCAGTTTCATTGATCGCCTTCAGTCAGGATATTATTGGCAGACCTTGGCACTGGTATTGCTGCCACTCATCGTGCAGTGTGCCCAGCGATACCGGTCGCGCGTTGCGGCGCTGATCTCGGCCGCACTCTTCATCCTTGGCTGCGAGGGCAACGAGACACTCGCTGTGTAGGACGGCGGACTGGAACCATAGGCTGCGCGGTAACGGGCTTCTGCCATACCAGGGGCATTGGTGCCCTCTCCGAAGCGGCCTTCCAGGCCTGTGCCGCGGCTTGCCAGTTCCCTGTCCGCTGCCGCACCGATAGCCTGACCAGGGAACCAGAGCGACAGGACATAAAGATTATTGGTGGAGAAACCGCTATAGTCTGAAGCCTTGGTGGCAACATATTCCGCAAGATCAGTGGAACCATAATCATACAGGGCCGCCTTCATCGCGCCATCAAGGTTTCCGCGAGCGATCATCTGGTAAAGTTGCGTTTTGCGCTCTGCCTGTTGCTCCAGCCAGGCCTCATAGGCGGCGCGTTCTTCCAGCCATGTCTTGTAGTTCGCTGCTACGTCGCAGGCTTCATCCATGCCCATGCCGCAGGCTTTCTCGTAATTCTCGACACCAAGATCGTATTCTCCAATCTCAACATAAACATTGCCGAGATTGGCACAGCTTTCCTTTGACCCGCCCGCGCAATTATTCAGCGCGTAGTCAAAACCTTCTTGCGGCTCGAAGGTCGAATATTTCGGCAACATATAGGCCGCTTCGACCAGGCGGCAGGCATCCTGCTGGTCCAGCGCGCAACCTTTCTTGCCATAGACCACCGCCTTTTCGGCATCCACAGGCGTGCCCTGCTCACCATCCAGATATTCGGTCGCCGCAATCGCGCAGGACATTGCGTCTTCCATCTCGCAGGCCTTACCAAACAGTGGCAGGGCCAACTCAACATTCTGATCTACGCCATCCCCTGAATAGAGACGCAACGCCGCATCGGCACAATGCAGCGGCATGCCCAGTTCACAGCCATGGGATTCAACCATGACGAGTCTACGATAATCCGCAGGGAAACCGTCTGCCAGGCCGCGGTAGACTTCCGATGCCATCTGGCAGCCATCTGACATACCTAACTTACACGCCTTCCCCCAATACTCTGCTGCACCACTCCAGCTTGCCTCAATTTCTATGCCATGCTGGTAGCGGATGCCCTGATTGATACAGGCATCCACATCCCCCGCTTCACATTGCTGTGACCAGAGTTCGGCGCCCGGTGGAAGGGTTAGCTGTGCAGAGGAGACACCTGTCAGCGACGCCATCACTGCCAGAAGAAGCACCACCAAATGTCGTCCATAGGACATTGCTCAATACCTCCGTGTGCTTATGTTGGGAAAATTCCAACTTACCCAGTAAGGTATGTCGCATGTTTTCGCCTCCCCGGTTCAGGTGAGGAAGGCTCTTACCGACAATACGAATTGGTCGGCGGACAGGGCGCAGAATAAGCTGTCCCGATGGAACGTACAGAGTTCATGTATTGATTGAAATCACGCATGTTTGACGAAGAGCTGCTCGATGAGCCAGACGAAGACGAAGTGCTGTACGTCGAAGAATAACCGGCAGAATTATTATTATATGCCTGAGCACCTGCGGCAAGCCCGGCGACGATTGTGCCAAGTGTATTGCCCAGAAAATTTCCAAATCTGCTGCCACTGGATGAGCCGCCAGGATTGCGCCCGTAAGTCTCCGCAACATTGGCGTTGAACATCGGCATCCACACATCACAGGCAAAATCATTGCCACCATTCATGCAGGCACGAGGACCATAATCCATGATCTTCTGACGATCATTCAGGCCGAATGCCGAGTAATAATTGAAGTATATGACACCGGCGCAGGCCGTATAATCCTGCTGCTCATTGCATGCCCGTGCATATGCCTGTTCTGCTTTTCTATAATCGGCGGTGCTGAATTTCCCAGGCCCGTATTGCGCGCCTTCGGCTACGGCATGGGCATAGTTCAGGCAGCTGTCAGCAATTTTCATTGCACATGCATAATCAAGCGCATGCGCCGCGCTGAGATAGTCACGATAGACACCAGAGGCGCCGCTCAAATCATACTGCCCCTGAATGTTGCACGCCTGTGCATCAAGATCATTACGACACAATTCCGCCGCCAGCCTGCGGGCATCCGAATGCCTTTTCTGCTGCATTAAACCATAGACATAGTTGATATCAGGCTTGGGTAACGCCGCCAGCGCATCAGCCGCCATCGGATGACCCATATATTGGGCTTTCTCGTACCAGTCCCGTGCAGACAGAATGTCCCCATCAGGATTAAATCCCAGCTCATCATACTTGCCCATCATCATGAACGCTGCCGGGTTACCGAGGTCGGCCGCGAGGGTCAGCAATCTGTGCCCATCTGCAAAGTTCGCTACGACTCCTTCGCCACGAAACACCATGTTCGCCGCCTTGAACGCCCCCTTCTCATCACCCGCACGAGCCGCCAGCACATATGTTTCAAATGCCTTTCGCAAGTCTGATGGATGGCCAGGGAACCCCTCCTCGTAAAGGCCTGCCAAGTTCATGAGCGAGGGTGTAAAATTCTTTTCTGCCGCTTGCTGCCAATAAATTACGACCTTCTCGTAGTCTGCAGGAACTGCTTTGCCTTCGCGGTAGTACACACCAAGATTATTGATCGACTCCAGATTACCGTACTCGGCAAGGCCCTGCCATATCGTCTTGGCTTCAGCATACTCACCTGCCGAATAAAGGGATTTGGCGTGCTCGTTCTGCAGGTACGAGATACTTCCCGGCTCAGACCATGTGGCCTCCGGCAAGGGAGTCACATCTAGAACCTGGGCACAGGCGGACCATGCTGTGAGAGATGAGCAAATAGCCAAAACACCAATTCTCAAACCTCTGAGCATCCTGCCACCTCATCTTTCGAGCATTGTAATTATAATCACCATTTGCACATAACAAATCTTGTGCTTCCCACTTTGAAATGAAGCAAGTCAAAATCAGCGGTTCTGGTTCTTCGGGATGGGGGATAGTGCTGAAGCGATACTCGCGCGAAAGTATCTTGCGCTGTGTCCTTCCGAAAGCGACCTCTGGGAACTAGCTGTATTCACAAAGAATATAACTTATAAGGAGTACATTGTGGATACATTCGACGTTTCCGATTTCGGTTTTGACGATTAGTATATGGAGATCCCAGAACCTATGGTGTGAACCTCCCCTATCGCTTTGGAAACTAAAATATAAATACACCACAGCCTGCGCGGGTGCTGTTAAGAGTACTCTGCAGCCCTGAAAACTTTCCCACCTATGGCTTTCTCTCGCCTAAACACCAGGACGCCAAAGGCGGGAAATTAACTCACAATTGTAGCGGTTCAGCGACCGTGAGACATTTTT
>NZ_AWFA01000053.1 GCF_000682675.1 Hyphomonas pacifica | reverse complement strand
CCATGCCGCCGGCGGCGAGGCCGGTGCCCACGGCCGCGCCCGCGCCGAGCTGGGGGCCGCCCGAGACAAGGCCGGTGGCGATGCCGGGTCCGAAGATGCCGAGGCCGAGCAGCGACAGGGCCGCGAGCACAATCGCCATGGCATCGTCGATCGTGGGGGTGACGCCGCCGAAGCCGGCGGTGAACTGCGAAAACAAGGTTGAGCCGATGCCGATGATGACGGCCAACACCAGAACCTTGATGCCGGAAGAGATTACGTTGCCAAGCACACGCTCGGCCATGAAGGCGGTCTTGCCGAACAGGCCAAAGGGGATCAGCACGAAGCCGGCCAGCGTGGTCAGCTTGAACTCGATCAGCGTGACGAAGAGCTGCACGGCGAGGATGAAGAAGGCGAGGATCACCAGCGCCCAGGCGAACAGCAGGCAGGCGATCTGGATGAAGTTCTCGAAAAACGACCAGTAGCCCATCAGGTCGGAAATGGAATCGAGCAATGGTCGGCCGGCATCGAGGCCGGTCTGTGCCACCCGGCCTGGCCGCATGAGGTCGGCAGCGGAAAAGCCCGTGCCCGACGCCATGAGACCGAGACCGGCGAATGAGTCGAAGACGATGCGGGCGAGGTTGTTCCAGTTGCCGATGACGTAGGCGAAGACACCGACGAACAGGGTCTTCTTGACCAGCCTTGCGATAATGTCGTCATCCGCGCCCCAGGCCCAGAAGAGCGCCGCCAGCGTCACGTCGATGACGATCAGGGTGGTGGCGATAAACGCCACTTCCCCACCGAGCAGGCCGAAGCCGGAATCTATGTAGCTGGTGAAGACCCCAAGAAACGAGTCGATGACGCCGGTTCCGCCCATGGATCACTGTTCCTCGTTCTGTCGCGGAGCGGTCTGGGCGGGCGTCCGGCCAAGAAAGCGGTCGCGGCTCTCGGCCCATGCGGAAAGGCAGACCGGATCGCTCGTCGCCGCTTCCCCAAGCTGCTGGCACCGGCGAAGCGTCGCGCGGAGCGGATCGGCCGGCGGTTGCAGCGCCGGTGCGGTGCTGGCCGGCGCGGGATCGTCCTTGCGGGTCATCTCGATCACCGTGGCCGCGATGGCCATGGCGACGAATACGACGGCCCCGAGCCGGGCCAGCATCTTGCCGTCCATGGGCGGCCCCTCCCGTGGTCAGTTGTTGCCGTTGAACATCTGCGCGTTGCCCGGCTGGTAGCCGCTGCCGGGGGTCAGGAAGCGCTCGCGCTGGACACGGCCCTGTTCGGCGGCCGTCGCACGCTCGGCCTCGATCAGCGCTTCCGACCGGCCGTTGGCGGCGAGCATGGCGATCAGGTCGGAAAGCTGCTGCGACTGGAGGGCGAGGATCTGATTGCCGGCCTGCGTGGCCTGCAATGCGCCGGTCGCACCCTGGCTCCGGCCGACGAGCGCGGCCATCTCGGCGCGGTTGCTGTCGATATTGCCGACGACACCGGCTTGCACCTTCATGGCGTCCTGCAAGCCGCCGACCGTGTTTTGCCAACGGTCGCGCGCATCGGCGACAAGCTGGGCGTCGGTCGCCGACAGCGACACATTGCCGTATTGGCTCTGGAACGCCTGGTCGATGTTCTGCACGTCGAACGCGATGTTCTGCGCGTCGCTGAGAAGCTGCTGCGTGCGGCTGACGTTCTGTTGAATCTGCTGGAGCGAGGAATATGGCAAGCTCGCCAGATTGCGGGCCTGATTGATGAGCATCTGGGCCTCGTTCTGGAGCGAGGTGATCTGGTTGTTAATCTGCTCCAGCGTGCGCGCGGCCGTGAGCACGTTCTGCGCGTAGTTGGTCGGATCATAGACGATCCATTGCGCATGGGCCGGGCTTGCCAGCATGGGCGAAAGCGCGACCGGAATGGCGAGCGCCAGCGCAAGGGCCGAGGCCCCGACAAACTTGGAATAGGTCATGGAAGAATCTCCTGTGGGGTATCGAGTCGGGCCGGCGCGGCGGATTCCGGCCGGTCGGCAAGATTGGTGAGGTTGGGGATCAGCTCGACCGCCCACTCGACGCCGCGCTCGCGCAGCCATGCGGCGAGGAAACCATCGCGGCCGTGCTCCGCAACGATCTGCGCAATGAGGGTCTGGTCGGATTTGGCGGATGCGGCGCAGAGGGCGAGGCCGACTTCGGACAGGCCCAGCTCGAACAGGCGGTTGCCCCTGCGGCTTTGGCAGTAATAATCCCGCTTGGGCGTGGCCCTTGCGAGGATTTCGATCTGCCTGTCATTGAGGCCGAAGCGGCGATAGATGGCCGCGATCTGCGGCTCGATGGCGCGCTCGTTCGGCAGCAGGAGCCGCGTCGGGCAGCTCTCGATGATAGCGGGCGCGATGTTGCTGCCGTCGATGTCGGACAGGCTTTGCGTGGCGAAGATGACGCTGGCGTTCTTCTTGCGCAGCGTCTTCAGCCATTCGCGGAGCTGGCCGGCGAATCCCTCGTCGTCGAGCGCAAGCCAGCCTTCATCGATGATGAGCAGCGTGGGGCGGCCGTCGAGCCGGTCGCCGATGCGATGGAACAGGTAGGACAGAACGGCCGGGGCCGCGCCGGTGCCGACCAGCCCTTCGATCTCGAACGCCTGCACGTCCGCCGATCCCAAATGCTCTGTCTCGGCGTCGAGCAACCGGCCATAGGCACCGCCGACGCAGAACGGCCGGAGCGCCTGTTTCAGATCGTTGGATTGCAACAGCACCGCAAGGCCGGTGATCGTGCGTTCTTCGACCGGCGCGGAGGCGAGCGAAGTCAGCGCCGTCCAAAGATACTCTTTGACCTCGGGCGTGATGGCGATGCCTTCGCGCATGAGGATGGTGGCAATCCAGTCCGCCGCCCATGCGCGTTCATAGGTGTCGTGGATGCGGGCCAGCGGCTGGAGCGAGACGGACGCCTCGGCCCCTTCTGTCAGCCCGCCGCCAAGGTCATGCCAGTCGCCGCCCATGGCGAGCGACGCGGCGCGGATGCTGCCGCCGAAGTCGAAGGCGAAGACTTGGCTGGCCTCGTAGCGGCGGAACTGGAGCGCCATGAGGGCGAGCAGCACGCTCTTGCCCGCGCCCGTGGGGCCGACGACAAGGGTGTGCCCTACGTCGCCGACATGCAAAGACAACCGGAACGGGGTTGAGCCTTCGGTCTTTCCAAAGAGCAAAGGGGGCGCACCGAAATGCTCGTCCCGTTCCGGCCCCGCCCACACCGCCGAAAGCGGGATCATGTGGGCGAGATTCAAAGTGCTGATGGGCGATTGCCTGACATTCGCGTAGGCGTGTCCGGGCAGGCTGCCGAGCCATGCGTCAACCGCGTTGACGCTCTCGGGCATGGCGGTGAAGTCGCGGCCCTGAACGATCTTCTCGACCAGGCGCAGCTTCTCGTCGGCAAGGCGCGGGTCGGCATCCCATACGGTGACGGTCGCTGTGACGTAGGCCATGCCCGCCACGTCCGCCCCAAGCTCCTGCAACGCCATGTCGGCGTCGAGCGCCTTGTTCGCGGCGTCAGTGTCCACAAGGGCGGACGCCTCGTTGGTCATCACCTCTTTCAGAATCGCGGCGACGCTCTTGCGCTTGGCGAACCATTGGCGGCGGATGCGGGTCAGGAGCTTTGTGGCGTCCACTTTGTCCAGCAGGATCGCGCGCGTGCTCCACCTGTAGGGGAACGGCAGCCGGTTCATCTCGTCGAGCAGGCCAGGCGTCGTCGCGGTCGGGAAACCTACGATGGTCAGGACGCGCAGATGCGCGTCGCCAAGGCGCGGCTCCAGCCCGCCCGTCAAGGGCTGATCGGCCAGCAGCGCGTCGAGGTGCATGGGCACCTCGGGCACGCGCACACGGTGGCGATTGGTCGATATGGTCGAATGGAGGTAGGTCAGCGTCTCCCCGTCATCGAGCCAGCGGCACTCCGGCATGAATCCGTCGAGCAGCGCCAGCACGCGATCGGTGCGATCGATGAAGGCGCGCAGGACCTCCCACGGGTTCACGCCGGATTGCTCGCGACCCTCGTAGAGCCAGCTTTCCGCGCGGGCGGCTTCCTCGGCCGGGGGCAGCCAGAGGAAGGTCAGGAAATAGCCGGACACGAAATGCGTGCCGGCTTCTTCGAAACCCGCTTTGCGCTCTGCATCGACCAGCGCCGAGGCGGCGTCGGGAAAGGCGCTGTCGGGATAGGTCGCGGCCTCGCTGCGCTGCGCCTCAACGAAGATGCTCCAGCCGGAGCCGAGACGGCGCACGGCGTTGTTGATGCGACCGGCGACGGCGACTAGCTCGGCGGCGACGGCGGAATCCAGATCGGGACCGCGAAACTTCGCGGTGCGCTGGAACGATCCGTCTTTGTTGAGCACGACACCCTGACCGACCAGCGCCGCCCAGGGCAGATAGTCGGCGAGGCGCGCGGCGGTGCGGCGGTATTCGGCAAGGTTCATCATGGATGGGCTCCCCTCAGACCGCCAGAAAAGCCGGGATGCGCAGATGCCGCCGCCCGACTTCGACGAATTGGGGATCGCGCTTCGCCGCCCATACCGCCGCGAAATGCCCGATGGCCCATATGGCGATGCCGACCAGCCAGAGGCGCAGGCCGAGACCCACGGCCCCGGCAAGCGTCCCGTTCATGATGGCGATGCTTCTCGGAGCGCCGCCGAGCAGGATATGCTCGGTCAACGCCCGGTGGACCGGGATCGAGAATCCCGGCACCGCGTCCAGTTGTTCGAGACCGCCCGCCATCAGACGAGCGCCCCGCCGCCGAACGAGAAGAACGACAGGAAGAAGCTCGATGCGGCGAACGCGATGGACAGGCCGAACACGATCTGGATCAGGCGACGGAAACCGCCGCTGGTGTCGCCGAAGGCCAGCGTCAGGCCGGTCACGATGATGATGATGACGGCGATGATCTTGGCGACCGGCCCCTCGATGGATTCGAGGATGGATTGGAGCGGCGCTTCCCACGGCATCGACGATCCCGAGGCATGGGCGGCCGGAGCCATGAAGAGGCCGACATAGGTGAAGGTCGCGGCCGTGGCGACGTGGCGGCGGATGCGCATGGTATGACGGATCATTCGGGGTCTCCAGTTCTGGTGGGGGTTGCCAAGGGGCTGAGATGCGTGATGCGGTAGTCGCCGTCCGGCCCCAGCCCTTCGACGCGGGCGAGTTCGGCCAGCCGGCGCGCGGAACCGCGCCCGGAAAGGACGGCAACAAGGTCAATGGTTTCCGCGATCAGGGCGCGCGGGACGGTGACGACAGCCTCTTGAATGAGCTGTTCAAGCCGGCGCAGCGCGCCAATGCCGGTGCCTGCGTGGATGGTGCCAATCCCGCCCGGGTGGCCCGTGCCCCATGCTTTGAGCAGATCGAGGGCTTCCGATCCGCGCACCTCGCCGATGGGGATGCGGTCGGGGCGCAGGCGCAGCGAGGAACGGACCAGATCGGAAAGCGTCGCCACGCCGTCTTTCGTCCGCATAGCGACAAGGTTGGGCGCGGCGCATTGCAGCTCGCGAGTGTCCTCGATGATGACGACACGATCCGCGCCCTTGGCGACTTCGGCCAGAAGCGCGTTGGTCAGTGTGGTCTTGCCGGTGCTGGTGCCGCCCGCCACGAGGATGTTGGCGCGGGATGCGACGGCCGCGCGTAGCGTTTCCGCCTGATCGGCGGACATGATGCCGGCGGACACATAGTCGTCGAGCGTGAACACCGCGACGGCGGGCTTGCGGATGGCGAAGGCCGGCGAGGAAACCACCGGGGGAAGCAAGCCTTCAAAGCGTTCGCCGCTCTCGGGAAGCTCGGCCGAAACGCGGGGACTGCGGGCATGAACCTCGACGCCGACATGGTGTGCGACCAGGCGCACGATGCGCTCGCCATCGGCCGGCGGCATCGTTTCGCCCGTATCCGCCAATCCTTCGGACAGCCGGTCGATCCAGATGCGGCCATCCGGGTTCAGCATGACCTCGACCACGGCCGGGTCTTCCAGAAACCGGGCAATGGCCGGGCCGAGCGCCGTGCGCAGCATCCGCGCGCCGCGCTGGATCGCCTCCGGTCTGTGATGTGTGGCAGTCATGTCGGCCCCGCTTTCGACGGGGCGCACGACAGTCGGTCCCCGCATCGGGGTCGATTAAAAGAACCTGATTTTTGGCCGACTCAACAACTATTTACGCGCGTGCGGCCACCGGCGGTGATCGGCGGCAAATAGGACGGTTTGAAAATTCAGGGTCGGTCGCTATCGGGGTCGGACGGCCGCTGCGCGGGACTGTCCCCAAGCGAATCGACATCGCGCGACAGCTCCTTGAGGAACCTGTCTCCGGTGGCGAGGCGCTTGCCGAGGGTCTGAATGAAGCCCTCGAACCGTTCCACGCCTTTCGCGCGGGCGGACGATTGCCCGGTGTCGGAGATCGGCGGCGTGATCGTCAACCAGAACTGGACGAACAGCGAAAGCGTCTCGCCGAGCACGGCGAGATCTTCGTCGAGCCCGTCCATCTGTCGGCCGAGCCTGTCCAGGCGGCGCGTCATGGCCGCCTCCAGCCGATCCGCTGCGTCGCCGGACAGGAAGGAAGCGACGGACGCCTCCACGATGGCGGATTTGGAGACATTGCGGCGCAGCGCCAGCATCTCGACCTGTTGCAGCAATTCGGGATCGAAATAGACGTTCATGCGGGTTCGTGTGGCCATGGGAGGGTTCCTCAAAGCTCGATCCCGTCATCGGGGTTCATCGACGCCTGCCGGGCGACCGCGCGCATGCGCTGACGCAGGGCGCGGGCTTTGGCCGCGTCCAGGTCCGGTTCGTCGTCAAGGATGTCGAACTCCCGCGCCGGAGACGGCGGCGGAACGATTTCCTCATGCTCGGGCAATTCCGGTTCACGGCGGATGCCGGCATTGGCCGGATCGCCTTCCGTTCCGCTAGCCATGGACTGGGCATCGCCCTTCTGCGCGACCAACCGGCTCGACCAATCATCGGATGACGGGTTCGTGGCGGGACCGGCCGCCGGATCGGGTGGGGTCAGGAGGCGTTCAGTGAACCGCGAATCCTCGAAGTAGCGCGCCTTGGTGGCGCGGATCGGCGGCGTGCCCGCGACCATGACGATTTCATCGGTGGGCGGAAGCTGCATGATCTCGCCCGGCGTCATCAATGGCCGAGCCGTCTCCTGCCGGGACACCATGAGATGCCCGAGCCAGGGCGCGAGGCGATGGCCGGCATAG
>NZ_AWFA01000052.1 GCF_000682675.1 Hyphomonas pacifica | reverse complement strand
CTCCTCTCCCTGATGCGCATCTCTGGTCATATCTGACGCTTTATTTACATAGATAGCTAATCTAAACCGCCCTTTCAGGCAACAGGTTTCCATACGGCAAGAGTTCAAACAGGCTTGCCAAACAAGCCAGGCCCAATAAGTTAGATATCTAACTATTTTTCTTCTTTCACTTACACAAGGCAGGCAGGTTTGTCCTCTAGCGAACAGCACTCCCCCGCCCCACGCACACTCTACGAAAAGCTCTGGGATGCCCACTTCGTGGCAGAAGAGAATGGTGAGGCGATCCTGTATATAGACCTGCACATGCTGCATGAGGTCACCTCACCTCAGGCCTTTGCAGGACTTGCTGAGCATGGCCGCAAGATCCGGCGGCCAGACCTCACCTTGGCCATGGCAGATCACTGCGTGCCCACCACCGGCCAGGCTAAGGGCATCGAAGCGGTTGAAGACGAACTATCACGCGCGCAACTCGCCATGCTGCGCCAGAATAGCGCGGCTTACGGCATCGAGCACTATACAATCGGCGACATCCGCAACGGCATCGTGCATGTGGTCGGCCCAGAGCAAGGCCGAACCCAGCCAGGCATGACCATCGTCTGCGGCGACAGCCACACATCCACCCATGGTGCATTCGGCGCACTGGCTTTCGGAATCGGCACGTCCGAGATCGAACATGTTATGGCCACTCAGGCCATCCGGCAAAGAAAGTCCGGCAATCTTCGCGTCACAGTCAACGGACGGTTACCGCCCGGTGTTACCGCGAAGGATCTGGCGCTGACTATTGTGTCCGAATTGGGGGTCGACGGCGCCACGGGACATGTCATCGAATATTCTGGGGAGGCCATTTGCGCGCTCTCTATGGAAGGCCGTATGACACTTTGCAATATGAGCATCGAAGCTGGCGCCCGCGCGGGCCTCATCGCGCCGGATGATGTCACCTATACCTATCTGAAATCTCGCATGCCGACCGATGCCTGGGCCGCCGGTATGCCTCGTTGGAAGCAATTCCACACAGACCCTGGCGCGCGCTTCGATCACGAAATCACCCTGGATGCCAGCATAATCGCACCTGTCGTCAGCTGGGGTATCAACCCGGCCCAGAGTATCGCAATCAATGCCCGAATACCTGACCCCGCTGAACAGGATGATTCGAAATTGCGCGCCATTACGGAACGGGCGCTGTCTTATATGGCACTCCAGGCTGGCAGCTCCATTGCGGGCACGCCGATCGACCGAGTCTTTATAGGCTCATGCACAAATGGCCGCATTGAAGACCTGCGCGCGGCGGCCACTGTTCTGAAGGGTCACAAGATCAATCCACGAATTAGCGCCATTGTGGTGCCTGGCTCTGGCATGGTTCGCCAAATGGCTGAACAGGAAGGTCTGGACACGATCTTTGTGGATTCAGGCTTTGAATGGCGCGAGCCGGGTTGCTCCATGTGCGCCGCCATGAACAATGACAGACTAACACAAGGAGAGCGGTGCGCTTCCACATCCAACAGGAATTTCGAGAACCGGCAAGGCCCCGGCGGACGCACCCACCTGATGAGCCCGGCTATGGCCGCCGCCGCCGCGATTACGGGCGAAATTACAGATTTCAGAACCCTGCTCTGAACATCTTGTCGCCACGCCGCATCAGCGCTTCGGCCACTTTTGCTCGAACGCGCTCAGGGCGTCATCATGGGCAAGCGTCCGGGAAATATCGTCCAGACCAGCCAGCAATGCCTCGCGAATGTCTTCCCGGATATCGAATGTGTACGTATTGCCCTGCGGGCCGATCACACGCTGGTGCTCCAGATCAATGGTCAGGGCCGACTTTGGAAAAGCCGTCGCTGAGGCAATCAACTCGTCACATGCCCCCCCCGGCAATTGCACCGGCAGCAAGCCATTCTTCAGGCAATTGGTCGCAAAGATAGCCCCAAAGCTCGGTGCGATGATACAGCGTATACCAAAATCATCCAGGGCCCACACAGCATGTTCGCGGGATGATCCACACCCAAAGTTCTCATAGGCAATGATAATCCGGGCCTCTCGCCGGACATCCTGATTCAGCACGAAGTCTTCAACTTCACGCCCCTCATCATCGTAGCGCCAATCATTGAACAAGCGTCGCCCCAGGCCTTTCCGCGTCAGCGTCTTCATAAACCGGGCGGGCAGGATCTGGTCAGTGTCTATGTGTGCCACGGGCAAGGGCGCTGCGAGGGCCGTAATTGTTCGGAATGGTCGCATGGATCAGAGCACCTCGAAAACGTCATATCGCACGGCGCCCCCAATGGACTCCCCCATACCTATCGTCACGATATTGTTCAGCCAGCTATAGCGTTGATCGCCAGTCTCAAAAATCGGTGCTGTCCGGAAGTAGATCTGCTTGCGCTCTTCATCCGTCTTCGGGCCGCCGCGAAGGGAAAATTCGCGGACCTTTGGCATAGGTCGCAGGACACCCCGGTAAGACAGATAGATCAGCGCGCCATCATGGGTTTCGAACGTCACACGGGCATCCAGTCGCAACGTGTCATTGTCATCGATCGTGGCCCAGTCGCCGCCACCCGGCACAACCCGGCCATTCAGGCGCTCACCTTCGACTACACCCCCAGTCAGGACGGCAATCATGCGCCGGCCGAAATGGGCCTTGCCGATCATCTGCTGCGGCTCTGAAAAGTCTGCGCGATAGGTGCAGAGATAACGAAACTCAGGGGTCTGCATGACAGGCATCCTCTTGAAAGTAAGGTGCCACCCGCCGGTGAATATCCGGCGCGGTGGCAGGGAAATTACATACTCAGTGACAGGGTCACGCCATAGGTGCGCGGCGGCGCATAAGGCACCAGCGTCTGCTGGAATGGGCCAAAATAGGTGACATAGGTTGGCACCAATTCGTCCGTCAGGTTCTTGCCCCAGAAGGAGACCTCCCAGCGCTCATCCGGCAGCGTCAGCGTCAGGCGTGCGTCCAGATTGTCGTGTGCCGGCCACAGTTGAGACGCGACATTAGAGGCCTCGAAGTACGCGTCATCCACCCAGGAATAATCCACCCGCACCAATGCGCGCCACTCACCCACCGGCATCTCATACTGGGCGCCAATGTTGTACTTGTTGGCAGGGGAACGCGGCAATTCGTTACCGGTATAGTCAGAGCCGGGGATCTGATACTCCACAAACTCCGTATCCAGATAGGAATAGCTGCCATCAATACGGAAGTTCTCGGAGACCCGACCGACAAACTCCACCTCAAGACCCTTGATCTGGGCTTCGGCGGCATTGCTGACCACGACACAGCAAAGTGGCACCAGCTGAGAAATCTGCAGGTCTTCATAATCCGTCTTGAAGAGCGCAGCATTCAGCGTCAGGCGACGCTGGAACCATTCCGTCTTCGCTCCCAATTCATAGCCCCACGCAAATTCCGGATCATATGGCGTGGAGGCCCCGGCATCCGTACCCGACAGCCCCTGAAAGCCCCCACTCTTATAGCCGCGTGCGGCGGAGGCATAGACCATGACATTGTCCGCCGCCTGCCAATTCAGGGCAAAGCGCGGCGTAAAGGCTTCCCACTCTTCCGAAGCGTTGACGTCATAGCCTTCAAGTGACCCTAGAGGCGGTGGCAAGCCCGGACCGGAAACCTTCATGCCTGCGAAGCGGCCCTCTTTTTCTTCCCATGTCATGCGCGCGCCAACGGTCGCCGTCAGCCTCTCGGTCAGATCATAGTCGAACTGGCCGAACACGGCGAAGCTGCTTGCTGTGACAGATTGCGGATAGATCGCCGTTCCAGTCTGCGCCGGTGCCGGGAAATCCTGGATCTGGCCCTGCAAGCGGTCTATGTCCTCGTCCAGATAATACAGGCCAACCTGGCCCTGTAGCCGGTCGTTCAGTGCCTCAAAGGCATAGCGGATTTCCTGGCTGAACTGGGTCGCGTCCTCCCACCCGAAATCGGTCGACTCGATCTGCGTGGGCGGGTTGACCGGATTGCTGAAAAAGGGCGTGCGGAACTTGTACTTCACATCCCGCAATGCGGTCAGTGAGGTCAGCGTCCCATAGCCCAGATCCCAGTTGATCTCTCCACTATAAGAGCTGATCTGACGAAAGATCTGACCATCAGTATAGGCATTTACGATGCGTGGGTCAGGATTGACGCCTACGCAATGCACACCAGTATTGAAGTCTTCATTACAGATATTGTCGCGCGGATTCCCGGCCTGGTCCTGCGTGGAAATGTCCGCTCGCAGAATGATGTCCAGATTCTCAGACGGCAGAAAACGCAGGGCTGCGCGCGCTGTTGTCATGTCCTGATCATTGACATCATTGCCGGTCGTTTCGTTGAATTCGTATCCGTCGCGCTGCTTGTGCGAAATTCCACCCGACAGGAACACCTTGTCAGACAGGGGCACATTGCCCCGCACGACCAGATTGTACTTGTCATAATTGCCGGCTGTCCCCTCGATATAGAAAGAGCGCTCATCGGAAGGCTTGCGGCTGACAAACTGGATTAGCCCCCCGATCGCATTCTTGCCGAACAGCGTGCCCTGCGGCCCCCGCAGAACCTCCACACGCTCCAGGTCCAGCACGTCCAGGTCCATCGTCCCGCCCCGACCGGCATACACGCCGTCCACGAACACGACGACCGAGCCATCCCCGCCAGCGTTCTGGCTGATGCCATTCGCTGTGCCGATGCCACGAAGGGAAAAATTGTTCTGGATCGGATCAGCCGCGCCAACCGTCAGTCCAGGCGTGCGCAAGGCCAGATCCTGAATCGTTTCGACATTGTTGTTTTTCAGCTGGTCTGCACTGAAGGCCGAGACGGCCACCGGCACATCCTGCAAGCTCTGCTCTCGCCGCTGCGCCGTGACGACAACGGTGTCATAGGCGATCTCTTCATCAGCCCTGGTTTCTTCCTGGGCAAGGGCGCTCCCCGATAAGGCAGGCCCCACCAATGCCATTGTCAGGGCAAAGCCCTTCCACGCTATTCTACACATTTCCATTTCCTCCACTTTCGGGTCTTCGCCCTGACAGGTCATCTTTGACTCTGATTTTGCTATTGCTTAGATAGCTAATTATTACTTAGATAGCTAATATAAATTCTCCACGGCGGCAAGAGACCGTTCGTTTGGAAACCAGAGGGCGGAAAACATGGCCGATCAGGCGCTTCACGGCGAAGCAGACAGCACATCTGAATCCGTAGTCGGATCGCCTTCTGGCGTGACTCCGCCCTGGCCCAATCCGATCTATAGCTGGTATGTGGTCGGCGTCCTCCTGTTGGCCTACACCCTCTCCTTCATCGACCGGATGATTCTCAGCCTGCTGGTCGCGCCGGTGCGTGAGTCGCTCGATATTACCGACACCCAGTTCAGCCTTCTGGTCGGCATGGCCTTCGCCCTGTTCTACACACTCGCCGGGCTGCCCCTTGCCTGGATTGCAGACCGTTTCAGCCGCCGGAACCTGATCGTTGGCGGCATTGGCGTATGGAGTTTGATGACGCTGAATTGCGGGCTCGCGACCAGCTATATCGGCCTATTCCTGGCACGTATGGGCGTTGGCGTCGGCGAGGCCACTTTGTCGCCTGCCGCCTATTCCATGCTCAGCGACTACTTCCCCAAGAAAAGGCTGGCCCGCGCCATTGCGGTCTACTCGATTGGCGTACCGCTCGGCTCAGGTATCGCGCTGATGCTGGGCGCGCTGGTCATCAAGGCCATTCTCGCCGCGCCCGAGATCACCTTGCCCTTTGTCGGGCAAATCGAGGCTTGGCGCCTCACCTTTGCCTTTGTGGCATTCCCTGGCATTCTGGTCTGCCTGCTCATGCTGACCATTCGGGAACCTTTCCGCCGTGGCCGGATGACGGTGGAGCAGCATGAAAGCTCGGGCTCTCAGAATTTCGTGGCCCATGTGATGACCCACAAGGTGTCTCTCGGCTGTATGTTCGCTGGCATGTCTCTGATCACCATGGTGATGTACGGCTCGCTCGCCTGGATCCCGGCTTTCCTGTCGCGAACCTATCCGATCAGTATCACTGATGCCGGTCTCTGGTTTGGCGCCATCATGGCGATCTGTGGGGCGGGTGGCCTGATCCTGGGCGGTGTCGTCGCCGACGGAATGTTTGCTCGCGGTTATACGGACGGACATATACGCACGATCCGTTTATCCCTTCTGATCGGCGGGCCATTCCTGATCCTCACTCCGCTGATGCCCAACGCGCCCCTCGCGCTTGCTTTGCTGGTGCCCGGCTTCCTGTTCATAACGATGCACGGGGTCGGCACAGTGGCCTTGCAAGTGATCACGCCAAACGAATACCGCGCGCGCATCACGGCTCTGTACTTCTTCGTGGCGAATCTGATCGGCCTCGGACTGGGGCCCACCGTCATCGCCCTGGTGACAGATCTCGGTTTCGGGAATGATGCGGCCCTGCGATATTCGCTGTTCACCGTGTCAGTCATCGCCCTGCCGCTCGCAGGCATGATTCTGACTCTGGGCATGCCCGCCTATCGACGCAGTGTGGCCAACATCACAGACGTAACAGATGCTGCAAATGAGGTGCCTGCAACGTGAGACGGCCCTGCCAGCCTAGTCGCGGGCCACATCTTCCGGTGAGAAGGACAAGGGCGCACCCCAGTCCTGCGCCAGTGTCGCTGCCGTCTGGTCAAATGCCTGCTTGCCGATACGGCGGATCAGTTCTTCCGTCATCAGCGTCATGGCCCGCTGCGCATCCCGGCGCATAGCCTCGCCCGTCTCGGTCAGCTCCACAAGCTTCACCCGCATATTGTTCGGATCGTCCACAAGTCTCACCATATCCATCTCGTTCATGGATTTCAGAGTTGCATGGATAGCTTGCCGACTGATGCCCAATCGCCGTGCAATCTCGGATGGATAACGTACTCCCATCACGACATTCGCCATCACCATGGACTGCGGCCGCGTGACAGTCGGCCAGCCTCGCGCGCGGATATAGCTCTGAAGCCCCTCATCCAGCCAGTAAAAGCCTGACAGCAGGTTCAACAGGATCTGGTTTGCCTGCATTACATCATTGGTCTCACTCATATGTGCGACTTACAGCTGGTTCTGACGGGATGCAAACACATCCCGCGCCACGACATGCCGAACCATTTTAGCCCCCACCCCTTAACGTCAATCAAGTTGACAGTAAGAGTGACCGGCCATATTCTTCCAAACATAGAACACGCCCTGCCAACAAGGGCGGCACAAAATGGAGGAGCCCCCATGACAAGACCCCAAAACAA
>NZ_AWFA01000051.1 GCF_000682675.1 Hyphomonas pacifica | reverse complement strand
AGGTTGGGGCGGATTTTTTGTGGGATAAGGGGCTGGCGTTGTCATCCCGGTTAAGCGCAGCGTAGAGCCGGAATCCAAGGCGAGGTGGGCGGCTATGTGCTAGCGGACGACAAAGACCGAACATTTGGATTTCAGTGATATATTGGACGCCTTGGAGCCGAGGACATGCTCAACCAGTTTGGTCGGTCCAGACTGCAGGATGATAAGATCGATCTTGAGCTTCTCGGCGACGCGGACGACTTCATAGACCACGGATTCATGCACGGTGAACAAAGGGTCCATGGTTATGCCATGCTTCTGCGATTGACGCTTGGCGTATTCCAGAAAGTCCGGTTTGCGTTTTTCAGGCACATCCGCAATGTGCTTGCCTAGCGGATAGGCGACCGTCATCAATGTCAGCTGAGCAGACATGGCCCTGCCTATCCAGGCCGCTAGGTTGAGCGCCTTGTCGGCATGGTCTGCATGCTTCATATCGACGAGGACGAGAATGTTCCGGACCTCGAAGTTCAGGTCTTCCAGGGTCACTTCAGTCTCTGACATTTCATCTCTCCTGACCTGTTGAGGGGCTATTTCGTTGCCTGCGCTGCCTTGCGGGCGGATCGCTTTTCATCCAGCAGCCCGAGCAGAAGGCTGCCACAGGCGAGCAGCAAAACCAGGGCGAAAGGCGTTGCCGTCGCGATGATACCGGATTGCAGGGATTTCAGCGTGGACCGCCCCCCGCCATAGAGAAGCACAGAGGCGAGCGCGCCCAGCACATAAACCCAGAACAGCCTTTGCAAGGCGGGCGAAGTTGTCTTGCCGCCAGCGGTAATGCTGTCCACGACGAGGGCGCCGGAGTCTGCTGACGTTACAATGAAAACGAGCAGCAGAAGCAGGGAGGCAAATGCTGTGACACCAAAAAATGGCATTTCCGACAACATCTGGAACAGGACCAACGAGACCTGGTCAATGCCACCTGACAGGGCTGTGTCTGCACCATTGAAGATGTCGATGGCCGTCGTACCAAAAGCCGTGAACCAGACGATGCTGATCACTGCCGGGACAAGCAGAACGGCAGAAACAAAGGTGCGCACAGTGCGGCCGCGTGAAATGCGGGCGATGAACATGCCGACGAAAGGCGACCACGAAATCCACCAGGCCCAATAGAAGATCGTCCAACCATGGAACCATTCGGTATCCTGCCGCCCGGTCCAGTTGATGAGGGCCGGCGCATCGGTGAAATACGTGCCGATATTTTCAAAGATGCCTTTGAAGATGCTGACTGTCGGCCCGAAAACAATGACGAAGAGAAGCAGAAGAAAGGCGATGATCATGTTGAGGTTCGACAGCAGCTTCACCCCACCATCAACACCGCGCCAGACAGAGATTCCAGCCAGAACCGTCATCACCATGATGAGTAGAACCTGCTCTGTCAGACCAGCCTCAAATCCTGCCAAAAAACCGACGCCGGTCGCCGCCTGTGTCGCCCCGATGCCAAGTGTGGTGGCAAGACCGAAGACGGTGGAGATAACAGCCAGAGTGTCGATGATGTGTCCGGGCCAGCCCCAGATACGCTCTCCGATCAGAGGGTAGAAAATTGAGCGGATCGTCATCGGCAAACCGCGGCTGTGCGCGAAATAGCCGAGCGACAAGCCGATCACGGCATAGATGCCCCAAGGCGAGAGGCACCAGTGAAAGAGGGTTGCGCTGAAGGCCAAACGCCTTGCTTCTTCAGACTCAGGCGCAACATCCAGCGGTGTTCCAAACCAGTCCGTATAGAACGCCAATGGCTCCGCCGCGCCATAGAACATAAAGCCAATGCCGATGCCGGCGGCAAACAGCATCGCCATCCAGGAGAAGAAGCCGAATTCCGGCTCAGCCTTCGGCCCGCCAAGGCGAATGGAGCCGAGCGAGGAGACCGCCAGGCCGGCACAGAAGATGAGCATGGTCGTGGGGATGAGCGCAAAGAACCAGTCCAGATTTATCAGCGTCGCGTCTTTCATGTCCGTCAGGACACTGCGCACCGTGTTCGGCATGGCCAGCGAGATGCCCACAAAGCCGAGCACGATCGCGGCACTCATGAAAAAGACAGGGTTGTGAACGTCCAGACCTATGAAGCGGATATTATTGTCGCCGGCTTTATGTCCTGTGTCGTAGGTATATTCGCTGCCATCCGTCATATGCTCTACCGTTCACTCTTCCATAATTCTTGTGTGAGGGCTGAAACTCGCTCCAGGGCGCTTCAGTGTCTTCGATCACTGTCTCTTCCAGTGGAAGATGGGGCCCTTGCCCTTCTGAGACATGGGTAGTGATATGCGGCGGCATTAATCGCGTGCCAGGTCATTCCTGCTGCCCTGCCCCGCATTATGCGAACCGCAAGCGCCTCCTGAGGCGAGCAGCGAGATGCCCGGACAGGCGTTTGCCCCCCACCTGTTAAATTTTCAGACAGGTGAGTCAATGCTTTGAACACCGAAAGACTGGCGCACTTAGTTGCGCCTGATCAGCGAAGGACATAACAGCTAGGAACCCATATATCCCAATTAATATAAGACATATGCTCGCAAAATTCGCTACATGCCTGAAGGTGCAGCCCCATGCATATACTTTGATATTCTAAGGGATAGCCCGCACGCATGGTTCGCAACCACGAGACAAAAAAAGCCCGGCCGAAGCCGGGCTGAAAGGTATGGAGAGTAGGATGGACAGGATGAATCAGGCGACGTTCTCGAACTGATTCATCGTGTTGTGAACGCCGCCCGCTTTCAGGGCGCGTTCGCCGGCCACCATTTCCTTGAACGTGTCGCCAAGGTCGGAGCCGACTTCGTGCTGGTGCTTCACGGCCGACACGCCATTGCGGATTTCGCGGCGCTGGATCGTCTGCACATAGGCGGCCATTTTGTTCTCGCCGAAATATCCCTTGGAGAGTTCATCCATGGCGAAGGCCGTCATGTGGAAGGTTGGCAGTGTAATCAGATTGTGGAACACACCGGCACGGTCGCTAATGTCGTACTGGAAACGCTGCAGGCGGGCATCGGCTTCCTGGCCGAGGTCCGTTTCGTCGAAGCGGGCAGACATAAGCTCCGCCTCCGGATATTCCCCTTCGGAGATCTTGCCGGCGGCCAGCCAGTCTGCGCGCACCTGTTTGCGCAGGTTGAGCGTCCAGTTGAAGCTGGGGCTGTTATTGTAGGTCAATTTCGCATTCGGCACGACTTCCTTGATGCGGTTCACCATGCCGGCGATGATGTCGACATTCGGCGTATCCGTCTCGATCCAGAGCAGGTCTGCTCCGCCGATGGTCAGGCTGGCGATACAGTCTTCGACTACGCGGTCAGCACCCGTCCCTTCACGGAATTTGTAAAGACCGTTTGGCAGACGCACCGGCTTCACCAGTCTGCCGTCTTTCTGGAGGGCAACATCGCCATCCTTCAGCGGATTGGCTGGCGTGATGTCTTCCGTGTCGAGCCATTTGATGTATTCGGAGGCCAGATCGCCCGGCTGTTGCGAGACTGGGATCTTCTGCGTCAGACCTGCGCCGAGGCTGTCTGTCCGGGCGACGATAACGCCATCATCCACACCCAGCTCCTCAAAGGCCAGACGGCAGGCGCGCAGTTTTTCGATGAAGTCTTCGCGCGGCACAGTGACCTTGCCATCCTGGTGGCCACATTGTTTGGCATCAGACACCTGGTTCTCAATCTGGATGCAGCAGGCCCCCGCCTTGATCATTTCCTTGGCGAGCAGATAGGTCGCGTGCTCATTCCCGAACCCGGCATCAATGTCAGCGATGATCGGCACGACATGAGACTCAAACGTGTCGATGCGCTGGACGATGGTTTCGATCACGTCCGCAGGCGCGCCTTTTTCCTTGGCAGATTTCAGCTCACGGAACAGGTCATTCAGGGCAACTTCGTCGGCCTGGCGCAGGGAGACATAGATCTCCTCTATCAGATCCACGACAGCGGTTTTCTCATGCATGGACTGGTCAGGCTGGTGGCCGAAGCGGTTGCGTAGACCGGCGACCATCCAGCCAGAGAGGTACACATAGGTGCCCTTCGCTGTGCCACGCATGCGCTTCACCGATTTGATCATCTGGTGCGCGTGATAGCCGGACCAGCAGCCAAGCGACTGGGTGAACTTGCCATGGTCTGCATCATAGGCGGCCATGTCTTCGCGCATCACGCCAGCCATTTCGCGGGCGATATCAAGATGCGTGGAGTAGGTGTTCTGTAGCTTCAGCTGGACGATGTCATCAATGTTGATACCGGCAGGCGTGATGCCATCGGGATAGCGTTTCAGCACATCAGCGCGCAACTGGGCATAGGTGGGGCGTTTCGACATTGCATTGTCTCCTTGGTGGGGGTGTTTGGATGCTTGAGTATTCGGATCAGTCGAGGCTGCGCAGGGCCTCGTAGGCGGGCAGCGTCAGGAAGTCCGGCAGGTCTTTGCCTGTTGCGGTCTCGCTGAAGATTTCTGCAGCGAGTTCATAGCGGCCCTGTTCGTAAGCCTCGGCGCCGATCATCTCGCGGATGGCGGTCAGCTCTTCATCAAGGATGGAGCGGAACCATTGTGCAGTGAATTGCTTCGCCTCCCCGCTTTCGATTTTCACGTCAGCCTTGTGATGAATCCACTGCCAGATCTGGCTGCGGGAGATTTCTGCCGTGGCAGCGTCTTCCATAAGGTTATGTATCGGCACAGCGCCGCGGCCATTCAGCCATGCCGCCGTGTATTCGATGCCAACGGAAATATTCGTCCGCACACCTACCTCGGTGATTTCGCCCGTGTGCGGCTTCAGGAGATCCTTCTGGCTGATCGGCGGAAAGCTGCGTTGGGACAGTACCTGGTTGCAGGCGGTCATATGCTGGTTGAAGACATCCATGGCCACCGGAACAAGCGCAGGATGCGCCACCCAGGTGCCATCATGACCCGCGCGAACCTCTCGTAGCTTGTCGGCTTTCACCTTGGCAAAGGCGGCATCATTGGCAGCCTCGTCATTCTTGACCGGGATCTGCGCGGCCATGCCGCCCATCGCATGGGCACGGCGGCTGTGGCAGGTCTTGATCAGCAGCAGAGAGTAAGCCTTTAGGAAAGCACGGTCCATGCCGACCTGGGCGCGGTCCGGCAACACATATTGGCCATGCTGGCGCAGCGTCTTGATGTAGGAAAAGATGTAGTCCCAACGGCCGCAATTCAGACCGGCTGCGTGGCGGCGCAGCTCATAGAGTATCTCGTCCATTTCAAATGCGGCCGGCAGAGTTTCGATCAGAACCGTCGCCTTGATCGTGCCGACCGGAATGCCGAGTGCTTTCTGGGCGTGCTCAAACACTTCATCCCAGAGGCGTGCTTCAAGATGACTCTCCATTTTGGGCAGATAATAGAATGGGCCGACGCCCTGCCCCGTCAGCTTTGCGCCATTGTGGAAGATGTGCAGGCCGAAATCGAACAGGCTGGCCGATATTGGCCGACCATCGATCAGAAGGTGCGCCTCTTCCATGTGCCAACCGCGCGGGCGGACGATCATGACGGCGATCTCGTCCTTCAGGCTGTAGGATTTGCCATTCTTCGGGTCGGAATAGGCAAGTTCACCATTGGCGAAATCCTGCATGTTGACCTGACCTTCGATCATGTTTGTGAAGGTGGGCGAGGATGCATCCTCGAAATCCGCCATGAACATCTTCGCGCCGGAGTTCAGCGCGTTGATCATCATCTTGCGGTCCACAGGACCGGTGATTTCCACGCGGCGATCCTTCAGCACGGCAGGGATCGGGTCGACCTCCCAGCAGCCATTCCGGATATTTTTTGTCTGGGGCAGGAAGTCCGGCAGCTCACCTGCGTCGAAGCGGGCCTGACGGGCAATGCGGGCGGCGAGCAACTCACGGCGTCGCGGGCCGAAGGTGCGCTCGAGGTCAGCCAGGAAAGCCAGCGCTTCCGGTGTCAGCACGCGCTCCACACCTTCCGCGTTTCCGGCGATCTCTACCGAGTTGGCTTGGCTTGACGGCTTTTCGAGGATGGCTGTTGCAGACACGATGACAAACTCCCTTGCGTTGCTTTGTTGACACAACACTATTTACAGAGAGGCAATAAATCCAGTACATCAATGTTTGTATTGGGTTTTTTAGTTTGTCGTGTAAATATTAACACGATTGTTTTGTAAGGTTTGTAACATTTGAGAGTGCCCCTATGAGTGTCAGGAAAGAAAAAATCCTAATCGGCCCAAGGCTCAGGCGGCTTCGCCGGACGCTTGGGATCACACAGGCACAAATGGGAGAGGACCTCGGAGTCTCGGCCAGCTACATAAATCTGATTGAAGGCAACCAGCGCCCTATCAGCGCGAACCTGCTGGTGACGCTGGCGCAGGTCTATGACTTTGACATGACCGATGTCGGCGGCGCGGGCGATGCGCGGCTTGTTTCAGAATTGCTGGAGGCGCTGCGTGACCCCATTCTGGATGCGGGCCCTGTCGGCAAGAATGACGCCGAGGATATCGTTAACGCGAACCCGGACATCGCACGGGCCTTTCTACGCCTCTATACAAACCACCGTGAGCTGACGATGCGCCTCTATTCCGACGCCAACCCGCTGGCAGACCGGGAAAAGGTGGAAGTGCTGGAACAGTCTGATCGCAGCGTGGATTCGGTGAGGGAGTTCTTCCATGTGCACCGCAACTATTTTCCGGAACTGGATGAAGAGGCCGAAAAGCTATCTTCCGAACTGTTCCTCAGCACGGATGAACCGCACACCACGCTGACTGACCGGCTGAAAAAGAAGCACAACTATCAGGTGCGTATCGTGCCCACGCATGTGATGCCGAACCAGCTACGTTATTTCGACCGGCACCATAGGCGAATTGATTTGTCTGAATTGCTGCGCCAGTCCGGACGTCGTTTTCAGTTGGCAGTTCAGGTGGCGCTTCTGGAATACGCCCCCCTCTTCCGCGCGCATGTTGACCGCGCGGGTCTGCCGGACCGCAGCGCCGAGGAACTGGCCTATCTGAGCCTGGCGAACTATTTCGCCGCCGCGCTGCTGATGCCCTATTCCCGCTTCCTCAAGGAATGTGAGGCGACGAAATATGATGTCGAATTGTTGAGCCACCGCTTCGGCGCGAGCTTTGAGCAGGTGGCCCACCGCATGACGACGCTGCAACGGCCGGACGCACGGGGAATCCCCTTCTTCTTTGTCCGCATGGACAGCGCAGGCAATGTCTCCAAGCGCTTCAGCGCGGGACGGTTTCATTTCTCGAAATTTGGTGGCGCCTGCCCGCTTTGGAACATCCATGATTGCTTCGCCACGCCCGGACAAGTGCGGACACAGATCATCGAGATGCCGGACAATACGACGTATTTTTCCATTGCGCGCACCATGTCCCGCGCGGAAGGCGCCTATGACCAGCATCAGACAAAATACGCCATCGGGCTTGGCTGTGACATCGCCTACGCGCCGCGGCTGATCTATGCCCAGAATCTGAACCTTGAGGCCATGGTGCCCGAAAAGATCGGCGTGAACTGTTATCTGTGCGAACGTGAAAACTGCCCGTCGCGCGCTCATGCCCCCCTCAACAAAAAGCTGATCTTCGATACACGGTCTCGCGGGGTGTCCGTCTTCCGGTTCGAGACGGATTAGCTCGACGTGAAGGCCAGCCCGGCGGGCCTAAGAGTCCTGCCGGGCCTCAACCGCCTGCCGTTCATTCTTCCTTGCGAAGTATCGACGTGTTTCCGCGACAACTTTCGGCGAGAGAATAAGCGCAGAGACGAGTGTTGGAATAGACATCAGAGCAAAGCTGAGATCGATAAAGTTCAGGATCACCCCCATGGAGGAAACCGCGCCGAGCAGGATCGTACCGACATAGAACGCCGCATAGATATTCACCCGCCCTGCGCCAAACAGGAAAGAGAAGCATTTCATGCCGTAATATGAGTATGAGAACAGCGAGGAGATGCCGAAGGCCAGGATGCAGATCAGCAGAATGTAGCCACCAAAGCCCGGATAGGCCACCTCGAATGCGTTCGCCGTCAGGGTCACTCCGTCGCCATCGCCGGTCTGCCAGACACCGGTCATGAGAATGGCCAGCGCCGTCATCGTGCATACGATCAGCGTGTCGATAACCGGCCCCAGCATGGCGACCAGGCCCTCATGTACAGGCTCTGAGGTCTTAGCCGCGCCATGCGCCATCGGCGCTGTGCCAAGGCCCGCCTCATTGGAGAAGGCCGCCCGGCGCACGCCCAGCAGAATCAGCCCGCCCAGCGCCCCGCCAAATATCGGTTCGCCACTAAAGAAATTGGCACCAAAGGCATCTGTGAAGATGAGGGTGAGGTATTTCGGTACCTCGGCGATATTGAGCAGGATAATGCCGACAACCGCCGCGACATAGACCACCACCATGGCCGGCACCAGCAAGGCAGTCGCATGGCTGATCCGCTTCAGGCCGCCAAACACGACCGCGCCGGTCAACGCCATCAGCGTCAGGCCGATCACGGTGCTGGCCACACCGGCGGATTTGATGCCTGCAGGCTCCAGAGCGATCTCGCGCACGGCCTGGGTCAGCTGGTTGGCATTGAAGATGGGCAGGCAGCCCGCCATGCCGGCAATGCAGAACCAGATGGCAAGCGGCTTCCACCTTTTGCCGAGCCCCTCCACGATGACATACATCGGCCCGCCCTGCAGCACACCATCAGAATCCCGCCCGCGATACATAACCGCCAGAGAGCAGGTGAAGTATTTCGTCGCCATGCCAAGGATGGCAGAGATCCACATCCAGAAGATAGCGCCCGGTCCACCCATCTTGATGGCCACGGCGACGCCCGCAATATTGCCCATGCCGATAGTCGCTGCCAGCGCCACCGATAGCGCCTGGAAGTGACTGACAAGTCCCGGTGAAGACGTGCTGTCATGCTTGCCTGCCAGCACGCCGAGCGCAAGCTGGAAGTGACGGAATGGCAGGCCACGCGAGTAGAGGAAGAAGAAGAGGCCTGCGCCTGACACCAGGAAGACCAGCGGCGGCCCCCAGACAAAGTTCGCAGCCTGTCCGATAAACGCCGCAAACCGCGCCGCGAAAAACTCCATATAATATGTCAGCTCTGGCACATATACCCCCTGGGATCCCGACTAGTTTTCAGCCCGATAAACGGCTTCTTCCTTCTCCGCGCAAATATATGCCCAAATATTCCAGACATTCGTGGTCAGAACCTGGGCACGCAACTCATTTGCTGTCGTCACATCACCATTGAACCCAGCCCAGTTCGACAGGGCATAGGCAATGGTGGCATCACGGGCATTCCACTCTTCTAGCGGTTTAGCCGGGTCAAGGATTTCATCCGCAGATACCAGTCCCTTATAGTGTAGCGGTTCAGCGACCGTGAGACATTTT
>NZ_AWFA01000050.1 GCF_000682675.1 Hyphomonas pacifica | reverse complement strand
CCCCTGATCCGGAGGCAGATCAGGGGCTTTCTTGCCCTTCAACAGTGTAGGATACGAGACGGGGTCTCCCCATATCCCGGCAAGGGCAGACTAGAGGCAGGCCGGGAAATCCAGCTGGCCATATCCGTGTTTTTTCAGCCATTCAGCGTCGTAATAACTGTCAAAATAGCGCTCGCCGCTATCACAAATCAGCGTGACGATGCTGGCCTTTTCGCCTGCAGCTTCCAGTTCGCGGGCAAGCCGATAGGCGCCGCAGAAATTGGTGCCGGTGGAGCCGCCAAAGCGCCGCCCGGTCAGGCCTTCAAGATAATGCAGGGCCGCCATGGAGGCATGGTCCGGGACCTTCATCATGCGGTCGACAAGTTCCGGAAAGAAGGAGGGCTCAACCCGCGGGCGGCCGATGCCTTCAATGCGGGACGGCATGGCAGAGCGCAGTGTCTCATCGCCTGAGCAATAATAATCGAACAGGACGGAGTTTTCAGGGTCCACAACGCACAGCTTCGTCTTGTTGCCCGTGCGTACGTAAGAAAGATGGCGGCCAATCGTGGTGGACGTGCCACCCGTGCCTGCACCTACAACGATCCATTCCGGGATCGGGCACTCTTCATCCGCCATCTGACGGAAGATGGAGGCGGCGATATTGTCTTCCCCGCGCCAGTCGCTTGCCCGTTCGGCATAGGTGAACTGGTCCATGAAATAGCCGTTCTCGGCCTCTGCCAGACGGCAGGCATGTTCGCTGATCTCGGAGGCGGGCACCTGCTCACAGTGGCCGCCATAGAATTCGATCTGCTGGATCTTCTTGCAGGCAGTGCCTTCGGGAACCACAGCGACGAATTTCAGGCCGAGTAGCTTGGCGAAATAGGCTTCGGAGATGGCCGTGCTGCCGGAGGAGCATTCGATAATGGTGGTGTCCGGACCAATACGGCCACTGCACAATGCCCACAGGAACAGGGATTGTGCGAGGCGATGCTTCAGACTGCCGGAAGGGTGAGCGCTCTCATCCTTGAGATAGATGTCGACATTCTGAAACTCATTCAGCTGCAGCTTGATAAGGTTCGTGTCACCCTTGCGGTTTGCCTCTGCGCGGATGCGGATGACGGACTGACGAACCCAGTCCCGATAGGATTGGGGACGCTCTTTCCGCTCTTCACGAAACGCCACTGGGGTGCTCTGATAGGTATCAGCTGCTGCTCTCACTGAAGGGCCTCGCCTCATTTTCGATTTATCATTGGGGGATGATTATTATCTGATTTGGGGGAGAATTTTGTCCCATATATTTTGGGAGATGCGGTATTTTTGGGAAAATGATCTAATATTATTGCATCATTTGGGGAAAAGGAATGGCCCTAAGCGGGGCACATCGGCCGTAAACCAGACCAGGAGGCAGGGAGAAGGCCCTTCGGATCAAGAATGCGGAGTGCGAGCCGGAATAGGTGAAATCCTTTATTATCAGGGGATTAATTCCCCTCAGCCATATGACTGGATGTGGGGGCTCCAGGCGACTGCCGGAGTGCCAGATGCGGTTCATGGGCGCGCAGAGCGAAAGCGTAGCATGCGGCACAAAAAAGAGGCCACGTGGATGATTCCCGTGGCCCCAGACTTAAGAGAAAAAATACTATGCGGCGCTTTAGAAGCGGAAGCCCGCTTCCAGAGCGATGGTGCGTGGTGGTTCCACATACATGATGGCACGGGAGACGCTGGTGATCGGGGTAGGCAGCCTGAAAGCACTGCCGGTCGTGATCTTGTCAGTCAGATTCTTGCCGACGAGGGCGACATGCCAACGCTCATCATGTGGAGCGATTTGTAGCCGAAGATCGACCTTGGAGAAGCCTTCCTGGAGACCGTAGAGCGGGCTCTGATTGTCGGAGTCATAGTACTCAGATCTACCGGTGACGGCGAGCACACTGTCAAAAATGAGATCGTCCCAGAGGTCTCGCGTATAGTTGAACTGAATGTTGCCGCTGAAATCTGAGATATAAGGCAGCGGTTTACCGGCTATATTGTTCTGTGCCACGCTGGCCGGGTCTGCCGGATCACACTCGATGATAGGCTGGCTGGCGAGGCAGGCTGCGCCGGGGTAGTCTTCATATTTCGCATCCTGATAGGCTGCCGAGGCAGTGATGCTGAAATTGTCTGACAGCACCCAGGCCAGCGAGGCCTCCACACCGGTCGACTTCGCGCTAGCGGCGTTGCCAGTGATGTAGGTGGACAGATTTGGATCGTAGACGGATGTTTGTAGATCCTTGAAGCTGGTTTCGTACACTGCGCCGTTCAGGACCAGGGCCCCGTCCAGCAGGGTGGACTTGATGCCGGCCTCGAAGCTTTCCGATTCTTCCGGGTCGTAGGTGAAGGTGCTGTCGACCGTGCCATAGGTGTTGCCAACAAACCCGCCGGATTTCGAACCCTTGCCATAGGTGAAATAGACCATGCTGGTCGGGTGCGCATCCCATTGCAGGGTAATGGAGGGGTCAACACCGTCTTCACTGATTTCGCCATTGGCCTGGGTCAGCGGCCGCAGCGCATAGGGGCCGTAGATTAGTTCCCCGTCAAACCCCGCCCGCTTTTCGGTGTTGGTGTAGCGAAGCGAACCAATGGTGCGTAAGGTGTCAGAGAAGTGATAGGTACCCTGCCCAAAGATCGAGTAGGATTTGCTGAACTGGGAGAAGTCCGACCGGCTGAGGCCGTCATAATTCAGAGCCGAGATATTGAAGCCGCCAAGCTGGGTCAGGTTATAGCGGGCGGAGTCGTAATAGGCGCCGACAATGTATTCGAATTTCCGGCCGGTGGGGGACAGGAGGCGCAGCTCCTGGGAGACTTGACGGAAGTGTTCCGGATAGCTGTTGTAGACGCTGTTAGCCACAATGGTGCCATCTGGGGCCTGCTGGTCGAAATAATTGTTGATGTCTGCGCGGAACCAGGAATAACCGGTCACAGAGGTAAGTGTGTATTCGCCAATGTCCCAGTTGCCAGTGCCGGAGACGAGCCAGGAGGTAGCTTCGGTGCCTTCTTCGCCTACGACGGAATCCGTGACGTAGCGTGTCAGCTCCGGGTCTTGCGGAACATCGAGACGGCCGGTGACGTTCATGCCGCCAGTGCGGCGATTGTCGCCAAACTCCGCCTTCAGAGTATAATCGAAATCACTGGTCGGCTCATAAAGCAGTGTGGCGCGGGCAAGGGTCTGTTCGACCTGCGGCTCTTTTTGGCCACCTTTGCCGATATTGCGGATCCAGCCGTCCTGGTCCAGCCTTTTGACGGCGAGACGGCCAGACAGGGTCTCACTGATCGGACCGGAGACATGGCCGGACACTTCAAAACCTTCGAGATCGAAATTGTAGATGCCTTTGACAGCGCCTTCGAACGTGTCGGTCGGGCCGGCAGAGACAATGCTGACAGCACCGGCGGCTGTATTCTTGCCAAACAGGGCGCCCTGCGGGCCGCGCAGAACCTCGACGCGTTCCAGGTCAAAGAATGGGCCCTGAGTCTGGCGGGACTTGCCGGCATAGACGCCATCGACATAAAGGCTGACCGCTTGGTCGAAAGAGAAGTTGGCGGCCGGGGAGCCGAAGCCGCGAATGTAGACAACATTGTTGCCGGCCGTCAGCTGAACGGCGACGTTCGGCACGTAGCGTGTCATGTCCTGGAAGTCATTAACCTGAAGATCATCCAGCTTGTCTCCAGACATGACCTCCATGGAGATCGGAACATCCTGTAGGCTTTCCTCGCGTTTTTGCGCGGTGACCGTGACGGTCGCCAGCTTGCGCGTTTCCTGCTCGTCCTGATTGGATGCGTCTTGCGCTGCAGCAATACCCGAGATTGTGGATAGAGCGATAGCGAGACTTAGTACTGATATACCCGTTTTCATATTTTCCTCCCTTTATGCCAGTCTACGCCTACGCTGTATCCGGCTCATTTACTTAGTTAGCTAATTTATTTTTATGGGTGCAGCAAGTGGGTTGGCCGGCGTCTTTCAGGACATTGCCTCAGTGAGGAGCGTCGATAGTCTGCAGGCAGCGTGTCTGGTGGCGGTGCGTATCCTCCAACTTATTGATTAGATTGCTAATTATTATCTGCCGCGTTGGTGGAGTGAATAAATGTCACACCCCCAAATTGTTCGCGCAGTTTTTTCTTGTCGATCTTTCCTGTCGGGCCCGTCGGCATGTCATCAATGAATTCGACTCTGTCGGGCATCCACCAGGTGGCGATCTTGCCTTTCAGGAAGGCAAGCATGTCGTCGGCTGAAGCGCTCTGGCCCTTGTGCAACTTGACAAGGAGAAGAGGGCGTTCATCCCATTTCGGATGGGGAATACCGATCACGGCGCAGATGTCTGCCGCAGGATGCCCCATGGCAATGTTTTCGACATCAACGGAGCTGATCCATTCGCCGCCGGATTTGATGACATCCTTGGCGCGGTCTGTGATCTGCATGTAGCCGTCATTGTCCAGGGTTGCGATGTCACCGGTATCAAAGAAGCCCTCCTCATCCAGAGCATCTGTGTCGTGGCCGTAATACTGGTTGGCGATCGTGGCGCCCTTGATCATCAAACGCCCGGGTGTGCACCCATCATGCGGCAGTCGGCGGCCTTCATCATCAGTGAGTTTCAGGTCTATACCCGCAAGCGGGCGGCCCTGCTTCAGCTTGTAGGCGAGCTGCTCATCCTGACCGAGCGTGCTGATGCGCCGGTTCGGGATGGAGACGGTGGCAAGCGGAGATGTTTCCGTCATGCCCCAGCCCTGAATGACATCCACACCGTGTACGTCACGGAATTCGCGGATGATCGATTCCGGGCAGGCCGCCCCCCCCACTGTAACGCGCTGAAGCGTAGAGAAGCTCTTGCCGGTCTCGCGCAGATGGGTCAGCAGCATTTGCCAGATGGTCGGCACGCCTGCGGAATATGTGACGCCTTCGCTTTCCATCAAATTGTAAAGGGACGCGCCGTCCAGCTGTTGTCCCGGCAGGACCAGTTTGGCACCAACCATGGGAGCGGAGTAGACTACGCCCCAGGCATTTGCGTGATACATCGGCACGGCGAGCAGAATGGTGTCACGGGCCGACAGGTTCAGCGCATCCGGCCCGAGTGTCATCATCGCATGCAGATAGTTGGAGCGGTGCGCATAGAGCACGCCCTTGGGATTGCCCGTGGTGCCGGATGTATAGCACAATCCAGCCGCTTGGCGCTCGTCAAAGCCGCCCCATTGGCTGACCTCCGAATGGTCTGCAATCCAGGCTTCATAACCGGTGACAGGCAGGTCACTACCTGTGATGGGGGTGGGGGATACCTCGTCGAAAAAGATGATGTGCTCAACGCTGGGGCATTGCGGCAGGATCTCTTCCAGAATGTCCCGGCAGGCCTTGTCGACCAGTAGGATGCGGTCTTCGGCATGATTGACGAGATAGGCAATCTGATCGTTCAGTAGACGCGGGTTCAACGTGTGGCAGATCGCGCCAATGCCAATTGTGCCGTACCAGGCTTCGAAATGCTGATAGCCGTTCCAGCCCATTGTGCCGACGCGGTCATCCTTGTTGGTGCCCTCTGCACGCAGGGCGTTGGAGACCTGATGCGCACGGCGTGTGACCGTTGCATAGTCTGTATGGGTCGTAACGCCATCAGCAGAGCGGGAGGCAATCTGTGTGTTTCCGTGCCAGCGGGCTGCGTGGGTGAGCAATCTGTCCAGAGTGAGTTCTGCATGTTGCATGAGGCCGTGCATGGGTTGTCCTCCTTCCGGTGATGGCTCAGATGATGCCGTTTTGTTCGAGGGTTGCGAGGTCTGCCTCGGAAAGGCCCAGGCGCTTGGTGTAGACCTCTTGATTGTCCACACCGGGGCTTTGGGGGGCGACCCGCCGGATGGAGCCGGGGGTGCCGGAGAGCTTTGGAAATACATTCTGCATGGGGAGCTTTCCCCACTTCGGATGGTCAATCTCGATCAGGGATTCGCGGGCCTTGAACTGGGCATCTGCGAGCATGTCTTCCGGGTTGAACATGCGGCCTGCTGGAATGCCAGCTTCAGCCATGAGAGCTTCGAGGGCTTCAACGGTATAGTCCCTGGTCCATTCGGCGATGATGTCGTCGAGTTCTCTTTGGTGCTTGCCTCGTGCGGTATGCGTGGCGTAGCGCTCATCTGTGGCAAGGTGAGGCCTGTCCATCACCTCGCACAGGCGAGTAAAGACGGTGTCCTGATTGGCGGCGATGAGGAATGCGCCATCCTTGCAGGGATACACATTTGATGGGGCGACGCCGGGCAGGATGGATCCGGACCGTGTGCGGATGAAATTCGCAATGGCATAGTCCGGTACAAGGCTTTCCATCACGTGCAGCACGGCCTCGTAAAGGGAGGAATCGACGATCTGTCCCTTGCCGGTCTGGTGACGGGCCTCCAGTGCGGCGAGCGCGCCTAGGCAGGCAAAGGTCGCAGCCAGGCTGTCACCAATGGAGACGCCCATGCGAGATGGCGGCCGGTCCGGTTCTCCGACAATGCTGCGCCAGCCACCCATGGCCTCGCCAATGCCACCAAAGCCTGCGCGGCCGGAATAGGGGCCAGTTTGTCCGTAACCGGACACACGCACAATGATTAGTCCCGGATTCTCTGCCATCAGCAGTTCAGGGCTCATGCCCCATTTTTCGAGCGTGCCAGGGCGGAAATTCTCGATCAGAATGTCTGCCTTGGCGATCAGTTGGCGGGCAAGGGCCTGGCCTTCCTCAACACGGAGGTTTGCGGTGACAGAGCGTTTGTTGCGCCCGAGGATTTCCCAGAACATCGGATAGCCGGGTTGTCCCCATTGGCGCAGGGCGTCGCCCTTGTCCGGAGATTCGACCTTGATGACATCCGCGCCAAAGTCTCCCAGCAGCTGGCCGCAGAACGGACCGGCAATCAACTGGCCCATTTCTATGACTGTCAGACCATGCAGGGGACCCTGCAGCTTGGACCCGCCGGTAACGCTCATACTGCCTCCCATGTGCGATCAATTTGTTTGATCTGCTTTATGATTGTATTCAACGGAGACGTTTATGACAAAAAAATTGACAGTTTCAAGTGTAATAACAAATTTATTGTATACGATTATGCCGGGTTGCGTTTAATGCGGGATTCCCGGACGCGCTGAGGAGCGACACATGGCGAGTGCCAGTAGCCAGGCCTATGAGGTCATCAAGGCCGAGATTATCTCCGGACGGTTCCCGCCCGGACACCGGTTGGTGGAATCCGATCTGACGGTGCTGTGCGATGTCTCGCGCACGCCGGTTCGAGAGGCCCTGCGGCGGCTGGTTAGCGAGGGGCTGGCCGAGTTCAGCCCGAACTATGGCGCGCAGGTGGCTGACCTGGCCGGAGAAGATCTGGAAGCCTTGTATGAATTGAGGACGCTGATCGAAGGCTATGCCGCGCGGCGTGCGGCGACCCGGATCAGCGACACGCAGATTGCCGAACTTGAAGCGTTGGCGGACCGGATGGAACATCTGGCAGGCCAGCAGCCAGTTGTGCCGGAAGAGGCCAGCGCAAATAGCCAGTTTCACCGCATCATCGTCGAGGCGGCGAAAAGCTCTCGTCTGGTAAGCGCATCAAACCTTGTGGTTGAGGCGCCGCTAGTGCTGCGCACGATCGAGCATTACTCCCCGGAAGAGCGGGCGCGCTCAATGCAGCATCATCGCGAACTGATTGCCGCGTTCAAGGCGCGTGACAGTCAGTGGGCGGAATCGGTCATGATCAGCCATATCAAGGCCGCCTTCGCGGCGATCAGCCGGGAGCTGTCGAACCGGAAGACGGCCTGACGGGTCAGGAGTCTTTCTTGTCCTTCGGCCGGGAATCCAGGAAGTCTGCCGTGCTGAAGCCTTCCGGTGCGTCCACTTCGACAATCGCTTCGGGGCGGTCATCAAATTCAGTTTTCAGGGCGCGGGACATGATGGCATGCATGACGTACATTGAGACGATATAGGTGAATTCCATGATCTCCTCATCGCTGAGGAAGGTCTTCAGTTTCTCGATAACTTCAACAGGCGTGCGGCCGCGGCCGGTGGACAGGCAATCTGCATAGGCCAGCACGGCACGTTCCTTTTCATCGAACAGGTCTGACACCTGCCAATGGGCCACGGCCTTGATCTTGTCATTCGCAAGGCCAAGGGCGCGCAGCAGCTTGCAGTGCTGGGAGAAGACAAACTGGCTGCCGATGGCCCAGCCGACACGCGTCTGGCCAAGCTCACGCAGGACAGGGTCCAGCTTGATGTTCGGACTACGGTAGAGTTTGAAGCCGGCCACGGCATGCTCGAACACTTCTTCGGAATTGGCAAAGACGCTCCACCAGTCACCGGGCGAGCCTGTGGCGGTGCCGGGCTCATCAATCGGGTCGCGGTCAGGTCCGAACAGGCGCTCGAAATAGGCGAGCATGATATCGTTTGTGATGTCCTTGCGGGGAACGGGTTTGATGGCGGGCATGGAATTTCGCTTTCTGATCAGGCGTTTGCGTACTTGCGGAACTGGGCGACATGGGCGGAGTCAAAATATTCGTCCAGGCGGGTGATCTTGGCGTCCTTGACCTGACAGATGACGCAGGCGGGCAGACTGAGGCGTTCGCCATCGTGCATACGGGTGCCACGCAGGACATGCTGCTGGACGAAACCGCCGGGGAAGACATCAATGCGACGGTCGTCATAGAGGCGGTCGCTGATGCGGGTGACCATTGCGGCGAGGGTCTTCCGATTATCCTCAGGGGTCTGTTCCTGCTGGTCCGTATTGTGCCAGATTTTGGCATCCGGGGCGTAGCAGGCGACCAATCCGTCAATATCGCCAGCCTCAACGCTGTCGAAGAAGCGTTTGGCCAAGGCTCTCATTTCGGTGTCTGTCATGGCATCCTCCTTTGGTGTGCTTTCTTTTCGTATCAGGCTGGGGTCTCTGCAGCGCGGGTGGCGTGATCCTGCGTGATCGTGCGGGCCATCATGATGTAAAGCGCCATGGCGACAAGCGAGATCGGGATAGTTGAGAGCAGAGCCCAGCGCAGGCTGTGCTCTGCCCCCATTGCGGTGAACATGTCAGAGAAGATACCGATCATCAAAGGTCCGCCACCAATGCCGACCAGATTGAAGGACAGCAGCAATAGGGCCGTTGCGGTGGCGCGGGCGCGCAAGGGGGCAAGGTTCTGAGTCAGGGCAAGGGCCGGGGCGACATACATCACGATACAGACCATTGGCACCAGAAGCAGGGCAAGCGATAGCTGCCACCCCGGCATGAACATGGCTGCAATCAGGAACGGGATGCCGATGATGACGGATGCTGCGGGCGCCCAGGCATAGGCGGTGAGGCTTTTCTTCGCGCCGATGTTCACAATCGCGCCGCCGCTCCATATGCCAAGGCCCATGCAAATACCTGCCGCCGGGCCGAACCAGAGCGAGAGCTCTGACAGCTGCATATCGGCTTCACGCATGAGGTAAGCCGGAATCCAGTTCAGCAAGCCGTAGCTGACAAAGGCGAGCAGACCGCTGGCTGGCAATAGAAAGCGGAGGGTTGGCAGTTTCAAGAAGATACGGATGGTGGAGATGAGAGACGGGGCAGGTTCGCTGACCTGTTGGGCAGTGGACTTTTCCGTAGCGCCGCGCATGGGCTCTCTCACCAGAAGCCAGAGGATGGGTGCCAGGGCGACACCAAGAAATGCTACGGCAAAGAAGGCCATGCGCCAGCCATAGTGCGCGGCGATGAAGCCACCGAGCGAGATGCCGATGAATACGCCAATCGGACCGTTGACGGTGTATAGCCCAATCACCGCGGGGCGTTGTTCCGGGGTGAAATAGTCTGACAGGATTGAAAGTGATGGCGCGGTGCCGCCTGCCTCGCCAATGCCAACGCCAAAGCGGGCAAGGGCCAGTTGCCAGAAATTCTGGGCAAAGCCGCAAAATCCCGTGCAGACGCTCCACATTGTGCAGGCAACTGCGACGAGCCGTACACGGTTGATCCGGTCTGCCATCATGGCAACGGGTACGCCCATGGAGGCATAGAACAGGGCAAAACACAGGCCGGTCAGCAGACCGAAGGCTGTGTCGCTTAACGGGATATCCTGGCGGATAGGCTCGATCAGCAAGGAAAGAAGCTGCCGGTCAACATAGTTTATGGAACCGATGGCCATCAGAATCACCAGCGCCAGCATCCGCCGCAGCGGTGGAGCCTGAATAACGGTCGTGCTGGGCACAGCTGTGCCGGATAAGGTCTCAGCCATAATCTCTCCCCTTCGTGGCGTCTGTCGCGCCTTCGATGAAATCGTACTGCCGGGTCTTAGTGTGTCAACAAAGTTTACGGTATTTCTTGCGCTGTAGTCTGAATATCTTCCGGCCAGGCCTTGCAGAATGACCGGGGGGGAAGAAGGAGTTATCGCCCGCTTTTCAGCATGTTCTCGCCAAACAGGTTGGACCATGCCTCTTCTGTCAGCTCTGGACGGAGACTGGCGAGATTACGCTCATTGGTGATTTCAGTACCGCGCTGAACACCGGGTCGCTTTTCGATCTCTGCATACCAGCGCCGGATGGCGGTATAAGACTCCAGATCTATCTGGATAGCGCGCACCGCGCGGACCCAAGGCCAGGTTGCCATGTCTGCAATCGAATAGTCATCTCCGGCCATATAGGCTGCCTCCTCAAGCCGTCGTTCCAGAACATTCAGAAGGCGGATGGCTTCATTCCGGTAGCGGTTGACGGGGTATTCCTGACCTTCCGGAGCGTAGCGGATGAAATGGTGCGCCTGGCCATGCATCGGGCCGAAGCCTGCCATCTGCCACATCAGCCATTGCTGGGCGAGAGAGCGCCCCCGCAGGCCTTTCGGCATGAAGGCATCCTCATGCTTTTCAGAAAGATACAGCAGGATTGCCCCGGATTCGAAGACGAGGAAAGGTCCCCTGCCATCTTGTGGCGCATGGTCGACAATCGCTGGCAGCTTTCCGTTCGGATTGATGCGGCGAAATTCCTTTTTCAGGTGATCGCCTGCCAGCATGTTGTACGGGATGAGCCGGTGCGGCACATCCAGCTCTGCCAGCATGATCGACACTTTGTGACCATTCGGCGTCGGGACAAAATGTACGTCTATCAAGACAGCCTCCGCTTATGAGACGGGCAGCATGTCTTCAGCGGGTTTGCCGTCCGCGCGCACGGGGGCGTGTCGAACGTCGCTCTCATCAAACTCAGCAGTCCAGGCGGCCAATTCAAGGCAGATGCCATCGGGGTCAAAGAAATAAACTGAGCGGACAAAAACGTCCTTGGTGATGTCTTTCGACATCTGGGTGTCGGAATTGTCGTGATTGAAGATGTCCGTCACATCAATGCCCTTGGCTTTCAGCTTGTCATAGTATTCGTCAAACTTGTCGGCGGCGACATTGATGGCTATGTGGTTCATTGAGCCGTGAGCGGAGCGGATGTTTCCGCGGGTCGGCAGGTTTTCCGGCGCGGCCACACCGGGGGCGGCGGTCGGCGCATCCGGGAACCAGAAGAAAGCGATGCAATCCCCATTTCCGACATCAAAGAAGAAGTGCTGACCCTTGCCGCCCGGCAGATCAATCGTCTTTATCAGGGGCATGCCCAGAATGTCCCGGTAAAATTCTACCGTTTTGGCCATGTCCTTGCAGACCAGGGCCAGATGGTTCACGCCGAGAAATTCGAATTCCTTGTTTTGGGGTCTTGTCATGGGGGCTCCTC
>NZ_AWFA01000049.1 GCF_000682675.1 Hyphomonas pacifica | reverse complement strand
CCCCTGATCCGGAGGCAGATCAGGGGCTTTCAAAGATTTGAGCGGGGGAGAAGCGCTTGCCGGTCCCTCGATGTCAGGGCCCTAATTGGCCAGAGCCGTCTCGATTTCGCGAGCCGCAGCTTCGAACTGATCGACAGCCGTATCTTCCGCAAGAAGGCGTTTGGCAGCCTGTGTCGCAGCATCCGCAGCGGCGCGGCGCACTTCATCGGTGGCCTCAGCTTCTGCGCGCGCGATGCGGGCTTCAGCCAGCGCTTCGCGGCGTGTCAGGCGGTCTGCCAGTTCCTTGCGGGCATCTTCCATGATGCGCTTGGCGTCTTCTTTGGCCTGGGCAATCATGGCTTCAGCTTCTTTGTCAGCGTCCTGCTGGCGGCGCTCGGCCAGGGCAAGGGCTTCAGCAGCCTGCTCACGCAGATTGCGGGCTTCTTCCAGCTCGTTACGGATGTCATCCGCACGCTTGTCCAGACCGCTGGTGATAGCCTTGAGGGCCCCCATGCGCCAGGCAATGATCAGGAACACCGCAAAGGCCAGGAAGGCCGTGTGGGTAACCGGATCATTCAGCGAATACATCAGGCCGCCGACGAAGCCGCCGCCACCATGGCTGCTGGATGCGGCAAAGGCCGGTGCGGCCACCAGTGTGGCGAGAGCGAGGGCAGGGACAACACGCATATTCATCAGTCTGTCTCCTACTTCAGCGACGCCGAAACGGCTTTTTTCAGATCTGCCGGAGAGGCTTTCAGGCCAAAACGGGCCGTCATGGCGTCTGCCGTATCAATCGCGATCTGTTCGACATTCTGCATGGCCTTGGCGCGCATCTCTGTGATGCGGGATTCCGCAGCGTCCAGCTTTTTCTCGATCTCTGCATCGACGCGAGCGGTTTGCGCGCTCACTTCGTCGTCGATCTTCTGCTTGGCTTTGGCTGCCGTTTCACGGGCCTTTGCCTTGGCCTGCGCAATGCGCAGCTCAAGGGCCTGTTGGGCTTCGGTGGCCTGCTCGTTTAGGACAGATGCCTGATCGAGATCCGAGGCAATGCGGTCAGACCGTTTTTCGATCGTGTCCGACATTTTCGGCAGGATGAAGCGCGACAGGGCGAAATAGAGAACCGCAAAGAGGATGGCCAGCCAGAAGAGCTGACCCGGCATGTGCCAGGGTTCGAACGGCGGGAACGGCGGCGGTGCGTCGTCCGGCATATGCTCGGCCCCATGAGCGGCCTCTTGTGCCAGTAATGCGATCAGCATTGTCTATCCTCAGTCATACAGTCCGTTTTGACCGGGCCTGATGTGCAATGTGCACGGGCCCGGCCAGAGAAGAGTCCGGTCGGGGGTGTTAGACCACGAACAGGATCAGCACGGCGACCAGGAAGGACAGAATGCCGAGAGCTTCTGCGAGGGCCATACCGATGAAGAGGTTACCGGTCTGCTGCGGAGCAGCGGACGGGTTGCGCATGGCAGCGTCGAGGAACGAGCTGAAGATGTTGCCCACACCGATAGCGGCACCGATCATGCCGAGCGTTGCGAGGCCTGCGCCTACATATTTAAGGCCGAGAGCGATATCGCCTTCCATGGTTGTCTCCTGTTTGGAATGCAAAAGGTTTCTAATTTGCCGCCCGTGAAGCGTGTTCGCCGGGCTACGTCAAGGTTTTAGTGCGGCCCCTATGGCCGCACTGGCGAAAGTTTCCCTAGTGTGACGGGTGAAGTGCGTCGTTGAGATATACGCAGGTCAGAATTGCGAACACATAGGCTTGCAGACCGGCCACCAGCAGCTCCAGCGCGTTCAGCGCGACGCCCATGCCGAAGGCCAGCAGGCCGACCACACCGAGCAGCACCGTACCGGAGATGGCAGCGCCGATCAGCTGGGCCGCAAAAGTTGCAAAGAGTTTCAGCATGATGTGTCCGGCCAGCATGTTGGCGAACAGACGCAGCGCCAGGGTAACCGGGCGGGCCAGGAAGGAAATCACCTCGATCGGAACGAGGATGAAGTAGATCAGGAATGGCGCGCCCGACGGGGCGAACAGTTTGAAGAATTTCAGGCCATTCTTCCAGATACCGAACCCGATGACGATAGAGATCACCAGAATGGCAAGGGCGCCGGTGACAACCAGGTGGCTGGTCGTCGTGAAGGCGTAAGGCACCATGCCGATCATGTTGGCGAAGAAGACGAAGAAGAAGAGGGTGAACACGAACGGGAAGAAGCGCAGGCCTTCCTCACCGGCGGTGGAGCGCACCATGTCTGCAACAAAGCCATAGCCGATCTCTGCCATGGACTGAGTGCGGCCCGGCACGAGCGCACGCTTGGACGCGGCGTAACCGAAGAAGGCGATGCAAAGCACAACGCCCAGCAGCATGAAGCCCGACGCGTTGGTGAAGGAAATGTCGATGCCGCCAATGCTCAGGTCCAGCCATTTGCTGACCTGGAACTGGTGGATAGGATCAATCGCGGTTTGTGTAAGAGCGAAGTTCATTCGTTCCCGGTCCCGTTTGTTGAGGTCTCAGACCCCTGTGAAGTTTCCTGCGCCCGGGCATTCAGTTCCCGATAGGCGCGCATCATCGCCCGAATACCTGCTGCGAAGCCAAAGACCCCCATAATCAACAGGCCCCAGGGCTTTGTCCCTGCGAACGCATCAATCCAGTAGCCTAACAGACCCCCGACAAAGATGCAGGCGACGAATTCCGCGCCATATCGCAGGGCGTAGGCCCCGGCTGAGAGACTCCCCTCGTCAGGTTCCAGCTTGCGCTTGGCTGCTTCCTTGGCCGCTCTGGCCGCCTGCGCCTGGGCGATACGCTCCCCCAGGTCGTCTGGACCATTACTGGACATTGTCTGCCATAGCTCCGCGCACGCGAATCCCTTCCGATGGGGTGCCCCCCGGATTTCGGCGCAAACTATGTATACGGGCCCGCCAAGTCAACCGCGATTGCAGTTTGCTACATCTTTGAAAGTTATGGATTTCTATCCCCGGAGTGTGCGTTACTCCGCCGCAACGAGCTCTTCAGCGGCCTGAAGGTCCACGGAAACGAGCTTGGAGACGCCCTTTTCGCGCATGGTTACGCCGAAAAGACGGTCCATCCGGCTCATCGTCACCGGGTTGTGCGTAATGATAACGAAGCGTGTGTCGGTGCGCTGGCGCATTTCGTTCAGCATGTTGCAGAACCGGTCCACGTTCGCGTCATCGAGGGGGGCGTCAACCTCGTCCAGCACGCAGATCGGCGCCGGGCGGGAGAGGAAGACGGCGAAGATCAGCGCCGCCGCCGTCAGGGCCTGCTCGCCCCCGGACATCAGGTTCAGTGTGCCGAGCTTCTTGCCGGGCGGCTGGGCGAAGATTTCGAGGCCGGCCTGCAGCGGGTCTTCCGCATCGACGAGGCGCAGCTCTGCCTGACCACCGCGGAACAGGGCCGTGAACAGCGCCTTGAAGTGCTCGTTGACCGTCTCGAAGGCAGCCAGCAGGCGTTCGCGGCCCTCGGCATTCAGGGCCTCTACGCCCTGGCGCAGCTTGGCGATGGCAGCCACCAGGTCTTCCTTCTCGGTGACCTGTGAGCCGAGGCGTTCTTCCAGCTCTGCCGCTTCTTCCTCGGCATTCATGTTGACGCCGCCCAGCTGGTCACGGTCGCGGCGCAGATCCTCGGCGCGGCGTTCGGCGTCGCGGGGCGTGAAGTTGCCCATAATTTCTTCGTCGAGGCCGGCTTCGGCAATGGCCAGCAGGCCTTCCGGTGTGCGCTGGAAATTGTTGCGGGCGATCTCGACCGATTCTTCGAGGCGGCCTTCGGCGTTTTCGAGCTTCACCTTCCAGGCGGCGAGATTCTCGCGCGCTTCGGAGGCGGCATTGGCAGCTTGGCGGGCGGCCTGTTCTGCCTCGCGAATCGCGGCTTCCTTCTCGGCCAGCCGGTCAGCGACCTGTTTGCGCTCGGTTTCGAGCGATTCGACCTGATTCCGGTGGCTTTCGATCTGGCCTGCCAGCTCTTCCGGGCGAGCCTTGGCGGCGAGCGCTTCAGAAGCCGCAGTCTTGCGGCGTTCGATCAGGCGGGCGAGCCGTTCCTCGGCGGAGGTGATGCGGGCCGTCCATGTCTTGATATCCCGCTCCAGCCCTTCGCGGCGGGCGGCGGCCTGTTCGCGGCCACGCGTGATGTCTGTCAGGCGGCCGCGGGCTTCGACCTCCTCGGCACGGGCCTCTGCGACCATGGTGCGGGCATCGGCAAGGCGGGTCTGAAGCGCGACTTCATCCTCGGCCGGGCCTTCGGGAGAGATCATGGCCAGCGTCTCATTGACAATGGCAAGGTCTGCCTCGGCGCGGGTCAGGGCTTCGCCGCTGGTGTCGCGCTTCATGGCGGCGCGTTCGGAGGCCTGCGCCTCCTGGGAGACCTTGTTACGGGCATCGCTAAGGGCGCGTTGGGCCGGGGCAATAGCCTGGCGGCGCTCTTTCAGTGTGCGCTCGGTTGTCTCGCGGTGCTCCCGCGCTGTGGTCAGCTCGGTTTCGCGGGCGTTAAAGGTTTCCCGCAGCGGGATGAGTTCCGCCTCAGCGGCTTCCAAGCGGGCCTGCTGTTCAAGGCGAGCCGCAGCGCTGACCGGCGCATCGGGCGTGCGCGTAAACCCGTCCCAGCGCCAGAGATGGCCTTCGACCGAGACAAGCCGCTGGCCGGGCTTCAGCTCCGCCATCAGGCGCTCGCCGTCAGACTCGTCTACCACACCACATTGCGAGAGCCGTGCAGCGAGTTCGCCGGGGGCTTCGGTGACGTCCGTCAGCGGCGTTGCGCCCATCGGCAGAGACTGGCTGGCTAGCGACGCGCCACCCCAGAACATGGCGGCATTGCGGTCAGTCGGCGCTTCGATGTCATCGCCGAGCGCAGCGGCAACGGCTTTCTCGTAGCCATCCCTGGTGCGGATGCGCTCGACGACCGGCGGCGCGGTCGGGCCTTCCGCCTTGCGCAGCAATTTGTGGAGGCCGGCAATCTCAGCTTCCAGTGCGCGCAGTTCCTGCTGGGCGGTATCACGCGGAACCTGCGCAGAGGTTTCTGCCTCGCGCGCGGCGACGAGATCGGCTTCAGCGGTTTCCACCGCGTGCTCGGCATCGTGCAAAGCTGTTTCGGCCTGGTCCTGCGCGCCCTTTGCCTCTTTCAGGCGGCGTACCAGCGTGACGGCATCTTCCAGGCCGGACATTTCCCGCTGTAGGCGCTCGATCTCTGCTGTCAGCTGCGATTTGCGGCGTTTCTGCGCCGCGGCGTTCTCTTCGGAGGCCCGGCGCTGGGCGCGGACTTCGGAGAGACGCTCCTGCGCTTCATCGGCGGTCTTTTCGGCAGCGGCCAGACGCGTGCGGGCATTTTCCAGTGCGGTACGCGTCTCAGCCTCAATCTCTTCATTGCGGGCTTCATCCAGCACAGGCAGGGAGGAGAGTTCGAACTTTGCGTGGGCGAGCGCATCTTCGGCTTCCAGCTTGGTTGCCTGTTCGCGCTCAATGTCTTCCATCAGGCGGGTGGCCTCAGAGTCCAGACGCTCGAACGTTTCGGCGGCAACCTTGCGCTCGGTTTCCAGCTTGGCCAGGGTGATGCGGGACTGGCCAAGTTTTGCGGCGGCAACGCTTTCGGCTTCGCGAAGCGGGTTCAGGCCCTCGCTGGCCTCGATCCGCTCGCGCTCGCGCATAGCGTCTTCGCGGGTCTTTTCTTCGACGGCGCGGCGGGCCTGTTCGAGATTTTCGCGCGCGGTCTCGCAGGCGAGCTTGGCCTCATGCCAGCGCAGATGCGCAATCAGCGCGTCGAGGGCTTGGATCTCTTCCGACAGACGCTTGTATTTGCGGGCCTTGCTGGCCTGACGTTTCAGACTGGCGAGCTGGCGTTCCACCTCAGCGGAGACTTCTGTCAGGCGTTCGAGATTGGTCTCGGCGCCGTTCAGTTTCAACTCTGCTTCGTGGCGGCGTGTGTTGAGACCTGCGATGCCGGCGGCCTCTTCAAGAATGCGGCGACGGTTCTGCGGCTTGGAGCCGATCAGTTCCGAGATCTGGCCCTGACGGACAAGCGCTGGAGAGTTCGCACCTGTGGAGGCGTCAGCGAACAGCAGCTGCACATCCTTGCCACGTACCGTGCGGCCGTTCAGCTTGTAGGTGGAGCCTGCGCCACGCTTCAGGCGGCGGATGATTTCCAGCGTGTCGGCAGAGTTGAATTCCGGCGGCGCGGTGCGCTTGGAATTGTCCAGCACCAGTGTGACTTCTGCGGTCTCGCGGGCCGGACGACCGTCCGCCCCGGAGAAGATCAGATCGTCCATCTCTCCGCCGCGCATGGCGCGGGCTGAGCTGGCGCCCATGGCCCAGCGCAGGGCTTCGAGAAGGTTGGACTTGCCGCAGCCATTCGGCCCGACAATGCCTGTCAGCCCAGGCTCAACGGGAAAATTCTGCGGGTCAACGAATGACTTGAAGCCAGCAATACGTAATTCAGTTATCTGCATTCCGGCTCCTTTCCCGTCTATTCGCTATCGGTCGTGTCTGTATCGCCTGATTCTGCCGGTTCCGCAGCGGCAGGCGCATCGACGCCCTTGGCTGCGAGCGCTTCATTCAGGCTCGCCTTTACGCGGTCAGCGGAATTCATGCGCTCGAATTGCTGTACCTTGCCGTCGATCACGAAGGTCGGCGTGCCGGTGACGTTGTACTTTTCGGCGGTGGCATAGACGTCTGCCATCTGCGTGCGCAGGCTGGAATCATTCATGCAGGCATCGAACTGCTCTTCGGTCTCGATACCGTGACGCTGGCCAATGGTTTGAAGGGCGGCCTTCAGAACGCCGTTGCGGGCCGCATCCACAATGCCGGACTGGTATTCGAACAGCTCGTCCAGAACGTCGAAATACTTGTCTTCGCCTGCGCACATGGCGACCAGGTAGGCCGGTACATCAGGCTGGTGCAGCGGGAATTCGCGATAGATCAGCTTTACCTTGCCGGTCGCGATATATTCCTCTTCGACGACAGGCAGGATGCTGTCATGCCAGTATTTACAGGCCGGGCAGGTGGGCGAGGCATATTCGATCAGTGTGACCGGCGCGTCGGGAGAGCCTTTGAGGTGTCCCAGCTCAGTGTTCGCGGACTTGCCCCCGCCATTGCCTGCCGGGGGCGTGGTCTTGGCATCATTGCCACATGCGGCCAGCGCAAGCGCCGACATGGCAGCAATGGCAGTGCGTCGAGAGAAGAAGTTCATGATCATAACCTTCGCGTTAAGAATTGAGTCGGTTTGGTTGCCAATTCATTAACCGCAACCCCGTGTTCTGTTAACTATTGTGCCTTTTCGTCAGGCGTATCTGAGGCCTCAGGCATCTGTTTGTCGAGCCATACGGCGAAGGTTTCGCCGGAGTGGAAATCATCATCCACATATTTCTCCTCGCCATTCACGATAAGGGTCGGCGTGCCGTGAAGCTCATAGGCGTCAGCGCTCTTTTCCACCTCAATTATGTCGAGCCGGATGTTCATGTCCCTGTAGCAATCATTGAAGGCATCCTCACTGTCGATGCCGTAGGGCGTGCCGATCTCGACGAACTTTTCCATCGCCTTGCCCTGGCTGGCGGCGGACAGGATGTCGGACTGGTTCTCAAAGATCGTATTCGTGATCTCGAAGAATTTGTCGTCCGGTGCGCAGCGCGCGAGCGCGACGAGGGCGACGTCGAGATCATTACGCAGCACTTCGCGGAAGATGAAGCGCACTTTGCCAGTGTCAACATAGTCTGCCTCGATGGTGGGCTGAACCTTGTCGTGGAAATACTTGCAGCCGCCGCAGGTGAGCGAGCCATATTCTATGATCGTGATCGGCGCATCCTCTGCGCCTTTGCTATGGCCGATGCTGTAGTCTTCAGCCAGGGCCGGGGGCGCAATGAGGCAGATGGCTGTAGCAGCCGTGACAAGGGATTTCAGCATGGGCGTGGGTCCTCTGCGCGGTATCTCAGAAAGGCAACTCGCTGCCGCGTTTGGTCGGCGGGGTGGCCTCTGGTTCATCATCTTCAGCGGTTAACATGGCGGTGCCGAGGGCAACAATTGCCGCGCGCAGCTTCTCGTCCTGAATACGGGCGGCGCTTGTCTCCAACTCCTGGCGTTCTTTCGGGGTGAGCGGGCGCGTCTTGCGGCGCAGCGGTTTGACATCGCTGGATTGAAGCGCGCCCTGCACGATCTTGATCGCGGTAATGTCTCCCCCGGCGGAGACCGAGACGCGCTGGCGCAAGGTTTCGGACTGGTGCTGTACCATCGGTGCAGCCTGGGGCAGGACTTTCAGAGTCAGCACGCGGCCTGCCTTGCCGCCGCTGAGGCGTTCCGGGCGGCAGTATTTGTAGAGCTGTTCGCCGGCAATTTCCCGCCAGCGCTGGCGCAGCACTTGGATGGGTGGCAGCTTCTTGGCGCCGGACTTGCGGCCGATCCGTTCTGCTGTGAGGCCGATCTGGTTCATGCCGGGATGCGCGCGGCGCGCCCGCATGTAACGCAGGCGGACCCGGGCGCGGGCTTCCTCTATGGGATCAAGACTTGATCTCGTGACCATTCCAACGAGATTGCACGGCTTGCAGGCGAGGGAAAGTCATGGGCCGAACAAAGCACGCAGATTTGAACAGCCTGCCTGACAGGTTGCTCACCTGGTATGAGCGTCATGCACGTGATTTGCCCTGGCGGACAGGACCGGCGGACCGCGCCGTGGGGGAGCGTCCTGACCCATACCGCGTCTGGCTGTGCGAGATCATGATGCAGCAGACGACCATTCCCCACGGCACCCCGTATTTCTTCAAATTCACCGAGCGCTGGCCGACAGTTGAAGCGCTGGCGGCGGCGAAGGATGAAGAGGTGATGAGCGCCTGGGCCGGGCTTGGCTATTATGCGCGGGCGCGCAACCTGTTGAAGTGCGCGCGGGAAGTGGCGGCGCGCGGCGGCTTTCCGGAGACAGAAGCAGAACTGCGCAAGCTGCCGGGGGTTGGACCGTACACGGCGGGGGCGATCGCGTCGATCGCGTTCGATCAGGTGGCCGCCGCGGTGGACGGCAATGTCGACCGCGTGTTCGCGCGATTGCTGGCGCTGAAGGGGGACTGGGCAGCCGAGAAGAAGGTGATCGCCGAGCGTGTAAGAGAGCTGGTGCCGGAGGAGCGTCCGGGCGAATTCGCTGAGGCGTTGATGGACCTGGGCGCGACCGTATGCACGTCGACAAAGCCGAACTGCCTGATCTGTCCGCTGTCTGAGCTCTGCGCTGCGAGGGCCGAGGGCAATCCGGAGCGGTATCCGATCAAGCCGGCCAAGCCGGAGAAACCGGTGCGACATGGCATCGCCTATGTGCTGCATTCGAAGGGGGAGGTGCTGCTGGTGCGGCGGCCGGACAAGGGGCTGCTGGGCGGGATGCTGGCGCTGCCGACGGGTGACTGGGTGGAGGGGGATTTCCCGGAGACGCCGCCGCCTGCGAAAGCCGACTGGGAAGAGGTAGGCGAGGTGCGCCACGTGTTCACGCATTTTGCGTTGCGCTTCAGGGTGATGCGCGCGGACCTGGCCCGGCGACCCAAGGCAGACGGCCAATGGGTGAATGTGGACGCGGTCGAAGGCCTGCCGAGCGTGTTTGCAAAGGCGTTCAAACTGGCAGTCGCTGGAAGATAAATCCGCAGGACCGCAAGAAACGGGTCGTTTGACGAGACCCGCGCAGGCAGGACCTCCAGATCGGATCTGAGAGGTATTCCCATGATTGCACTGCTGATCTTCCTGTTTCCGCTGGCCTACAGTCCTGGGCCTGGAAACATGTTTTTTGCGGCCAATGGCGCGCGCTTTGGTGTGCGCGCGACCCTGTTGGCCAGCGCAGGATACCATGTCGCGACATGGATCGTGACCCTGGCGATTGGTTTTGGCTTCGCGGCGACGCTGGAGCGTTTGCCGGGTATTTTTCTGGTGATCCGGTGGGCAGGATCTGTCTATGTCCTGTACCTGGCTTGGAAGCTGTTCAATGCGGGAGCCTTGGAGGATGCTGATGAAGCCCGGCCCGCTGGCTTCTGGAGCGGAGCATTGCTCTTGGTCCTCAATCCGAAAGCCTATGTGATTATCGCCTTGATGTTCAGCCAATTCCTGACGAGTGGGGATCAGTCTCATCTTCTTAAGGTCTTGTGGATCACGACAGTCTTCACCCTCAATAATTTCGTCGCGTTTACAGTCTGGACCATGATTGGGGACCGCATTGCCAGGCAGTTTGCGGATGAGCGTCATGCGCGCCTGATGAACCGTATTTTCGGTCTGATCCTCTCTGGCGTGGCAGTCTGGATGATGGTGGGGTGAACAAATTTAGTTACCGCTAACACTGGACTTTCTGCCTGGGCTGTTGAACCTTTGCCCAAAATCAAAAAGGGCGGAGTTTCAGATGGCATTTGGCAAATGGAGTTTCACGAGTGCAGCGGCTTTGCTGCTGGCGGGCAGCGCGCTGGCAGAGGCGCCGAAGCTGGCTGATGTGTTCGGGGATCACATGGTGATCCAGCGCGATGCGGCGGTGGCGATCTTTGGCGAGGCCGAGCCGGGCGATATGCTGATGGTCAAGCTGGACGATGCCGTCAAGCAGGTGACGGCCGGGCGCGATGGACGCTGGTGGGCGGAGTTCCCGGCACTGGCAGGCGGCAGCGCGCACACGATCACACTTGAACAGAATGACGCGGTGGTCGATTCTGCCGAGGATGTGCTGGCGGGCGATGTGTTCCTGTGTTCCGGCCAGTCCAATATGGAATATCCGTTATCGCGCGTGAACTATGGCGAGCGCGAAGTGGAGGCGGCGAACCATGAGCGGCTGCGCCTGTTGCAGATATCAAAAGTATTGTCCCTGACGCCGGAGCGGGACTTGCCGGAGGGCGATGCCTGGGCGATCTCTTCGCCGGACTCTGCCAAAGACTTTTCAGCGCTGTGCTATTTCACAGGTCGTGAACTGATGAAGGCGCATGACGTGCCGGTTGGCCTGATCAATTCCAGTTGGGGTGGTTCCCGCATCGAGCCCTGGATTGACGGCAATCTGATGCGTGCGCAGCCGCAATACACGGCGCAGCTGGACCTGTTGGAAACCTATCGCGATGACCCGCTGGCCGGGATGAAGGCCTATGCCGAAATGTGGCAGAAGGCCTGGTTGGCGGATCCGGCCAATCAGGGCGCAAAACCCTGGGAAGATGATGCGGCAGGCATTTGGAAGTCCGTACCCGGTTCAATGTCTGACTGGCAGGCCTGGGGCGACCCGGAGCTGGAGCATCATTATGGCATGGTGTGGCACAAGGTAAGCTTCACGCTGACACGCGAGCAGGCAAAGCAGGATGCGACAGTGCATCTGGGCGCGATGGATGACACGGATTTCACCTGGTTGAACGGTACGCCGATCGGATCAACTTTCAGCTGGGGTGGTAATCGCGACTATGAGGTGCCTGCCAGATTGCTGAAACCCGGCAAGAACACCTTGTTGGTGAACGTACATAATGACTGGGCAAGCGGCGGCATGAGCGGCCCGGACGAGGCAATGAAGGTGGAGCTGGCTGATGGCTCTGCGGTTTCCCTCGCGCAGGGCTGGTCTTACCAGAAGGTGCCGTCGAGTGTGAAGGTGCCGCCGCCCGCGCCCTGGTTCACGATCAAGGGCTATACGATGACGCACAATGCCATGATTGCGCCGCTGGCGGGCATCCGTCTGAAGGGGGCAATGTGGTATCAGGGCGAGTCCAATGCCGGAGAGGGCGAAGCCTATGAAGGACTGCTCGGCCTGCTGATGAAAGACTGGCGGCAGAAATTCGGGGCGGACCTGCCGGTAATGGTGGTGCAGTTGCCGCGCTTTGGCGCGCTGCCGGTCAAGGCGGGTGAGCCGGGGTGGGGCGTGATCCGGGAATCCATGCGCCGCGCGACCGAGGCCGATGACAAGGCTGGCCTGGTCGTGACGATTGATCTGGGCGATACTGTGGACATTCACCCGACCAACAAGCTGGCCGTGGCAGAGCGCGCTGTGCGGCTGGCGAATGATTTGATCTATGGTGAGGCTGTGACGGGGCCATCCGGCCCTGAAGTGGCATCTGGCACACGGGATGGCGATGTGATCCGCGTCACGTTTGAGGGCGTGGAAGAGGGACTGCAGACCATCAGTTCCGGGACGGTCTTCGGCTTTGAAGTCTGCCTGGAAGACGGCATGTGCCGTTTTGCCAATGCGTCCCTTGAGGGCGATGCGGCGGTGATCGAGGCAGAGGGCGAGCCGGTGACAGAGGTACGTTACTGTCAGGGCGACTCACCGCTCTGCAATCTGTTTGATGGCAATGGCCTGCCGGCCGGGCCATTCTGGGCGGCGGTGGAGTAAAGCCTCTTACTCCGCCGGAACCATACCAGGCTCATCACCGCGCACAGCGCGGCTGAGCACCTGTCCATAGCCACGCGAAATGCACTGATAGCCATCATAGTAGCCGCGCGATGAGAGCAGCTGGTGCAGGCGCTTCAGCCGGTAGGGCGGGATCGACGCGAACATGTGATGTTCCAGATGGTAGTTCACATCGTTCGGGGCGATCAGCACGCGCTGCCAGAAGGGCGCTATCGTGGTGCCGGTGTTCAGGCGCGGGTCAAGCTGGCTGCGGTCTGCAACGGTGCCGTGCTCGCCGATCTGGCGAAGGCGGACGATGGCCGGATAGACGAACAGCTCTGCCGCCCACCACATCAGGTAAGCCCATGGAGCCCCAGCAGCCGTCAGTGTACCGAGCAGCAGAATGTGGAAGGTCAGCCATGGCCAGTTCCGCGACAGGCGGAAATTGCGGATCTTGCGCAGGGTATCGCGAAATCCGGTCTGGCCGGTAAGGTCACGAATGAATTTGCGGCGCAGACTGTCCTTTGAGACGGGATAATACTTCACAAAGATGATATCCGGATCATCCGGTGTGCCGGCATATTTGTGGTGCTTCAGATGGTAAGCGCGGTAAGCGGGCAGGGAGATGTTCATCGGTGCTCCCGCCAGATAATGGCCGACGAATTCGTCGACTTTCGCGCTCTTGAAGAAAGCATGATGCGCGCAGTCATGATTGATGATGCCGAGGCCAAGCTGGCGCCCGCCCAGAATGATGATGCCTGCCAGAATGGTCAGCGGGTTCGGCCAGATGATCGCGATGGCGAAGGCGGCGATGATGAGGCCCCAATTCCAGGAAAGCGTGGCGAGCGCGCGAAGGTCTGACTTCTTGCGCAGCTCGCGAAGTTCTTCCTTGGTGACTGCCTCTGACAGTTTCATTGTCGTGGACATGCCCTGCTCTGCCCCACTGAGGTGGTCCATC